>CANPXE010000006.1 GCA_947585665.1 uncultured Bacilli bacterium | reverse complement strand
CCTACTATAACTTGTTTAAATGTTTGACTAGCAATCCTCACAACTTGTAAATGACCATTAGTAAAGGGATCAAAACTACCTGCATAAAAAACAATATTTGACATTTTTTACCCTCCAATCTCAATAGTTTTTCCTTCTTGAGCAACAATTGTATTCTTAAATATTCTCTTTGTTTCTAATTTATATTTAATTTTAGGAATCTCTGGCCAAAAATGGGTTATCAATAACTTCTTTACTTGAGCTTTTTTCGCAATCATACCTGCTTCAATGGTCGTTAAATGATTATCCTCACTTTGCTTTTGACTTTTTAAAAAGGTTGTTTCACATATTAGTAAATCAGCATTTTTAGCAAACTCTTCTAAAACATTATTTTGGTATCCTGTATCAGCAGAATAGACAATACTTTCATTAGTTGACGCTACTTTTATCGCATATGTAGGTACAGGATGGGGATTTCTCTTAAAACTTATTTTTAAGTCACCTACTCTAATTGTCGTTTTTTCATCATAGAAAATAAACTCCATAAAACATTCCCTCATAGAAGTTAAATATTTACTATCCAAAGAAGGGCTTTTGGGAAGATAGACTTTTATTTTTTCTTTTAATAGACCAAGATGATGATAGACATAGGAAGCATAACCAATAGTTAATAAAGCACCATAATGATCACGATGAAGATGACTAATAACTATTGTTAAGTTTTCTAATTCCTTTGGAAAAGACATTTCTCTTGTAATACCATTACCACAATCAAGAAGAATCCTATTATTATCTTTTTCTAATAAATATCCTGGACAATTACCTTTTTTCGCGCAGTAAGGCGATACGCTTCCCAATACCTTTAATTTCATCAACATTAACACCCACTTCATTATTAATTATTAAATCAAAATCATCTCTATTATATTCAACAGCATTTTTATCACGAGCATAAAAATGTTCTTTTGAAACTAGATCTCTTTCTTCAATTCTCTTTCTTCTTGTTTCAGTACTACAATCAACTAAAATCTTATAGTCACACATACGGTAAAACTTTGTAAGTGGTAACATCATCCAATCAATAATAATATCTTTTTGTGACTCACTTATCATCTTTTCAAGGATGCGACTAGTGTAACTCCAAATAAGTTCATTATATTCTTGCATTTTATCTTTATCCTCATAAAGAATAGAAGCAAGTTTATGGCGATTAACTTGACCATTTTCAATTGCTCTAGGATACTTTTTTCTTATTATATCAGTAAATTCTTCAGTATCAATAACCATATGATTAATTTCATCGACATCAATTACTTGATATCTATTATCACTATTAATAAGTCTTGTGATAGTCGACTTACCACTACCTGATTTTCCCATTATCCCAATTAACATTTTCATCCCCACCTACTTGCATTATAATCGATTTTAAGTTATAAGTATAATAGATATATTTTATATGTTATATAAGGAGTGATTATAATTGGAAAACATTAATTTTGAATTATATAAAATCTTTTATTTCGTTGCCAAAAATAAAAATTTAACTAAAGCCGCTAAAGATTTGTACATATCACAACCTGCAATTTCTCAAGCTATTAAAAAACTTGAAGATGAACTAGGATTTAAACTATTCTATCGCATAAAGTCAGGAATGGAATTAACTAAAGATGGTGAAGAATTATATGATTATTTAAAGTCAGCAATTGAACATTTAAATAGTGGTAAACATCACTTATTGGACAATAAAAAAGCTAATCAAATAATTAGAATTGGTAGTGGTACAACACTAATTAAATATTCATTAATTCCCGTTTTAAAAATCTTTAAAGAAAAGTATCCTGATATCAAATTCGAAATATCAAGGAATATTACTACTGTTCTATTAAATAAATTGGATAATAATGAACTAGACTTAGTTTTATTAAATGTTAATCCCGATAATAAAGATAATCACCAAATAATTGAAATTGAACAAGTTCAAGATGTCTTTTGTTATAAAAAAGATGCTTTTAATTTAGATGACCATAAATATTCAATGGAAGAAATAAACTCTCTTCCCCTTCTCTTGCAAAACGAATCTTCAACATCACGTCAGTTCATTGAAAGAATAGCAAGCGATGAACACATCGTTTTAAATAGTCAATATGACCTTGCAAGCTATGGATTAGTTATTGACTTTATTAAAGCAGGTCTAGGAATTGGATTAGTCAATTATAACCATATTAAAGATGATGTTAAAAATGGTGATTTAGTCGTTTTAAATACTAACTTTAAAATACCATCTCGAAAGATTGGAATTTGTATCAATAAAAAAATAACAGATAATTCTGTTATTCAAGAATTTATTTCTTATCTAAAAAAGGAAACTAAATAATTCAATTATGATACCACTAAAAGCACCAATCAAATAGATTAAAGCTAAAATGGTTAAGTTTTCTTTCAAGTTCTTATTTGATTTAAATAAAACTAATAAAGCAACACCACTTCCTGTTAATAATCCCGAAATGACACTAGCGAAAGAAATAGCACCACCAATATATAACTCTGTTAGAATGATACTTGCACTACAATTAGGAATTAAACCGATGATACTCGCTAAAAAAGGACTTAGAATATTATCTTTCATAAATATTTTAGATATATAGTCTTCTCCTAAATATGTCATAATTATATTTAAAACAAAAGAAACAATGATAATAAAAAATAAAGTTTTTAAAGTATGCGTTAATGCTGCAAGAAAAATACCTTCTTCATCACAATGACAATGTTCATCATGACAAATAGAATAGTCTTCTTTCTTTTTCTTTTGTTTTCTTTTAATCTTACGAAGAACAAAATCGATAATAAAACCAGCACTAATACCAATGATAAATTTAATTAATAAAATTTTAAAAATAATACTGAAACTCGCTTTTTCCATTATCAATATAGGTAACATTTCATCACTTGTTGATAAATATATAGAAATTAACGTTCCTAAAGAAATAATTCTCGTAATGTAAAGATTGGTTGCTAAAACGGAAAATCCACATTGCGGAACTAAACCTAATGCTCCACCCAAAAGTGGTCCTAAATAACCAGACTTTTCAATAATCTTTTTACTCTTCTTACTCAATTTATGTTCAATGAATTCAATTAACAAAAAGGCCAAGAAAAGAAATGGTAACAATTTAAGTGCATCTAATAAAGTATCTAAAACTATATCAAACACAAATATCACCCCTTTAAATGTATTTAAATTATATCAATAGATAAGTTATTTTTCAATGTAATTATATCCTGCTGCTCTAATTAAACGATTCATTATGGCAATCCCTAAACCTTCTTTTTTAACACCTTCAATAATAATTAGATCTGGATTATATTTATCAGCTTGACGAAGATAGGCAAAAATATTATGTGATATGGCATCATAATCTAACTTTTTACCATAATTTAAATATTTATAACAATCATATGATGAAGTATGTTCATCACAACCAATAATTAAAGTTTTATCCGTAATATTTTCTTGTACAATATTAATTATTTCCTCATCACTATCACTATAAACTAATAAGCACTTACTCTTAGGAGCATAATGTTTATATTTCATTCCTGGACTTTCTACTACCCCATCTACTTTTTTAAAGAGGTTATCTGACAATTTACAAACACCAACAACAGCCATAATGTCTTCTGGTGTTATCTTTCCTGGTCGTAAAATAGTTGGAATACCATCGATTACTTTAACAACCGTTGACTCTAAACCAATATTCGTCATACCACCATCAATGATTACGTCAACCTTATCTTGAAACTCATCAATTATATCTTCAACTTGGGTTCCACTAGGACGAGAAGATACATTAGCACTAGGGGCTGCAATAGGAACACCAGCTTCTTCAATCAGATCATGGGCAATTTTATTACTTGGCATTCTAATACCAACAGTATCTAAATTAGCACTGACATTATTAGGAATAATATTTTTCTTTTTTAAAATCAATGTAAATGGTCCTGGCATAAAAGCATCTAGTAACTTCTTTTCCATAGCATTTGGTTCTTCTACTAAATCTTTCATCATCGCAAAATCAGAAACATGGACAATTAAAGGATTGTCGTTAGCGCGTCCTTTAGCTATAAAAATATCATCAACAGCCTTGGAATCTAAAGCATTTGCCCCTATTCCATAGACTGTTTCTGTCGGAAATATTACTAATTTACCATTTCTAATTTTTTCTCCTGACTCTTTTAAAGCCAAATTATTTATACCATTTTTAAAATCATAAACTCTTGTCACTTCAATCACCACGCATATTGTACCACGAAAATGTCAAAAGGTATACAGTCTTACCATACGTTTTTTTCCAAATCGTTTACTTTTATTTTTGTAAATGATAAGATAATTATATAAAATAAAAGGAGTAAAAATATGAATAATCAATTTGATCCCAATGATCAAAACAATCAAAATATGAATGGGATGAACCAAATTCCCAGTAATGTTGGACCTGAACCAATGAATAATCAATCTATGAATAATCCTGTTCCACCAATGAACTATCCTACTTCAGTTGGATATGGTCCTAATGAAATGATGCAACAACCAATGAATAACCCTGCTTTTAATGGTTTCGGTGAACAACCCAATATGAATAACCAACCAATGGACAATTCTGTTCCTCAAATGACTGATCCTACTTTAGCTGGATATAGTTCTAATGAAATGATGCAACAACCAATGAATAACCCTGCTTTTAATGGTTTCGGTGAACAACCCAATATGAATAACCAACCAATGGACAATTCTGTTCCTCAAATGACTGATCCTACTTTAGCTGGATATAGTTCTAATGAAATGATGCAACAACCAATGAATAACCCTGCTTTTAATGGTTTCGGTGAACAACCAAATATGAATAATCAACCTATGAATAATCCTGTTCCACCAATGAACGATCCTACTTCAGTTGGATATGGACCTAATGGAATGATGCAACAACCAATGAATAATCAAATGCCAAATAATTACAATCAACAACCTAATATGCCTGGTAACCAAATGAATAAAAAAAAGTTTAATCCTCTTGTTATCGTCCTAATAGTTCTTGCTATCGTAATAGTTGTCCTTGCCTATATTTTCCTATCAAATAGTTCTGGTGGTGGTAATTACAAAGCACCAATAAAACAATACTGTAATGCTTTCAGCGATTTAGATAGTGAGGCTATCAAAAAAACATTTCCTAAAGAAATACGTAATAATAATGAAGTTTTTGAAGATATGGATGATACAATTAAATATTTAAAAGACACTTTCAAAGACCAAAATATTTCTTTTAGTGTACAATGTGATATTAGTGATGGAGAAAAAGTTTCTTCTGACTTACTAAAAGAATATAATGAAGAAATTAATGATGAATATGATGTTAATTTAAAAATCAAAGAGATGTATGAAGTAGATGTTAAATTAAAATTGAAAGCAACAAATGATGGTGAAGAAAAAAATAATGACCTAAATCAAACAATATATGTAGGAAAAATAAATGGTAAATGGTATATACTTAGTGATTAAAAAAATCTTAAACATATAGATGCTTATTCAAGCATCTTTTTTTATGCTTAAGATTTATTTTATTTATGACTTGGTTCATAATGATAGAACAATAACATAATATTAATGATTCCAGCAACTCCAACTAGAATATAGATAAGATTCTCAATCATATCTATGCCACCAGTTAACATCGTTACTAAATTAAAATCTAATAAACCAATTAATCCCCAGTTAATTGCTCCTATAATTGTAAGTACCAATGCTACTTTTTGTAATATTTCCATTTTCTTACCTCCTACATATATATTTGGTAAAAAAATGTTTTTTATGCATTATTTAGATATTTTTTTACATAATCAGTAAATATTAATAGATAAATAGTAGAACAAACAAAACCTGCTACTACATCAGTAAAGTAATGAACTCCTAAATAGATACGACTAAGACCAATTAATAATATCAATATTGATAAAATTATTGTTATACCTATTTTAATTTTTTTATTAATGTTAGTTTGCCATACTAAATAGATTAAAAAGCCATAAAAGCCAAGAGATGCCATCGCATGTCCTGAAGGAAAACTAAATCCATTCTCTTCAACTAAATGTGGAAAGCTTGGTCTCGGTCTTTGAATTAGCATTTTTAAAGTTTGTGTTATTAAGACAACATTAATTATATTTACGGTTATTAAAATAGAATATATTTTCTTTCTAAAAATTATAATGCTCAAAATAATTAATATTATTATTGTAAAAGTACCACCCAAATTAGTAATACCAGTTACTATCTTTGTAAATAAAGGATTTTTAAAACTTATTAAATAATTATAAATAGAACTATCTATTCCTAGCGAATCATTTGTTTTAACAATTAATATTAAAGCTATAAAAACAATTGTAAGAATTGTTATCAAAAAAAATTTAAGATTCTTTTTCATTAGCTAATGCTCCTAAATAATTAATTATTTTTCCTTCATAAATTAGTTTTAAATTGGGAATACTCATAATGTTTTTAGGTCTTATTAACGAATAATCACGATGAAAATCGTAAATGCCACTATCTTGAAGAATTTTACCAACGAACTGACTACAAACGAAATTATGATTGCGATGATAAATGCGATTGAACTTAATATGTACTAGGCCTTTAAGATTATAATGATATTCTTTTTGATGATCAATATATTTTTTTAGTTCACGACGTAAATGAACTAAATCAACTAATCTAACTGGTAATTCATATATTTGACAAGTAGCCCCTTCAAAAAAATTAGTTATGAGTTTCATATCCTCCATTACAAATCCGCTAGGAAACATCCATTTAGGATTTTTTCTACCAAAACTATAAACATTCTTTAATTTATCATCAAGCGAAATACTAACATGAATATATTTTTCACCCGACATCATTCGTAAAAATGTTGAAAAATATGTACCTGTATAGGAAAAGATGATATATATTTTTTTCATAATACTACCACATCCTTAATAATTTTTAGTTCCACAATTTTTACAATATGGTCCTTCTAGTTTTGTTCCACAATTAGAACAGAACTTAATTTTTGGATTAAAAACATTATAAATATATTTATTTTGATTAGGATCTTGGAAAAGATTAGTCGTCACTTTAGACATACGATGAACACGAGAGATTGCTAAAGCATAAAGACACACAGTATAAACTAAGAAAATAATAGTTGAAAGGCCACTTTCAATCATTAATAAATAGTCAAAGAGAAAATGACAAGTTGCAGGAACTAAAATACTTAACATCAAGTAGCGACTACTCTTATCTTTAATGTTATGGATACTCGTAAGTTTAGCAAGTCCTAAATAATATCCCATAAGAACTCCAAAAAAAGCATGTCCTGGGACTGAAAAAATCATTCTAACGAGTGCTGTTCCAAGAGCAGCAGCCATACTTTCACTACCAAAAACATAAAGTAGATTTTCGACAGTTGCGAAACTCAAAGAAACAAAAACACAATAGACAATAGCGTCGTAAATATGATCAAATTCTTTATTGTTCCAAGCTACAAGGTATGTAAAAATCCATTTAGAAAATTCTTCGATTAGAGCAATCCCTACAAAGACATAAACAGCAAGCGAAAATAAATCTAAACTCTCATAATCCGTATTGGCAAAAAAAGGAAAAATCTGTTCCAAGAGCCAGGTTAAAAAAAGAGTCAAAACAATTGATAAAAGTCCACAACCAGCTAACTTGAAAAGTAAAGATGCCGGTTCTTTAGCTATTTTATCATTTTTATATATATAACTACCAAGAATAAGAGTTGGTAATATTGCTAGACAAAATAAAGGCATATTAATTCCTCCTACTAAATGATTATAATATTCTATCTAAAACTATTTTTGACACCAACTTTTTCACCCATTTTAACTATCGTTTCATAATTATCATTGGTATTCTTTAAAATAGTTTTATTAATTTTTACCCTATCTTTAGTAAACAAGAGAACGATTGTTGATCCACCAAACTCAAACATTCCTTTTTCTTCACCCTTAACGAATTGGTGAGCTTGATGAAGATTAGTAATTTGACCTATTAACATTGCCCCTACTTCTACTTGAATAACTTTACCAAAGTTTTTAGTATTCAAAATGGTATATTCACGACTATTTTCTTTATAGACATCATACTTTTCAAAGGCAATAGGACGGACAGTATGTAACACACCTTTTATATGTGTACTCTTTTCATGAAAACCTTCATCAATGTAACAATAATGATGATAGTCATCAACGCTTAAACGAAATATTAAACAGTATCCTTCTTCATATTCTTTGGCTAATTTCTCATCTCGTAAAAGACTAGAAACACTATAAGGTGTACCTTTGATAAAAAAGACACTATTTTTATCAATTTTGTATGCTGTCAACTTAGAATCACACGGCGCAACCAAATTAGTTGCATCACAATCTACTACTCTTTTTCCTTCTTTAATTTTACGTGTAAAAAAATCATTATAAGAACAATACTTCTTTTCTTCATAATCATTAATGTCAATATTATTTTTTTTGATAAATGACTTAATAAAAACAGTTGAAAAACGACTATTCATAAAACGACCAACAATTTTTGATGTTGTTGGTCTTACCATAATACTAAGAATTATTCTTCCTATAAAAGTATGATATAAAAATCTTAATCCTAAACTATCTCTTTTTGTAATTGCTACCTTTTTCATAACTTCATTAACCATATTAGTAATAACAATTCAATTGCACCGACAATTGTCATTACAATCATTCCTTTAATAGTTGGTTTCTTTACTTTAAATTTAAATAAGAAAAGAAAAGCAATAACAGTCAAAACAATAGCATAAATCAAATAAAATTTATATTTAATATATTTTTTTAAAGCATAAATAACCGGAATAATTAAAGCATCTATAGTAACTGGTAATCCCAAATACTCCTTACGATTCTCCGTCGTCTTCTTTTGACGATCCTCTTCTAAAACATTAAAGTACGCAAGACGAATTAAAGCTGCTAGGACGAAAAGAGCCATTATGGCAATTCCCCACCAACTTTTTAAACCCAAGGCATAACCAATAAAAGCCGGTAAAACACCAAATGCAACCAAATCGCTCAATGAGTCAATTTGAATGCCAAACTTTTTTTCTTCTTCTGTTCTCTTGCGCGTTTTCGCAACTTTACCATCAAACATATCTAGAAATCCAGATAACATCAAACAAACAATGGCATTAAAAACGTTTCCACTAACAGCAAATGCTATTCCAACTACTGATGAAACTAAACTCATATATGTCAAAATAACCGTATAATTATAAAAACCTAACATATGTGGCACCTCTTTAAATGTTCTTCTTTTTCATTATACACTAAAAATTGCAATAATCAAAGTTTAATGTAACAATAAAAAGAAAAAGATTACTTATTTTCAAATGTTCTTTTTAAAAATAAGATTGATATTCCCCCAACTAGAACGATAACTATAAAAATTAATATTTTTGCCCATGTTGGAAAAATGCTTATGATAGCTAAACTCTCTTTTTTAGCATCACTTTTGACAATTTGAAACTTTATACCATTTTTTCCTGCTTCTTCTTCCGTCAAATTCCAAATGTATTTATTATCTTCTACACTTGTAGCATTATGATTCAAAACTTCACTATCCGTTTCTAAAATAAACTTACTATCTTTTAAATTAGGACAAGTAAAATCACCATATAAATAAACGTAATATGAAGAATCAAGTTCTTCAATTGTGTTTAGTCCAAAACATTCACTAACAACTACTAAATCTTCTAATTTTGTATCTTTTAAAACGTGTGACAAATGAATATCATTAGGAGTACTATTGCTCTCCAACTTAAACTTTTCTTTACCAGTTATATCAGCATAAGCTCCACTATTTTTAACAGTTTCATAACTAGGATGTGCATCATCTTCTTCTTTGTCAACTATATTTAAATATTCTGTAAAAACACCATCTTCATAGGTCAAACGATAGTTGACAGTGCAACCTGTTACGAGAAACAAAAGAATAAATACTAACAACACTTTTTTCATTATTCCCACACTCCATAACCAGCAATATAAGGATTGCTTAAAAGTAAAGATCGGTCTTGAATAGTATTACCATAATTACCATCAATTATTAATACCTTATCACCAGATATTCCTTTAACAATACCGATATGATCATGACCATACGATAAAGAATTCCAAGTAAAGATAATAATATCCCCCATTTTAGGTCGATAATTACCACCAAAGTGAGCTGACCTTTCCCATCGCGTACCGTTACGACCAGATTCGAAGAACTGACGCCAACCAAGAACTCCAGCTACAACTGATTTGCTAATTGCTAATTTATTAGGCCATAGTCCAGCTTCCCTTGCACACCACCAAACAAACATAGCACACCAAGCAGCACTATAACCATAAGCATTAGTATATTTATTTGGTCTTCCCAAAGGTACAGAATGATTGATACTATTATATTCATTTTGGGCAATTTGAACGAATCTTGCAGCGGCATCACTTGCTAAACCTGAAGAATATTTACTAGCTTCACGAGCTTTTTCAGCGGCTTTTTCATTGTTGCCACGCACTATTTCGCGAGCTGCTTCACGAATTTTTCGTTCATCTTCAGAACGTTTCTTTTCTTCTTTTAATTTTTGTTGTTCAATTTTCTCTTCTTTTTTTGCTGCTTCTTTATAGACATTTATTGTTTCAATATTAGCTTGTGTCCAACAAGTTGATACCTTAATATTGGTTTGATCTAAAAGATTTAAAAGTAAATTTACTAAAACAGGAACAAAAAAGATTCCAACAGCCGCAATAAATTTATGAATTGTCTTTGTCATAGCATTACTTACTACTTTACTATCAGGATTAAAGACAATACGACCGACTTCAAAAGCCGCCATAACAATCAAAATAATTGGTGCTATAAAACATATGATTTCAAATAAATTTTTTAAAAATAATATTGTTGATAAAACAGAATAATCTTGACAAGAATCTAAAAAGTATATCATATAAAACACCTCACTATTTTATTATAATATACTTTTTCTTTTTCTCAAACTATTATTTTAACAATGGTAGAACTATTATTTTAACAATGGTAGAAATATATTGACAGTTGTGCCCTTATTACGAACGGACTCATAAATCATTTTACCATTATGACGAGTAATGATGTTTTTAGATAAAATAGTTCCAATCCCCATTCCCAATTCTTTACTACTCTTCCCTCCTTCAATGAAAGACAAGTCATCAAAACCTTTACCATTATCACTAATAGAAATACAAACGTCATCTCGTATAATAGCATTATCTATTTCTATCTTTAAATCTTTTTCTCTTGATTCCACACTATTTTTTAAAACATTGATTAGAACTTGTTTCAATTTATTATAATCTCCTAAGATATAGACATCATCATCAATATATTTAACTCTATAACTGATTTTATTTTTCTTAAATAAGTCTCTTAAAGTATCACTAACATCTTCTAATAATAAATTAATATCTAATATTTCATAATTGATATTATCTTTAGAAAAGTTTAATCCATCTTGAATTATCTCAATTGAACGATTGACTTCTTTTCTAACAATATTTAAATATTCCCTATTTTTACCATTATTAATTTTCATCATTTCTAAATAACCTTTACTAATACTTAAAGAATTCTTAATCTCATGGGTTACAACACATAAATAATTCTTTATATTAGTATTATTATCAACACTTCTTTTAACTTTTTCTAATTCTTGTAAAGAAACATTTTTATTTATTACATAATAATAACTAAATGACAAAGCATAACTAATAAAAATAGCTAATAATAAATAAAGTATTCCGATATTGAGAGATAGATTATGATTTAGATAAAATAAATAAAATGATAGGAAAAAAGTTCTAATAATTATATATTTATTAATTATAGAAGCACTATTTATATTCTTTCTTTTATCCCATAAACAGTTAATAAAATAGATAAAGTATTCAAATAATAATAGATAAGGACTAATACCTAAAAAATAATTATTGATAAAAAATAATGGTATTAAAACTAAGACACAAAAACGATTATTTCTTCTAATATAATTAAAAAGAATTGGTAAAAAGATGAAGATAGCCACTTCTAAAAAAGCTATTTTACCTAATAAAAACATTAATATTAGAGAAATACAAGAAGTAAACATAAAATAATAATTATCTTTTTTAGGATCATTAAAAAGATAAATTCTTAATAAAAAATAAATTAGATATGGAAAAGAAAAGAAAATTAAATTTAAAATAAAACCATTAAAAAAATTCATACAACAATACCTTCTTTCAAGATATATTATATGAATTTATTTTGTCGTATTTTGTCGAAATAAGTCTTTTTTTAGATTATTTTAATTCATCAATATATTTTTTTAATTGATGTGATTCACTACCTAAAATTATTTTTAATTGATTATCAATTTCCACAATACCTTTAGCACCTAGTTTTTGAATAGCTTCTTTATCAACTACTGATACATCTTTTAAAGTTACTTTAAAACG
The DNA here is from genome assembly GCA_947585665.1 of uncultured Bacilli bacterium. Taxonomy (GTDB): domain Bacteria; phylum Bacillota_I; class Bacilli_A; order RF39; family UBA660; genus RUG11788. Next base: position 84,243 of record CANPXE010000006.1, on the reverse strand, counting down.
AGACATATTAGTTTCTGTCGCAATAATGTTATCTTTACCACCAAGATATTCAACTAATTTATTTAACTCTAAATGAGCATCTTTCTTACCAGCTTTTAAAACAGCTAATAAGATGATTAAGATAATAACACCAATTATAATATATTCATATGGAAAATTCATTTTCATCACTCTTTTCTAAAATTCTTATTTAATTATACTATAAAATTTAAAAAATACCAACTTTTATCTTCTTTCTTCTAAAAAGTAATGTTTTGAATATGATTATTATGGGTGTTAAGACGACACCAAGATTAATTTTATGAATATCTTATATTAGAAATATGAAGAAAGGAGAATAATTATGTGTAGTAATAACAATGATTGTTCGTGCTTTGCTAAAATTATAGAGCGCATTATTTCACTACAACAACAAGGAGATACTTGTGGCGACTTTGGTGGATGTGATAAACCATTCCTAGGTAATTTAGCTAATGTTGTTTGTCTAAATACAAGACCAATCACTTTCTATGGATGCAATGGCAATCAATTTGCATTTCCTTATACATTAAATGGTGTTGAAGGAACAAGTGGCGTATTTAGAGTCGAAAATCTTGATGAATGTTGCTGCAAATGTCGTGTTCTTGCACCAAACCCTGATACAACTACCGAATCAACTTTCCCTTATGTAGCAACCGATGACTTCTTCACAATCAATTTAAAATGTGTTTGTGCTATGAAATGTCTTGGCGACACTTTCGTATCAGGTGTATAAAAAAGGGACCACTCATTAGAAGTGGTCTTTTCTTTTAATTGATTTGATGTCTTTTAAATAAATGATATCTTTACTAGACGTTAAGATATGATCATCAAGTTTGGAAACAATGCGTGTCTCATAAGTATCATTGACGGTCTTAATGATAACGACATCATTAAAAATAATATCATCTTTCGAAAAAGATCTAACATCTCCATCTTTCTCAAACGAATAAAAGACATCACGATTAGGACTGTTAACACTTGTATTCTTATATAAATCAGGAAGTTTTTTCATAAATCACACTCTTTCATTTAATAATATGTTTATACTTTAAAAAAAGACTATAAAAGACTATATTAAAAATAAAAATTTACACATACTAATAATGGTGGTTTTATGAGTAAAAGTTTAAAGATTGATAAGTTTATTATTTTGGCCATAATTATTTTCTTTTTAATAAGTATCTTTACTATTGAATCAGCATCAATGTATATGGAAAGTAGTCTTGGAAATTTAATTTTAAAACAAAGTATTTGGTACCTAATTGGAATTATAGCTATTATTAGTATCATTCGGTTTGATAATAGTTTTTTCTATAAATGGTCTTATTTAATATATGGTATTAATTGTTTATTATTACTGGGATTATTATTTTTTGCGAAAGAAATAAATGGTAGTAGATGTTGGTATAATTTTTTAGGTTTTAGTATTCAACCAAGTGAATTTATGAAAGTATCTTTAATATTAGTTTATAGTCGTATTTTAGGAGACTTTAATCGAAAGAAAAAAATTGATTTTAAGAAAGAAATGACTCTACTTTTAAAAATATTTATCATTTTATTAATACCTAGTCTTTTGACATTTTTAGAACCAGATACAGGTTCAGTCCTAATCTATATAATTATTACTTTCTTTTGTCTTTTTGTCAGTAAAATACGTCTTCGTTGGTTTGTCATTCTCTTTTCAATAATTATGGTTTCTTTATCATTATTTTTCTATTTTTATTTTTATCAACAGGATCTGTTCTTAAATGTTTTAGGAACGGATTTCTTCTACCGCATGGATAGAATTGTCAACTGGCAAAGTGGTAGCGGAATGCAGTTGGAAAACAGTATGGCCGCAATTAGTGCTAGTGGGATATTTGGTTTTGGTTTTAATAAGACGCCCATTTATTTTCCGGAAGCGGGAACGGATTTCATCTTTAGTGTATTTGCTTCGAACTTTGGTTTTTTAGGAAGTAGTTTATTGATTATCTTTTTAACTCTATTTGATATTTATTTAATTAATTTAACTAATAAAAGAGTCAATTATAAAGATAAAACTTTAATTATTGGTATACTTGGTATTATCTTTTATCAACAAATCCAAAATATTGCGATGACAATTGGTCTTCTTCCCATAACGGGAATTACTCTTCCCTTCATAAGTTATGGTGGTTCTAGTCTTCTATCATATCTCATCTTAATCGGTTTTATAATCAATACTAATAAAAAGAAAGTTATGAACTAATAATTGCATTACCAAAAAAGAAGATGCTATAATGATGTTAGATGGATAGAATCTTGTGGGAGGTAATCATGAAAAAACATAATGGTGTTATTGGTCTTTGGAAATTTATTTTTTGTATGTTAATCGTTTTTTTACATATTGGTGCTGATATACCAAACACTCTTTTTAAACATGGAGCTATTGGTGTTGAATTTTTCTTTCTAGTTTCTGGATATCTATTAGCTAAGTCAGCAACGACGCGGGGGGGGTACAAATCTTCTAAGAAAGATGATGAAAATTTAGGTAAAGAAACAGGTTTATTCATCTTTAAAAAATATAAAAGTTTCTTCCCCTACTTATTAATTTCCCTTGTATTTGGACTTATAATTAAAGCAGTACTTCATAAAATATCAATTAAACTTATTCTTTTTTCTGTTTTTGATTTATTAGCTTTTAATTTTATAGGATATGCTAGAAGTGGTATTATTGATCCAATATGGTACGTATCAGCAATGTTTCTTTGTATGGCCATAATTTATCCACAAATAAGAAAATATAAAGATAATTATTTCTATTTTCTTGGGCCATTACAAGCAATAGTTATTGCGGGTATTTACTATCATCTTTTTCATACTTTGAAAAATCCAGGAGCATGGCTTGGATTAACATATCGTGGTAACATAAGAGCATTCTTTGAAATACATATTGGCGCTTGTCTATATCCTTTAGTTCAAAAAATAAAAAGTTTAGATTTTACAAAATTAGGATCAATTTGTATAACTTTAATTGAAATAGTAGGATTTGTAACACCTATCTTGGCAGCACAATTTTTAAGTACGAGTTATGATTATATTTTATTACTAATGTTAATGTGTTCTGTCACACTTGCTTTTAGTGAAAAAACATTAGAATTTAAATTACTAAATAATAAATTTATTTATTTTTTAGAAAAAATAAGTATTCCTATCTATTTCATTCATGTACCAATAAGAGATTATATTAGATCTTTGGGTCTAACATATAAAGAATGCTTAATATCTATCACATTAACATCAATAGTAGCAGGAATAATTATGGTATTTGTAGTCGACTTCTTAAAGAAAAGAGAATTTTATATTCCTAAGATTAAAAAGTTATTTATCAATTAATCATATCAATAAAACGGAGGTAATCGTGAAAAAGCATAATGGTGTTATTAGTCTTTGGAAATTTATTTTTTGTATTGTAATAGTTATATTCCATGCTGGTGAAGGTTTAAAAAATAGTATTTTTTGTAATGGAAGCTTAGGAGTTGAGTTTTTCTTTTTAGTTTCAGGATATCTATTAGCTAGGTCAATAATGATGCGGGGGGGGTACAAATCTTCTAAAAAAGATGATGAAAATTTAGGTAAAGAGACAGGTCTATTCATCTTTAAAAAATATAAAAGCTTCTTCCCCTATATCGTATTAGCTTTTATAGTTTCCTTCATTATTAAAATTGTCCTTGGAAAAATGACTATTAATTTAGCGTTATTTTCCGTCTTTGATTTACTTTGCTTAAATATGCTAGGCTATAAAAGAAGTGGTATACTAAATCAAAGTTGGTATATATCAGCAATGCTTCTTTGTATGGCTCTCATTTATCCACAAATAAGAAAATTTAAAGATAATTATTTTCACTATATTGGTCCTCTATCAGCAATTGTCATCGCCGGAATATATTTTTATTATTTTAAAAATTTACATGGACCAGCTAAATGGATTGGTTTCACTTATAGGGGTGTTGTTAGAGCTTATTTTGAATTGAGTATTGGAGCTTGTTTATATCCGTTAGTTCAAAAGATAAAAGAAACAGACTTTACTAAGTTAGGAATATATACTTTGACAGCTATTGAAGTATTTGGTTTTATAATAGCTACTCTTGCGATGCACTTTGTATCCAAGTCTTATGACTACATCGTTTTACTAATATTAACTATATCTATTTTAATAGCCTTTAGTGAAAAGACTTTAGATTTTAAAATACTTAATAATAAATTAGTTTATTTTCTCGAAAAATTGAGTTTACCAATCTATTTAGTTAGTATTCCTTTTAGAAATGGCTTTAACAGTATAGGATTACCATATAAGGAACATTTAATACTACTTCTTTCTGTATCTTTAGTTTTAGGAACGCTAATGGTATTAATAGTTGATTTTCTAAAGAAAAGAGAATTTTATATACCAAAGATTAAAAAATTATTTATTAAAACAACTTAAAAAAGAATCAAAAGATTCTTTTTTTTAATTTCTAGGTTTAAATACTAATAAAAGTAAGAAGCTAAAAATTATCGCGGCAGTAATACCTGATGCTGTTAAATCGAACATTCCCATGAGTAAGCCCATGAAGCCCATTTCTTCAGCTTTCATAAGCGCACCATGAATTAAGGAGTGTCCAAAAGATGTAATGGGAACTAAAGCTCCACCACCAACATAAGTTATGATTTTATCATAAAAACTGAAAGTGTCTAAAGCAGCCCCAACGACAACAAAAATACTTGTAATATGACCAGCAGTCAATTTCGTATTATCAAGGATTATTTGTCCTAAGAGACAAACGAAACCTGAGAATAAAAAGGAATATACATAAATCATCTAATCGCCTCCAAACTTATGGCATGACTAATTGAATAAATTGGTTTATGTTGATAAACAAAAGTTGGTGAAAAAAGAGCTCCTGTCGCAACTAATAAAACACGTTTTAATTTGCCTTTTTCCAGTTTAGGAAAGATATTCGCAAAACTTACCATGGCAATACAAAGTGGTCCACTGGCACCGGCTAGAACTTCTTCTTGTTTTTCTAAATCATAAAGCATTGTTCCACTATCATCATAGTTTTTACCTAAATCAATACCATATTCTTGATGCATATAATCAATTAATATTTCACGGCCATAAACACCTAAATCACCTGTTAAAATTAAATCGTAATCATCAACAGTACGTTTCATATCTTGTAAATGACGGTAAATTGTATCCCCTGCTGCCGCTGCCATAACAGCACCCATATTGAAAGAATCAGTCTGATTCATATCGACAACTTTACCAACCGTTGAAGACTCAACTTTAATCTTCCCCTTTTGATTACTCAAATAAACACTTGCTCCACCTGTTGAAGTAAAAGTAGCTGTTCCTGGTTTAGGAGCACCATATTCGGTTGGATTACGAAATTGTTTTTCACTTGACATATTGTGTGATGAAACAGATACAATACCATTTTTAATCTTCTTGCCATCAATTAAGGAACTCATTAAAATCATTCCTTCTACACTACTTGAACAGGCACCATATATACCAAAGAAAGGAATATTAAAACTTAGAGCTGCATAACTTGATGCTGTCACCTGATTTAAGAGGTCCCCACTAATCAACAAATTGATGTCACTAGCATTCTTCTTACTCTTACGAAGAACTAAGTCAATACTATCCGATAACATTTTAACTTCAGCTTGTTCCCAAGTCTTTTCATCAGCATACAAATTAGTATAGACTTTATCAATGCTAGGACCGATTGGTCCATCTTTTTCATATGGTCCCCCAACCGTTGCATAATTATTTATGTAAACATCATCATAAGTATAAGTCATTTAGACACCTCCCAAGAAATAAAAGCGAATCATTCCAAAAAACCAAGCCGCAACGATTCCATAGAGAATGACAGATCCAGCAAGTTTAAAAAGATTAGCGCCAACGCCAAAAATTGGTCCTTCATGCTTGTATTCCATACCACTACTCATCATTGAATGCGCAAAACCTGTGATGGGAATAATTAGACCACACTTAGCGAAAGTAACCCATTTATCGAAGAAACCTAATGCTGTAAATAAACAAGATATGAAGACAAGTGTTACAATCATATAAGAAGTCGCATCTTGTGACGGAATTGATAACCAAGATGAATAGAAATCAATTAAGAATTGTCCTAAGACACCAACTAAGCCACCAACAATAAAAGCAATTACCGCATTCATAAATCTTGTTTCTTTCGGTTTATGACGATCAACTATTTTCTTATAACTAATTTTATCCATAAAAAATTCACCCACTTATATAATGGATGAATTTTATTTTTTAATACTATTTATTTAAATTAATTTTTAGCTGAGTTTATTTCTTAATTTTTGTAATATTTTTGCTTCGTTTCTTGATACTTGAACTTGACTCATTCCTAATTCAGAAGAAATATCACTTTGTGTCCTTCCTTCAAAATAACGATAGTTTATGAGTAACTTTTCTTCTTCAGAAAGACTATCGATACTATCATGTAGATCCATAATATCTGAATTATAACCATTTTCTTCATATTTAATACTGTCATATAGATTTAATTCTCGTCCTTCATCATTTAGTTCATAATCAAGACTTTTGACAAAATTAGAAGAGATCATTGCTTCTTCAATGGTCTTTTCAGGAACCTCTAAAAAATCTGATAATTCACTAATCGATGCCTCATGCATCAGTTTTTGACTTAAAACTTCTTTGGCCCGTTCAATATTACGACTCAACCGGACTAAATCACGATTGATACGAATCGGTTTATTATCACGTACATACTTTAACACTTCACCAACAATATAAGTATGCGCATAAGTAGAAAATTTAACACCATAACTGTCATCAAAATTTTCACATGCCTTTAATAAGCCCATCATCCCGACTTGATATAAATCATCAGTCTCTCCTAAAAAATTATATTTATTAATAATACTATAAACTAATTTTTCATAGTCTTCTATTTTTTTATCAGTAGTCATAATCCTCCTTTATAATTATTAGTAATATGTGTATAACTAACTACTAATCACCTCCATAAAGTATAATTACACATACCTCCTAAAATATAAAATAAGAAGAAAAAGAAACAAACTCATTCGACAAAGTCTTATCTTTTTCTTTAATATCTTTACTATTTAACTTTACACAAAGATAGTTAACAAATAAAAAAAATAGATGAAAATCACCTATCTTTTTACTTTTTATGATTTTGTTTTTTAGGAGTTATATCTTCTTTTTTCTTTAAACTGAAAAAGTTCTTTTCTTCTAGTTCGTTACCACCAAAATCGAATAGTGCTACTCTAGTTTTTGCAATAATATCATGAAGTCCCCTTCTCTGTTTGTTGAAAAACATTGTCCCAACAATAGCTATTGATAAAAAGTAATCCATTAAATATAAAATATCAGAAGATAAAACAAAGTATTTTTCAGGAACAACAAAGGAAGTAATAACCATTAATAAGTGATATAAAATACTGAACAAGAAGATGTTTCTTAACAATAATTGTTTATAAGTTAGTTGTTCACCTTTTACTGGAACTACTTTTAAACGCATGATTTTTTTACCAAGAGTCTGTCCATTAGTATACTTTTGGAAAAGAACGACATATAAAAGGGTCACTACGATATCTAAAATGTAGGTAAAACTAGATTCTCTTTGTAATTGTTGATAATAATAATTGAATTTACCGTTATACTCTTCTTCTGTCATTTTATTATCATTATAACTACTTATAATCGTTAAACATTTTTTATTAAATTCTTCTTCTATTAATTCTTCCTTTTTTAAATTATTATAATCATCAAGATATTTTTGTTCTGTTAATTTTTTATCATCAATAGCATTCTTTAAATCATCGCAAGTCTTAATATCATTTTTCTGTTGTTCATAATAATTAGTTTGTAATTTAGAAAAACTTGAATATAGTTCACGATATTTTTCTGATTGGGGATTAATTCTTGAATTAGAAATGCAACTTACAACAATCATTATTAATCCTAAATCTAAAAGATAAGCTAAAGCTCTTTTGAATAAACTATCCATATACTCTCCTAATTTTGAAATTGAGAATTATACAATTCCGCATAGAAACCATTTTTTTCAATTAATTTCTTGTGATTTCCTTGTTCTATTATATTACCATCTTTCATAACTAATATCAAATCTGCATTTTTAATAGTAGAAAGGCGATGAGCAATGATGAAACTCGTTCTTCCTTCGGTTAATTTATCCATAGCTTTTTGCACTAATTCTTCGGTTCTTGTATCAACATTGCTAGTTGCTTCATCAAGGATTAGGAATGGAGCATCGGCAATCATTCCACGAGCAATGGTTAGTAATTGTTTTTGACCGGCAGAAATACTTTCATCATCTTTTAAAATGGTATCAAGACCATTAGGAAGAGTTTTTACAAAGTGATCTACCCCTACTACTTTTAAGATTTCCCATATTTGTTCATCAGAGACATCTTCTTTATTAAATTTAATGTTATCACGAACTGTTCCTTCAAAGAGCCAGGTATCTTGTAAGACCATGACAAATAAACTGTGGACATTTTCTCTTGTCAAATCTCTTGTTGATATACCATCAATTACGATGTCACCAGAATTGATATCATAAAACTTCATTAGAAGATTTACCATGGTCGTCTTTCCAGCTCCGGTTGGACCAACAATCGCAATTTTTTGTCCCGGTTTAGCTCGAGCACTGAAGTCTTGAATAATTGTTTTATCTTCATCATAACCAAATTTGACATTTTGGAAAGTGATTTCCCCTTTTACTTTTGATTTATCGAGATGTTTAGAAATATTTTTTTGTTCTGGCATCTCTTTTTCATCAAGGAACTCAAATACTCTTTCACTAGCAGCAGCAGTCGATTGAAGTGAAGTCATTGCTTGAGCGATTTGTGATAATGGATTAGTAAACATGCGAACATAAATCATAAAGGCAACAATGACACCAAAATTGATGATGTTATTCATGGTAAGAAGAGCACCAACAACACATACAGCCACATATCCAAAATTTCCGACAAACATCATAATTGGTTGCATCAATCCTGATAAGAATTGACTCTTACGATTACAAACGTATAGTTTATCATTTAATTCATCAAAGTCTTTTAAAGCTTCTTTATCACCATTGTAGACTTTGACAACGTTATGACCAGAATAAATTTCTTCTATGTAACCATTTAAACTACCTAATTCTTTTTGTCTTTGAATGAAATACTTTTGTGATTTACTCAAAATTAATCCCATTAAACCAAAGCCAATGATACTAGAAAGAATAGCGGTTATAGCCATGATCCAGTTAGTATAGAACATCATAATGATTGAACCAACAAATAAGGTAATAGCGGTAACAAGAGTCGCTAAACTGTTGTTCATGTTCATAGCAATCGTATCAACATCATTGGTAACTCTTGATAAAACGTCACCTGTTTCATTAGTATCAAAATATTTTAAAGGCAATTTATTAATCTTATTACTTATATTACTACGAAGTCTCTTAGCGAAATGATTAGATATAGTTGACATTGAATATGACTGAATGTAACTAAAAAGAGCACTTATCAAATAGAATGATAACAATAATAGAGAGATACTTTTTACTTTATTCATATCGATAGCTGGTTTTATTTCATCATAAATACTCTTTGGTAGTGAATCTATCTTTTCTAATATCTCTTCTTGCGAAGTATTTTCATCAATACTTGAAAGAATTTCTCCTGCCTTCATTTTATCTTCTAAAGGAATGTCTTCATCTTCCATAATCATTTGGATTTTTTCAGAAGAAACGTTAGGTTTTAGGCCGTCAGTTATCGTATCGGTCAAATCTGATAGACGATTAGGAGCAATAAGAGCAAGAATAGCACTAATCATTGCTAAACAAAGAGCAAAGACTAATAAATAACGCCATTTATTTAAACTATTGAACAATCTTTTAATAGAACCTTTAAAGTCTTTAGACTTTTCAGGAAGTCTACGCATTGGTCTAGGCATTTTCTAACTCCTCCTTTGACAATTGTGATAAAGCAATTTCTTTATAAATCTTACATTTTTTTAGTAGTTCTTTATGAGTTCCAATTCCAACACATTTACCCTTATCAAGAACGATAATTTTATCAGCATTCATAATTGTTCCGATTCTTTGAGCAACAATCATATTAGTAGCTGAACGAGTATATTTCTTTAATTCTTTTCTTAAAATACTATCAGTTTTATAGTCAAGAGCGGAAAAAGAATCATCAAAAATATATATTTCGGGGTCACGAGCAATGGCACGAGCAATTGACAAACGTTGTTTTTGTCCACCACTTATGTTCGTTCCACCGCGCGCAATGTGACTATCATACTGTTTACTCATTTTTTCCACAAATTCTGTTCCTTGGGCAACTTTAATAGCTTCTTTTATCTTTTGGGAAGTTGCTTTCGCACGACCATTATCCCCATAACTGACGTTAGAATTAACTGTTCCTGTAAACATTACAGCTTTTTGCGGAACATAACCGATTTTGTTATGAAGATACTCTAACTTATAATCTTTGACATTGACTCCATCAACTAATATTTCTCCTTCAGTCACATCATAAAATCGAGGAATTAAGTTGATTAAAGTACTCTTTCCAGAACCCGTTGAACCAATAAAGGCAACTGTCTCCCCTTCTTCAGCTTTAAATGATATATTATGAAGAAGATACTCATCAGCATCAGGATACTTAAACGAAACATTGCGGAATTCAACTGTTCCTCTTAAGGATGTCTTATCATCAAAGTTTCCATCAGCAATCGTTAATTCTTCGTCTAAGACAGCGTTAATTCTTTTAGCGGATACTTGGACACGCGGAATAATCATAAAAATCATGGCAAGCATCAAGAAAGACATAATAACTTGCATACCATAACTCGTAAAGACAACCATGTTTCCAAATAATGTCAATTTATCAAGCATACCTGCAGCATTGATCAAATATGAACCAATGAAATAAATACCAAGAGTCAAACCGTTCATGACCATATTCATAATCGGATTTAAAATAGCAAAACACCTTTGGTTGAACAACTGCATCTTCGTCAAATTAGTATTAACCTCTTCAAAACGTTTTTCTTGATAGTCTTCAGCATTAAAAGCACGTATTACTCTAATACCAGTTAAGTTTTCACGCGTTACTCCGTTGATGTTATCAATTAATTTTTGGACCTTTTCAAATCTTGGTAAGACAATAAGCATTAAAACAATAATTGTAAATAGTAAAATAGCGACACAACCCGCAGTCAACAAGCTCCATTCAAAACTCTTATTAAGTATTTTGGAAACAGCCCAAACAGCCATTATGGGAGCACGCATAATTAGCTGCATTCCCATCGCAATAAACATTTCTACTTGCGTAACATCATTAGTTGTTCTCGTTATCAAACTACTCGTTGAAAACTTCTTTATTTCGTTCATACTAAAACTTTCAACTTTTTGAAAGATATTCTTTCTAATGTTACGCGAAAAGTTGGCAGCAATAAAAGACGCAAAAAAGCCAACGATAATAGATGAAACCAAACTTCCCAAAGCACACAAAAGCATGTATCCACCTTGAAGTAAGATATCGCTCATCGCACTTCCTTCTGTTTGAATTAAAACAGTTATTTCTGACATGTAATCTGGTAGTTTTAAATCAACCCAAACTTGAAAGATAATAAAAATAAAACTAATTATTATTAAACCTACATCTTTACGACTAAGTCGTTTCAATAACTTAAACATAAAATACCTCCTCTTATAAAATATTACTTACTTCGACAAATTTTTCTTCATTTTATCAATTACTTTAAAAAAAGTATTCAAATCACGATCAGATATACCTTCACACAACTTATCTTGAAACGTATTAATACGCTCTTCTAACTCATCAATTCTATGAATGTATTTATCAGTTATAACAATGCGATTGACACGTTTATCAATATCGGAACTGACGCGTTCAATCATGCCATTTTTTTCCATCGTTTTAAGAATTCCTGAAGCTGTACTTCTTCTGACTAAAAAGTTTTTTTCAATGTCACATTGATATATCTCTTTATCACGATTCATAAATAGATAACGCATTATTCTAATTTGAACTGGCGTCAAAGATTCTTCGCCAACTGTTTTCGCATTTAGGATAATGTTTCTTGTCATCATATTATCCAAAGATTTAATTTCAAAACCGACAACACGGCGCATATTATCACTCCTTTGTTAGTTACCTAACAAAAGATAATTCTAGCAAAAGAAAAGACAATAGTCAATTCTATTGTCCAATTATTATTAACTTTTTTTAAACGCCAACGACATAACGCGCTAAAGGAATATCTGTTGGTGTTAAATCGTATGAAAGAAGTAGACTCTTATCAACAAAAACACATGAAGAATGATCTGTTAGTGAAACTTCCCCACTCAAGTAAGAACAGTGATATAACTTTAATTCAACACGACAATCAGGATAGTCAAAAGTATGACTGCAAACAAGACTACCACATTTAACCGAGATGTGTAACTCCTCTAATATTTCACGTGCTAAAGCTTTCTTTTCGGTCTCACCTTTTTCAACTTTACCACCAGGGAATTCCCATTTACCCTTTAAGTCACCATATGATCTTTGAGCAATAAACACACGACCATTGTGCTCAATTAAACCGACAACAACTTTAATCTTTTTCATACATCACCGCCAAGTAAATAAAACTAAAATTATCATATCAAAACTTTACATTTTTTAAAATCATTTACAATTAATTTAACAAAAAATAGACACTTTTGTGTCTATTGTTTACATTATATTACGTACTATTCCAAAAACTACAACAATAATCAATAAAGGTATAGTTACATAATTAGGTATTCTTATTGGTTTATTTTTTTCTAGAACATAATCAATCGTATTATATAGAAAATATACAATAAAGAATGGTATCAATACAAAGATTAATTGATTGTAATAAAATGCTTTTTCAAAATGTAATTCTAAAATAGAAAAAAGGCATCGCGTGATGCCACATCCAGGGCATAAGTAACCCGTTAAGTAATTAATTGGACAAATAATACTAAAACCAGTATATTTGTTCAAAAAATAATAACAAATGAGCAATACAAAAAGTAATACATAGATATATATTACTTTAAGTAGTCTTTTCTTATTGAGCTGCAAACTTATTTAAATCATTTTGAATTAATGCATAACTTACAATACCAAATCCAATAACACCTAGAATTAGATATAAAATAGAATTATCACTAATCGCAACACCATATCTCTTTCCAGCTTCTTCTAATTTCTTACCCATTTTAAAATACCAAAATAAAGTATAAAGCCCACAAGTTAACAATGAGTATACAAATGATAATCCACCACTAGCCGTTTTCTCTTTATCAGCTAAAAGATTAGAATCATCAGTCATAACAATAAACCAATATATGGCATAAATACCGCAAGTAACAATTGAAAGAATAATTGTTAAAACAAGTTCTCTTTTTTGAATAACAGGTCTTGGTCCCATATTAGTTGTAGTTTGGTTATTTTGATTGTTTTGAACTGGTGCATTTCCCCCATTTACTGGTGCCCCACAATTTGGACAATTGTTTGCTCCCTCTGGTAATTGACTACCGCAACTTTGACAATACATAAAATCACTCCTCACATCTTTTTTCTATTATAATAATACAATTATTTTTTATAATCGTCAATAAAAAACACACTATACAAGTGTATCTTTTAAAGTATCAACTAATAATTCTAAAAAACTTTTAGAATGAACTTCTTCTTTTACTATTAAAGGGACTTCACTAAGTACTTTATTTTCTTTTTTAATCAATAATTTACCAACGACATCTCCTTCTTTTAATGGTAATTTAACATTTTCTAACTTTATTTCGGTATCATATCCTGTTTCATTATCACTCTGTTTCATTAAGACAGTAGCGTCTTTCTTTAAATAAACATTTACATCATCACGATTACTTTTATCAAACTTGATTTTATCAATTATAGAATCTTTTTCTTTTAGTTTTAAAACTTTATAAACATTAAAACCATAATCTAGTAAAGATGCTGTCTCTTCATTTCTAATGCTTCCTTTTGGTTCTCCTAAAACGATGGCTATTAAGCGCATATCATCTCTTTTAGCAGTAACTGCCATACAATAACCAGCATTATCTGTAAAGCCTGTTTTTAAACCATCAGCTCCTTCATAAAGACGAACTAATTTATTAGTATTAACTAACCAAAACTTATTAGGTGTATCAACTCTTAAATAGTCTTCATAAATAGAAGTAAAATCAAGAATCTGTTCATGTTTTAAAAGTTCTTTAGCAATCATTGCCATATCATAAGCACTAGAGTAATGGTCATTCTCATCTAGTCCCGTTGCATTGACAAAATGAGTATTTTTTAAGCCCAATTCTTTTACTTTAGCATTCATTAATTCCACAAACTTATTTTCACTACCAGCAATCCTTTCCGCCATGGCAACTGTTGCATCACTAACCGTTACTAAAAAGCAATAAAAATTCTTTTAAAGAAAAAGAGGTATCACTACAAGAGGTAATATTTAATATAAAATGTAACTTCATCCCATGACTAGCACTTTCTAATCTCTCTACTAAAATACTATCAACCAGGGATATAAATATCCTAAAAATAGTTTCATCATCACTAAAAAGGATTGTTTCTATTTTATTTTTAAAATCATCTAAATCCATTTCATCTAAAAAATTATCTTTTTCTTTCTTCTTTTGCTTTTGTAAATTGGTTATTTCTTCTCTATACCTTTTTTTCCTTTCCAAAAATTCATCACTATCTATTTCTTTCTTAGCCCGCATATTAATGAGTTCTAAATTCATCTCTTGTAATTTTTCGATTCTTTTATTGAGTTCATCATCTTCTTTTAAATCTTTTTCTTGTTGTTTTATCAAAGTATAGATATCACTAAATAAATCTTTTTCTTCTTTAAAAAAAGTCTTAATAATCTCTTTAAAAATATTTAATAAGTCTTCATAATGAAGAATGGGACTATTACAACCATTATTTTTTAATTTGCCATATTTACGATAATTAGAACATCCCCAGTACTTCTTTATCACTCCTGTTTTTTTATTTTTATAACTTCCTTTAATAAAAGTAGCTCCATCGTTATAACATTTTATTTTACCCGATAAAGCATAACGCATATCGGTTCTTTTTTTAGTTTCATACCTAGCTGTATTTTCATCAAGAATATGATTACATCTATCCCACAAATCTTCACTTATAATTGGAGGACAAGTCAAATTATCTTTATAGACGATCCAATCTTCTTTTTTTAACTTTATTCTCTTTTTAGAATGATAATCCAAAGTTGTTTCTTTATGAGCACAGAAATATCCCTTATATTTAGGATTTCTAATTATTCTTCCAATGACATTACCGGCTAGTGGTTTATTAGTCTTACTTACAATATTATATTTAGAAAATAAATAATGACCTAGTTTTGTCGTTCCCATTTGCGCTTTGGCATATTCCTTAAAAATCAATCTAATCAAAGAAGCTTCTTCTTCGACTATCTCTAACTTTCCCTTATTCTTGCGATATCCATAAAAATTATTATTTCCTGGAACAACACCCTTTTCAACACTTCTTTGATAGCCAAATCTAATGCGCTCTGATAACTTTCTTATTTCATCTTGCGCAATACTTGCCATGATTGTTAAGCGTAGTTCACTATCCCCATCAAAAGTACAAATATTATCATTTAAAAAATAAATACCAATTCCTAATGATAACAATTCTTGTGAATACTTAATACTATCTAATGTATTTCGTGAAAAACGCGATATTTCTTTAGTTAAAATTAAATTAAATTTATTGTTTTTAGCATCCCTAATCATCTTTAAAAAGGACGTTCTTCTCTTAGTACTAGTACCACTAATTCCTTCATCAATATATCCTGGAATAAAAGTCCAATTAGTTATACTTTTAATATAGTTTTCAAAATATAAGATTTGATTTTCTAAAGAATTTAGTTGTTCATCGCGATCAGTTGATACTCTAGCATAATAAGTTACATAAAGAGGTAAATCGATAAGCTTTTTCCCTTTTTCTAACTCTTTTCTTATTGTAAATAAATCTAACATCTTTTCCTCATATTTCAACTTCAACTATGATCTTTTTTTCTTTTTCATCTTCATCATTAGATAATTTTAAAATATCACTATCTATTTTCTTTATAATTTGATTACTCATTTCAAAATTAATAATATTTTTCTTAAACAATTCTTCAACAACACTTTTTTGCATTTTCTTTTTCATTATGATTATAGAATTATTATCTTTCATCTTTTCACCTATTTAAATAAATGAAAAAAAGAACTCAAATATGCGAGTTCTAAATTAATTATTTCTTATTTTCATTTTTGTTTTCATCTTTATTTTTATCAATCATTTTTAATTGTTTATATGTTGCAAAAATAATTAGTATAATACCAACAACTAAAAGATATAACCAGGCTGGAACTAATTCCCAGAAAGCACGTAATTGATAAATGATCATTATGATTATAGCACCCACTGATACTTGGAATAAAGCACTAGACTTTTTATCCATGTAACCACCAATTAGAGATGCTATTAATAGAGCACAAGCATAACCCAATACAAAATAATTACTTGTAAATATTACTAATAAGAATGATATAGAATATCCTAAATATTGAATAACTTTTTTACCATCCTCATTTTTTGCTAATAGATGTGATACGATGAAAGTTACATAATAAGCAATTACGGAAATTAAGATATTTTGTTGCCACTCAATAGAAAGAGAATCAGCAATTACTAATAAAGGTAAAGCTATCGCAATTAAGGAAATATTAGCTTTTAAATTATCTTTACGATATATAAAAGCAAGTACACCATAACATAAAATACTAAAGCAATAAGGATAAATGTCATAATACATTAAAGTATCAGAAAATTTATCCATTATAGTAGAAGGTACTGAAACTAATGCTGTTAATAAAAATATGTAACTAGCAATTGTATATTTACTTTTAGATAAACTAGATTTTAAATAAAATAATATGGTACTAATTAGAGCCATTAAGGCAGGTATAGAAGCTCCTTCAAGATCTGCTGCAATTAAAACGCCATATGTAAAAATTGCTATAAAAATACTATATACATCATTAAGTTTCGCATTTTTTATAAACCATAACACAATAGTATAAATTAATAATGATGTTGCTAAAGCATAAGTTATAAATTTATCTATTTCTAACAAATAGAATAAACCTAATGAACACATAATTATTTTAAAAGGACTAACTGTCATTTCAAAGCCGTTATCATCGACTCTTTCAAGTAGTAAAGTTATTAAACCAGTAAATCCTAAAAAGACGGAAATGATAAAAGGAATCCATTTAATAGAACCAAATGATAGAAGAAAAAATAATATTCCTAATATATTTAAAGTTATAATAGATCCTAATTTCATCTTCTTTTCGTTTATTAACATTGCAACAAAGTAAATAAAAGTAATTCCAAAAGTTGAAGCAAGCGCAAAAGTACTAACACTCTTTGATAATATGTAAATAGATGGTGCTAACAACAAATAAGTAAAGAATGGTACCAAGTAATTAAATGATAAATCTTTATTTCGTAAAGAATACATGTATAAGTTAATAATTAAAAGTCCCGCATTTAATGAAGTTATTAATAATTCATTATAAGAAATTAAAAATAAGAAAGCAAGAATAAGAATCATAATATCATTAAAATAATTTAAGGTATCTAAATCTTTAGTATATTTCTTTAAACGTAAGACAGTAATTAATGGTAAAACTACTAATATTGTTCTTTCAATAGTTAAATTGAAATGAGCACAAATAAAGAAGATACATGAAAGAATAGATATATAGACACCACATAAAAAGTATTTATTCTTAAAATTATAATAAGATATGGTACTTAAAGTAGTAACTATTAACGAAAGGAAAGAACAATACAATAGATATCCATTACCATTAAATGAAAAGTATTCACCAAATAAAGAAGTACTACCAATTGAGAAAAAGATTAATAAACAAAAAGCCATTCCTAAAAACCAATATAAGTAAATAGTTGATTTAATCTTAAGTTTTTTCTCACAGAATTTAGACAAAACAATAAATAAAGAACTTGTCAATGTCAAAATTAATACTTTGACAATAGCATTTAAACTATCCCATCCTGTTGTCGCAAAAATAAATCCAGCGATAAATACCATAGCAATACCAAGTTTTAATAAAATATCGATTTTACGAACTTGTGGGTCAATAACTTCTTTTTTAGGACGTTCAACAATAACATTTCCTTTAGAAGGTATACTATTATTATTTTTATTGTTTGAATTATGATAATGATAATTATAATTAAAATCATCATAAATGATAAATGAAATAATTCCTGAAGCAATCTTACCAGATATTAAATTTAAAAATCCCATAATTAAGAAAAGGTTACGATTATTATACTGAAAATCTACATTTTTATCGCGAACATAAATCGAAAAACCAATGTTAGCGATTGACATTGCAAAAAATAAAAAGTTAACAAAATAAAAAGCAGCTAAACTTATTAATAAAGTCACAACACCAAGAATCAATAATGTATCTAATTTATTATTACTATTCTTCACTACCTACACCTCTATTCTATTTTAATTATATCATAAAAATATGATAAATTATTCATAAATTAAAAAAAGGTAATTGAATACTTAAAATTTTGCAATTACCTCAAATATCTCAAATACTACTTTAGTATTATCATTAAAACTAGAATTAATTTTAATAAAATAGTCTTTATGAATTTTTTGCCATTCCCTTAGTGTTTTAGTTTCACCTTCTAATTTAGCTAAGTCCCAAGTAATATTTTTAAATTCTGTTAAAATAACTTTTTTGGTTTTTATTACGCATACATCATTACCATGAGCATCAGTTAAAATTGATAAATCTCCTACTTTAGGAAATGACTCTTCAAATAAAGATGTTGTTGCGGTCTTTTGACCATTTAAGACAAGATTAACTAAATTATCGGTATCAATTCCAAAAGTCCATCTCTCAAGTTTATTATACTCTATCATAACCCCACCAATCAGGAATTAATTCTTCTAATTTTACAATTTCCTTAGGTTCAATATTTTTCAATATTTCAATATTCTTACTATTTTTAGAAAGTTGCATCAAATATTCGCGACACGCTCCACAAGGTGAACCAACATTTCCCTTGGAATCAACACAAACTAATTTGATGATTTCGCTTTCACCATTAGTAATCATATTAGCAATAGCGTTTCTCTCACCACACATACCAAGTGTTGATGCCGTATCAATGCATACACCAGTATAAATATTATGGTTATTTGTTAGTATTGCGGCCCCAACTTGTCCAGCACTAATCATTCCTGATACATCTCTTGGATTTCTAACACATTTAGCTTTCTCATACAATTCTTCCCAAACGGTATTCTCACTATATAAGTATTCTATATGAATGGCATAAAAACCATTGTTTTTAATTGTTTCTTCATCATTAATAGAAGTTGTATATCTAGTTCCTTCTAAAGCAAATAATTCTTCCAATGTTTGATAATGATTTACTTCTTTAACTCTAGCATAAAATATTCCTAAATTATCACTAAAGTATTCAATAACATCACCCTTTTTTAATTTGTCATAGTCTTTTGAATTTTTGTTGTTTACTCTTACATCTATTCTTTTAGTATTATTTTTAAATGCAAGCGCGTTTTCTTCATCAATATTTAATTTTATTATCATCTCTATCTCTCCTCAATAAAAAAATTCTGCTAATGCAGAACTAATTTTTATAAGTCAAAAATATTTCTAAAAGTTTAATTCACTAGGAGTAATGATTAATTCTGCATTATTAATAATTTGTAAATTTTTCATCTTAATCACCCTCCTTCCTTAACAATTTACACTTGTAATATATCATAAAATCATTTATTTGTAAATTATTGTAATGATTGCTTTTTAGATACCACTACATCATTAGCGCTCGCCATAGTAATTCCCTTAATTAAATCTTTAACACTCATCTTTTCACCAGTGTCCAAATAAATTTGTGATCCGCCCATGCCACTAGCGTTTTTACTCGCTGTAACAATTTCATCTAGAGTGAGAGAACCATTTTCTAAATGTTCCATAATGATAATTAAACCGACCATTTTCGTCATGGACGCGACCGCTACACGTTCATCTTTATTCTTTTCAAATAAAATTTCACCACTATTTGCTTCTATCAAAATACCGGCTTTGCCATTTTTCAATAAATCTTCTTCTGCATATGCTTTTGGTACAACACCTAAAAATATTAGTCCTATCAATATAATGATAAAAATCTTTTTCATCCTTTCACCTCAATAAAACTTATGCATAGACTATTCTTTTATTCGACAAAAGTCTTCTTTTTGTAAAGATAAGTAAATTTACATTTTTTAACAATTAAATAATATTTATTATGTAAAATAATATAATTTTAAAAAGGAGACAAGTAATGAAAAAGAAAGAAAATATTTATTGTTTTTTGACTATTTTAACCATTATTTTAATACTAACTAGCATCTCAATAATTAAAGTGTATAAAAAGAATAAACCTATTGAAGTATTTTCAAGTACAACAAACCTTTCCAAAAGAAGATACTATAAAAAAGAATATCAGGAAAGATATGAAAATTACAAAGAAAAAAATCCTAATTTGGAAGATGATAAGATTATCATTTACGTAAATATTGGCTTAGATAATCCATTTTACACTAATACTCAAAAAAGTCCTAGACAAAATACCAAGGAAGTTCTCGTTAACAAATATTACTATCTCGACAAAGACTACATTCCTAAAGACCTAACTCTAATTGATGAAAAATATCAAAGTGGCAATCGCAAAATGGTCAAAGAAGCCGCTCTAAAATTCAATGAAATGGCAAGAAGTGCTAAAGAAGCCGGTTACAATATTAGAGCAATTTCAACTTACCGCAGTTTTGACTATCAAAACAATCTATATACGCGCTACTCGCAAATTGATGGTAGTAAAAAAGCCGACACTTATTCAGCGCGTCCAGGATATTCAGAACACCAAACAGGACTTGCTGTTGACGTTGATAACTTCATTACTAACTACACTAATTTTGGTTCTACTAATGAATTTGGTTGGATGAAAAACAACGCTTATAAATTTGGTTTTATTTTGCGATACACCAAAGAAAATGAATTTATTACAGGTTATCTAAATGAACCTTGGCACTATCGTTATGTCGGTGTTGGCATCGCTACTAAAATGAAACAAGAAAACATATCTAGTTACGAAGAGTTCTATTTTAAATATCTCGATTAAAAAAAGAAGAACTTCATTCTTCTCATTTTAATAGTTTAGCATGTACAACAAGACGATATTCCGAATTGTTGTAACAAGTAGAAAGAGTCAAGATATTATCACTAGCTTTAACATCAACTTTAAAATTATAGATGCTTCTTTTCTTAATCATTTTCAAAAAGTTTTCAAAAGTCTCATCATTCGCAAAACTCATCGTCAAATAATCATTAGTATTTTTTAAAGTATATATAGAAAAAATTTGCCATTTCATATTTTTATGAATCGTATTAAAAGTAATAATTTGATTACTCTTATTCGTATACCAACTCTTATCTAAGACTTTCTTCAAATTAGCGAACATAACTCCGTAATTATTACGATGTCCATAAATGATAATGTTTTTATCAAGGGGATTAATATTATTACGATAATCCAAGAAAATCCAACCATGACTATTTCTCTTTTTATAATAACTATTATTTAAGTAATACTCATTATCACTATGTTGAACAACAGGATAATTAATATTTGTATTATTTATTTTTAGCCAGCCAACCGTCTCATCATTTATTTTTAATAATTCATCAAACACTTGATTAAACTCTTTATAATATGGGCTTGGTTCACTTGGTTTCGGTTTATCTTCCTCTTTTTCTGGCTCTTCTTCAAGTGGTGTATCATCAAAGTTTTTTTCTTCAGCAAAGAAATTATCAATTTCATTTAAATCAATAGCTTCATCAATACCATCCAATTCTTCATTTATTTTTCTTGTATCTTCTCTATATTTTAAATAGAAAATAACAGCTAAAGCTATCGCTAGTGCAATAAACAAAATCAATATAAAGCGAAAGAATCCCAAATTAATCTGTTTCATAGTATTTTTAGAACGATATTCACTAGTATACTCTATCTTTAAACGAAGATTATTGTTTTTAAGCAATTTCTTATTCTTATTTATAATATTATCTACTAATTTAATAATTGTATTATTATTTTCCTTTTGATGTAAAACTATTTTTATATTTTTCTTATTGTTTTCTTTTATCTTGTTAAGAATATAATTAGTTCCATCTTCATCGACATCATATAAATTAATTATTTTTAATTTATTATTAAATCTAAAAAAGGCATCAATATCTTCAAGACTCGTTTTATCAAATTGACAACTTACATCAATAGTTTTTCTATAATAGACATCAGAATAACTATGAAAATCATTTTTTTCCATAAAGTCACTCAAATAAAGGACTTCACAACGGGTCTTTATCTCCATATCTTTATCACGATCTAATTTATCAAGCATAAAAGATGGAATGGAATAACAATTTACTCTTTCAATGTATTTACTACTTAAAAGTTTTTCAAAAATGACATAACTGATATTTTTATCTTCAACCAAATAAATTTCCTTAATATTAGAAATATCTTCAATAATAGAATAAACTAGAGGAAACAAGTCATTAGTTAAAATTTTTATACTATTAATTTCACGTTTTAAAACAATTAAATTGAAAAAAGATTTAATTATATCTAAGTTTTCATTTATATAAGTATCACTAAAAATCATCTTTTGGGTGTTTATGACATTAGTGTTATTGATATTTTCTATTTTTTGACGAGATGTATAAAGAGAAAATGATATATTATTTTTATGAACTTCAACTAAAACTTTAATCATTTTCTCATCTCCTTCTATTCTATTAATATATTAACACAACAAATTATTATTAACAATAAATTTTACCAATATCTAAAAAATGTATATATGTAAACATTTTGTCCACAATATTAATAAATGATGTCATTTTATTGCCAAAATTGACGAATAATGTTAGTATTTTATTATAAGAAGGAGGATAAAAAATGAAAAATAAGTATTTAAAAATAATGAGTGTCATTGCAGTTGCATTAGTTGCTGTTGTATTAGGTAATGGTAAAGCTGAAGCTCTTGAACATTCTGCATTCACATTTGACTATGCTTTCCACTATACACTACCAGATGAATTAACTCCAGGATATAATGATATTGTTATCAGTAGTTTTCAAAGATTGAAAGAGGGAGATCGTGCTGACAATAAAGATTTAGGACCAGATACTAAATACATCATTAATTATAAGTTAACAGAAGTAGATAAAGAAATATATGATGAATTTAAAACTCTACAAGATCAAATCTTTACACAACATAATATCGAAACTGGACTAGAAGAACATAATGAAACTGTTACACAATTTGAAGAATTAATCAAAACAAAATATCAAAAAAATGAACTTTGGTGCTGGAATAAACCAACTACTGGTAGAATTAAAGTTGAAGCTAATTGTGAAACAAAATATTATGTTTTATCTGTTGACGTTGAAGCAGAAGGAGTTACATTAAGTCATCTTGGTGGTGCTGGTTGGGAATATCAAACTGCTAAAGCATATGAAGTAAAAGGTGATAAAACTGTATGTCCTAAATGTAAGATAGTTGGAGATAAGTATTATGATTCTGAAGGAAATGAAATTGCTAAAGCTGAATATGAAAAAGCTTGTCCAAAAGGAAATCCTAGTACTGGTGTTAATACTCCATACATTATCTTAGGATCTGTTGCTTTAGGTGCTGCATTAATCGTACTTATTAGTAAAAAGAAAAAATTTATCTAAAATAAAGTCAGGATAACCTGACTTTTTCTTTTACTTCAATTTAAGTTTTTTAACAAAACGATCTAAATCTTCACCTTCTATATAACAAGTTCCAATATCAGAATGCGTTGTATCATCATGGAAATCGCTTCCACCCGTAAAGAGAAGATTGTACTTTTCAGCAAGTTTGCGATAATGCTTTGTATCTTCCTCTTTATTTTCAGGATAGAATCCTTCTATGCCATCAATATTTAACTTAATTATTTCTTCTTCGTTAACTTTTCCTTTATTTAAAACAGGATGAGCCCAAACAGCGATAGCATTATTGCGATGTAATAATTTAACTGCTTCTTCGGTTGATGTCGTTGTTGCTGGAAGATAAGCTTTTGATTCATTGGATAAATATTTATTAAAGACTTCATCAATTGGCATATTGTATTTTTTAGAAATGTATCTTGCTAGATGAGGACGTCCCACAACGTCTTTAACAAGTTTTTTTACTTCATCATAATCAACATCAATATCATATATTTCTTTTAAAAGAGCAATCATCTTTTTAGCACGAATAATTCTTTTTTCACGCATATCTTTTAGATAAGTTAAAAGTTCTTCCCCACTCCCCAAATTATTATAGAAATAACCGAGTACATGAATGTTTACTTTTTGGTACCATGTTGATAATTCAACACCTATTAAAACAGGAATATCTAGTTTATCTTTTACTTTTTGATAGGTAGCAAAACTATCTAGATTATCGTGATCAGTTATCGCAATCATTGATAGACCTCTCATCTTCCCTCTTTTTGCAACTTCTTCAACAGTATATATACCATCAGAATGAATCGTATGATTGTGTAAATCAGCTTTCATAACATCACCTAGTCCCTATAATCTTTATATCGTTCTTCATAGCTTTCTTTATTTCTAAAAGTGGCATCATAGGTAAAATCAGCAATTGCTTCATCACCTTCATCATTATATTTAGATCTTCTTTTTATATCTTTAGCCATCTTTGTAGTAATAACTTTTTTCTTTTCATCTTCATCTTTTTTCATTTTGTTCACCAATAATATTTTAACAAAAAAAAGATGTTTATTGAACACCTTTTTAAATATAGACTATTTCTTTTTTGGACTCGGAGTTTGTCTTTTCTTTATATTGATATTTCTTTATTTCAACAGCGTGTCCTAATTTTAAACTTTTCTTAACATCAATTATTCTTTGATTTTTAGAACCACGGAACTTAACATCATAACTCTTTTGTTTTAAGATAAATGGTCCATCAACTAAGACATCAATTTCATTTAAGAATGGCAAGACACGTTTGTTTTTAGAAGAAAGTTCTATTAACTGTTCATAAGTGAATCCCGTATAACACCAAACATTAAGACCTCTCGTATGACAAAATTTAGCAAGTTCTGTACACTCTCTCATTTGGTAAAATGGATCTCCTCCTGAGAAAGTAACACCCGTCTCCTCAGTTAATGACTTTATTTCTTCTTTTAAATCTTTAGTATCTGCTTCAAAGCCTCCATTCATATCATGTGTTTCTGGATTATGGCATCCAAAGCAATTATGAAGACATCCTTGCGTCCAAATAACTGCTCGTATTCCCTCACCATCGACAATGCTATCTCTTTGTAATGGAGCAGCTAATCTAATTTTCATTTTTATAGATAAACTTCTTTTCCACCGTGTTTTACTCTGTCTTCAACTTCAGAACGTTTTGCATCATTGAAGCGATCAACTGTTCCTACTAGATATCCAGTGATTCTTCTAATTCTTTCAAAACCTACTCCTTCTCCAACTGTTTTTACACTCTTTTTTTCTTCGTCTCTCATTTCATTTTTCATAATTTTTACCTCTCTCCTTTTTTATTTACAACCACAATTTAATGCAGTTATTCTCTCTAAACTGACGCTTTCTCCTTCACGGCGTCCGCATCCTGGACATACATCACCAATTACCCCAACGTAACCACAGACAGGGTCACGATCAACTGGATGGTTAACAGCACCGTAACCGATTCCTTCTTCCTTCATAATGCGAATGACACGTTCAAATGCATCTAAGTTTTCACTTGGATCACCATCTAACTCGATGTAAGAAATGTGACCAGCATTTGTCAAAGCATGATATGGTGCTTCTTTATGAAGTTTATTTTTAATTGTTATATTGTAATAAACTGGTATATGGAATGAATTAGTATAGTAAGCACGATCAGTTACCCCTTTAATTTTTCCATATATAGCTTTATCAATACTTGTGAATCTTCCACTCAATCCTTCAGCAGGTGTAGCTAAGCAAGTAAAGTTAAGGTTATATTTTTGCGAATATTCATCGCATTTATCACGAATGAACTTAACAATCTTTAAACCTAATTCTTGAGCTTCATCACTTTCACCATGATGTTGACCAATTAAGGCCTTCAAGCATTCTGCAAGACCAATGAATCCAATACTTAAAGTACCATGTTTTAGTACTCTTCGAATGCGATCATTGTCTTTTAGTTTCTCAGAATCAAGCCATACACCTTGTCCAAGTAAGAATGGGAAGTTATAGATGTGTTTACTACATTGAACTTCAAATCTCTCTAATAATTGATCTTTAACAAGTTCAATTAACTCACCTAATTCTTCAAAGAAACCATCTAAGTCAGTCTCTTCTCTTCCTAGAACCTTACCATGTTTAATACCTAATCTTGGCAAATTAATTGATGTAAATGATAAGTTTCCACGTCCTGGTGTGATTGCTTTATCTGGATCAACGACATTTCCTAATACTCTTGTACGGCATCCCATATAACCAACTTCGGTACGATAATCTCCTGGTTTATAGTATTGAAGATTAAATGGTGCATCAATAAACGAGAAATTAGGGAATAATCTCTTCGCAGAAACACGACAAGATAATTTAAACATATCGTAGTTAGGATCTTCTGGATTGTAGTTAACACCCTCTTTTACCTTAAATATAGATATTGGGAAAATAGGTGTTTCACTATGACCTAATCCTTTTTCAACAGCAAGTAAATAGTTCTTAATAACCATTCTTCCTTCTAGAGATGTATCAGTACCAAAATTGATTGATGAGAATGGTACTTGTGCTCCTGCTCTTGAATGCATTGTATTCAAGTTGTGAACAAAGGCTTCCATTGCTTGGAAAGTAATACGATCAGTTTTGGCAAGAGCTTTATCGTAAGCCATTCCAAATAACCTTTGTAATTGACAACTCTCTTTTTCATATTTTTCGAACATTGATAAGTCAACATCAATGCTATCTAATTTATCAATATCTTTAGCAATCGTTGCCATATTGATAAACTTGTTAAATTCTGAATAATCTAACAAATCAGCAATTGTTTGTTTAAATTGTTTTTTAAAGGTCTTTAATACACCCGGTGCCATATAGTAATCGAAAGCTGGTACACTTTGACCTCCATGTTGGTCATTTTGATTTGATTGAATAGCAATGGCTGCAAGTGCTGTATAACTCATAATATCATTAGGTGTTCTTAAATGTCCGTGTCCAGTTGAAAAACCATTTTTAAATAATTTATCCAAATCAATTTGCATACAAGTTGTTGTACCCATTGGCATAAAATCCAAATCGTGAATATGAATATCACCATTTTCATGGGCATCAGCAAATCTCTTTTTCATCAAATAGTCTTTAGCAAATTCTTTTGATACAGTAGAACCATATTGAAGCATTGTTCCCATAGCTGTATCACCATTGACATTAGCATTTTCTCTTTTAGTATTATCTTCAACAGATGATTTCAATCCTAATCCTTCAATTGTCTTTAAGAATTTGTGCATCTTCTTATCGTCAGAGAACATCTCTCTTGATTGTCTTCTCTTTTCACGATAATCAGAAAATGATTCATAGACATCCGTATAACCTTTTTTCTTAAGTTCGTCTTCAATCATATCTTGAATTTCTTCAATTTTGATCTTTTCAGCGTCCTTATATTCTTTGACAATTCTTTTCATTACAGCTTGATACACTTTTTGACTATCTTTTTCGGTATACTCGACACCAATTGATAGATCAGCATAACGATCCGTCTTCAAATTATCAAAACCTTTTTTGATGGCTACAGCAATCTTTGTACCATCAAAATCCACTTTCTTTCCATTTCTTTTAACAACTTTTAAGTCATTTAATTCTTCTTCATTCATAGTTGAAATACTCCCTTCAATATTACCTCTTACCTAAATTCATTTTAATATATGTTTTTTTTCATAGTCAATAATATTTTTGTATATTTTTTTATTTTTTTTCGAACTTTTGTTTCCTATGTTTTTAGTATGTGCTTATATATCAAGACAAATAAACATTTTTTTGATTTTTTTCAATTTCACAAATTTTACATTTTTGACATTTTTTATTTTTTTCGTTTTTTGAAAAAATGACTTTTTAAAAATTAAAAAACAATAATTTCCTTTATTTATAAGGGCTTTAGAGAGTTTTTGTATCTTTATTGACATTTTTATTTTTTGGTTTTTTTTCAAAAAAAATGACAAATTAGTTTTTTTCATTTTTTTGTTTTTTTAATTTTTCCTTTATATTATATGGAAAACATTTTATAAATATTTCTTACTTTTCGTGTCAAAGAGCAGGAAAAAGTTTACCATTTTTTAACACCTCTATTTGTCGAACAAAAAAAGATGGATTTTTGTCCATCTTTCGTCAACCTTTTTTATTTTTCTTTAATCATTTTCATATAACTATTTATTTTACTTGCCCATGAAGTTGAAGCTGCATATTTAGGATTTATCTTTTCAGGAGTATCAAGTCCATAAACATAATAGTTACCATATAAATTATTTAGGAAAGTATCTATTCCTTCATCAATTGAAGAAAACTTTTGGAAATTACCACTTCCCGCTTTCATACCACCGACGTTGTAGTAATTACGAGCAAGACTACTACAACTAGAATTACAACCTGTCTCATGCAGCATAATCGCAACAGCCATATAAGGATCCATTTTTAAATCTAAACACTTTTCAGCAATCATCTTTCCTTTATTGGCAAGTACACCTTTTAAAGAACGATTTAGTTTATCTGATAACTCATCGAGAGTTAAACCATCATAAACGACAAAGCGTTCAATACCATAAGCTGTTTTTTTAATGGCTGCGTTATCTATATTATCAGTAATACCATAAGCAATCTTACTAATTGCGGCATTTGTTTTTAAATCTATCTCATCTTTAAATTCTAATTTAACTGCTTTTGGTTCTTTAAAACTATCCATTAATGAGTGCGAATTAATTTCAAAAGATGTGAATACATATATAAAGATACCAAGAGTTATGGATAATAAACCGCTGTGCATAAGGAAGCGACTAATCTTCACACATAACACCTCTTTTTCTTAAAGCATATTCATTTTATCACAAAACATACTAAAATTGCAAATCAGCATTTTGGCACTCTCTATTGACAAGTGCCAAAATAGTGTTATAATCATATATGAAATGTGAAAGGGGGAATTTATTATGAATAATAATCCATTTCAAGAAAATTTAGAAAATGTTTTAGAAAAATATGGAAGAAATATTACTGATGCCGTCAAAGATGGCAAAGTTGATCCCGTCATTGGACGTGATGACGAAATTCGTAGTATCACTAGAATCCTTTCTCGAAAGACCAAGAACAATCCCGTTTTGATTGGTGAACCGGGAGTTGGTAAAACGGCTATTGTCGAAGGACTTGCCCAAAGAATTGTTAAAGGTGATGTTCCTAATAGTTTAAAAAATAAAATTATTTGGGAACTAGATATGGGTGCGTTAGTTGCAGGTGCCAAATATCGTGGTGAGTTTGAAGAACGTCTTAAAGCTGTATTAAAAGAAATTAAAGACTCTAATGGCGAAATGATCATGTTTATTGATGAAATTCATATGATTGTTAATTCTAATGGTGGCGACTCCGCAATGGATGCTGGTAACATGTTAAAACCTATGCTTGCGCGTGGTGAAATTCACTGTATAGGAGCAACAACCTTAAATGAATATCGTAAATACATCGAAAAAGATGGGGCTCTTGAAAGACGTTTCCAAAAGGTTTTAGTTAAAGAACCAACGGTTCTTGACACCATCACAATTCTTCGTGGTCTAAAACAACGCTTTGAAGTATATCATGGAGTAAATATAAAAGATAAAGCTTTGGTTGCGGCTGCTACCCTATCTGATCGTTACATAACCGATCGTTATTTACCAGATAAAGCCATTGACTTGATTGATGAAGCTTGTGCTACTATTAAAGTCCAAATGGAGTCTGTTCCTTTTGAACTTGATAAATTGACAAGATCAATCATGCAACTAGAAGTTGAAAAAGAAGCTTTGAAGAAAGAAAAAGATGAATTTTCTAAAAAGCGCATTGAAGAAATTGATGGCAAACTAGATACTTTAAAGAATAGAGAAAGTAATCTTCGCCAAAAATGGGAAGAAGAAAAAGAAATCAATACAAGTATTAGTAAAAAGAAAGAAGAAATAGAAAGTGCACAAAGAAAATTGGAAAAAGCCGAAGATGAATACGACTTAGAAAATGCTGCTATTCTTCGTCATGGAACGATTCCAAAACTTGAAAAAGAACTAGAAGAGTTAAAGAAAAATAATCGTTCTGACATCTTAAGTGATACTGTTGATGATGAGTCAATCGCATCTATTATTGCCAAATGGACTAACATTCCACTAGAAAAGTTAGTAAGTGGTGAAAAAGAAAAATTATTAAATCTTGAAAATAACATGAAAAAGCGTGTCATGGGTCAAGATGAAGCTTTAAGTTTAGTTAGCGATGCCATCATTCGTTCACGAAGTGGTATTAAAGACCCTAACCGCCCTATTGGTTCATTCATCTTTTTAGGTCCTACTGGTGTTGGTAAAACGGAAGTCGCAAGAACCCTTGCCAATGAACTATTTGATGATGAACGCCACATGATTCGTATCGATATGAGTGAATATATGGAAGCTCATTCTGTCAGTCGTCTAATTGGTTCACCTCCCGGATACATCGGATATGATGAAGGAGGACAACTAACGGAAGCTGTTCGTCGTAATCCATATAGTATTGTTCTTTTTGATGAAATTGAAAAAGCTCATAAAGATATTTTTAACATCTTATTACAAATATTAGATGATGGACGTATTACTGATTCCCAAGGAAGAACTGTCGACTTTAAAAATACCATTATCATCATGACCTCTAACTTAGGTAGTGAATACATCCTAGATAAAAATATTGACAGCAAGGATTTAATAATGAAAGAACTACATATGAACTTTAAACCAGAATTTCTAAATAGAATTGATGAGATAATAATCTTTAATGCTTTAAATAAAGATACTGTCTATGAAATTCTTGATAAGATAATTAAAGATATTGAAATGCGCCTATCCGATAAAAAGATAAAAATCGAATTGACGGAAAAGGCTAAAAAGTTCATTATTGATGAATCTTTTGATGAAAATTATGGTGCTCGTCCTATTAAACGTTATGTATCCCGTAATATTGAAACATTAATTGCTAATAATATCATCATGGAAAACATTAAGTTTAATTCAACGATTACGATTGACGTCAAAGATGGAAAACTAATTTTGTTATAAACAAAGGGAAATATCTCCCTTTTTTATTTTAATGAAAAAATATTTTAACTTATCGTTGACACAGATATTTTAAAAACCATATAATGAACTTGATAGAAGAATAAAGTTGGTAATGATACTAGTAAATATGGGAGGTAAAAATGTCAAAATTATATTTTAGGTATGGCGCAATGAATTGTGGAAAAAGTACACACCTTTTACAAGTTGCTCATAACTATGAAGAAAACGGGTTAAAGGTATGTGTTATTAAACCTAGTATCGATACCAAAGGCGATAATAATGTTGTATCAAGATTAGGCTGTGAAAGAGAAGTTAATGTTCTTTTACAAAAAGACGAAAAAGTATGTCAAAAAGTTAATTTTGAAGATAATGATTTAGCTTGTATCTTAGTTGATGAAGCCCAATTTTTAACTAAAGAACAAGTTGATGAATTATATGAAATAACAAAATTTTTAGATATCCCTGTCATTTGTTATGGACTACGTTGTGATTTTACAATGCAAGGATTTCCTGGTTCTAAACGTTTATTAGAACTTGCTGATAGTATCGAAGAAATGAAAACGATTTGTTCTTGTGGAAGAAAAGCGACTCAAAATATGCGTTTAATTGCTGGTGTTCCAATTTTTGATGGTGATCAAGTCGTAATTGATAATGGTAAAGATGATGTTACCTATCAAGCTGTTTGTGGTAAATGTTATATGTTAACCTATAAAAAAGCTAAATATAATAAGTCATAAAAAAAGATCTCTTAGGAGATCTATTTTTTTGCTCTTCTCTTTAAAAGACCAACGATGCGCAACTGTTCATCTTCTTCAAAATACTTAACACCAACCATTACATCTTCTTGATACTCTTCATTGTGATAAGCTGATGTTAATAAGCGACATATTAAAACATCAGGCTTAACATCCATTATTCCCTCTATTCTTGCCCATAGTAATTCATCAGGAACATCATCTTCATTAACTAATAATACTTGGACATCATCAGGAAACTGTTCATTTCTAAAAGCATCTAACTCTTCTTTGTTTCTCGTCTCTAGAAAATTATTAATATCTTTATAATTAACATCAATCTTACTCTCTAAAAGACTAGCTCCATCAAGATTAGCAACAACCTTATCACTCAATATTTTAACATCTTTATCCATGACAAAGTCATAATCGACAATAGCTTCTTTATTTAAGATATAATCTTCATCTAAATATAATTTATTACGGCCATCACGTTCAATATTTCCAACTACTCTAAGTGATAGACCATTTTCTTTATCAATATAGAAATAACCAAATATTGGTGCTTGAAGTTTCTTTGCCTTTATCTTTTTAGCTATTTTACGACAGGCTTTTTTATTTTCAAAAGCAACCCATTTACGATCCAAATCACGAAAAGACAAATCACTTACTTTCATTGCCTATCACCTCTCTATTATCATTATAACACAAAACCTAATCTTAATTATAAAGAAAAAAAGAGTTAGACACTCTATTCGACAATTTTTATAAAACTATTAGGAATATCACATTCAAAAGTCATTTCTTTGTGAGTAACAGGATGAACGACAACTAATTTATTGGCATGTAAGCCCATTCTACGAATAGGATTCGTCTTACTATTATATTTCTTATCACCAACAATAGGACAACCAATATCACTCATATGAACACGAATTTGGTTTTTTCTTCCCGTATCAATTAAAATATCTAACATCGTAAACTTATCATTACCCATAACTTTGCGATAATGAGTAATAGCTTCTTTCCCATCGCCCATTCTTTTAGAGGAATAGACCAATAACGTTTTCGTTTCTTTTAACCAACTTCTAATCGTTCCTTTTTCTTTTGGTGGTTTTCCTTCAACAATCGCAACATATTCACGCACTCTTACAAGATCATCCCAATTATCTTGAAACTTTCTTTTTAATTCTTCACTCTTCGCAAAAAGAACAATACCACTCGTATCTTTATCAAGACGATGAACAATAAAAATCTTATTATGTTTATTTTTCTTTTTCTCGTAAGTAATTACTTTGTGAAAAAGGGTCTTTTCTTTTTCATTATCTGTAGAAATAGTAAGTAATTTACTCGGTTTATTGACAACTATAATATCTTTATCTTCATATATGATATCTAAACGTTTCTCTTTATTCATAATATCACTTCCTCAATCATTATAACATCAACTATTCTTTTTTTCTATTTAATTGTATAATATAGATAAGGTGATTTTATGGAAAAGAAAAAAGAAATAACGCTACCAAAGTATAGTCTTGGTGAAGAATTAATAAGTTCAATATCCCATGGTATTGGTGCTCTCCTTGCCCTAGCAGCCCTAGTCTTATGTATCGTCTTTTCAGCTATTCACAACAATACTTTAGGTATAATATCTAGTTGTATATATGGGACTTCAACTTTTCTTCTTTATTTAATGAGTTGTTTATATCATGCTTTAAAACCGAATGCTGCCAAAAAGGTCTTTCGTGTCTTTGATCACTGTAGTATCTTTTTACTGATTGCTGGTAGTTATACACCATTTTTGTTACTAACAGTGGGAGGAACAAAAGGTCTTGTAATGTTAATAATCATTTGGCTTGCGGCTCTTTTAGGAATTATATTCAATAGTATCGATTTAGAAAAGTTTAATAAAATATCTTTTGTCTTATATATCGTTATGGGTTGGATGGTTGTCTTTTCTTTTGACAAAGTAATGAAAAGTCTTTCAACATTATCATTTACTCTTCTCTTAGTTGGTGGTATCGTCTATACAGTTGGTGCTGTTCTCTATCTTGCCGGTAATAAGATTAAATATATGCATTCCATTTGGCATTTCTTTGTTTTAGCTGGTAGTATATTTCAATTCTTTCCCATTTTCTTTTGTGTTATGGGTTAATAAAAAAGTATAAAGGTTCATCTTTTATACTTTTATTTTTTTATAAATAATCTCTTTTTACTTTACGATATATAAAGAATATTACAACAGCAAAAACTAATACAATAATTATTTTTATATACCAAGGAATAAAATCAACATCTTCAACATTAGAACTATCTATTTTTTGCGTCTTACTAACTTGGAAATATATCTTTCCACCTACAAAGTTATTCCACTTATAAATTCCTTGAGAAACATCTTTTTCACTAGCGTTATCATCTAATACTTTTTTATCAGTTTTAAAAGTAATCGTAGCATCTTTTAAATTCTCACAAACCATATCTGTTTCTAAACTGACGTAGTAATAGTCATCACCATCAATAAAATTTTTATATCTAAAACAGTCAAATATTTGGGATTTTTCAATAGACACATCATCATAAGTATAATCAAGCGTCAATATATTATTTTTATCATCACTAGAAATATTATATTTATATGAATGATTATCATCAATTTTAGCTAAATCAGTATTTTCTTTAAGAGAATTAATACCAAAAATATTAGTCCCAATACTATTCTTTTCTTCATAAATAACGATATGTTCTTTAAAAACATCATCTTCAAAAGTCAATGTATATTCCGCTGTACAACCAGTAACAACAAGAGCAAGAATCAATAACAAAATTATCTTTTTCATAACTTCACCTAGCCCTCTCTTGCGAATAAGTAGAACGTTGCTGCATCCCCATCAAATGCTGAAAAACCATAAGTATAATTATTTTGATATTCACGTGATGGTTGAGCAATAGTAAACTTACCATTTTTTAATCCTGTTATAACTAAATAATGCCAGTTTCTCGTAAACATATTACGTCCTGTCTTGTTAGATACAATGACAATGGCCATATATTTACCAGTAGCGATTTTGTTATACAATAAGTCTTTATGACTATCATAATAGTATTCACCATAAGCTTCAAAACCTAATGATTTCAAATAATCTCTAATAGCGAAGAAGTTTGTCCCTGATGAATCGCAAGCCCCTTTCTTAGAACAAATCCAATTTTTAGCGTCAATAGGATTATGCCCCGACCTTCCAAGATAAGTTGATGCGACAATCGCTGCCGAAGTTGGACCACAACCAGCATTACACATCGTTGAACCACCATAAAAAGGTTGATTAGCCCAAGGATATAAACATTGTCCATAGTAAACAACACTTGGCACTTTTCTAAATCGCGCTTCTTTAGCTTTCTCTTCATTAACTTTTCGCTGTTCTTCACGTAATGCACTAATTTTTTCACGTTCTTTTTTAGCTTCTTCTTTTTCTTTATTCAAATCATATTGTTCTTGAAGTTTTCTTGCTTCCTCTTTACTTCGAAGTTCAGCAATCATCACATTATTAGCGTTCTTCCAACAAGTAGTAACCGAAATATTAGAACTATCAAGAAGATTTAAAAGCAAATTAATAAACGTTGGAACAAAAAAAACTAAAACAGCCGCAATAGCTTTCATTGTAATTGATTTTACTACCTTACCAATATTTTTATCAGCATTTCCCATTACTATTTTCATAAGTTCAATACTTAACATAATAATTAAAATAATAGGGACAATGATACAAATAACATTAAACATTTCTTTCAAGAATAAAATTGTACTCAATATTCCCGAATCATTACAAGCATCTAAAAAGATCATAGAAATTCACCTACTCTATTAAAATTATAATTTATTTCTTATAAAAAGTAAAATATTCATTTAATTAACATAATTACGACACAATTCTTCCATAATTAGTCCTTATACTTATTAATAGAAAGGAGATGTTGTTATCGAGATAAAAATAATAGGTACTAATTGTAGTAATGGAATAAAGTTATCTAAGATGGTTAAAAGAACAATCGAAAACAGTGAAAATAACATTACTATTTTAGAAACTAATGATGAAAAGACAAAACGAAAATATGGTATTCAAAACATACCTGGTCTCGTTATTAATGGTAAACTAATTAGTCAAGGCAAAGTTCTCACTCCAAGAGAGATTGCTAAACTATTGGCATAAACAAAGGAAATAGATCATTCTATTTCCTTATTTTTATTTATAGATGTATAAACTTAATTTATCTTGATCTAAAATATTAGAATAACTTTCATAATCAAAAATTAAATATATTTCTTCTTGATTATCTTCTAAATAACGGGTTGCTCTTGAAGTTACATAATTTTTAATATTAAAATTTAAATCATAGTTTAAATATCCTAAACTTTGTACGTATTGAACAAGTGATTTAACCTCTTTTTTAAAACTTTCAACATTATCTTTATCAATATTTTTATCAATATCTAAATTAATTATTAAAGATGTTCCTTTAGAAACAAGGGAATAAGTCTTAAAGAAATCAATAGTATTTGTCTTTTTATTCATACTACGATACTTTTCATACAACTCTTTAGTCGATTCTTCATCATTAGAGTAGTCAATTAAAATATTATCATTATCAGAAGTTAGACCAGTTAGTGATACTTGAAGATTCTTAGAATCAGTAATAGTATCTAATACTTTTTCTTTAATATTACTTCTTATTTCTCTAATCTTATACTCATAAATATAGTTTTCATAAAGACCAGAAGCACGAACGTTATACTCTTTATAATCATTATAATTATCTTCATTATAAAGAACATAGATAACTTTAAAAGGAATTAGACGTGATGATTTAACATTAAGAGTATATATGTATGAAGAAGGTATATTAATTTTAACATAGTCATCTTCTTCTAATTCTTCATAATAATTATTTTCAACACTAACACTATCAATCGTAAATTTTTCATTATATTTTTCTTCAAGATATGATAGAACTTCATTTTGAACTTTTTTTTGGTCTTGATTTAGTTTTTTACTACTAAAAAGCAATAATAAAACAACAAGAACTAAACCAATAAATCCTAATCCAAGTATAACTTTCTTATTTTTCATAATTATTAATCTATTTCCTCTTCAACATATTTAGAATGATATAAATCAGTATCATCTAATTCTATTTTTTCTTCCATCTCTTTTTCAAATTTAGGAAGGTCTTCTTTACTTGATAGACCAAAATAATCTAAAAATTCATTAGTTGTTGCATAAAGAATTGGTCTTCCTGGTAGTTCACTTCTTCCCTCTTCCTTAATTAGGCCTTTAGCTACCAGTTTACGTAACATATCACGCGAATTAACACCTCTTATTTCATCTATTTCAACACGCGTTAAAGGTTCGTTATAAGCAACGATAGCTAGGGTTTCGAGAGCAGCTTGCGAAAGAGTATTGCTATCAGGTGTCTCAATTAATTTTTGATAGTATTCACGATGTTCTTTTTTAGTACTCAACTTAAAACGATCCCCTAAAATACTTATTTTTATACCACGACTTTGATCATCATAAGATTGTCTTAATTCGGTCATCAAAGATTTTGCTTCATCAATATCAACTTCCAATATTTCCATAACTTGATTAAGAGTTAATCCTTCATCACCAACGACAAAAAGGAGTCCCTCAATGATTGCTAATTTATTCATTTGCCACCTCACAAATAATTTCATCAAAATTATTTTCTTGTTTTATCAATAACTCTTTAGCACGAGCCATTTCCAAAATAGCAAGAAATGTTACAACGACATATTCACGCGTTACAACATCAAATAATTCCGTGAAATTGACACGTTTCTTTGCTTTTAATATTTTTCTAATGCTCTTTCTACGATATTCAACGGATATTTCTTTAGATGTAACTTTGGTATTCAAAGGTTGTTTTAATTTTTGACGTTCTAAAAATTTTTGAAAAGCTAATAATAAGTCATCAAGTGTTACTTCTCCACCATTAATAACTTGATCTTCACCAAGATATTCTTTAATATTTTCAGGCATCTTGGTATAAATCATTTGACGTTCTTCTTCTAAGTTTTTAAATTCACTGGTTAAATCTTTATACCTTTGATATTCAATTAAACGATTGACTAGACTTTCGCGGGGATCTTCTTCTTGCTCTTCTTCATCATCTTGATGATGTGGTAAAAGCATCTTTGACTTTATCTCTAATAATTCAGCTGACATAACTAGATAACTACTCGCAATATTTAAATTCATTTCTTCCATTTTATTAATGTAGTCTAAATACTGATTAGTAATCTCTTCTATTTTTAAATCAAAGATATCCATTTTCGATTCTTTTATCAAATGTAAAAGTAAATCTAATGGTCCTTGAAAACTATCGATATTTAATGCATATTCCATATCATCACTCTCGCTATTAATATAATAACATATTTTAATTAATTTTATAAAATTAAATATCAAAAAAAAGATTTTTATGTTACTATATATATAGAATAATAAAGGAGTGTTGTTATGGATACCTTTCAAAAGATATATAAGGCATTAGTTGTGATGCTTGTTTTATCGATTGGTGTTTTATGTTTAAACGATTTAGGAATAATTGATTTATCAACGAAAATGACAAGTGAGGGTGCAGATACTACTGGTTCTATTGTTTTAGCAATCGCCATTGTCTTTGTAATAATGAGTTTTATTTTTTCAAGAGCTGCCAATGTCATCGCTAATAAAAATAATCGTGTTGTTGGATACATTGCCGTTTTTATTTCCTTAATAGTTTTACTATTACTAGCAATCGTTTTAATAATGGGAATAGAAGCCATTTTAAAATATATTAAATACATTTTAATTCTTTTAAAAATTGTTATTCTAGTAACATTAATAGTCTTAGTTTTTGAAGTACCTCAAGCTAATACTGGTCATGGTTTATTTCAAAAAATAACAGCTGGTATAATTACTATTACATTTATCTTTGCTTTCTTTATAAATGGTAATAATAAAATTGATTTAAGTTCTATAGAAACAGTAAATATAGATTCAAGTATGGAAGGAATAACTGAAGAAGAAGAAAAGAAAAACACAACAAACGATAAAATTCAAACAGTTTTAACTTATTTGTCTTTAGGTTGTTTCTTATTAAATCCAATGTTAAGAGTTTATTATTTGGACCAAGATTATAGTGAAGAACATGAAATTGAAAATATCATTAAAGATGCTAGTGAAAATGTCGGTGTTGGTGTTGGTAATAATCCCAATCCTAATGCTGTTGTAAGTGATACTTATAAAAAACCAACTATTCCTGATAAACCAAAAGAGGTTCCAAAACCAACCACTGTTGTACAACCAGTAGAAGAAATTCATGAAAAAGTAGTTAATCCAAATTTTAAACCTAGTGATTTGCCTGATGCTATTATACCAACCATTAGTAGTGAAAATGAAATGACAGAAATGCCAACTATTCAAGAAGAACCATCAGTTGCTGATAATTCTCAACCAATAGTTAATTTAGAACAAGCGCCAACAAATGAATTTGTACCACCTAGTATTGATAATAGTCAAAATATAGATACACAAGGACCAACACTACTTGAACAAATGCAACAACCAATTATTGAAACACAACCAGTAAATAATGTTCCATTCCAAAATGAGTTACAACCTAATCTTGATAATAGTCAAAGTGTAACACCACTCGAGCAAGTACAACAACCTGTTGATGTGCAAACGCAACCAATAGATAATGCTCCAGTCCAAAATGAGTTTATTCAACCTACTATTGATAATAATCAAAGTGTAACTCCAATTGATCAAGTACAACAACCTGTTGATATTCAACCACAACCAATGTTGAATTTAGAACAAATTGTTCAAACGGAAACACCAAGTGTTGATAATAACCAAAATATGAATGTTCAAAGTGCAACACCATTAGACCAAGTACAACAACCAGTTGATGTTCAAAATCAACCAGTAAATAATGCTCCAATGCCTAATGAGTTTGTGCAACCTAGCATTGATAATAATCAAAATGTTCAAGTTTCAACGCCACTTGATCAAGTACAACAACCACCAACAAATTAAAAAAGTAGATAAATTTTTATCTACTTTTCTTTTCCTTTTAATACCTCATCATATACTTGATGAAGTTGTTTCCCAACATATTTTAAATCACGTTCCTGAGCTACCTTGTAAGCATTTTTAGCAACAGATGGTAACTTTCCACTAAAGAAGTCTTTTATTTTCTTTTCAAAATCATCAACATCTTTGGCTTTATAAACATTTTTACCATCTTCTAACCAACCATCAAAGATTGGTATGTCTCTTATAATCGCATTTGTTTCACAGGCACAAGCTTCAACAATTGGTATTCCTTCAGTTTCTTCTAGTGTCGGAAAAAGATATAAATCACAACCATTCATGGCTTCACGAATTACTTCTCTTTCAACATAACCCGCGAATAATAAATTATCTAATTTTGTATTAACAGCATCACGAACAGGTTTTGTTGCAGCAGCAAGAGGTGAATAACCGAACCAAATAAATTTATATTCTGGTAAACGTTTAGCAAGTTCAACAAAATCGACAATTCCTTTTCTTTCAATGTATAATCCAATACCAATAATAACTTTTTCATCTTTCTTGATATGGTAATCTTGACGGAATTTTTCACCTAACTTTTTATTTTTCTTAAAGAACTCTATTTCAATTCCGTTAGAGATAGCATATATTTTTTTGTTCTCTAAACCCTTATAACCTTCTAATAATCTTTTAGAATATAAAGTTGGTGTAACAATAACGTCACCTAAGCGATAACATTTTATTAGCCACTTTTTAAAAAGAGGAGCAATTTGGCGGCAAAAGATAAAACCATCACGGAAATCCTCTTCTGTAGAATGAGCATGATACACTATTTTTTTACCTTTTTTCTTAGCTCTTTTAGCAAGAAAATATGATTTAGGGAAATAAGTATTAATATGTAAAATATCATAATCGTCTTTAGGATTTAAGGTATATTCAATATGTTCATTTTCTAAAGCTTTTTGTTGATGTTTAATGGCTTTACCTAAACCACTCTTTCCGACCGTTTTTAGTCCTTCTGTATATAAAAGTACTTTCATATTATCACCACTAATTTTATTATACCATAAGAACTATACTTTTTTAATTTGCTAAATTATTTTTTATTTTATTGATACTATTTTTTTCAATTCTTGATATTTGAGCTTGGCTAATTCCTAACTCTTCAGCAATTTCCATTTGTGTTTTTCCTACAACAAAGCGTTGATCCAAAATATATTTTTCTCTTTCTTCTAAATCGAAGATAGCTTTTTCAACAGCCATTTTAGTTGCGATATCACTGTTATTTTTTTTATCTTCAATTTGATCACATAAATAAATTGTATCGCCACCATCATTATATATCGCTTCAAAAATACTAACAGGGTCTTTCATTGATTCAATAGCATTCAAAATATCACTTTTATCAACACCTAATTGTTGAGATAAATATTCGACAGTTGGCTCTTTACCATTACTAACTAGATACTCATCTTTTAATTTCATTATTTTATATGATAAATCTTTAACCGAACGACTTATGCGAATTGCGGAATTATCACGAAGATATCTCTTTATTTCGCCCTTAATCATTGGAACGCAATAAGTTGAGAAACGAACACCATATGATAAATCAAAATTATCAATGGCTTTTAAAAGACCAACACAACCAATTTGAAATAAATCATCCATGTTTTCATTCTTACGATTAAAGCCTTTTAGAAGGGCTAGCACCAACTTTAAGTTACCATTTACTAACTCTTCTCTGGCATTAGAATCTCCTTCTTTCATTCTTTTAAATAGTGTTTCCATTTCATCAAAGGATAATGTTTTTATATTTGCTGTATTCACGCCACTAATTTCTACTTTATGACGTGCCATAAAAAAATCTCCTTTCATATCTTTTATGATACAAAAGAAGATCTTTTATTCTTTAAATTAATTTTATAGCTGTATTTAAAGCAAGTTCCATCATAGTATTAAAGGACTTTTCACGCTTATCAGCTGATAGTTCTTCATGTGTTCGTAAATGATCAGAAACAGTTACAAGACAAGTTGCCTTTTTACCACAAACTTGAGCATTATGATATAAGGCAAATGACTCCATCTCTGTCCCTAAACATTGCATTTCTTTATTTAAATAATCGATATTAGGATGTTCTTGATAGAAAACATCACTTGAATAAATACGTCCTGGATGAATGGTAATGCCCATCTCTTCAGCTGTTGTTTTGACAACATCATTGATTTCTTTAGAAGACTTTAATATTTTTTCTTTATTACCATTTTGAACTTCCGCAAAAGTACTTTGCGCATATGACTCTTCAGCTAAAATGATATCATATATCTTTAGTGACTCATCATAAGCTCCAATACTACCAACACGAATAATTGTATCGACATCATAAAACTTAAACAATTCATATGAATATATACCAATACTAGGCATTCCCATACCACTTGCCATAACTGTAAGACGTTTTCCTTTATAAAAACCGGTATATGCTAGCATTCCACGAACAGAATTAACCAATTTGTAATCCGTCATATAATTCTTAGCGATATATTCCGCTCTTTTAGGATCGCCTGGCATCAAAACTACTTTGGCAATATCTTCTTTTTGAGCCTCATTATGTGGCGTCATAATCATCACTCCTATTCTATTTAAAGTATAACAATTTTTTTTAAAATCTTCAACAGAATAGATTCTTTAATTAATTAGTAGCAAAAAAAGAAATGATTATCATTTCTTTTTCAAAGATTATTCATTTACTTTTCTTAAACAAATTGTAGTTCCCAATACACTTACAATAGCAAATGTTCCCATAACTACATAAGTTAATAAATTATCACCAGTAGCTGGGTTATTTTCTTTTTCAGTCTTAGTTGTAGGCTTTTTAACAATGATATTTCCATCTTTACCTTTTTCTTGTACTAAACCTTTAGATAAGAATTTACTATTAACAATAGAAGAAAATTCACCACCACTAATGAAATGTTGGAATGCTTCATCTTCACTTGATGTTATAGATAGAGCTCCTTCAACGCTAGTTCCAGCAGTAAAAGTTCCATTTTCAATAGCAATACTATTTACAGCTGTTTCTTCTATTCCTGTTGGTCCTTCATATAAAGCATATCCTTCTTTACTCTTAATAGTAGGATTACCTTTAATTGTTATTTCAACATTTCCTTGATAAGTCTCATTAGTTGTAATACTAATAGCAGCTCCTGTTGCAGTAGTTTTTCCACTTTCTTCTGTGACACTACCAGGTTCTACATAATTACCATTTGCTTCGAATGTACCACCATTGATATTAATAATACCTGATTTAACACCAATTGCTTCGCTTCCTTTAAAACTACCACCAGTAATATTCCATGTACCATATCCAGCAGCATAAATTGCCTCATTACCATTTGAAGAAACAGTAGCGTTTTCCAAATTAATAATTGGGTTACCTTCTTTAACTCTACCATTA
The DNA here is from genome assembly GCA_947585665.1 of uncultured Bacilli bacterium. GTDB lineage: Bacteria > Bacillota_I > Bacilli_A > RF39 > UBA660 > RUG11788. Next base: position 40,315 of record CANPXE010000006.1, on the reverse strand, counting down.
ATAGTAAGAGCAGCACTGGCATAAGGTTGAGCAATTTTACCTTTTATAGTGACTGTAACTCCATAAGCAGCTTCTGAGTTATCTCTACTTCCAGCTACACCAACACCACCATTAACAACACCATTTTTAGTAATTGTAACGTTAGTCTTTTTTCCATCGTCTGTTGCACTTCCCCAAATTCCAATACTATTAATATTATCATTACTTTGTGTTGTAAGAGTAGCATCAACTGTTAAACTTCCACCTTTTTCAACTGTAACAATTGTACTTTCACCCTGTTTAATGATTGTTCCATTGGTAATTGTAAGATTATCATCCTCTTCAACGTGAAATCTTGAAGTGTCAGTTGGACCAGCAGTTGCATTTAAAGTAATTGTTTCACCATTAAGATCAAGTGTTTTAGTACCATTAATTGCTACATTAACATTAGTAACTTCTTCAGTAATTGATGCTCCTGCTTTCAAAACACATTCAGTCTCATTTCCTTCAAGACAAGTTTTTAAATTTGCCCAAGTATCAATTTCTTCAGTTGCGTAAGCACTAGAAGTTGTTGCTAACATAATAGTAGCTGCAAATACTAATAAACCTTTCTTTTTCATTTTTCTTTCTCCTTTCATAATATTTATACTTTATATTATACCCCCCCCACTTGCTTGTCAAGAACATTTATAGTTTGGAAATTATTTACATATTTTTTTAAATTAAAAGAGAATATTTTCATATTCTCTTCAGACTGTTGACAAACTACATTTTTAGAAAAAATTAAAATTTGAAAACTCTAAAAGTGGGAGAAAAAGTTTAAAATTGAGCGTTATTTGATATTAAAAATTCAAATTTGCTCTTTTTTTAGTACCAAAGTGGGAAATTAAAAAAGCCGATTGACAAAGCCGGTTTGAAAAACCGACTTTGTCAACGGCCTGAAGAGAATATTTTCATATTCTCTTATATATTTTCTTATTTAATCGTAATCAAAGAAATTATTATATTCGCCTATTTTACTTAAATGCTTCTTCAACAGCGACAGCGACAGCAACGGTTGCTCCAACCATTGGGTTATTTCCCATTCCAATTAATCCCATCATTTCAACATGGGCAGGAACTGATGATGAACCAGCGAATTGTGCATCACTATGCATTCTTCCCATCGTGTCAGTCATACCATATGAAGCAGGTCCAGCTGCCATATTATCTGGGTGAAGCGTTCTTCCTGTTCCCCCACCTGATGCAACAGAGAAATATTTCTTTCCCATTTCCGTACATTCTTTCTTATAAGTTCCAGCAACAGGATGTTGGAATCTCGTTGGATTAGTTGAGTTACCAGTGATTGATACATCTACACCTTCTAGATGCATAATAGCAACACCTTCTCTAACATCGTTACATCCATAACATCTAACTTTGCTTCTTTCCCCATCAGAATATTTTATTTCTTCAACAACTTTAACTTTTCCCGTAAAGAAATCAAAATCTGTTTTAACATAAGTAAATCCATTAATACGAGATATTACTTGAGCAGCATCTTTTCCAAGACCATTTAAAATAACTTTTAATGGTTCTTTTCTCACTTTATTAGCACTCTTAGCAATACCAATTGCTCCTTCAGCAGCCGCAAAAGATTCATGTCCTGCTAAAAAAGCAAAGCACTTCGTATCTTCAGATAATAACATTGAAGCAAGATTTCCATGTCCAAGACCAACCTTACGATCATCCGCAACACTTCCTGGAATACAGAAAGCTTGTAATCCTTCACCAATTGCTTTAGCGGCTTCACTTGCTTTCGTACGTCCTGATTTAATCGCAATCGCAGCTCCTAAAGTATAAGCCCAACAAGCATTTTCAAAACAAATTGGTTGAACACCCTTAACTATTTCATAAGGATCAAAACCTTTTTCTTTACAAATATTTCTTGCATCATCAAAATCTTTAATACCATATTTTTCCATTACTGGTTTAATTTGATCTATTCTTCTCTCATAACTTTCAAACAATGCCATAATGTCCTCCTACTCACATCTTGGGTCAATTTTCTTAACCGCTTCATCGAATCTTCCATATGTACCACTCGCTTTTTCAATGGCTTCCATAGGTTCAATTCCCTTTTTGATGTTTTCCATCATCTTACCTAAATTAACATATTTATAACCAATGATTTGATTATCTTTATCAAGACCAATCTCAACGATATAACCTTCAGCAAGTTCCAAATATCTTGGTCCTTTTTTCAAAGTTGCATATATTGTTCCAACTTGACTACGTGTACCTTTACCTAAATCTTCAAGTCCAGCTCCAATAGCTAATCCTCCTTCTGAGAATGCTGATTGGCTACGACCATAGACAATTTGTAAGAATAATTCACGCATTGCCGTATTAATCGCATCACATACTAAATCAGTATTTAAGGCTTCAAGAATAGTTTTACCTACTAATATTTCACCAGCCATCGCAGCACTATGTGTCATACCACTACATCCAATTGTTTCAACTAAAGCTTCTTGAATAATTCCTTCCTTTATATTTAAGGTTAACTTACAAGCACCTTGTTGGGGAGCACACCAACCAATACCATGTGTTAATCCTGAGATATCTTTAATCTCTTTAGCTTTGACCCATTTACCTTCTTCAGGTATTGGTGCTGGTCCGTGATCAACACCTTTAGCTACTGGGCACATTTCTTCTACTTCTTTTGTATAAATCATATTTTACCTCCTATGTTTACAATTAAATTATATCATAAAGTAATTATAAAAATACATAGAAAACTATATCTAATTAGTCTAAATATTTAAACTATTTTCTTTACATTTTAAACTTTTATTTACACTTTATTTATCATTAAAGTATTTTATTATGATAATTTATATGATATTTTAGTATTGAAAAATAGAAAGAAGGTAAAATATGGAAGAAAATAAAAAGAAAAATAAGACTTTACCAATATTAATAATATTAATGGGTATATTACTAATTGTTATGGGAATATTGTATCCTACTATCTTTGGTAAAAATGAAGATAATAATAATAATAATAATAATAATAATAATAATAATAACTCTACTACAAATGATACCGCTACTAATAATAGTAATGAAAATATTGATGATGGATTATGGAGTGGTGAATATATAAATGGAAACTATTCTGTAACTATTTTTCAAAATAATGAAAGTAGTCTATCTGTTGATATCAGTTTTAAAGAAAACATTACTCTAAATAGTCAAGGAATAATCGTTGATTTACCAACTGATAACAAAATTGAGTATAGTGATGAAATGTTTGGTAAGACAATAACTGTTAATATTGTTAAAAATGGTAATTCTATTAATTTAACTACTACTTCAAGTGATGAGGAAAGTTTCTTAAAGGATTTAAATCTTGTTTTAAATAAAAAAAGTTTTGCTAGAAATGGTTGGGATGGTACTTATAAAAATGGTAATGATGTAATAGTTTTAAGTGAAATAAATGAAGAAGAATGTGGAATGTATGCTAGTTCTTCTAGTTCTTATGGTGGTGAAATACTAGATAAAGAAAATAATGAACTAAATAAAGATTTATTTGATGATCAAATAACTATTACTAAAACCGAAAAAGGTATTCTAGTAAAATCAACCTATGTCAAAGAAGGCGAATATATAAAAGAATAAAAAAGCGACTTAAAAAGTCGTTTTATTTTTTTGCTTTATGCTTTTGAATAAAGTTATAGGTATCTTGACACATCTCTTCTAGACCTTTTTCAGAAGTCCATCCCAATTTTTCTTTGGCATAACTAGGGTCGGCATAACATTCAGCAATATCACCAGCACGGCGAGCAACAATTTTTCTTGGAACTTTAACGTTGTTAACTCTTTCATACGTCTCAACTAATTCTAAAACACTATAACCTTTACCTGTTCCTAAGTTATAAGCATCGACACCCTTTTCTTTTAAAATCTTTTCAAGGGCTTTAATATGGCCTTTGGCTAAGTCAACAACATGAATATAATCTCTAACACCCGTTCCATCTTTAGTATCATAATCATTTCCAAAAATACTCAATATCTCTAATTCACCTTCGGCAACTTTAGCGATATAAGGCATTAAATTATTAGGTATATCATTAGGATTTTCCCCAATTAAACCTGATTTATGAGCACCAATAGGATTGAAATAACGAAGTAGAGCTATACTCCAATCATTATCAGAAGTATATAAATCACGTAAAATCCCCTCTATGTATAATTTAGTTGATCCATAGGGATTAGTTGTTGAAAGAGGAAAATCTTCTTTAATAGGTAAACTTTTAGGTGAACCATAAACGGTAGCACTTGAAGAAAAAACTAATTTTTTACAGTCGAACTCAGTCATAACTTCACATAGAGAAAGAGTTGAATCTAAATTGTTGCGATAATAAAGAAGTGGCTTTTGAACACTTTCACCAACAGCTTTTAATCCAGCAAAATGCATGACAGCATCTATTTTATGTTCTTTAAATATCTTTCTTAAAAGGTCTTTATCACAGACATCCCCTTCATAGAATACAACTTCTTTACCAGTTATCTCTTTTAAATAATCAACTACTTCCTTTTTAGAATTAACAAGATTATCAATAATAACTACTTCATAACCATTATCTAATAGTTCAACACAAGTATGACTACCAATATACCCTGTTCCTCCCGTTACTAATATTTTCATAAATCCTCCTTTATTTGACTATTTATCATTTCTTTTATCTTTTCAAATAGATCACTATTTTCCAATTCACATTCACAATTCTTTAATCTAATTATCTCTGTTGTTCTAATATCTTCATTAGAATCATTTATATATTCATTACTCGTAATATTTAACTTATTCAATAAATAATCTTCTATTACTTCATAATCGATTTTTTCTTTTATTTCATATAAAGCATTATTAATTGAAAACCCATTTGTCTTACTACTAAAACTCGTCTTCCACTCATATTTATAAATATTTAATTCATTATCAACTAATATTCCTAAACCACCAAAATCATTTTCACGATATATATCAATATAAGCCTTATCTCTTTTACTATTTAAAAAATTCCCAATTTCACTTTCTTTAGTACTAATCTTTCGCATTATATTCACCACTATCATTATATATTAAAAAAAAGAGAAAAGCATTACTTTTCTTCTTTTGGTTCTTCTTTTTCTTCAGTATTTTGATTAATCTCTTTAACTACTTCATCACTATTATAATCATCAAAAACAGTATCTAGAGTTGCAACTCCCTTTTTATGAGAAATCGCAATCTTAATTTTCTTAAATATAAAGTATAAAATTACTACTATTAATGTTAAGACAATTAAAGTTATAAAATACTTTGAAGATAAATCTTTTATAATAGCAATAAATGGATTAGCAATATCTGCTGCAAGCCCGCCACTAAAATTAACATTAGAAGCAAATAAATAAATAGCCAAATATAATATAGAAGTAAGAGCTAATGGCGCTATTGATAAAGATAGTGTTGGAAGAAGACTTAAATTTATCAAAGTTATTAGAATGAGACAACCTGCAATTATCCAAATACTATAATTATAATAGTCTTTATTTGTTATAAATCTAACTACATCGAAAGCAATTGTTTGTTCTTCTAATTTATCTACCTGTTCATCTACATGATCATAGACAAACTCTAACTCTTTATCATTTATATATTGAATCTTACTAAAATCAATAGCTTTCTTTTCAATGATATAATCTTCTATTACTTCTTTAAAGTCTATATCAAGTCCCTGCTCTTTTAAGAAAGTATCTATATCATCTCCATATTTAACAATATTATCATCAATAAACTTTTCAATGGCACGAGCAAGTCTTTCATTTAATACCTTACTATCAATAGTAGGTCTTTCTTCAATGATATTGACATCATATAAAGCATAATTAGTAACATAGTCATAAACGATATCATCAACTTTAATATAATCATATATTTCTTTAGGAACTCCTATTCCTTTAGAAAGAGCTACATCATTTATAACTTCTTCTAATAGATTAGCATCATCCATTGCTTTATAAATATTGTCATAAGTTAAAAATTCTCTTGATATAGAACTACCTGTTAAAAAGATAATTGCTAACAATAAGACAATGGCTAATAGATGAGAAATAAACCCTTTTAATAAATCCATTTTAACACTCCTTTTTTACTCTATTATTAATTATTTTTTTCAATAATTTTTTAAAGTACTTATATTCACTCTGATTATGTAAAACAATATAATAGATAAGATTTGGTATGATTAAAGATATACCAATATTAATAATCATTTGAAGTACAGCACTATCAACTTTTACTAAGTAACAAGCACCATATGTAATAACAGCACTCAATATAAATAGTATAAAATATTTTGTAATTGATTTAAAGTATTCAATTGTTTTTTCTTTAAACAATGGTTTAAAAACATATTTAGGATAACTATATAGATGTAATAATAAATTACTGACAATGGTTCCTAAAAATACTCCTGCAAGTCCAAAGAACTTTAAGAAGATCAAAGATGCAACTACATTAGTTATTGACTCTAATATAGGAATGTAACGATCTTCATGGAAAATACCAGCTGCTTCTTTGAAAATACTAACATTATAACGCATAACTGTTAAATAATAATTAATTACTAAAACGATTAAAACTATTGTTGGTAATAAGTACTCTTCCCCATACCAAGAAGATATATAACTCTCCATAACGGTTAAAATACTAATTGCAGTATAACCAGATATCCAAAAGTTTAAAAATCTTATTCTTTTAAATACCTCATAAGACTTTTTATTATTTTCAACTGTTAATAAATTACCAATACTAGCAGTAAAAGCCGTAAAGCCTTGTCCTATTAAAGCATTTAAAGCATAAATGACTAAATAATAGTTATTATATAGTCCAACAATTGATACACCTAAGAACATTGATATTAAAATATTATCTGTTCCTAAGACAAAGAATGAACCCAACTTATGAAAAACTAAACCTTTTACTTTTAAAATAATATCATCAATTGTCTTTTTAGGCAATTTCTTAACTTCTTTATCTTTTAAATAAGGATACTTTTTATCAGCTATAATGCTAATAACAACATTTTCTAGAACACGCATAATTATCTTAATAATTAAGAAAAGATAAAAATTAGAAGTTGTTAATAAAATGGCAATTAATAGTGAGTTCATAACTAATAAATAGCCAATATGAACAATTGATGTTATATATACTTTTTGATCAGCATATAATAAGTTTCTCTTATAACATAAAAGATAAGATGCAACTGTATCGAATAAGAATAATAAGAAAAATAAAACTAATTTCGTAACAGGTATTGTTGTCTTGCCGACAATAATTGGTAAAAATGGTATTACTAATAGACCCATCACCAAAATAATAAGGGCAATAACACGATATGCATTACGATAAAAACGCATTAATGACTTTATTTTATTTTTATTCTTTTTAGCAATTGGTTCATATAAATTATAGATTATAGCTGTACCAATTCCTAAGTCAGCAAGTGCTAACATACTGACAATATTAGTATAAAGACTATTTAAACCTAAATATTCTGTTCCTAAAGAATCTAAAAATACTCTTTGGACAAGAAATCCAATCATAATTGTTAAGGCATTAGATATTATTGAAAAAAACATATTCTTAATTGAATTGTATGTTCTCATTAATATCACCACCTATCTTTTAGAATTATAACATTTATATATATGAATTGGCAAATAATAAGAGATGTTATTCATCTCTTAATCTTTTTTATCTAGTTCAATAAAACTACTAGCTATTTTATCAAATTCATTTTGAATACTCTTTTCGTTTGAAGCTAATGTCCATAAAACCATTTGTCCTAAATAATTATCTGTCTCAAATGCATAAGATCTAATATAAAGATTAATGCTTGAAGGAGAAGTATAATATATTTCAGCGTATTCAGCTTCATGTTCATCAATTGTTGTTTTATTATAACGAGTTATTTTAGTATCATAAAATTCTTCTCTTTGCTTAAAAACATCTTTTTTATATTCATTAAAATCTAAATCAGAATTTTCTTTTGGTGTAACTATTACTAATACATAAGAGCTTTTATTTTCATCATTTAATTCAATAATGGCTTTTTTATTTAGACTTAATTTATCCTCTATTTCTTTATAAGAAGCTGGTGCCGAAATATTAAACTTTTTATCATAACTATTATGAACAATATAATTATTATTAGTATTTGTAGTATTATTTGTTTTCTCTTTTTCTTCTACAACTTGACGCTTGTTAGAGTTAATAGTAATTACTATTAGAATGGCAAGTACTAAAACAGCACTGATACTTAACAAAACATATTTTATTACTTTTTCCTTTTTCATAATTTTCTCCTAACTATTTTTCATCTTCTCTATTATACCATAAATCATATTAATTCTAGTAGGAATTATATATTTAGCACCAACAACTTTGGCAATGGTTGTTACACAAATGCGCATACCACGCGTTCCACCACTCCACCAATCACGCGATTCGAAGTTCTCATTTTGGATTTCAAGCAGTGATTTATGATAGAAAAAGTCATTATCACAATTGACCATTGTTGTAAAATCAATACACCAAGGTTGTTTCATATCTTTATAAAATTTATTTTGTTCTAAGGGATATTTTAAAGTCTCATAAAATTTTAAGTAGTCCCCTCCCGCAAGAACTAAAATATCACTTTTATTATTTGGCACTTTCGTCATATCAAGTGTATCTTCAACCATTTCTTTATAAGAAGATGTCGCTGTATCATTATTGATATCAGGAAAACGATCACAAACATCCATTGCGCCATAATTGTTATCAGCTCTTTCAATTATTTGTTTATGTTCAATGATTGATACTTCCGTTGATGCGCCACCACCAATCATAACCGCAAGACGTCCATCATAATCGATATTAGCTAAAACACCATATACTGTTAATTCGTTTTCCATATCTTGGGTAACAATCGTAAAGTCACACCCCGTATTATCTTTAAATTCTTTTAAGAAAGTACCACGCTCCAAATCATCTAAAGAACGGAAAACACTTGTTCCAAAGACAAGAATAGGACACTCATACTTTTTTAATGTTTCAATGTGATCATATAACTTTTCTAAATCACTTTCCATTAACCTTTTATTCAATTTATAATTATTTTTAAATTCTATTGTTATAATTCCTAAATCATACAATTTATTATCATATAGATAAGTCTTTGTATTAGTGGAACCAACTTCTATTACAACAAATTTATTCACATTATTCACTCCTACCATTTAAGTATATCATATAAATTAAAAAGACAAAATAAAAGAAAAAAGAAACTTAAATTTCTTTTTTCGTCTTTTCTTGGCATAAAGGAAATACTTTATCGATTAAATCATCAGGATGATTACCCTTAATTGTTTCTAGAACTTCATCATGTGAATAATTATCTACTAATGTATCAAATAGACAACGATAATTAGAATATTCGACAAATTCATCATTCTTGATTTGTTCAAAAGAAACTGTTAATTTCGCATCTTCATATTGCTTCGCTAAAAAAGTAGCAACACCTTCATATATCCAATAAGTATCATCATAATTATAATTAGTCATAGTATCACAACAAACATGACTGAATTCATGAATTAAACTCTTTTTTAAATTTTCAAGGTCGTTGAGTTGATAGTTTTCGGGTAAAGACATGTAATTGATAATAGCTGTATCAGAATCTTCTGTATTTACAACATACCCCTTATAATAAGGACGAATTTGACTAATATCACCATCATAATAAGTATCGGCTAATTGTCTTTTAAAAGTTTCATCGTCATCATTTAGAATTATCTTGACTGGTTTTCCAACAGTTTTTAGTTTGAAGAAATCCATAACATCTAAATAATGATCATTAAAATGCGTAACGACTTCTTCAATATAAGGCAATGCTTTTTCGCCATACTCTATTTCAATACCATCACAAATATTAATCTTCATAAATTTCATCCTATTTTATAGGTAATATTTTTTCTTTACCACCCATATATGGTTGTAGAACTTTTGGAATTAAAACACTTCCATCTTCTTGATAGTTGTTTTCAATTAGAGCTATTAGTCCTCTTGGAGAAGCTAGAACAGTATTATTTAAAGTATGAACATAATATGTTCCATTTTCGCCTTTAGCGCGTATTCCTAGACGACGAGCTTGCGCATCTCCCAATGTTGAACAACTTCCAACTTCAAAGTATTTTTGTTGTCTTGGACTCCAAGCTTCAATATCACAAGATTTAACTTTTAAATCAGCTAAATCACCACTACAACATTCTAGTTGTCTTACGGGAATATCTAAATTTCTAAATACGTCAACGGTGAAACGCCACATCTTATTGTACCAATCCATTGATTCTTCTGGCTTACAAATGACAATCATCTCTTGTTTTTCAAATTGGTGAACACGATATAGACCACGCTCTTCTAGACCATGTGATCCACCCTCTTTTCGAAAACATGGAGAATATGAAGTCATCGTTATTGGTAATTCTTCAGTTTTTAAAATTTGATCTTTAAATTTACCGATCATAGAGTGTTCGCTAGTTCCAATTAGGAATAGATCTTCACCTTCTATTTTATACATCATTGCTTGCATCTCTGGAAAAGACATAACGCCTTCTACGACAGAAGCATGAATCATAAATGGTGGAATGGCATAAGTGAAACCTTGATTTATCATATAATCACGACCATAAGCAATCATTGCTTCATGAAGACGAGCAATATCGCCCATTAAGTAGTAGAATCCTTCGCCACTAGTACGACCAGCGGCTTCTTTATCTAGACCATTAAATCTATCAATGATATCCGCATGATATGGTATTTCATAACTAGGAACAACCGGTTCCCCAAACTTTTCAACTTCAACATTTTCGGTATCATCTTTACCGATTGGAACACTATCATCAATGATATTAGGAATGACTAACATACGTTTTCTAACTTCAACATTTAAATCATTCTCTTCTTTTTCTAATTCAACTAATTTATCGTTAATCTCTTTTACTCTTTCTTTTTGGGCATTAGCTTCATCAATTTTCTTTTCACGCATTAAAGCACCAATAGAACTACTAATATTATTTCTTTCACTACGAAGATTATCACCTTCTAGTTTAACTTTTCTTACTTTTTCATCAAGTTCTATTACTTCATCAACTAATGGTAATTTTTCATCTTGAAATTTCTTTTTAATATTTTCTTTTACTTTATCGGGATTTTCTCTTAAAAATTTTATATCTAACATTTTAATCTTCCTTTCTTATTTTCATAAAACGATATTTTTGACCGGTTACATTATCGAGACGATGGGAGACATCTTCATCCGATAAAAAACTCGATATAGGACGTGCCCATAGTTCATTTTTATGTTCATAAATGACCATTTCCTCTAAAGTTTCCGAGTGCTTTGCAAGTGCCTTAATAGTCATTATATCTCCTTTAAAATGCTGGTATTTATTACCAACTAATATTTTTTCATCACGCATAATTACCTCCCAAACAAATCAAAAAAGAGAATGGTTAAGGAGTGCATGAGCACGGTACCATCCTCTATTTAACTCAATTAGATAACGGCTATTAACCGAAAATGATTAGTTTCTCTCCTGAGTAGATTTCAGTTATTATTATAATCTATTTCCACCAACCATAGACTCTCTAAATATAATTTATAACCTACTTATCTCAATCAACGATTTCTTAATGATGATAACATTATTTTTCATAAAATGCAAGTTTTCTTAGGAAAACTCTTTCATCATATTATCTATTTCTTCTTGTTCATCAGTAGTTAATTCTTCATAATCTAATTCTTTATTAAACCAACTAGGTAATTTTTCTTTTTCAGAATTATTATTAGTTTTATTGCTTGTTGTTTTAGGATCCATCTTTTTCTTTAGTTTACGATGTTCTTTACGAGCAACTTCCATTGCTTCTTCAACGGTCTCAATATTTAGTCTACTCCATTGGGATGCCACAGCATCGACATAGTTTTTAGTAAACTTTTGATTATTAACTTTTAAAACGTAAGAGATTAGAACATTGACAACTCCTGGTTTCATTTTGTAGTTAAGCATTAAATCCTCAATTATCTTTAATTCTCTAACACTAGGTTCCCCATTTTTATACTTACTCTTTAAATAATCATATGGGGTAACGTTTTCAAAAGTATAAATCATTTTAGCAAGCGGTGAACTATCACCCTTTGGTGTCTTTAAGTATTCCGGTTGTTTCGTATAAATTAGTGTTGGTAAGTTTCCTCCTGATTCAAATTGATAGAAATTACGACAATTGATGCGCAATTCATCACGATTTATCAAGCCTTTCTCATTAATACTGTTACGAACTAACATCTGCATATTTAATTCATCAATACCATAGATATAGGAAAGACTCTCAATTAACTCTTTAACACTATCACTAAAACAGTTATCACTAACCATACTCTTAGGAATACTAGATATCAACATATTAAAATCAATATGTTTTTGTAAAGTTATCTTTCCTTCACTTCTTTCAATGATATTATCATTCTCATTGAAAACATTACCTTTAACACTAGAAAAGACGGTATTAAAAGTAGCGGTTACATCTTCATAATCTTTTAAATTCAATTTAGGTAAAGAATAATAACTGACTATTTGTTCATATTCTTTTTTACCAACATTATTATATAAGACGACATTTAATATCGGATGATTTAAGAATTCTTGAGCTGACATAGGTGAATATAAAACATAGACATAATTATTTACGTCACTCTTCTTAACATAGGTTTTTAAAAGACCTGTTGCTTCTAACTTTTCTCTTGCGATGACAATATTTTCTAGTTTTACTTGCATCGTTGCCATCAAGTGATGATGCGTTTCTTCTTTAGACATCATCTCATTATGTAATAAATCATCAATTAAAGTAAAATAGAGACTAACCGCTGTATGTCCAATAATAGGTTGATATAGCGTTGTCACTATTTTTTTATCAGTTTCGGTGATAATTGTCCTATTAACAACAGTATAAGTATCAGCTGGTAATATCGTATTAGACATAATTATCACTTCCTCATATTAATTATATGAAAAATTAATTTCTTTTACAAGTTAGAACTTTTTCTTTTGGTACTTCTAATTCTGGTAATGCACATTTAGTAAAAGCTTCCTCAATAATTGGTTTAAAATAAACTGGTATCGTTTCAGTATAGACTTTTGTCCTTTTTAAAATAGCATTAACATTATTACGAGCATAATCAAATAATCTTTCACGATTGAGCCAATTCATATTAAATAGGTCATTAGGATCAACATAACTAACCATACCAAGACAAATTTGATAGTTACCTGTATCATCATACTCAAAAACAGTACGCATTTTCTTTTCGATGAATTGTTCAGAAAGATTAAAAGTATCTTTACTTTCTTCAGCTGTACAAACTGTTTGATTAGGAAAATAGATAGGGAATTTTTCTATTTTACGAGTATACTTTAAAAGCGTTGGTAAATTAGTTCGTGCATAATCTCTAAAACTTAGAGATGGTAGCGAAGAATAATACGTACTAAAGCAAAAAGCATCATCATCACCATGTAGAACACTTAATTTATAATAGTCTTGCGATTTTGTTCCAAAAATAAAATTGGTTCTTCTATCACTATAATAAACTTTTTGAAGTCGTATAACGTTTGTACCAAAAACATCAACAGAAAGTAATAGTGCTGGCATTTCCTCTTTAACAGAACTGATAACATCATTTAATTCTTGGAATTTAGAGACAATACATCCAAAATAGACACTACCACTCAATTGTTCACTATTTGATGGAACTTCTTTACTTTCTAAACATTCATCGATTAAAGAACGTACTTTATCATATTCACTCATAATATCACCTCTCTCTTATTAAAGATTTAAAACTCTTACTTTTGGACCAGATCTCTTTTTGTTATTGTTTTCTTCACTTGAAGTTTCTTTATCATCCTTAATTAAACTAGATTCTAAAAAATTATAACAAGCATTACTCAACTCTTTTTGGGCTTCTGATAACGCTTCTTTTTCACAATCTAATATACTAGTTTTTTTAGTTATTTCTTCTTGTGATGGAAAAGGACTAATTCCTGAATAGTCAAATTTAGCATTACCATTAGATGAATCACTAACGTTAAAAACAGTTTCATTACAAAGATTCATTGTTTTAAAATTAGCTCCTGCTTCTTTTAGTAAATTGAAACAATCAGTATGATTGTGCCTTTTAGCCATCATAATAGCTGTATCACCATCGAAACACTGGGCATTTATATCAGCACCAAGAAGAATTAAAATTTTCAAAACATCTAACTGACCATAACGAGCACTATCCATAACTGGTGTTGTACCGCGATAACTACTTTTATTGATATCAGCACCACTATTAACTAATAATTTAAAAGTACTCAATAGTCCCCGACGCGCACAAATAATTAAAGGTGTTCGTCCTTTTTCTTCTTCTTGATAATCAACATCAGCACCTTCTAAAATTAAAGCTTTAATTGCTTCATCAGTATGTTCACGAATTTGTTCCATCTGTTTGGACTTACTTCGCATCTTCTCTACCAGTTCGTATAATCTTTTACCTAATTTATCTTTGTCTTCTTGCGATATTTCTGGTATATTTCTTTGCTCTATAAACATTCCTAAATTCTCTAATTCTTTTTTCTTATCATCTTCTAAATGACTTAAATTAACCACATTCATTTTAGACAACCTTCTTTACTAAAACATATTTTTAAGCAATTATCTTATTATTAATATTTTTTTCTAAAGACTTAAAGTTTTTACTTTAGATTTACTCGTTGCTTCCACATTATTTTCACTATCTGATGCTTCTTTTTTATCAGTAATCAAACCAGATTCTAAAAGATCATGGCAAACACTACTCAGCTTTTCTTTAGCCTCAGATAATGCTTTTGTTTCGCGGTCTGATATATTAACTTTTTTAGGTTTTTCTTGGGTAGAAAAAGGACTAATTCCCGAATAATCGAAAGTAATATAAGAATGATTTCTATCAAAAACAGTTCTATTAAAAGCATCCATTGTTTTAAAATTAGCTCCTGCTTCTTTTAACATAACAAAACTATTAACTTTAATATTTTCTTGTGCTACCATAAGAGCAGTATCACCATCTAAACACTGGGCATTTATATCAGCACCAAGAAGAATTAAAGCATTTAAAATTCTAATTTCACCATTAATAACACTAAAAATAACTGGTGTTGTTCCATAATAACTACTTTTATTGATATCAGCTCCACTATTAACTAATAATTTAAAAGTATCAAATAGTCCATTACTACAACAAATGATTAAAGGTGTCATACCTTGCTCCTGTTCTTGATAATTAACATCAGCGCCTTTAGCAATTAACTCTTCTATCTTTTTATTAATAGACGTATTAACTGCTCTTTGTTGCGTAGTCATATCTTTTAATAACCTATTTTTGTGAGCCAAATCTTTTACTAAATCAAATAGTTCTTTCCCTAGTCTTTCTTTTTCTTCTTCTAATACTTCTGGTATAACAAGTTCACTTTTCTTAAAACCCATTTTTTCTAGCTTTTGAATTTTTTCAGCTTCTAAGTGTTCTAAATCTACTGAATTCATTTTTGATAAACCCTCTTATTAACCATCATCTTTTTAGATGCTGTTTGGCAAGATGTAATATCATTAGAAAATTCTTCTTCTTGATCAACAACTTCAGCAACTATACCATTTTCTGTTGCACGACATTGTGAAGTTTTACGAGAAGGATAAAGAGCATCAATAAATTTTTCAACGCTAATTCCTTTAAAATATAAATGATATACATTTTCATCAACTGGTGAAATAGTTGGATCATCATCAATTTTTTCAAGTTCAGCACCATTATTTCTTAAATTAACAGTAGAGTCACATTGTATTAAAGCATCAATAATACCAAATTCAACATCATAACCCATTTTAACAGGTTGGGCATTATATATTTGTCTCCCTAAAGAAATAAACTTACTTATTTCTTTTAAAAATGAATAAGGATTAACAGGAAGTGAAGACATAAATTTATATACTGGTTTATTACCTTCCTCAAGATTATAAGTAACAATTAAATGCTCGCCATCCTCTTCTTTGAGCATAATACCATTTTCATATATTGTAGCTCCAATGGAAGAAGCATTTGCTATCATCTTTTTTATTAACTCGGCATGTGATAAACCATCAAACACCACTTCAGCAACACCATACCAATCATTTGCTAGTTGAAAGATGTCAAATCCTCTTTTAACATATAATGATTCATCACCAAAATTACTAAGAGCCTTAGGTCTTTCAGTTGTTACCAATTTACCATTTTCTAAAAGAATCTTTTCTTTTTCATCATCTAATAATTTTCGATGTTCCTCTTCTAGACTAGCAAAACGACTACTATATTTATCAATTAACCCTTGTAATTCAAGAATTTTATCTGTTAACTTTTTTGATTCACCAGCGAAAAGATTACTTGCAATCAAAGTATTGATGTCAACTTTTTCTTTATTAGAGCCATCATCATTTTTCATCGCCATAATAACATCCCTAAGTTTATTATTATCCTTTTCTAAACTTGATTCAAAACTTTTAACATCATCTTCAATTTTTAACATATTTTCAATGATATTAGTATATATATCTTTTTTAGTGAAACCACTAGACTGTAATAATAAGAAAGCATCCATAAGCGCTTGTTGACATTCAGAACAAGATGGCAATTTAGTGTAAAGACTACGATTATCATATACTTGTTGATAAATTAAAACCACTAAGTTTAATAATTCGTCAGCAATACCGTTTTTAGCAACAAACTTTTGAAGGATTTGATACATACGATCTGGTGCCATATAATCAAGTCTAATTAGACGATTACGACGAACCATTGGTTCAGATAAATCAACGCGCATATCATTTTTACATAAAAATACTTGTAGTTTACCAAAATTTTCTGGTTTTATTTGAATATCGCCATGTTGAATTGTGTTTATTCTTCCTTCTTGGAGAAAGTTATTGAAAAAAGTATCTGTTGAATCACGAGCTTTATCATATTCATCCATCTTTAAAATGACATAATTTCCTTCATTGACAAGTTTTATGGCTTTTAAAATCGTTCCCGGAATTCTAATTTTAGAAGTATCACTCTCAAAAGTTGCGACGACATCAATATCTTCATACAAATCATCTTTCCCCGTTTCAGCATCAAGCTGAAAATTGATGAACTGTACTGGTACTCCTAATAATTCTTGGGCAACTTTAGTATAGGCATCAACAAAACTAGTTTTACCACAACCACTAGGTCCATCTAAACATAGAGAATAAACTTCTTGCCCTACTGAGTTTCTATTTATTAAATAGTAAAGTGATAGATAAGCTTTAGATAAGGCATAGTCATCAATATAATAACCATTCTTTTCAAATAATTGTTTAACTTTTTCCTTTGTCATTGTCATTTTTTCTTACTCCTTTCATCAGGTCTTTTTTGCAAGACTTTTTTACCATTATCGATATAACATAAAGTTTCAAAACGATTTTCATTTACTCTCACTAAAGCCTCTAAAATGTCTTTAGAGGTCTTAACCTTATACATAAATCCTTCAAAGTTAGAAGTATTTTCTACAGTATATTTATCTTCAAAACAAAACCAATATACTTGTGTATGATGCGAGAGATTCTCAACTTCTCTTTTAGGATCAAAGTCGGCAAAAATAGCACATTTTTCAGCTCGTTTAGAAATTAAATAAGTATCAAGATTTTGATTAACATATTTATAAGTAACATTGGAATCTTTCATCTTTTTTTCAAAGTTAGACTGTTCTTCATTACTTAATGACAAGTAACCTGCTCGTTCTATTACAGATGCTAAAGTCTTAACATCAATATCCCCTCTAATACTTTCAATTTGTAGATTGACTTTTTCATTAAAGCCAACTAAAACTTTAACTTTTTTCTTCAACAATTCAATAGCAATCGTCGCAAGCATATTAGTATATTTAGACATACTACCAGACATGTCAAAATAAAAGGATAAGGGAACATTTTGACTAGTTCCATCTTCATAATCATAGGAATATTTATCATTTAATACTTTATTTAATTGGTGTGTTCGCGAGTGAACAACAACATCTTTAACTTCCCATTTATAATAACCCTCACACTTTTCTAGAGAATTAGCACGATGATTTAAATCACTATCACGTTTACAAAAACGTTGATTTAAGAATTTGGTTATGAGAGTACGAATAATACTATCAGGAAGATCTGTGTTACCATTGATATCAATCGCATAACCGCCTCCTCTATTTCTTTTGTCAAAAGGTGGCAAATCATTCAATTGATTAAGGAAATTATTAGCTTGTTCAGATAAGATTGATTCTTTTTCTTCTTGTTTATCTTCAGTTCCTTCAACATCCGTTCCTTTATCGCTAGTATCCTCTTCTAAAGAAGTATCATTACTTGAAGAATTATCAAGATCATCACTATTATCCTGCTTGTCACTATCATTTTCTTCATTAGAGCTATCACTATCTTTATTTATGTCATCTTCTTCAGCACTACTATTTTCATCTAAAGAAGACCTCCCTTTTCCAGCATCACCTGAATCACTAGGACTATCATTCTGACTGGTTGATTTAGAAGAATCATTTTCATTATTGCTTCCATTGTTATCTTTATTTCCAGATTTACCATCTTTAACTACATCACCATCAAGGAAATCTTCAATACTAATTTCTTTATCACTACTATTTGAATCTTCTTCACTATTGCTATTATCATTTATAGAAGGCTTTTCTTTTCCGGCATCACCTGAATCATTGGAACTATCGTTATTTGAATCATCAAGAAAATCTTCAAAACTACCCTCTTCACCTCTATTATTGGAATCACTATCGCCATTATCATTTATAGAAGAGCTTTCTTTTCCCATATCACCTGAATCATTGGAACTATCGTTTTGATTAGTTGATTTAGAAGAATCATTTCCATCATTACTTCCATTGTCTTCTTCATTTTTAGATTTATTCTCATTATTTGAATCATCAAGAAAATCTTCAAAGCTACCCTCTTCACCACTATTATTGGAATCATTACTTTCACTAGAATTTCCTAGATTTTCATTGGAACTTGTCTCTTCCTTTGGTGCCTCTTCTTCATAACTTTTTTCACTATTTGACTCGCTTTCTTTACTAGCATCAGCATTCTTTTCTACATTGCTTGATAAATTATTATCAGAATCATCTTTTTGCGAAGAAGATTCACCATTTTCTTCTTTATCACTTAAATCAGACTTACTACTAACTTCATCGACATTATCTAATTCATTACTAATATTTTTGTCATCACTATTTTCTTTCGAAGCTATTTGTTGGTCATCACTTATTTCATTATTCTTCTTAGAACTAGACGTAGATGATTCTGAAAAATCACTATTATTTATTTCATCACCATTTGATGAATTATCTTGATTTCCATTATTGTTAGGAGAAACCATATTTTTTATAAAATGCCAAAATTTCATAACTAGTCCTCCTTTTATGGCTTATTATTATATTTTTAAAAGTAATTTTAGTCAATCAAAACATGGTTTTCCTTGCTTTTTTAATAATTTAATGTTAAAATAAACCACTAATTAAGGGGAAACAAAAAAAATGGTTATTTGGGAAGATGAAAAACATACTAAAATTTTAAAAGAGATTGAGCCAAACGATATTATAAATGGTACTCTTACAATACCTAATGGTGTAGAAATAATTTCTTCTAGCCTTCTTTTAAATTGCCATGATTTAAGAAAAGTTGTTTTTCCTGATACGCTCAAAAAAATAGAAAGTAGTGCCTTTGAAGGTTGTACTAATTTAGAGGAAATCGTAAGTAGTGAAAATTGCAAAGTACATATTTCCAAAAAATCTTTTAAGAATTGTCGCCGTTTAAAAGAAATTCCATCTTGTATTAAAGATTTCCCTGAATTAGCTTTTAGTAATTGCTCGTCTTTAAAAAAAATTAAGTTTAATGATTATACAGATATAGAAATTGGTCGTGCTTGTTTTAGAGGATGTACATCTTTAGAAGAAGTTATTAATTCAGATAATATTACTAAAATGGAAAGTTTTGCTTTTTCAGGATGTAAGAGTTTAAAAAGAATTGTTCTTAGTTCTTCTCTTCATAAAATTGCCGCTGAAGCTTTTAGTAATTGTACATCTTTGGAAGAAGTAGTATTAGAGCCTTTTGTTGGAGAAATTGATACACGTGCTTTTTATAATTGTCCTAAACTACGTGAAATTGATCTTCCAAGATATTTAAAACACATAGGAAAAGAGGCATTTAAATATTGTGATAGTATTGAAGAAATTACAATACCACCTTATTTGGATGAATTAGGGATCCTAGCCTTTTCTTATATGGATTCTTTAAAGAGAATTAACGTACATTATGCTAATAAGAATTTAACAACCCCAGATCATAAAGTATTAATTGATAAACGCCGTCAATCAATTGTTTTGTATGCTAATGGATGTGAAGATGAAAGTTATTCAGTCAGTGATTTGTGTTATCGTATTGAAGGAGATGACAAAGAAATAATTGATCCTATTTATTCAATCGATAAATATGCTTTTGCTGGTAGTAAAAAGCTAAAAGAATTATCCTTGCCAACTGTTTGTAAAGATATAGAGTATAGTGCTTTTGTTGACTGTGATAATCTCAAAACTCTTAGAATTGATGTTATTCCACTTTTTTCTATGAGTTCTGTTATAATTCGTGAAAACTATTTAGCTCCCTATTCGATTGATGGAAAAACGGGATATTTTCCCTTTGAAATATTAGAATATGATGGTTATCTTCCAGATTTAAAAGACCAAGAAGGAAACAATTTAACGAGTAAATATCATCAGCCATTTATAATATCAGGATTTCCTAACTTAGATGAATGCGCTAATGGTATTAGAGAAATTCATTTTAATGGAAATTGGCGTTTAAATGGAAACTTTAAATATTTTAAGAACCTTCAAAAAGTATATATTGATGAAGTCGGTTCATTTAAAGCTAGTGATTTTCCTGATGACGTTGAATTTATTTTTGCGAATGGATTAAGTGGTAGAAATCTTTACACTGTATCACTACACATTCCAGAATATAGATATATGTTATATGCATACAATGATGGTACTTTTATAATTGAAAAAGATGGTGCATTTAAAACGACATCAATTGCTGATATTGGTAAAAACTGTATTTATAGACCTGATGCAATCGTATCTGAACCAGGGCTTTATATAGACTTCATCGAAGACTTAAAAAAACATAATTTTGAACGAGACTATCTCAAAGATGGTCGCTTAATGCGAATGATGGGACCTAATGGTAGAAAAAAACTATTTGAACTTGTTAATCCTGATGATAAATATTTTGAATGGGTTTTGACCAATAGTAAAATATTAGTAATATGGTATAAAGAAGTATGGTATAAAGATAATGATGAACAAGAAGAACAACAAATGTCTAATGATGACTTAAAGAAATTAGTTAAATCATGTACAAGTTATAACGTAAATAGTGAACATCACAGTCTACTAAATGATCAATTTGAATTGTTTATAGAATTTGTTAATCTTCTAAAAGAAAATAATATTAGATATGAAGAACTATGTGATTATCATTTCTTATCTGAAATGGGTATTGATAAATATCGTGAACTTTTAAAAATTGATAAAGACTTATTACTTCGCATTTTAAAAGAGAGTGAACTATTGAAAAGTAAGGAACTACATCGTGCTTTAGCTCATTCCGATTCTCTTAATCCCGCTATAACAAGTTTTGTTAAAACTATTAAAGAAAACAACTTAAAGGATGCCTTTTTATATAAACCTATTTTCATTAGTGAAGCTAATAACCCATTACTTAAAAAAATGTTTTCTGTATATGATGCCAATTTAAAAAGAGCTATCAAAGCTAGTCGTATATTTGAAAAAGATGATAATAATCGTGTCAATCTAAATGACTTATTAAATCTATTCTATGTTACAGGAGCTTTAGAAAGTGACCCTATTACTCGTCAAAAAGCAACAACCTTTCTTACCGAAAAGATTTTTACCTCATACTATCCAAATGGGAAAAGTAATCCTAATCAAGTTATTGGTGATGATATCCATCGCATCTTTAACTTTAGAAATTTAAGAGACGAATATGATCCTGAATTTGCCCAATTTTTCTTTGAAAACTATCAAGAACTAATTCAAAGAGAAAAAAATAGCTCTGGTTTTATTGAACGTATCTATGATAACTTTAATGATATAAAAAGAACTTCAACATCTGATCGTGGTGATCAACGTCAATTGAAAGTTACAATGCAAAAATGTATTAATTTTTTTACTAAAAATAAATTCAAAGGAGTTGAACCAAAGTATCAAGATCTTGCCAATTTAATATCCGAATGGTATGACAATGATCAAGATTGGCAGAATGCTAAAAAAACGTATGAGGAAGCTCTTTTAGCACCAAGAAATATTTTTGTACAACATTACATTAGGGAAGATGGAAAAGAGATTTGGAACAATGATCCAAAGAATGACTTAAAAGAAAAGAAAAGTGAAGGCTTTTCTTATGAATGGTTACCAAAACAGGATTATGATAACTTAATTCTTGGTAAATATTGTAATTGTTGTGCGCATGTCAATGGGGCTGGTAATGGAATTATGCGTGCTAGTATGATTCTGGACTGTTGCCAAAACCTTGTCATAAGAGATGAATTGGGAAAAATAATTGCCAAGTCAACTATTTATGTCAATAGAGATGAAGGATATGCTGTTTTCAATAATGTTGAAATGGCTTTGAGTCGTCGCAATAATACTGATAAACTAAAAATTTATGAGGCTTTTTTAAGAGGCAGTAAAGCTTTTTTGGATAAGTATAATGCTAACAATCAAGATAGTCCTTTACGAGTAATAACAATTGGAACAAATCGTAATGCTATTTTAGAACAACTAAAGTCACATCAAAAAGTCAAAGTAAAAAAAGCACTAGAGTATGGTGATTATTCTCTTTATACTTACCATTACAATGGTGACTGGCACGATGAGCAGTTACTAGTTATTGAAAAAGAGGATGACTCTATATCAACTACGTCACAAAGTAAGGAGGTGCCTTCATGTTTAAAATTAACAAAAACAACAAAATAATAATTATACCTGATGGTACTACTTCAATCAAAGAGATGGCCTTTAAAGATAATAAAGTTGTTGAAGAAATAGTTATACCTGATTCTGTTACATCTATTGGTAAAGAAGCATTTAGTAGTTGCTCTTCTTTAAGGAAAATAAAAATGCCAAATGGTTCTTATCAAATGGATAGTAAT
Source organism: uncultured Bacilli bacterium (assembly GCA_947585665.1). Classification (GTDB taxonomy): domain Bacteria; phylum Bacillota_I; class Bacilli_A; order RF39; family UBA660; genus RUG11788. Next base: position 16,898 of record CANPXE010000006.1, on the reverse strand, counting down.
GTTTTTGAAAATTGTTCTAGCCTTGAGGATATTTCCTTAGGTAAGATTAAGACTATTCCTGCTCGTGCCTTTTACAATTGTACTAACTTAAAGCATGTCGAGTTAGGAGAAAACCTAGAAACAATATTTAATGATGCTTTCTACAATTGTTGTAGTCTTGAAGATATTTCTTTTCCTGAGAGTTTACACTATATAAGTCAAGGCGCCTTTAGGCATTGTGGAAAAATTAAAAAGCTCTATATTCCTGAATACTTACGTTTTGCTAATACAGCTTTTGGCTATATGGATTCCCTTGAAGAAATTACTGTTTCACCTGATAACCATTTTTACTTCACTCTTGATAATAAAACATTATTAAAATGTGCATATATTGGTGATGCAGAGCAAAGAATCCTTTCAAAATACAATCGCACTTTTTGCAGTGTCAGTTTATACGCTGCTGGTAACAAAGATGAAGTTTATAGTTTTGAAAAATTACCTAATATTTTCCTTATTAATATTAATCCTTTTGCTTTTTCTGGAAGTAAATATTTAAAAGAATTAGTTATTCCTTCATGTTGTTCAAAAGCCTATAATAATTCTTTTGATGATTGCCCTAATCTTGAGAACCTCACAATCTATTGGTCTCCTTTATCTCTTGGACTTACTTTTCATAATACTACTGAAGGATCACGAGACTCACAAGAAAAAGAAAAGCAATTAGTTTTTTCTAAAACATTTGATATTCCTTTTAAAAGACTTATTTTTAAAAATGACACAGCAAATGCCTTTCAGTTACAGGATTATGATTTAGCACTATTTACTAATATTCAAGAAATTTATTTACCTTCTAATGGTCATGTTGATTATTCTTCTTTTATTAATCCACCTATACAACCATTAAATATATATGTCCCAAATAGTACTAGAAAAATATTTACTCATTCTTTAAACCCTGATAATAGAATCATTTTAGAAGATGGAACAGAGTTTATTGGTCTAATGGAAATGACACAAGGAGAAGATGAAGAACAAAACAATTATCAGATATATAAGACATATGACTATAATTATTATATCTATTGCAATGGCAAACTACGCATTCTTCCTAAAGAAGAGATTGAGCAAAACTGCACTCACTCGAAAGCAATCGTTAATATTCCTATTAAATATTTATGGGCTATGAGGGAGTTAGAGAAAAAAGGACATAAAAAGCCTTATTTAAGAGATGGTGCACTAATAGCTAAGTTAAGTTGTGAAAACTTTAAAAAATTATTAGAATTAGTAGATATTAATGATGATTACTTTGGTTGGGTACTTCATAATAGTTGCCTTTTAGAAAATATTGCTACTTCACCTTTAAATACACGTTTAGAAGACTTTATTGAATTTGTTAATATTTTGAGAACTCATAACATTACTGATATAGAGCTTTGTCATAGAGCCTTCTTTGAGTTTTGTAGTCGAAATACTTTAATTAAGCTTTTAAATGAAGATCGTCAATTATTAATAGATGTCATTAGAAAAAGTAATTTATTAAGTAACATTTACTCACCTTATGGCTTTTATGAAAAAAGTATTTTTATTTCTTTTGAAAAAAACGATGATGCATCAGTTCCTTATAATGAAAGTAACCTACTTTTAGAATTTATTCAATTGATAAAGAAAACAAACGTTAGAGATTCTCTTTTATGGCATGACTTCGTCATAAGTGAAGCACGCAATCCTCTTCTTCACAAATTATTTAAAAATTATGATGGTAATATAAGAAGAGTTTTGAAGAATAAGGAAATATTTTCAAAGGACAATTGTATCGTTTCTAATAATGTCATATTCCCGGACTTGTTAAAACTATTAGAAATTACAGGAGCTATTAGTGATGATCCAACTTACCGACAAAGAGCTTGTAATTTTATAGTAGAAAAAATGTTTCAATCACCTAACCATTATGATGGAAATGACATACACATACATTTTAACTTTCCTTCTGAAATAATAAGAGAAGAGTTTGATAAAGATTTTGCTGACTTCTTTATGGAAAATTATGAAAAAATATATGAGATTGAAAAGAAAAAAAATGGTTTTATTGAATCTATTTATGAGGAATTCCCTAACATTAAAAGAACTTATACATCAAATCATGGTAATCAACGAAGACTTAAAGTTACTGTTGATAAATGTATTGACTACTTAAATAGTAGTAAATTTAGTAATATTGAAGAAGAAAATCGTGAACTAGCTGTACTCATTGGTAAATGGTATTCTAAAGATGAAACTTGGGAAATGGCTAAACAAATTAAAGAAGAAGCTCTTAAGGCTCCAAGAAATATATTTGTAAAGAAAGTAGTGAATACTGATGGAACAACTATTTGGGATAATTCTCCATCTTCAGATTTGAAAGAAGATTTGCATCCTGATTTTTCTTTTGAATGGCTTCCTAAACAAGATTATGATAACTTCATTCTTGGTAAATATTGTAATTGTTGTGCTCATCTTGAAGGAGCTGGTGAAGGAATTATGCGTTCTAGTATGATTCTTGATAATTGTCAAAATTTAGTTATAAGAGACGAAAAAGGTGAAATTATCGCTAAATCAACAATTTTTGTCAATAGCGATGAAGGGTATGCTGTATTCAATAATGTCGAAATTTCTGATGATAAAAAAACAAAAGAAGATAAGCTTAAAGTCTATAAAGCTTTTATGCGTGGAACTAAAGCCTTTCTTGATGCTTACAATGAAAATAATTCTGATAAACCAATTACCAAAGTTACTGTTGGTGAACATTTAAATGATCTTTTAGATGTTCTCGTTCAAGAAGATCATCCATCAGTAAAAATAATGAAAGGACTAGATTTTGATAAGTACTATTCTCTAAATCGTGGTACTCCATATAAAGGTGATTGGCAAGAAAAACAGAGATTGGTTATGATAAAAAAATGAGGAATTTAACTTTTCCCTCATTTTTTTTAGAAATGAACTAACCCTTTACCTCCAGATACTGAATTGTAAGTATACAAAGGATACATTTTTTTAACAAATTGTGGTGGAGAACACTTTTCCAAAGATTCATTAATAACTCTTTTAAATATATCATCAAGGCTTTCTATTTGAATAGGAACTCTTTTCATTATATCTAACATTGTATCTTCTTCCGATTCTAATTGTTGTTTTATAACATGAACTTCTAACCCAGAAAAACTTGAATACACCTCTTCATTTGGCGTAATATCAATAGTTATTTCACCAGCATCATTATAAGTCATTGCAATTGTAAAATTATCATTTTTTTCTTTTATACTTCCTGAATATGCTTTTATACCAAAATACCTAAAATGATTTACAGTTCCTAAGATTTTAGCATATTTTTCAACATTTAATAAAGAATTATAAATACAATCATAATGTTTTTTTATAAAAGATTGAACATCGATGTAGTCATCTTTTGCATAAAAACTAATATTACCAATTGTATTACTATTAGGTATATCATCATTCGTACTGAGTTGAATTTCAACAGGATGTCTATTCTTATAATTAATGGGCCAACATCCAAAAGATAAATCTATTTTAGATACTTTTCCATCATTACTTATTTTAGCACCAATACATTCTTTAGGGCGCTTGTATTCTTCATCATATTCATCTTCATTTTCAGAATTGAAGATATCTTTTAACTCTTCAATACTGGTTATACTCTTTTCTAAGTCGAGAAAGTATGCTCCCATCATCACAAATAAATCATAAAAACTAATTGTTTCACTACTCATTGGAACTTCTGCACCCAAATTAGATCTTCTAATAAAGTTATCATACATTTCTTTAAACACACCAGAATAAAATAACATACTACTCTATACCTTCTTTACATATTGCGGAACTACTTGACATTGTAAAGCGTTCCCAACAATCTTTTTAGTTGTCGCATCAAGACTTTTTATTTCAACGGGTATGGTTTTTAAAATTTCATCATGATTCTCTTTTAAAACATCATCTAAAGATTTACGATCTAACCATTTTCTTTCCAATATATCTGATTCAACATTCAATTTAACTGTTGACCTAACATTTCCTCCATTATCATAAGAAATAGTTGCTTTAAAAAAGTCATCATTAGCTGTTATTTCTCTTGATGGACGATATCCAGGTGGGTGTATTTGACCACCAAATGAACTAAAGAGATCAGAGAATTCTTCCAATGTACTAAAAATAGCACTTATTTCATCATAATTCTCTTGAATAAATTCTTTGGGTACAAATTTTGATACAAAATAGATAGCATCACTACCATTATCCTTAGCTATTCCAAAAGTTAAGTCTAAACACCAACCACCTTTTTTAAAAAGAAAATATATTGTTGACCTATTTCCATCATTTGCTAAACTAAGTCTTTCACACTTTAATCCCATTGGAGCATAAAAGCCCTGTCTTCTCATACTTTTACCAAGATGCCTTAAAGATGTTTTATTGTTGTTAAACTTTTCTACTCGACCAGAATCAAACAAATCTTGTAGTTCTTTTAGCTTGTTTTTTAATATTTCTCTAAGAGTATATGCACTTATTACTTCGCTAGAAAAAGGGACTTCTTCCTTATTTTGATATGATTCTATCAACGCTAATATTTTTTCATATTCATCCATTATAAAACCACCCTTCATAAATTATTAACTATAATAACACAGCTCAATTAAAAAACAAAGAAAAAAAGTGATAATTACTATCACTTTCTAACAACGTCAAGTTTAACTTCAATACCATTTAGATTATAGTCATCAACTAAATTATCTTTAGCGATAAATTCATCACATAAAGTCTCTTTCTTAATGAATTCTTCATACTTTTTCATAACTTTTTCTAGTTTTTCTTCATGACTATAATAGATATCAATACGATTCATTATGTCAAAGTCTTTATTCTTTCGCAATTGTTGAACTTTACTAATCAATTCTCTTGCTATTCCTTCGTCAATTAATTCATCAGTTAAAGTCGTATTAAGAATGATGAAGTTATTGTTGAACATAGCAGCATTGAATCCCTCTTTAGAAGAAATACGAATATCAACCATTTCTTTATTAACTTTATAATTGCCAAGAACTACTTCTTCACCATTTTCTAGCTTGGCTATATCATCATTAGTTAATTTACCTAATTCTTTTGCGAAAGCACCAATTTCTTTACCAAGAATTGGTCCACATACTTTAAAGTTAGGTTTTACTTCAAAGTTCATGTATTCAGATAAGTCTTTGACAAATCTCACTTCTTTAACATTTAACTCTTCTTTGATCAAGTCAACTAAATCTAAAATAGTCTTTTCATTCTTACCATCAAGAATTACTTCACTGATTGGTTGACGAACCTTTATCTTAGATTCTTCACGAGCATTACGACCAAGCGAAATCAAATCTCTTACTAAATCCATGCGTTGTTCAATTTTTTCATCAATTAGTTTTTTATCAAACTTAGGATAAGTAGCTAAGTGAACACTCTCTTCACCCGTTAAATTAGTATAGATTTCATCAGTTGTATAAGGAACCATTGGAGCAGCAAGCTTACATAGACCAATTAAGACTTCATAAGTTGTTTGGTAAACAGCCTTTTTACTATTATCTAATTCACTAGCCCAGAAACGTTTACGATTTCTTCTAATGTACCAGTTGGATAATTCTTCATTGACAAAATTATTTAATAGTTTGGCCGCTTTATTTAAATCATATTCATCCATTGCTTCCGTTACATTTTTAACAAGTTTATTGTATTTAGATAGAAGCCATTTATCGATTTCTTCTAAATCTTTATAATTAACTTTGAAATCTCTTGGATCAAGATTATCGATATTAGCGTACATTTGGAAGAAAGTATAAGTGTTTTTCAAAGTGTTGAAGAACTTAGAATTGATATCTTTAATACCATCTTCATCAAACTTTAGAGGTGTCCAAACAGGAGATGCAGACAACATATAAAGTCTTGTTGCATCAGCACCATATTTCTCTAAAATAGTAAATGGTTCAACAGCATTCCCTTTAGATTTATGCATTTTTTGACCATATTTATCAAGTAATAAGTCATTTACTAAAACATTCTTATATGGTGAACATCCCTTAATAAAAGTTGATATAACAATTAAAGAATAGAACCAACCACGCGTTTGATCAATTCCTTCACAGATGAAATCAGCTGGAAATTGCTTATCGAATAATTCTTTGTTTTCAAATGGATAATGATATTGGGCAAAAGGCATGGCACCACTATCAAACCAACAGTCCATAACTTCTTTAACACGGCTCATCTCTTTACCACACTCGGGACATTTGATGTGAACATCATCAACATAAGGACGGTGTAAATCAATTGATTCATCAATCTTTTCAATCGCTTTTTCTACTAATTCTTGACGTGAACCAATCATCTCATCATGACCACAACTACATCTCCATAGAGGTATTGGTGTTCCCCAATATCTATTTCTGGAAATAGCCCAATCATTCATATTTTCAAGCCAGTTTCCAAAACGTTTTTCACCGACATAGTCAGGATACCAATTAACTTTATTATTCTCTTCAATTATCTTATCTTTCAAAGCTGTTGTCTTGATGTATAGACTTGGTTTTGAATAGTAAACAAGAGGTGTCTTACAACGCCAACAATGTGGATAATTGTGAAGCATTTTTTGTTTTTTAAACAATTTATCTTGTTCCGCAAGATATTTAACGATTTCAACTTCAAGTTCAGGATCAACTACTAGTCTTCCTTTCCAAGGACCTTCAGTATAACATCCATTTTCATCAACAGGATTTAATATTGGTAAATCATATTTTAAACCAACTTCGTAGTCATCTTGTCCAAAAGCTGGGGCAATATGAACGATACCAGTACCATCTTCCATCGTTACATAGTCATCACAAACGATGTAGAAACCTTTTTTATTGACTTTTAGAATTGGTAAATATTGTTCATATTCACGATATTCCAAATCTTTTCCAAGATACTCTTCAACAACTTCAAAGTTATCACCTAAAACTTTATGAGCAAGTTTTTCAGCAACGATGAAATTATATCCTTTAGATAAACATTTAACGTACTTTTCATTGGGATTAACACAAGCCGCAACATTACTCAAAAGCGTCCATGGTGTTGTCGTCCATACAAGTAGATAAGTGTTTTCTTCATCTTTCATCTTAAAAGGGACAGTTACGGTATTAACACTAATCTCTTTATATCCTTGCGCTACTTCGTGAGAAGCAAGTCCTGTCCCACATCTTGGACAATATGGAAGAATCTTTAATCCATCATAAATTAATCCTTCATCGAAGAATTTCTTTAAAATCCACCATTCTGTTTCAATATAATTGTTATCATATGTGATATATGGATTCTTTAAATCAATGAATTGCCCCATTTTTAAAGTAAAGTCTTTGAAGGCCTTTTCATTTTTCCAAACACTTTCACGACATTTTTCATTAAATTCTTTGATACCATACTTTTCAATATCATTTTTACCAGAAAAACCTAATTCTTTTTCAACTTGAACTTCAACAGGAAGACCATGGGTATCCCAACCAACTTTTCTTAAAACTTTATATCCTTGCATTGTCTTATACTTACATACTGTATCTTTTAAAAGTTTCGCTAAAATATGGTGTACTCCTGGCATTCCATTAGCGGTAGCTGGTCCATCATAAAAGACAAAATAATCATTTCCTTTATCAATTGTCTTTTGAAGTAAATTTTCCTTTTCCCATTTAGCACTCAATTTTTGTTCAAAGTCACTTTGTTTTTCTTTGGATAACTCTTTAAAGCTCATTTTGCTCACCCTTTCTACAAATAAAAAAAGTATTATTGATAGGGACGACTTACGCGCGGTACCACCCTACTTCATAATACTTTATGCTCTTAAAACTATAACGCGTCACCGTTTTTATCTTATCCATAAAACGCACTTGAAAGTGATCTCAATTAGTTCTTTGTCTATCTACTTTCACCTAACTAGACTCTCTTTTAAAACAAATCCCTAATTGCGTCTTTCGCACTTGCTTTTAAACATTAACAAATATAACATATTTATAATTTTTTGACAAGTTTTTTATTTATTAAATGGCAATAATATATTATAATATACTTAGGATATTAGAATATGGGGAATGTGATACTATGAATAATCGGGAAAGTATTAATAGATACAATAAACTATTAATTCAATATTTAAACGATTTAGTTAATGATGTTGGTAATGACACCGAATTAAAACAACGTACTTTTCAAGATGTTAGCACTCGTCTAAAAGAGTATTTAAACAGTCTTGAAATGAATATTGATCAAAATATCATTATCCTTATTCTAAACCAAGCTTTTGTTGCTTATTCCGATATCCTAAAAAAACACTTCGATAGTAGTAATATTCATCGTATTGATATTAATCTTGCGACAAGTCCAACACTACCTAGAGAGATGAGTACTATTACTAATAATTTAAAAGTAGCTGTTGAAAATATTAATAAAATTGAACAATATAATAGTTTAATAAAAAAAGTAAAGGATAGTATCAGTTATCAAATAAGACAAGTTAATCCTAACTATAATTATTATGTTGAACAAATAGATCAAGCTTTAAATAATATTGTCGTTGAAAGTATTAATACTTTTACAATTAGTAAAATTGAATCTTTCTTAAAGACGACATTACCTGATTTATCAGCTTTTGAAGACAAAGTTAATCAATTAATTGATGAAAAGATGGCAATTCAAAATCCTAATGTCAATGTCAATGAAGAACGTGATCAATTCATTAATGAAACAATGGATATTGAAATTCATGAAGGTTTTGAAAATGGTATGGTAACTCTTTTAGTAATTGATCAAATGGGTAATCAACAAATGTACTATGATCAAGAAGCTATGGAAAAACTTACTAATTATAACCAATTATTTGAATCTAGTCGTCCCGGGAAAAAAGCTGATACATCACGTTGGCCAAAAGCAAATAAAAAGAAACCTAAAAATCAAATTCCAAAACTTGATTTAACTAATAACTTTTTGGGATCTGCACGTCTTGATAATACTTCTCAGGATAAAAATAATAAAACAAATAATAATGCCAATGAAGAAAACAATGCTTTTAAAAATTTCTTAAATAAATATGATAATAATAATGATAATAGTCAAAATAAAATTGGACTTCCTATCGACGATGTCAATAAAATAATTATGGAAAGTGCTGATTTTAATAATCTTACTTCTCCTATTAATAATAAAAATATTTTAGATGTTTCCAATGATATTTTTTCTCAAAATAATAATACTAACAAAGTTGAAGATGATGGATTAAAGAAACTTAGAAGTATGATGGGTATTAAAGAAGAAGATTCTTCACAAAATAATTTGGCATCAAATTCATTAATAGATTCATCAATGGTTGGAAACAATAACTTCTACAACGATATGACACCATCTAACAATAATATGCCGACTATTCAAAATGAACCATCGACTATAGAAAATGGAAACTTAGAAACACCAATAGTTCCACAACAAATAGAAAATAATGATCAAAGTTCTAATTTTTTAACCAATTTCCAAAAAAGGTTCAACAATCAAAATGATAGTAATGTAACTAATGATACAATTATTAAACACGATGATTCTACACCTACTAATGAACCATTCATTAATACGCATAATGAATTTATACCACAAGAAACAAAACATATTGATGAAAAACAGCCATTGAGTGATGGTATAGGTTTAAAAGTTGATTTACCAAATGAGGAAAATTTTGCTTTACCAAATGAAAATAATTTCAATTTCTCAACAACAAATTTACCTGATAGTTCTTCACAAGTAAAAATGTTTATGGATAAAATGAATGCTTCACCAACAAATCCAAATGTAAACAATTCCCAACCAACATCAAGTTTCAGTGGTGGTAATTCTTTCATTCCTAATTATGATAATCCTAATGAAGATCGTGATGAATTCATTAAAATGACAACCGGTCTTGTCATCGAAGAAGACAAAGATCCTGATGGAGATGTCTTCTTAAGAGTAATTGAACCAACTGGTCGTGAAACGATTCATACGGGAAAAGATGCGGTTGAAATGATTAAAAATTATAATCGTGTCTATTTAGAAGCTAATCCTAATAAGACTGTTGATACAAGTTTAATTGATAATTATACAGAACATTAATTTTTTGTATTAATAAATTCTTTTATCACATAATGATATTGGTGATAATATGAATATTATTAATACTTTTTTATTTTATTCAATTATGGGACATTTTATTGAAAATTGTGTTTACACAAAAGTAGATAGTGGCATTCTCTATGGATATTGGACACCGATCTATGGTCTTGGTGTTCTTCTAATATTAGGCATTTTTTATATCATAAAGAAAAAAGTTAGTAATAAGTTTTATCGAGCATTACTATTATTTTTGATATCTTCTATTACTTTAGGAATAGTAGAGTTTTTTGGTGGTTTAATAATTGAAAAAATCTTTGGTCGCATCTTTTGGGATTATTCTTATCAAAATTTTAACATTGGACGTTATACTTCAGTAAGAATGATGTTGATATGGGGAATATCAAGTCTTTTATTAGTCTATTTAATCAATCCATTCTTAAATTTTATCATAAAAAAAATACCAAAAATAATTACAATTACTTTGGCATTTTTATTCATATATGATTTAGTTTTTACACTAATTACTTTAAATTAATTATTCTAAAACATCTTTAAGAACTGTTGTTTTAACAAGAGATAGTTGTTCAAGAGTAGATGATACTCCTTCTGTTCCAAAACCAGAATACTTCCAACCACCATAAGCCATCTCATTAGAACGATATTCCGTACTACCATTGATGATGACTGTTCCTGTCTCTAAACATTCGGCTACTTTAAAAGCTGTTTTAATATTATTAGTAAAAATAGATGAAGCAAGACCATAAGGTGATGAATTGACAACAGCAACAGCTCTATTTAAATCATCAAATTCCATAATAGGAATAATTGGTCCTAAAACTTCTGTATTATTCATGACACTCATTTTTTCATTGACATTGACGAGAATAGTTGGTTCAAAATAATTACCATTACGATTTCCACCATAAACGATATTAGCGCCCAAATCAACCATTTTCTTAACTTGATTTTCGACTCTAATAGCTGTTTCTTCATCAATTAAACAAGTTAAATCAGTACTACTATCAAGAGGACTTCCATAACGCAAATTACTAATTTTTTGAATTAAACCTTTAACGAATTCATTTACTTTATCCTTATGGACTAAGAAACGTTTAGTAGATGCCGAAGTCTGTCCCATATTCGTAAGTCGTCCTTTAATAGCTTCATCAATAGCTAAATTAATATCAGCATCATTGCAAACGATCATGGCATCATTTCCACTCAATTCTAATAATACACGTGTTAGATTATTAGCAGCGGCTTCCATGATTTTAATACCAGTAACTGTTGAACCAGAAAAAGTGATAAGTTGTAAATCAGGATGCACAGCAAGCGCATGTCCTGCTTTTTCACCACTACCATTAACAAGTTGAATAACACCAGACGGCACACCAGCCATACGAAGTAAATAAACTAACTTAATAACTGTGAGAGGTGCTTTAGAAGAAGGTTTAACAATAACTGTATTACCCATTAAAAGAGCTGGTGGCACTTTATGAGCAAAACATAAAACAGGAAAATTACAAGGTAAAATAACCCCTACAATACCAATTGGTGCACGCGAAGTCATTTGAATGGTATTATTATTTTTATTAGTTACACCAGCAGGAATTAAATCACCATATAAATGTCTTGCCTTTTCAACAAAAGCTGTACTCAAATCAATTAAATTATCAATTTCTTCTTGAGCATCAACAATATTTTTACCTGTTTCATTAGTTAATAATTTTGCTAAATCATAACGTTCTTCTTTAACTAAATCTTTAAACTTTAAAATTATCTCACAACGTTCATTTATTGAAATACCATACCAACTTTTTTTTGATTCATCAGATATTTGCACAGCTTCATTAATATCATCTAAATTAGAATTAGGCACTGTATCAAGAACTACATGACTATAGGGGTTTTGTACTTCAATAACTTCATTACTAGAACTAGAACGCCAACTGTTACCAATTAGATTTTTCATCTACTTCACCACAACATTCTTTTACGTATTTATATCAACCTTGTCCCATTTTTCATCAGTTAATAACCATTTTAAAGCACGATATCTTTCAACAACTATTTCTGGATTAATCTTTGGTTCCTCACCCTCAATTTGGGCATCAACACAATACCAATTATAACGATAAGTCAAATCAGCTAAATCCAAAATTTCTTCAACGGAACGGAATGCGCACTTTTGAACAAATTCACTATAATTATTACAAGAAGATACTATACCAGTAAGTTCATCAGGATTAACAAGTGTATCAGGATAATTAAGGTAATCTAATAATCCTAATGTCCATAGAAGAACTGCACATCCCTCAAATTGCCAAGATATTTGAACAGCAATATCATGATTGCCTTTTTCAAATAATTCTTGTTCTTCTTTAGTCATAATATTTTTAACATTATATCTATCTAATAATTTATTAAAGAATTTTTTAGACTCTTTGATATATTTTTTCTTTTTATTAGAAACGATATCGCTAGCATAATTACAACAAATGCATAGAACAATGGCACGTTTAGCGACATCATCATAAGTCTTACCAACTATGTCATAACTACTAGGAAGTGGTGGTAATTCATCAATATAAGGAATTCCTTGTTGTTGTAAGATACTAATACTATTCATCTTACGATTTAATGCTTCAATACTTGAACGATTATCTTCACCAATCTCAACTGTCTTTAAAGCATAATCAGCATAAGACATTATTTCACTAATCGCCATTCCTGAAATAGCAATTAAGTATTCAAAAATGTAAGCAACTTTATAAAACTTTCCATTGTCAAGAATAAATGTCTTGATAGAAAGAGAATCATTCTTTTCTTCTTGCTCATCAATAATTTTTGAATTACTAGACTGAACATTTTTATTCATCCAATCTTTTAGTTTATTTTCATATTTTTCTTTATTCTCACATTTAAAGATAAAGATACGATAATTTATATCATCACCATTTTGGATATCAAAGACATTAAAATCACGTTCAACTTTTTCACCACTATTAATAGGAAATAAGAATCTAAAAGAGTTATGACCATCAACATTATGGAAATATTCTAAAAATTCAACATTTTCAGGAGTATTATCTTCCTCTTTCTTTTCTTCTAAAGAAGTATCCGGTTTAAGATTTTCTTCTTGAATTTCTTCTTTCTCTTCAGGCATTTCCCCAGCAATAGGAACAACTACATTATTTTCGGATTTTTCAGAAATAACATCTTCTGTTGCTAAAACGGGTTCTTCTTCTTGTTCCTCTTCTTCTTCAATCTCTGGAATTGGCATTTTTTCAGTAATATCATTTTCACGAATTTCCTTTAGAACAGGCATTATTTCATCAACGTCTTCTTCTAAAGGAGCTGGTTCTTCTTTTATTTCAACTTCTTCTTCAGTTGGTACTTCTTCAGAATAGTCAAAAGAAACATATTCTTGAACCATGCGCACAATATTATCAAAGATTCTAAATCCTTCACACTTATTAACATCTATATATAAATAACCACTACCATAAGAACGATTAAGTTTAATAGAAAAATAAGAATCAGTTATAATTTTTTGATATCCACAATCCATAGTTTCTAATTCTAACCAATTTTTTTCTAAAACAGAACTTATACTTTTTATCAAATCATCATTGACATTAACACTTCGATAATGATTATTCTTATCAATAAAGTATACTTCTTTATCAATGACACTCAACTTTGTTTTACCATTATTAACATATTTTAAATAAAACTCTGGCATTAAAATATTACGGTATTTACATTCTTTCTCGATTATTATTTCTGCTGGTCTTTGAGGAAGAATAATCTTTGTCATTTCTTCTCTATCATCAACCATTTTTACTTCTTTTACATCAGACACATCTCTATCAACATAAATTGGTGGATTAACTGGTTCAAAGACCTCCAAAGTATTTAAAATACTATTGAGCATTTTAAAATTATTATCATTACTTAATTTAGATTTATCAAAGTTTTTATTTTTTAAACTGATATTAATAGTAAAATCGATCAACATTCCATTAATTACACAAAAAGTATTAATAAGTTTCTTATCATCTTTTGATATTACTAATTGTCTAGCAGGAATGTTTTTATAAGTAATATTTTTTTCATATAAAACCTGAAATGGTAAATCTTCTTTAGAAACATTTACCTTCTTGAATTCAGCTTCGGTACAAAAACCACTAAAAAGAATGGAAAGATGCGTAAACTTATCAACAACAAAGGCACACAAAGTATTTTCATTAATGCCTAAATCGAGATATGATGACTTTTTAACTTCCATCCAATTATCAGGAATAGAAAGAGAAAAACCAACATTTTTATTACTATATTGAATGCTACTAACTTTATTAGTTTCCTTTTTAGGCTTAGTACTCATCATACTCACCACCATTTCTAATTTCTTCTATTCCAAAATCTTCTGAATAAATTGGATATTTAAGATTACCCATACGATACTTTTCTTTCATGACACTTTCATATTCAATAAAAGTAGAATAATCTTTGATACCACGACGACACACTTTTGATATCAACAAAGAAATGTCTTCATCAGTTGCCCCTATCATAAATTCACGTTCTATCTTGTACTTATTCTCTTCACCAATAATTGGATTATATTTATATAACACAGATAGGTAATCTAAACATTTATCTAAATTTTCTTGTCCTACTTCATCCAAATCAGCAAATAAATTAGAAGTACTAAATAGTCTCTTTAAATAATCAGAAAAATCTGTTTCAGTTAAAGTATCATTCAATTGATTAATAAATTCTTCAAGGAAATAATCTTTTGAAAAATAATTTAACGTTCCAAATATATATCTTGGATAATCTAACCATTTAGCATTTACTAAACCATTTATATAATTCAATTTCATAGAATAAGTCTTCTTACTATCATAAGTAGGGAAAACATTATTTAATTCATTAGAACAATCAATATTGTATTTAGTAATGTACTCTTCATAAAGAGTTGGTTCCTTTTCAATGATACGATATAATTCTTTTAATTTATCATAATCTTCATTTTTCATAACAAAGTTAATGAATAACATTACTGATTTAGATAATTCATATTTTTCAATATTACCAAGGCTCTTATATGAAGGAATCTTTTCAATTGAAGAAATTATCTTTAAGTAATCAATATTGCGAAGTTCAGCTTCAAAGGTTGATTTTTCCATTTTTAATGACCAAGACTCCATTGCTTCACTCTTATTGAGACGCAAACTAAATTCATTATGTAAATCTAAAATAATATAATCTTGTTTTTTAACTTTACTACCTTCTTGATTAACGATAGAAGATGCTGAAACAACAACTAAATCAACCATATTATTATCTAATTTAGAAACTTTTAATTTAAACTTTCCTAAATCAATTTCACTATTAGGAAGAAGCGTTATCTTATCCATTTCTATTTCTGGTATTTGAATGACATCAAAACTAGAAGAAATTTCATAATAAGGTAAATGTTCAACAACTAATTTAGCTGTTTCATTAAAATCTATTTGATAATTATCAAAACTGTTATCTAAAGTTTTAATCATTAAATTAGTCAATTTCTTATTATCAGTCTTTTTAGGTTTTACTTCTTTTATTTCTTTTTTAGGCTTTTCTTGTTTTTCTTTTTTAGAAGATGTTTTAACATCTTTAACTTTTTCTTTTTCTTCAGTCTTTTGAGCACTATTGAAAGTATTATCTATTTCATCAATCAAAGTGTTAGTCTCTTCTATTTTATTTAAAGCTTTTTTAACTATATCTACTACTTCTTGATGATATTGTTCATCATCGCCTTTGATTTCTTCTTTTGAAGATGTATTTGGTGTTTCTACTTTTTCGATACCAGTACTCAATTTTTCTAGTTGAGCATCGATATTTTTAATCGTTTCTTCATATTCTTGTGATACTTTTTCTTCTTCGATAGGTAAGGTTTCATCTTCACGAGAACTCTCTTCTTGAATATCAATAGATTCATCTTTATTGTGATTATCATTCATATCAAGGACTTCAAGTTCTTCATCTTTTAATAAATCGGCTAAAACAAAAGAACTTTTTATCTCTTTTTGTGCTGAAAACTCTTTATATAATAAATGTTCATAATCAAAACCAATATAATTCTTATTATTTCTAGTAAATAGAGGGATAAATAACTTTATCTCATTCTTATAATCAATTATTTCATCATGTGATAACATATAAAAGTCATCAGCACTATCAAAAACAACACCATTAGTTGTATATGATACTAATCTTTTTAGTTCTTGAGGAAGAGAAGTACCATATTTTTTCTCAACAGTATCAACATAGTAATCATTTATTTTAATATTACTTTGATCGTTTAAAAAATCTTTTATGCTTACTTTGGTAACTTTCTTTTTAATCAATGCCACTTTTTTAGAATCGTATTCTCTAACTGTTGAACCATTTTTCTCGATTTCAACATAACAATTACCATTTTCTTCGGCACTACTTATATCATTTAAAATTTTTTCAACTTCTAATACTATAAATTCTGGAACGACTAAATCAGAAACACACTCATCATCAACAAAAACAAATGAATGTCTTTCTTTATTTAAATGTATTTCGGTTATTTTACCTTTTTCTTCCATATGAATTTTCAATAAGAAACCACCACTATTGCTCATCATATGTCCTCCTTTTTATTCTTCCCCAATTATCGATAATATCATTATACAATAACTCAATTTATTTTTCCATAAAAA
>CANPXE010000005.1 GCA_947585665.1 uncultured Bacilli bacterium | reverse complement strand
AATAAAAAAATATAAATAGAAAGGGATCAATCAATAAGAAATCAATTAATATTTCTATAAGATTGATTATACGTGATTTAAATGGTTGAATTAATAATTAATAGTAATAAATATTCCCGTATTGTTTCACCTAAAATTATTACGGAAATAAGTGACCAAGAAAAAGAACGATTAATTGGTGTAACTAAAGAAAAATTATTGGAAATGCATCAACGTCTTTTAGATTCTAGTGTCAATACAGTTAGTTTTGATATTTATTCTAGTTCACGTCCTTTTAATTATGATAAATGTGCCTATTTTAGTTTTTTTATTAATGATTCAGAAGTACGTATTAATTTTAGATATTATATAAACGGAACTCCTTATGCAAGAGACTATAAAGATTGTTCTCTTCCTTTAATAACCTTTCGCAATGGTGGTAAATTCTTAACACTTCATTATGATTATCAATTATTTAGTGATTTTTTAGAATTATATCCTCAGTTAAAAGATAATTTAGAAATAAAATTGAAGGATGGTAAAAATGTTAAAGATTCATACTTAACTACTTTAAAAGCAGTCAGTGAACTAGTAGGAGTACCTAGTCCTGTTAAAGTTGATGTTGATTCTTCAAGCGTTGATGAAGTAAATGTCAATAAACAAACCTCTATTGAAGGAAATAATAAAAAAGTCAGCAATATTACCATTAATGGTCGAACTATTAAAATAATCACTGATGATGATGTTACTATTGTTAAAGCCAAAAAGAATAAAGAAAAACAAAAAAGATTGAGTGGTGGTAAATAGTTATGATTAGTCATATTCGTCTTAATGAAGAAGAAAAAGCCCAAATTAATGAAGTTTATAAGGGTGTAATTGCTGATATTGATAGTTTGTGTCAAAAAGGACAAATAAGAAAACTTAGAGTTGATGCTCATTCTTATACAACTTTTTTCAAAGATCGCTATTATAAATATACTAATGCTAATTTAGTAATTAATGGTAATAGTATAAGTCTATCAAGTGCTTCATCGAAGAAGTCTGTTGATTTAAGAACAGTACAAAATGTCTATCAAAAATTAGAATTTATATTAGAGTATGGTTCCATTCGTAATCGTATTATTAATCAAATTAATGTTTCTAGTGAACATAAGACACATATTGCGAAAACTATTAAAAGTGATGATGCCATTGTCGAGATGGAATTGCCCGAGAGTATTAACCAAAACGTGATTGAAGTAACAAAAGAAGATGGAAGAATAGTAGGAACGATTGATTTTGGTGGTAAATTAGTAAGAATTGTTACCGATGGTAATATTGTTTTAGAAGATAGAACGAAAGAGGAAAAACAAAAAAAGAAAGGATAGAATATGGTATATCATTTTACAGAAGAAGAACGTCAAGAAATTAATAGAGATTTTAAAAAAGCTGTAGAATTACTAATTGATATGGCAACTAAAGCTCAATTGGGAGAACAAGAGATAAGTTTGGAGATTGGATACCAAAAGGATGTTAACTATAGTGACTTTGGTTTTTCGGAACATCCCAAGATAAATATATCCGAAGATGAAATTTCTTTGTATCTTACTAATAGTAGTAAAAATTGCGATGTATATTTATATAAAAAAGGTAAAGTTGCTTATTCTGATGCTGATGGAGATTTTATGTTAGATTGTCTTTTCTTAAGAGAATTTCCACAAATAAAAGAAGCGTTTGCTGAATCTTTAAAAGAATATACTAAAAAGAAGTGGAGTTTTTGGAAACGTTTTAAAGAGAGCCATAAAAAAAATGAAGTTATTTTTGATGAAGTTGTAATCGATTTTCCTGAAAGTATTGATAAACATACTATTTCTTTAGAAGAAAAAGATGGTCAAAAAATAGGAACCATTAATTTTGGCGAGAGAAGTATTCGTATCATCACAAGTGGCAATATCGTTTTAGAGTCACAAAGTGAACCAGAAAAAGTTAAGAAAAAATAATATTGCACTAAATAAAAACATATGTTATAATTAAATGCAGTGATCCGCTGGATGGATATTTATGATCGCTCATATAGAAAAGGAGAGATATTTATGGCAAATGTAATTGATAAGATTACAGAAAAGCAACTTAATCCCAATTTACCTGAATTTCGTGTTGGGGACACAGTAAGAGTCGATGTAAAAATCATCGAGGGAAAAAGAGAAAGAATCCAAGCATTCGAAGGAATAGTAATTGCTCGTAAAGGTAGCGGTGTAAGTGAGACTTTCACAGTTCGTAAAGTATCATATGGTGTTGGTGTAGAAAGAATTTTCCCAATGCACTCACCAAAGATTGCTAATATAACAGTCGTTAAGAATGGTAAAGTAAGAAGAGCAAAATTAACTTTCTTAAAAGATGTTGTTGGTCAATACAGAATCAAGGAAAGAGGACAAAAATAAGGCAACATGCCTTATTTTTAATTTAGTCTATGGAAACAGTTAAGAGATTAATTAAAGAATATGGTATTTATGTATTAATAATTGTTATTGTTATACTAATTAAAACATATTTATTTGCTCCCATTATGGTTAAGGGAGAATCTATGTATCCAACTTTACATAATAAAGATATTATGATCTTGGACAAAATTAAATATAAGTATTCTAGTATTGAACGTTTTGATATTGTTGTCATTCGTAATGATGGGAAAAATATCATAAAAAGGGTTATTGGTCTTCCTGGTGATTCTGTTGATTATATCGATAATAATTTATACATCAATGGTAAAATGTACGTTGAAAAATATTTGGATTCAGATGTTAAAACTCTTTTAAATGGGGCTGACTTTGAAGTCGATAACATTCCTGATGATTGTTATTTCGTTTTAGGTGATAATCGTGAAGTTTCTAAAGATAGTCGCAGCATTGGTTTAATAAAGAAGAAAGATATTGAAGGAAAAGCAACTATTACTATTTTCCCATTTGATCGCTTGGGAAGTAAAAATTAATATTTAGACAAAGAACAGTAATATTCTTTGCCTTTTATTTTACAAAAATTAATTTATTATTTATAATAAAGATTAGAGAATTTATTTTAAAAATAGAGGTGAAAATATGGCTAAGAATTTAAAAGCTAAATGGGAAAAGTTCTATGATGATACTAAAGGACATCTCGATTACCCTGATTATTCTATGTATCGTTTAATGAATTATACAGCTAGTAAGCATTTAAATAATATTAGTTATAACTATTATGGAACGAAGAAAACATATTATGAATTTTTAAAACAAATTGATGAAGCAGCTCGTTCTTTATTGGCTTTAGGTGTTAAACATAAAGATATTGTTTCAATATGTATGCCTAATACTCCAGAAGGAATTATTGCCTTCTATGCCGTTAATAAAATAGGTGCGGTAGCGAATATGATTCATCCTTTGTCAGCTGAAAATGAATTATTATATTTCATTAAAGAGTCAAAGAGTGAATACATCATTACGGTTGATTTTGTCTTTCCTAAAATAAATAAAATAATTGATAAGACAAAGTTAAAGAAATGTATTACCGTAAGTGTTGCGGACTCAATGCCAGTTTACTTAAAGACGACTTATCAATTGGCAACAGTATATAAATCTAGATTACCTAAATCAGATAAGCGTATGTCTTGGAAAGAATTCATAAAACTAGGACATACTTATACGAAGGAAGTTGATGATGACTTCAAGGGTAAAGATCTAGCGGTCATTCTATATAGTGGAGGGACAACAGGTACTCCTAAAGGGGTTAAACTAACTAATTTAAATTTAGTAGCTTCAGCTATGCAAAGTTTTGAACACGTTGCGGATCTAAAAGAGGGTGATACTGTTTTAGCCATTCTTCCCATTTTCCATGGTTTTGGTTTAAATGTATGTATCAATACTGTTCAATACTTTGGGGGAACAAGTATCTTAATACCACAATTTAGCGCTAAAACATTTGATAAATTATTGAAGAAGTATCGTCCTAATGCCATTATTGGTGTTCCAACATTATTTGAAGCTTTAATAAAAAATAAGAATTTAGATAATTTTGATTTGTCTTTTGTTAGATGTGTCATTTCAGGAGGGGACTCCTTATCCGTCGAATTGAAAAGAAAAGTTGATGACTTTCTTGAAAAACACCATTCGCCAACTAAGGTTCGTGAGGGTTATGGTCTAACCGAATGCGGTGGGGCTAGTTGTTTTACACCGCACAATTGTTATCGTGAAGGAAGTATTGGTATTCCTTATCCTGATATGTATTATAAGATTGTTGCTAAAGATAGCGAAAAAGAAGTTGCTCCAATGGAAGAAGGAGAAATAGTCATCAGTGGTCCAACCGTTATGGATGGGTACCTAAACAATCGTAAAGAAACCAAGAAAACCCTAAGAAAACATAAAGATGGTCATATTTGGCTTCATACTGGTGACTTAGGATTTATGGATAATGATGGTTTCATCTACTTTAAAAATAGACTTAAGAGACTCATCGTCAGTAGTGGGTACTGCCTATATCCACAATACATTGAAAACATTATTGATTCCCATCCTGCAGTATTGATGAGTTGTGTCATAGGTATACCACATCCTTATAAAGTTGAAGTAGCTAAGGCTTTCATCGTTCTAAAAGATAAAAAGGATGCTAATGAAGAAACATTAAATTCTATTAAGGAATTATGTGAAAAGAATATCTCTAAATATTCTTGGCCTTATGAATATGAATTTAGAGATGAATTACCAAAGACCTTAATTGGTAAGGTTGCCTATAACGTTTTAATCCACGAAGAAGAAATGAAAAATAGAGGTCGCAAGTTTGAAAAACAAGATGAGTTATTAGAACAAGTAGAAGACGAGAGTCATAGTGAAGATATTCTTGATAAATTAGAAGAAGAAAAGAGTGCTGAACCTTCAAAAAAAGCAAAGAAACCTAGTAAAAAAAGCAAAGATAAATAGTAAAAGAAGAGAATTTTAAATAAAAAGAAATTTTCTTTTTTTTTTATATTTAAAATAATAATTATAAATAAAATATTTTTAATTAGTAAATATAGTCGTTTTTCCTTGAAAAAAATTACGATTTATGATATAATATGAAACGTCTTATATATAGGGGGGTTAAAAATATGAAAAAGTATGCTAAATATTTATTGCTACTAGTTATTACTATTATACTTTTGCCAATTTCTGTTAAAGCAGAGGAGCAAATATCTTTAGGAATCGATAAAGATACTTTAGAAGTCGGTGATGAAGTAGTTGTAACAGCTAATCTTTCTTCAAATAAGAAACTATATGCCTTAACTGCTAGTTTTAGTTATGATAAAAATGTCTTTATGGAAATTAATAATAATGACTTTGTAACTAATGATGATATAACTACTATTTATAATACGGAAAATAATCGCTTTGGTATTATTAATAAAACGGGTGCTGTTGAAGAAGAATTATTCACTATTCATTTGCGTGTAAGAGATAATGCTAAAGTAGGGGATACATATATTTATTTAAATGATATATCTATTTCTGATGGAAATACCAAGAAAGATTTAGATAGTGATTCTCTAAAAGTTTTAGTTGTTCGTGATGCTAAAAATGATGAAGTTTTACCAATTAACCATGAACAAAATACTAATGAAGAAAAAAAGGAACCAATTAAAGTTTTTACAACTGTTCCTGTTATTGTTGTGCTTGCAATTGTTGGCCTTGGTTTAATAATAACAATAATTTATTTATTCTTAAAAAGGAAAGATAAAAAGAACTTAATGTTTGTTTTAATTGGGGCTTTAGTTTTAGTAGGTGTTGCTACAACATCTTTAATAATTATCAATAATAAAAAACAAGATGTTAATGATGATGGTAAAGAAGACTATGAAGATGCTGAAGAAATCATTAAATATCTAATTGACTATGAAGGAACAAATACTGATAAGAAAAAAGAAAATACTAAAAATAAATTTGGTTTTGATGTCAATAATGATGGTCGTGTTGATGTTAATGACGCTGGTAGTAGTACTTCTCATACGACTGAAAAAGTTAATTATACAGTTAAGTTAAAAGAAGTTACTCCAGATAATGTATATGTTGAAAGAGGAACTATTACTCTTGATTTTACCGCAACTATAAAACCTTCTGGTCGTAAAATTAAAAGTGTAAAAATAAATGGTAAAGAATATCCTGTTTCTTTAAAGAATTCTATATATTCTGTAAGAATTGATACACCTAATCAAGCCGGTGTTTGCAACTTCAAAATTAGTAAAGTCAAACTAGATAATAATCGCGAAATAAATAGTAGTCTCTCTTTTACAAGAGAAGTATTAAAGACGAAACCATACGTTGATCTATTTAGTATTGACGATGAAAATAATAAATTGAAGTTCCAATTAGAAGATAAAGATGGTGCCTTTGAAAGTGGTTATATACTAATCGCTGACGAAAAAGGTACGGAAGCACTAAAAGAAAATATCGTTGTCGGAGCAAATACTTTTGATCATGAATTCGAAAAAGATAAAGACTATGTCATTTATGTTTATGCGACATATGATCGTGATAGTAACAAATTAAATAATATAACGGGTGAAATGAATAACTATGAAGATGATAATATTTATACACATAGTTTATTAGTAACTAAAAACTATGATTTCATAGTAAAAAATGTAAGTATTACAGATGCGATTAGTAAGGGCGACAAAGTAGAAATTACTTTTGAAAGTACTAATAGTAAAAATATTCCTGTTGAGACAGTTGTCATCAATGGTGAAGAATATAAAGTAACTCCTACGGAAAAAGATAATCAATATAAAGTTATTTTAAATCAAGATACTTCTTATTTTGGTAAGTTCCATTTAAATATTGAAAAGATTGGTTTAAAGAACTTAAAAGTATTTGAGAATAAAACGGACTATGACTTAGAATCATTAGGATATATAGTCTTAAAAAATCTTCCAGAAGCTAATTCTATTCAATTAGAGGAAGATAAAGAAAATAAAAACATTAACGTTTCTTATGACTTTAAAGATTTAGATGATACTTATAAAGACTTAACTGTCGAATTAATAGATTCAACGAATAAAATTGTTACAAGCAAGGAAGTATCAAAAGAAAATCTTGGTAAAGATTTAGCTCTATCTTATGAAGGTAATTATGATGGACGTTATGTTGTTAAGTTCTTAGTTGATTGTGATTTAGGAACAGAAAGACATATTTATAAAGATAAAAATATTGGTGAAAAAGAGATTTTAACTCAACAAGATATAAAGATTGCTAAATATGAAGTTAATACTCTTTTCCCACAAAAAAATCAAAAGAAATATCAAATTAAATATTATATTGAATTTTCTCCTAATATCATTTCCCAAGATAATAATGGCAATGATAATGGTATTATTGTCAATGGTGTTCGTTATACAGATTTAGCTGGTATTACTATTAATGGTTTAAATTATGATGGTAGTACAGGAAGTGTTACGGAAAAGGTTGATAATAAAGTTAAATTAAAATATTATACAGTAGTTGTTAACTTTACTATTCCAGATGAATCAGGACTTCTTAATATTAAAGTTGACCGTATTAAATTGCGTTATGAAGACTATAACAATCGTCGTCAAGCTTTCTTCTCATTACCTTCATATAGTTTTGATATTGATGTTTTAAAAGATGAACCAACTATTAATAATCTTGAAATAAAAGACGAAAACTATGATGAAGGAAAAGCTACTTTTGAATTTGATGTCGTAAGTGATAAAGGTGGTTTTACTGGTGGTTCAATTGACTTAAATGGTATTAATAAATCAATTGAAGAAGGACACAATAAAGTAACTTTAGAAGAAATAAAGCAAGATGAAAATTATACTTTAGAATTTCATGGTAACTATGAATTAGATACTAATAAATTAGATGCAGAAGATAATAAAAATACTTTTACTGATCAAATTATATATTCTATTCCCTATGGTTTATATAGTGCTGATAAATATAAAGATATAAGTTTAGATGAATTAGAAGTTATCAGTAAGAAAAATAATAAATACTTTGAAAAGAATGAAAACATAAAGTTGCATTTTAATGTTTCAGGAATTTCTGAAGATTTAGATTTATCAATATCTAAAATTGTTATTGCTAATAAAGAGTATGAAGTAAAAGAATCTAATAATAAGTATCAAATAGTGTTAGATAGTTATACTAATGCTGGTGAAAAGACTTTAACAATTGATAGTGTCGTTTTAAGCAATGGTAAAAAAGTTGTTTTAACAGAACCAGTCATTGTAACATTTGAAGTTTTAAAAGATCATTTAACAATGAATGACTTTAGATATGAAAAAGACAAAGATAAAATAAATCTATTCTTTGACTTAAAAGATAATGATAATGCGATTATCAATACCACAAAAGATGATATTAAAGTTAAAATTTATGATGAAGATGGAAAAGAATTACAAGTATTAGATTTTGCTGATAAATTAACAATTAATGCTGAACTTGATCGTTATTATGTTAAAGTGTATGCTAAATATGATCGTGATGTAAATAGAAGTGACAATATTAATCGTTATGAAGACGTTCTTCTTTTAAATGAGACGGTTTCTATCGATAGTAATTATATTGAACTAACAAATATTGAAGAGATAACTCTATATACAGAAGAAAATGCAAGAATGATTGCTATTGAAAATGTTTCAATAGAAGAATTAAAGAATAATAAAAACTCATATTTCGTTAAAATCTCAATGAATGGTAAACCAACGGTTTACGCTAAGATTAAAGATGTTTTAGTAGTAAATGGAAGAGTAATTCTTGTTCTTGATTATCAGTACGTTACGGATAGTAATAGTAATGATGAAGAAGATTTAAGAATTGATTTTGGTTCTGTTCAAGAAGATGATACTGTTAGTAATGAGACTAATTACATAACATTTGCTAAACTTATTGAAAAAATCAAAAAAGAACCAAATAGTAATATCAATTTGACAAATGATATTAATGCTTCAGAAGTAACGAGTAGTGAAGCTTCATACATCGATAATTTTAGTGGTACTATTAATGGTAATGGTCATAAGATTACAGGTATGAATAAGCAATTGTTTAGGACTCTTGATGATGGAGCCACAATCAAAAACTTAGTCATTGAAAATGCTAGTGTTAGTGGTCCAGTTCGTGGAATAATTGCCAATACTGCGACAAATACAACTATTGAAAATGTTCATATTATCAATAGTAATATTAATGCTAATAATAGTTCTGATGGTACAGGTATCATGTTTGGTGATACGAGAACAAGTATTAAAATAACTAAATCTTCAATCATCAATAGTTCTGTAATAGGTGGTAAGCGTACTGGTGGTTTCATCGGGTTTGCTTATAATAAGTTAACTATGGAAGATAGTTATATCATGAATAGTAAAGTAACTGGTAGTAGTGATGCTAAAGGTGCTCTTGTTGGTGAAATGGGTAGTGTTAATTTAATCAACATCAACAGATGCTATGCAAATGCGGAAATGAATGATTCTAATGGAACTGCTAAATCAGGATTCATTGGATATACTGGTTATGGTGGAAGTCGTAAGATTTCTAATAGTGTCAGTTTAGTTGATGGTAATAATGGTAACCGTGTTAGTGTTGGTGGTGCTGGTGTTACTTTCGAAAACTGTTATGAATTAAAAGAATCTAAAATGAACTCTAATCAAAATGGAACAACTATTAAAGAAATATCTAAAGATGAAATTAATTTAGAATTCTTTAAATCATTAGGTTTTGATGAAGAAGTTTGGAATTTAGATGGCGTATCATTTACTAAATTACCAATGATAAATGGTGAAGATTATAGTACGTTTGATGCTAATGAATTTGGTGATGATTACGATGAAAAGAAAGAGACTTTATATAATAACTTAATTCGTTTAATGCCATTCTATAAATTAGAAAAAATAGGTAGAACAGCATCTAAAATACCAGAGACTAGCAATCTATATAAGAAAGAATTAATGCACATTGTACCAGTTGATGCAAAAGGTCATATCGTAACATATTTAACGACAACTGATCAAAATAAAATAACAAAGATTAAATTAGTATATGCTGATGGTACAAGTGAAACTTATGATGTTCGCTATGATAAAACTTATGATATGGTCGCAAGTTATCGTATTAATGATTTAAAAATTGATTACACATACAATCATTATGTCATCGATAGTAAATCGCAATTAGTCAATAATTTAACTAACTACTTATTAAATTTGAGTTATGAAGAAAATCTTGATAAGTTAACACCATCCATTGTTGATAGTCGTATTTATAAAGAACATTATAGTGATGTTACTAGAAAAGAAATGAAAGAGTTTGTCCTAAAATTCCTTTCTAATAGTAATTACACTAATACTACTAATGATGAAATGATTAATGATTATCTTGAAGAAGAAATTAAGAAAGATCAAAAAATAGAAAAAGTATTATATGTATATAACTATTTTAGAAGATTCTATAGTCTTGATATTGATGGTATGATGTTAAATGATTTTGTTCTATTCAATATGGAAGGATTTGGTAAGAATTTAACACCTTTAGCAATTGCTGAAATGTTCTTATCTAATGATAAAAATATTGAATCTAATCGTACTAGTGAAGTGTTTGTCAACATTTTAGGAAGTAAAACAAATTCTAATAGTATTACTGATTTCATTGAATACGTCGTAACAAATTTCAGTGATGAAGATGTTGATGAATGGTGTAAGAAAACATTTAAAGGTTATATCGTGGAAATAAGTATTACTGGACAACCTGATATTCAATATACTTTATGGGATCATTTGAGTACGAAAGACATTAGAGGTTGGTCTTGGGCTAATTATACATTGCCAATATTAACTTTACCTAAAAATGCTGGATATGTTATTTCTAGTCCAACGCAATTCATCATTGGTTCAGAAAGAATTTATATGGTTGATCCTAACGATAGTGAACAACAAGCTAACTTTGCACGAAAAGTTAAGAGTTATACGGATAGAATGCAAGATTATTATGACACTTCTTATAATATATTGTTAGATAAACAATTATTTAATAATATTCATACTTTCCAAATTGATAAACGTTTTGCTTTCGATGATAGTGGTGTACAAATATTCCAAAATCCAGAAGCAACAACTGATCCATTCCATAAGAACTTTAATGAAGTTGTAAACTTATGGGCTAATCCAGATGGTAATGCCGCAACAGCTAATGGTTCATCTATCCTTTGGCGTGCTGAAGGAGTACTTGAAAGTAATTTCTTACCTGATGCTACTAACCATACTGAAAATACTTTCCATACCTGGTCTCATGAAACGGCTCATAATATTGATGCGCGATTATTCTTGAGGGATAAAGGAAGAAGATTTGATGCTGGTGGGGAAGACTATGCTGATGGTAACTTATCACAATCATTTGGACCTAATGAAATCGTTATGAATTTATCAGTTCGTTATGATCCTAATACAAAAATGGGAGCTAATCCTGTACCTAGTATGATTGCGTCACCTACAAAAGTAGAAAATTATTACAAAGAAGTGTTTAAAACAATTTATGTTATGGACTACATTGAAGCAATGGCCTTCTTACAATTGGATGATAATACTAAATCAGGTGTTGCAGTTCAAGTATCTTATCCAAATTATGAAAAATATTATAATGATGTATATTCACGTTTCCGTGCTCGTCAATCAACAAGATTTACATATTTGGATTCTAATCAATTTAAAGAGATGAAACTAGAAACAATTGATGACTTAATTAAAAACAAAATCGTCCTTGAACCAGGAATTTATCAAATAGGAACAAGAGGGTCTAACTTATATGGTGGTCAAGGCATTGGTAGCGTTCATTGGTATCAACCTAATAATCCTGATGGAAGACCTGATTCATACTCTCTAAAATGGATTGCTTATGAAATGTTGGGTTACAAGGGTTATGATGAAGGATACATCGCATATTATAGTAATATTAATTCTAAGAAACAAAGAATTTATACTAGTATTGATGAACCTGCAAAAGGTACTACCGAAGTTGATTTTAAATCTGATAGTATGGCTCTTTATGACATAACTGATGGTCAATTTAGTAATTTTGATAATTATAAAAAGTATCGTTTCAATGAGACTAGAGATAATCTAGAAAAACTTGATAAAGATGTGGTTGACGTTAAAGATTATATTCAAAAATTCCAAGAGGCTTTGCAAAAAGATGCTGAAAACTATAGTGTAAAACTAAAAGATTATATGGCAAAAAATCCTGGGTGTATAAATGATTATTGGTGTAGAGTATATAATATTAATCCACTTATTGGTCTAACGGAAAGTACCAAAGTAAGACAAGATTTATATTATGCTTTAAAAGAAGCAACTAATAATTTTACAACTGATATTTTTGAAGATACAAAGCAACAAGACTTAGATGATATTTTGTTAAAGAAATCAGAATATGTTGAAGAAGAACCAACTGAAGAAGATTCTCCAAAAGAAGAAAATAGTATTTTAATTCAAGATACACCATTAGTTAGTGATGATATAACTGACCCAGAAGTATCTGATGGACCA
This sequence comes from uncultured Bacilli bacterium, assembly GCA_947585665.1. Classification (GTDB taxonomy): domain Bacteria; phylum Bacillota_I; class Bacilli_A; order RF39; family UBA660; genus RUG11788. The sequence goes on along the minus strand of CANPXE010000005.1, from coordinate 97,040 downwards.
GATAAAAAAGATGAACCAGAAGTTGCTGATAATCCAAAAGATAATACTTCTGAAGAAATTATAGAAGACCAAAATGACAGTACTGAAACAACTGGTGAAGAACAAGAAGAAATCGAAGAAGATACTGATATAGAAGAAAAGCAAGAAGAACAAGATGAAACTTTAGATGATTCTTCAAATGAAGATGCTGTTATTGATGAATTAATTGATAGTGTTCTTGGTGAATAATAAAAAGATTGCTATAAGCAGTCTTTTTCTTCTATCATTTTCAACATTATGTTATAATGAAAGAGAAAAATATTTAGTGTTTTTAAGTTTAGGAGTCAATATAATAATAAAGATAATATTGAGGTGAAAGGTGATTACGACATTTAAGAACATATGCAAAGGAGATAAGCAAAGGGTTATAAAGAATATGAATTTAGAACTTGGAAAACTAAATATCGCGGTGATATATTAATACATGCAGGTAAGGGAATTGATAAGAAGGCAATGGGACTATTCAAACATTTAAATTTAGAATATCCGATTGGTAAAATAATTGCTCAAGTAACTATTACAGATTGTATATATGTTGATGAAGAATTTGCACAAAAATTGTATAAAAAAGATCCAATTGTATATAGAGGATTAATAAGTAAAGATGATTGGGATGGTTATGGGTTTAAATTGGAGAATGTAAAAGAAGTAAGTCCTATTGAAGTAAATGGAAAATTAAGTCTATGGGATTATGAGTATGAAAATAGTAAGAAAAATTGATGGAGATTAAGTATGAAATATAATATGAAGTTAAATAATGTACCATTTAATCATATAAAGGATGGAACTAAGACGATAGAAATGAGATTAAATGATGAGAAAAGACAATTATTGAAAGAAAAAGATTTAATTGAATTTACGAATAGGACTACATTGGAAACTATATTAGTTGAAATAGTAAAATTACATAAATATTCAAATTTTGATGAATTATATAAACATTTTGACAAAGTATCATTAGGATATGATCAAGATGATATTGCAAATCCTAAAGATATGGAAAGATATTATCCTAAGGAAGAACAAGAAAAATATGGAGTTATTGGAATAGAAATAAGAATAATTGATGAAGGGAAGTGATAATAATGGACAATCGACAAAATTTGACAAACATCAACTGGTATCCAGGACATATGGCTAAGACTAAAAAAGAGATAAATGAAAAGATTAATTTAATTGATATTATCTATGAAGTTATTGATAGTCGTATGCCTATTAGTAGTCGTATTGCGGATATTGATGAAATAGTTAAAAATAAACCGCGAATTATTATTTTTACTAAGTATGATTTATGTGATGAAAAAGAAACTGATAAGTTTGTAAAATATTATGAGGATCTTGGCCATATAGTTATTTGTTGTGATCTCATAAATAATAAAAATATCATTAATAAAATAATTGCTGAAACGAATATCATCCTTAAAGATATGAATGAAAAAAGGCTTGCTAAAGGGATGAAACCAAGAAGTGCACGTGCTCTTGTAATTGGTGTTCCAAATGTTGGTAAGTCAACGCTAATAAATCGTTTAGTTGGTAAAAAAGCAACGGTTATTGGTGATAAGCCAGGAGTTACTAAAGCCCTTAGTTGGATTAGAATTAATAAAGATTTAGAATTATTGGATTCACCAGGAATTCTTTGGCCTAAATTTGATAATCAAGATAACGCTTATAATCTTGCGGCTTTATCTTCTATTAAAGAAGAGGTCATTGATAAAGAAAGTCTTGCTTTATACATTTTAAAAACTATGTATCATTTATACCCAGAACGTCTAAAAGAACGTTATGGCATTGAACAAATTGATTTTTCTAATATTGTTCCAACTTTAGATATTATTGCCATTAAAAGGGGTGCTCTTTTAAAGGGTGGAGAAAAGGATTATGACAAAGTATATTCGCTAATTATTCGTGATTTAAAAGAAAATCTTTTAGGAAAAATTACTTTTGATCGTTTTAAAGAAATATAAAAATATTTCTTTTTTTGTGTCGACTTTTGGAAGCATTAAAGTTATAATTATATTATTGGAGGGTAATATGAAAGAGTTAAAAAAGATTTTAAACAAGACAACTGATGCGATATATAATTTTTTAGAAAAAATATCCAAAGCAATTAATAAAAAAGATAATGCTCATGTTATAAAAACAATTATAAAAGTAATTATCTTATTTTTGCTTTATATGGTTTTAGGTTGGGTAACTGATGGAATTGTATCAATTGGTAAGAGCATTATTTATCAAGTTGGTATGACAGGACGTTCCCTTTTAAGTAGTATTTGGACAGTAGTGGTTAACTTTACTTATTTCTTATTTGTTGTTGTGTCACTATATAGACTTACGGAAGTGGCTCAAAAAGACAAAGAATTTATTACGCTATCAAAGGATAGTAAGAAAGATCGAAATGCTAAAAAACGTGTATTCTTAACGATTGAGAATGTCATTAAAGTATTAGGAACAATTATCCTCATTCCTATTTTTGTATTAGATATAGCAATGATATTTGTTTTAGGAATAATGGTTGGATATCTTCGTCAAAGCATTTATTTAATTGGCTTATTTATTATTGCCATTGGCTTAATCTTATTCTTTACAGGTATTATTTTCTTAATAAAGACTTTATTATCGCCTTGGAAAGATACTTTTAAAAAGTATGTATATGTAGTTATTTTAGCTGGTATTTTACTAGCAGGAGGAAGCATTACTATTTTATTTGAAACACAGGACTATAAGACAGTTGATGCTTTGACAAGTGACTTTACTAATTCGACTTTTGAATATCAATATAAAATGTATAAAGGTTTAGATTACGTCATTACGAATAATGGTAAAGACTCTTATATGAACTTAGTTGTTGATGATGATTTAGGAAGTTATTTAGAAATTATCATTCTTCATGCGACGACTAATGAAGTAAAAACTAATATTAAGCAAATTGATAATAAATTAAAGATTGGATATGAAGAAGAATTAAATTTAGGAGTTAATGATTTAGAGAAATTATTAAATTTTGGAGTAAGTTGTATTAAAGAAAAAACAATTTATAATTATAACTTATTGAAATATGCTAAAATCGAAGTTCATGTAAGTAGTGAATATGCTAAACAGATTAAGTTCGTTGGTGCAAATGGAAAAGAGTATAGTCCCTATGAAAGAAATAATTGATAATCATAAATATGAAAGAGAACTATATGAAAAAGGTGTTAAACTAATAGCGGGAGTTGATGAAGTAGGGCGTGGTCCTTTAGTTGGTCCTGTTGTGACGGCTTGTGTTATACTACCCGTTGATTACCATTTAGAAGGTCTTACTGATAGTAAAAAATTAACGCCTAAAAAACGTGAAATGTTTTATGATATTATCATGCGTGATGCCATAAGTGTAAGTATTGGTTTACGTGATGAAAAAGTTATTGATGAAATAAATATTTATGAAGCAACCAAAGAAGCGATGTATGAAGCCATTAATAATTCTAAAGTAAAACCAGAACACGTTTTAATCGATGCGATGAAATTGGAGAAATTGGATATTCCTTCAACTTCTATTATTAAAGGTGATTTAAAGAGTATCACGATTGCGGCTAGTAGTGTAATTGCGAAAGTGACAAGGGATCGCATGATGGTGTCACTTGATAAAAAATATCCAGAATATGGTTTTAAAAAGAATATGGGATATGGTACCAAACAACACATTGAAGCCATTGAAAAATATGGAATTATTGCTGAACATCGTAAAACTTTTAGACCAGTTACGGAACATTTAGATCATTTATATCACAAATAAGAAGAGAAATCTTCTTTTTTTATGTTATTATATATTTAGAGGAGGTAGAATATGGTCGTAAATGTATTAGTTGAATTATCAAATAAGAATATTGATAAAACTTTTGATTATTTAGTTCCGCCTCAATTAGAAGAAAAAATAGCTATTGGTAAAAGAGTAACTGTTCCTTTTGGTAAACAAATTCTTGAAGGTTTTGTCTTAGATACCAAAGACAATAATTTAAAAGATTTAAAAGAAGTCATCGATGTTGTTGATGAAGATGTTGTTTTGACTAACGAACTTTTAGAATTGGGAAAATTTGTGAGTAATAAAACTTTGTCAACGTTAATATCAGCTTATCAAATAATGTTACCTAAAGCTTTAAAAGCTAAAAGAGGAACAAGTATTAATAAAAAGATGGTTAAATATGTTATTCTTGGCGACTCTTTTTCCGAAAAACTATCATCGAAACAACAAGAAATTTATGATTACGTTTTAGAAAATAAAAAAGTAAAAAAAGAAATTTTAAATAATCTTTCTCTATCAAGTACTAATACTTTAATTAAACATAATGTTTTAAAAGAAGTATTAGAAGAAGAGTATCGTCTTGATAATGATTATGATGTCGTTAAAAAGTTTCCATTAACTCCTGATCAAGAAAGAGTTGTTAATGATGTAATGAATGAAAAAGAGAAAAACATTTTTCTTCTTCATGGAGTTACAGGTTCAGGTAAAACGGAAGTCTATATGGAAATTATTGAAAAGATGTTAGATCAAGGTAAAACGAGTATTGTCTTAGTTCCTGAAATATCTTTAACACCCCAAATGGTGGAACGTTTCTCCAAAAGATTTGGTAAAAGAATTGCGATTCTTCATAGTCGTTTATCTGATGGTGAAAAATATGATGAATATCGTAAAATCGCTAGGGGAGAAGTTGATATTGTCATCGGGGCAAGAAGCGCTGTTTTTGCACCTCTAAAAAATATTGGCGTTATTATTATTGATGAAGAACATTCGACGAGTTATAAACAAGAGAGCAATCCGAAATACAATGCAATTGATGTTTCCATTGAACGAAGTAAATATCATCACGCTAAAGTTATCTTGGGAAGTGCCACACCTTCATTAGAGAGTTATGCCCGTGCTTTAAAAAATGTCTATAAATTATTAGAGTTACCAAAACGCGTTAACAATCAAGAATTACCTGAAGTAACAATTGTTGATATGGGAAAAGAGAAAAATAAAGCAAGTTACTTTTCCCAAAAATTAATCGATGCGATAAATGATCGTTTGCAGAAAAAAGAACAAATAATTCTTCTTTTAAATCGTCGTGGTTATGCATCATTCGTCACTTGTAGTAATTGCGGTTATGTTGAAAAATGTCCTAATTGTGATATAACTTTGACATATCATAAATCGAGTAATACTCTTCGTTGTCATTACTGTGGTTATGGCAATAAAAGAATTGAAGTTTGTCCTAACTGTAAAGAAAAAGCTATCAAAGAATTAGGTGTTGGAACTGAAAAGGTTGAAGAAGAAATCAATAAATTGTTTGATGCGAAAGTAATTAGAATGGATTATGATACGACGAGTCGTAAGGGAAGTCATGAAAAAATAATTGAAGAATTTAAGAATCACAATTATGACATTCTTCTTGGTACCCAAATGATTGCGAAGGGCTTAGACTTTGATAATGTCACTCTAGTTGGTGTCATTAATAGTGATACATCGTTAATGATTCCTAATTTTCGAAGCAGTGAATATACTTTTCAACTTCTTTCTCAAGTAGCTGGAAGAAGTGGCCGTGGTGCCAAAAAAGGAAGTGTTATCATTCAGACATACAACCCTGAACACTACGCCATAAAACTTGCCCAAACACATAATTATAAAGGCTTTTTTAAACAAGAAATGGAGATTAGACATCGCTTATCATATTCACCATATTACTATATGACAAGCATTAAAATAATAAGTAAAGATTATGATAGTGCTAAGGACGAAGGAAACCGTATTGGTAGTTTACTAAGAGAAAAATTACAAAATAGTATTGTTCTTGGTCCAACTGTATGTAGTGTTTTTAAAATGAATAACTTATATCGTTTTAATATAATTATTAAATATAAAAAAGAAGATACTTTATATCCTGTTTTAGAACAACTACAAAATCATTATAAAAATAATAACAAAGTCAAGTTAGATATTGATTTTAATCCTATTAATATTTAACTTGTTTTTTTTTAACAATCGTGTTATAATATGCCAATAAATGAGGGATGCTTTGTAATAAACAAGGATGTGACATAATGCAAAATTATATTGAAATGAGTCAAAGACGAACAGGAAGTCATACTGTTGATGAAAAAAAAGTGACCAATAAAGATTGGATTCGCGATTACAAAATAAATCGTGAGCAACATTATGTTGAAATTACACAATGGAATGGTCAAGAAAAAAAGATATCTTTCCGTAGTGGCGAAGATAAAGAAATGCAAGAAAAATTAGATCAAACTCAGAAAGAGCAATTTGATAAAATGGTAGAAGCTATTGAAAAATGTGGAAATATGTCAATGATTGACAATCCTTGTGATATGATTTTAGTGCTTGCTTTTTTTATGTCAGCAGCATCGTATAAATTTAGTATATTCTTATTATGTTCTTCTTTTCTATGTCTTCCGCATAAATATTTAAAATTGGAAAGAGATTTAGCTTTAATTGGTTGGATTATTGATAATAAGAAAGATGTTGATAGTATAATACATAGAGATGTGGATTCTAAGCGAAAAACTGATTTATCACAATTGATACCAGTTGTTGATTATAGTGCTTATCCTAGTGATGTACTTTATTCAGAAGAAATGTATAATGAAGGTATCAATTTAAATAATATCTCGGAATTAAATACTAAGCAATTACGAAAATTAAAGAAGAAAACAATATCTTTTCAAAAAGAAGAAAATAGACAATAGGTGATTATAATGAAAGATTACATAACCAAAGCTAAAAGTGCTGGTATCCACATACTACCATGTTGGGAAACCGATTGGGTTAGGAATTATAAATTAGATCGTAAGAGTCGTGAATTAACAATCAGTTATTGGAAAGATGGAGCTTACTTGTTTTATATTAAAAAAGATAAAATAAAAATATGCCCACCTGAAAAAGAAAAAGAAATGATTGAAGAACTTGATGATATGCAAAGAGAACAATTTGCGAAAATGTATGAGGAAGTTACTAAAGAATTAAAAAGAAGCTTAAAATGGAATATTCCAATAGCCACTGTGTATCTTACTAATGGTGTCTTACAAACTTGTATTGGTAATTTCTTAGGAGCTTCAGTTTGGACAGCTGGTTCGTTAATATATACAGTTCCATTAACACTAACACCAAAATCTTTTAAATTAGTTCGTGAAATGAAACTAGTTAAATGGATTATTGAAAATAGGGATGCTGTTGATGCCCTTATTCGTAGAGAAGTAGATGAAGTTCGTGACGTTGACTTATCACATACAGATCCAATTGTTCAATATGATGTTTATCCAACTAATCGAACACCTTATCCTGAAGAAATATATAATGAAGGAATAAATTTAAATAATATTGAAAGTCTTGATAATAAGACCCTACAAGGAATAAAAAAGAAAGTATTAAAAATGCAAAAAGAATTTAGTAGTAATAAAGGAAACACTTCTTCTAAAGAAAACTTTTCTTCCTATTTTGACTAAATAGTTATAATGAATGCTTAGATATTATTTTAGTTTCATTAGAGCCCCCAAGCCTATATTTTTTAAATGTATTTATGATATGCCAAACAAATATAGATATTTTTTAATGAAGGATGTGACAAGATGCAAAAATATATTGAAATGAACCAAGATAGTGAAGGAAATAATACTATTAATGAAAAAGGTATAACCAATAAGAAATGGATCCTTGATTATAAAATAAATCGTGAGCAACATTTTGTTGAAATAACGCAATGGAATGGTCGCACAAAAAAGATATATTTCCGTAGTGGTGGCGATAAAGATATACAACAGACACTCGATAAAATGCAAAAAGATCAATTTGATAAAATGGTGGAAGCTATTGAAAAAGATTTAAAAGTGGAAATTACTAATGAAACATTTCTTAATCTTGTTTTTCTAGGGTTAGGTGTTGCAGCAGCTCCAGTATCTCTTCTTGCTGGTGGATTCTTTGCTAGTTTTACCCTTGTAAGTTTACCATCTGCGCATTTAAAATTAAAATTAAAAAGAGATTTACATTTGATTGGTTGGATTATTGATAATAAAAAAGATGCTGATAGTGTAATACATAGAGACGTTGACTCTAAACGAAAAACTGATTTATCACAATTGACACCAGTTGTTGATTATAGTGTTTATCCTGATGATGCTCCTTATTCTGAAGAAATGTATAATAATGGGATAAACTTAAATAATATTTCGGAGTTAAGCACTAAACAATTACAAAAGTTAAAAAAGAAAACAATGTCTTTTCAAGAAAAGAAAAGAAATAAGTAGTAGGTGAGATAAAGTGAAAGATTACATAACAATAGCTAATAGATCTGGTTTTCAATTACCACTTTCTTGGGAATTTGATTGGATTAGAAATTATAAATTAAATCGTCATAATCATGAATTAACAATTAGTTATTGGAATGCTGAACCTTATTTTAATTATAAACCTGATACTATAAAAAATTGTCCACCTGATAAAGAACAAGATATGATTGAAGAACTTGATGAAACGCAAAAAGAACAATTTGCGAAAATGTATGAGGAAGTTATCAAAGAATTAAAAAGAAAATTAAAATCTAATATGCCTTTGACATCCCTTTATCTTTTCAATGGTGTCTTACAAACTTGTGTTGGTAATTTTCTAAATGCATCAGTTTGGGCAGCTGGTTCCTTAGTGTATGCTATTCCACTAACGCTAACACCAAAATCTTTTAAATTAGTTCGTGAAATGAAATTAGTTAATTGGGTTATTAAAAATAAATCTTCAGTTGATGAGTTGATTCATCGTGAAGTGGATGAAGTGCGTGACGTTGATTTATCCCATACTGCACCAATTATTCGCTATGATATTTATCCAACGGAAAGAACACCTTATCCTGAAGAAATATACAATGAAGGAATAAATTTAAATAATATCGAAAGCCTTGATAATAGGACATTACAAGGTATCAAAAAGAAAATTTTGCAACAAGATAAGAAGAATTAGAAATAAAAAGGGGGGAAAGTTATGCCTAATAAGATAGTAAATCGTTATATGTTGATTTTACAAAGAACGCATGGTGGACAAGATGCTCTTCAATTTGATAAGGATGGTGTTGGTTATTTAGTACCAATTGAACCACTTACTGATAAAAAGAGCAAATATCAAACTAAAAAAGAAAGAACTATTACTAAAAATACATTAGCATTCTTTGATGCTATTACTAATCGTTTTAAAGGTTTTGATCAATTTTTAAGTGTTATTGGTACAGAAATCTATCCATTTGATTATAAAGCAACTACTTCGTTTGTCGCCTTTTTAAATAATGGTGCAGTTCAACAAATGCGCTTATCTTTCGATGATCCAATTCTTGCGCATGTGGCCGAGGTTGCTGATGGTAGTTATATTAATAAAAAAGATCAAACAACTATTCATCAAGTATCAAAACTTGTTGACATGATTGAAGATCCTGATTGTGATTTCGTAACGGAACTACAAAAGTGTTTTGATAGTAATCTTAAAGATTTTCATTTAGCGGGAGCTTTTGTTGATTCTATTGTTGCTTATCATAATGCCATTAGAGTAAAAAATAATAATAATCAAAATGGTAGTACGCAAAATGATAGTTTAACCGAAGATTTAGAAGCGTTTAAAATTGACTTTGTCGATAAAATCGCAAGATATAAGAACTTTCGTGAACTATATCGTTTTAGTAAAAGATATGAACACATAAAGAGTGAAGCCTTCTTCAAAGAAGAATATCAAAAAATGGTTGCACCTAAAGTTCAAGAAAAAAAGCCTAGTTTTGTTGAACAATTTGAAGAAGCAAGACAAAAAAGTTATGTAAAAAGAAAAGAACCAAGAGATGATAATCAATTATCATTATTCGATAATTAATTGATTTTAAAATGAATTTCTAGTCAAATCGATTAGATTTTCTTTTTTTTAGGCAATTTTTTTGTTATAATGTATTAGGAGATGATAGTTTATGGCAGTAAAATATGATGAAAGTTCTATCAAAATACTAGAAGGACTCGATGCAGTAAGAAAACGTCCGGGAATGTATATCGGTTCTACTGATAAAAGAGGATTACATCATCTAGTATGGGAAATAGTTGATAATGCAATCGATGAAGCTATCAATGGTTTTGGTGATTATATTAAGGTTACAATTCACAAAGATAAAAGTATAAGTATAGAAGACCATGGTCGAGGAGTTCCAACAGGAATGCACGCATCAGGTAAATCAACACCAGAAGTTATCTATACTATTTTACACGCTGGTGGTAAGTTTGAAGAAGCTGGATATAAAGTATCAGGTGGACTTCATGGTGTTGGGGCAAGCGTTGTTAATGCTTTATCAAAATGGATGGAAGTAAATATTAAGAAAGATAAAGAAGAATATGTCATATCTTTCGAAAATGGAGGTCATGTCAAAGAGCCATTGAAAAAAATTGGAACGACTAATCGTACGGGGACAACCGTTCGTTTTTTACCAGATGATACGATTTTTTCAACGACGACTTTTTCTTTCAGTACGATTTGTGAGAGAATGCAGGAGTCAGCTTTTTTGATTAAAGGATTAACAATCGAAGTAATTGACGAAGAAACAGGACGTGACAATAAATATTGTTATGAAAATGGTGTTAGTCAATTTGTTGAATATTTAAATGAAGATAAAAATGTCTTACATAAAGTTATCAATTTTGAAGGTGTAAAAGATGATATTGAAATTGATGTTGCTCTTCAATATACCGATACTTATAATGAAAATATTGTCTCTTTTGTCAATAACGTTAAAACGGTTGATGGAGGAACCCATGAAGTTGGTTTTAAAACAGCTCTAACAAGAGTCTTTAATGATTATGCTAAAAATAATGGTTATATTAAAGGAAAAGATAAAACTTTTGAAGGTAGTGATGTCCGTGAAGGATTAACGGCTATCATTTCTTTGAAAATACCCGAAGCTTTATTACAGTTTGAAGGTCAAACCAAAGGAAAATTAGGTTCACCAGTTGCTCGTGTAGCGGTTGAAGCCTTTGTCAGTGAAAAACTTCAATTCTTTTTAGAGGAAAATAAAAAGATAGCAACGGATATTATAGAAAAATCTTTACGTAGTAAAACGGCTCGTGAAGCCGCTCGTAAAGCAAGAGAAGATGCTCGTAAAGGTAAAACGGGTAGTAAGAAAGAACGTAACTTATCAGGAAAACTTACACCAGCTCAAACACGTAATAAAAATAAGAATGAATTATTCTTAGTTGAGGGAGATTCTGCCGGTGGTAGTGCTAAACAAGGGCGCGATCGTAAGTTTCAAGCTATTCTTCCTCTTCGTGGTAAAGTTATTAATACGGAACGTGCTACTCTTGATGATATATTCAAAAATGAAGAAATAAATACGATGATTTATACGATTGGTGCAGGTATTACTCCTAATTTTGAAATTGATGATTGTGAATATGATAAAGTTATTATTATGACCGATGCTGATGATGATGGAGCCCATATTCAATGTTTATTATTAACTTTCTTTTATCGCTACATGAAACCATTAATTGAAGCAGGAAAAGTATACATTGCTTTACCACCACTATTTAAGATAAGTTATGGTAAAACAACCGAGTATGCTTACAGTATGGATGAGATGAAAGAAAAGACGAAAGATAAAAAATGTGAAGTTCAAAGATATAAAGGTCTTGGTGAAATGAATGCCGAACAACTTGCCGAAACGACTATGAATCCTGGAACGAGAACATTAATTCGTGTCACCATTGAAGATGCAGCCTTAGTTGAAAAACGTGTTAGTGTTTTGATGGGAGATGCTGTTGAGCCAAGAAAAGAATGGATTGAACAAAACGTCATTTTCTCTTTGGAGGATGACTTTGAAATAAAGAAGGCAACGAGTTAACAATTTTAAATGCAGAAAAGAGTGAAAACTATGGAAGATATTATTGATAAAATATATGAGTATTCTTTAGAAGAAATAATGGGGGAACGCTTTGGAAGATATTCGAAATATATCATTCAAGATCGTGCTATTCCAGATGTCCGTGATGGACTAAAGCCCGTTCAAAGAAGAATTCTTTATGGTATGTATCGCGAAAAGAATACTTATGATAAGCCATATCGTAAGAGTGCGAAAACTGTCGGTGCCGTTATGGGTAATTATCACCCACATGGTGATAGTTCTATCTATGACGCTATGGTTCGTATGAGTCAATGGTGGAAGCAAAATACCCCATATATTGATATGCATGGTAATAATGGTTCAATGGATGGTGATAGTCCAGCAGCTATGCGTTATACTGAAGCTCGTCTTGCGAAGATTAGTAATGAACTATTAAAAGATTTGGACCGCAATACTGTCGCTATGGCACCTAACTTTGACGATACGGAACTTGAGCCAACGGTTTTACCAGCAAAGTTTCCTAATTTGCTCGTCAATGGAACTATGGGAATTTCGGCAGGATATGCCACTAATATTCCGCCACATAATTTAGGCGAAGTAATTGATGCAACAATAAAAAGAATCGATTCACCTAATTGTCGTCTTGAAACAATTATGGAGATTGTTAAAGGACCTGACTTTCCAACTGGTGGTATTGTCGAAGGACTTAATGAAATAAGAAAAGCTTATACAGATGGTCGTGGACGCATTATTGTTAAATCGCGTACGGCTTGGGAAGATGTTAAAGGAAAACTTACACTTGCTATTACAGAAATTCCTTATGAAGTAAACAAAGCCCAATTAGTCCGTAAAATTGATGAAATTCGTATTGAAAAGAAAATTGAAGGCATGATTGAAATTCGTGATGAATCGGATAAAGATGGCTTAAGAATTGCTATTGATTGTAAGAAAGATGCCAATCGTGAATTAATTTTAAATTATTTACTTAAAAATACTGAATTACAAATAACTTATAACTTCAACATGGTAGCAATCGTCAACCGTTGTCCTAAACAATTAGGTATTTTAGAAATGCTTGATGCCTATATTGCCCATCATAAAGAAGTAATATTAAGAAGAACAAAGTTTGATTTGGAACATGCTAAAGCTCGTTTCCACATCGTCGAAGGTTTGATTAAATGTATTTCCATTCTCGATGAAGTAATTCGTGTCATTCGTGCTAGTAAAAATAAAGCCGATGCTATTCAAAATCTTGTTAAAGAATTCGAATTTAGTGAAAAACAAGCTGATGCTATCGTCACTTTGCAACTTTATCGTCTAACTAATACCGATGTTGTTGAACTTGAACAAGAAATGGAAAATCTAAGAAAAATGATTAAAGGACTAGAACTAATTTTAAGTGATGAAGAAGTATTAAAGAATGTTATGAAAGAAGAACTTCGTAAGATTAAAAAAGAATATGCAGTTCCAAGAAAAACCGATATTAAAGATGAGATAACCGAAATTAAGATCGATAATACCGTAATGATTTCTAAAGAAGATGTTATCGTTGCTCTTACTAAAGATGGTTATATTAAACGTACATCTTTAAGAAGTTATCAAGCGTCCAGTGAAGAAACTACTTTAAAAGATGGTGACTATTTAATTGGTCTATATGAATTAAATACTTTAGATAATTTATTAGTCTTTACTAATTTTGGTAATTACTTTAATGTTCCTGTTTTTGAATTACCTATATGTGTATGGAAAGATATGGGAAAACATTTGAGTAATATTGCTCGTTTAGATAGTGGTGAAGAAGTCGTTAGTGTCATTCCGGTTACTGACTTCAATCGTCAAGTTGACGTTATAACGGCCACTAAAAATGGTATGATTAAACGTACATCTTTACAAGAATTTAAAACGAGTCGTGTTTTAAAACCAATTACTTGTATGAAACTAAAAGAAAAAGATGTTTTAATAAATGCCTTTATTGTTGAACATAACGATATCTTTGTCGGTACTAATAAATCATATGGTTTATGGTATGATGTCAGTGAAATTCCGGTTGTCAGTCTTCGTGCTAGTGGTGTTAAATCAATAAATCTAAAAGATGATTTTGTGGTCAACACTTCTTGCTTTGATAAAGAAACAGCGGAATATGTCACAATTATTACTGATAAAGGAACCGGAAAACGTGTTAAGATATCCGACTTTGAAAAGACTACTCGTGCTAAGAGAGGACTATTAGTTCTACGTGAAGTTAAGACGAACCCTTATCGTATCATTAAAACTTTTGTCAATAATAACAAAGACTTTATTGGCCTTAAAGGAAATGATATCAAAGTTATCAAAAATACCGAAATACCAATAATGGATCGTTATTCAACTGGTTCACAATTGGTAAAAGGGCGTCTTGTTGATGCTTATCTCAATGCTGAACTACAAAAGAAAGATAGTTTAAAAGAACAAGTTGTCATTAAAGAAGAAAAAGAACAAGCTAAAGTCTCTTTAAAAGAAATAGATGATCGTTTAATGACCATTGATGACTTTATCAATATTGATGAGTAAAATTAAATCACCTGCATATTATAGAGTAGGTGATTTTTTATGTCGAAAGAAGATTTTAAAGCTTTTGTTAGAAGAAAACCAAAACTAATTGAATATGTCCAAAACAACAATAGTTCCTGGCAAAAAATTTATGAGATATATGAATTATATGGTGAAAATAATTCTATATGGGATGAATATTTAAAAGATAAACCAAAAAGTATAAGTAATTCTTTTACGGATATCATTAATACAATTAAAGGAATTGATTTAGATAAATTACAAAGTGGTATTGATAGTATTCAAAATACTATTTCCATGATTCAAAACTTTAGTACTAATAATAAGAATACTCAAAATAATAATTACCAACCTAGGTATCAATATCATCACATGGATGATTAATGAATCAAAACTTAATTTATAAGATTCGTGAAAATCCCGAACTATATCAATATCTAAAATATAATTCCTATTTGTATAAAGCAATTATGCGTAACGAAATTTCTTTAAAAGAACTTGAAAATCGAATGCGTCAAGATTTAAAGATAACGATGGCTGATAAAATTAATAATCTTGGTCAAAAAATAGAACTCGCTAATACTTTTTTAAATATTTTAAGATAGAAATATTTCTATCTTTTTATATGTCATTAAATATGATATACTTATAGAGTAAAAGAGTAGTAAGAAGGTGAATCATGAAAAATAAAATAAAATTATTATTTTTAATTTGTCTTACTACAATTTTGTGCGGTTGTGTTAAATATGAATATACCATGACTTTAGGTAGTGATAAAAAGTTTAATATTACGATTATTGATTCCATTCAAAAGGATTATTCATCTTCCTTAGAAAGTTCTTTTGCTGAAGCAAAAGCAGTTTATGAACAAAAAGGTTATCAAGTTGAAAATTATGTTGATGAACAATATCAAGGTATAAAGGTTTATACTACTTTTTCTAATATTGATGATTTGAGTAGTAGTGAAGAAATGGTTATTGAACTTACTAAGTTATTTGATCAAGACAAAGATAAAATAAAATTATTTACTAAAAATAAGAAACAAAATATTACTACTTATAGCGCTAACTTTACTTATGATTTTTCTTTGTCTCAAGAAGAAAAAGATTTAATGAAAGAATATAATATAGATGAAGGTGAGTATGATTCTACAGATTTAGAATTTTATTATTCTATTGTCTTGCCTAAAAATACTAAAGTTATTGAAAATAATGCTACAAAATTTGATGAAGATAATAATAAATTATCTTGGAGTTTAAAATATGGTGAAGTTACAAAGATTAAATTTAGTTTTACTTTAGATGATAAAGACATTAGTAAAAATGATCCTGATTTTGAATATAATATTCAAAATAATAATGAAGATAATTCTATTTCTAATGAAGACAATTCTACTTCTAATAATGTAACTAATCAGAATAATAATATTTTAAGTAGTAATAATACTAAAAGTGAAAATAATTTTGGAAGTTTAATTTTCCCTCTATTATTTGTTGCTGGTATTGTATATATATTTATTTTAATGAAAAGAAAACTTAATAATAAAATTTATTTACATAGTAATAAAAGAATTATTTCACATCAAAAACCACCAAGTTTTAAAAGAAAATAAAAGGATTGTACTCCTTTTTTTAATTTTGGTTATATGTTATTATTGATATAGATTTTAGGTGATTATATGAAAAAAGTTGAATTGTTGAGTCCAGTTGGAAATCTAGAAACATTAGCATTTGCACTTCACAATGGTTGTGATGCTGTATACTTTGCTGGCAAAAAGTTTGGTGCTAGAAAATTTGCTGATAATTTTAGTAATGATGAGATTGTTGAAGCAATTAAATATTGTCATTTATATGGTGTTAAAGTATATATTACGGTTAACACTTTAGTCTTTGATAGGGAAATAGATGAAGTTATGGATTATATTAAATTCCTTTATCTTTCAGGAGTTGATGCTTTAATCATGCAAGATATTGGACTAATTAGTTTAACGCATCAAATGTTTCCCAATTTAGATATTCATATATCAACACAGGCTCATAACCATAATGATTCTGGAATTAAATTTTTTGAAGAATTAGGTGCTAAACGTATCGTTTTAGATCGTGAAATGAGTTTAGAAGAAATAAAAAGATTAGATACTAAATTAGAAAAAGAAGTTTTCGTTCATGGTGCTTTATGTGTATCTTATTCGGGTTGTTGTCTCTTCAGCAGTTTAAATGGGGGACGAAGTGGTAATCGTGGTGAATGTGTCGCATCTTGTCGTTTGCCTTATGAGTTATATAAAAATGATCAAAAGATAAAAACGGATGGTGATTATCTATTAAGTACAAGGGAACTAAATACATTAAATCACATCAAAGAATTGATTGAATCAGGAATTATTAGTTTTAAAATTGAAGGAAGAATGAAGTCAAAAGAATATGTTGGTTTTGTTACAAGACTATATCGTATGGCCATTGATAAGTATTATAATCATGAAGATCCAAAAATATCTAAAGAAGAAATATTTAAATTAAAAAAACTGTATAATCGTCAATTTACTTCGGGTTATCTATTTAATAATACTGGTAAAAAATTAATGAATATTCATTCTCCTAATCACATTGGAACAGAATTAGGTGAAGTTCTTTCTTATGACCAACAATTTATTAAAATTAAGTTAATCGATGATTTACATCAAGAAGATGGGCTTCGTTTCTCTAATGGCGAAGGAATGATTGTCAATCGTCTTTATAATAGTAAGAAACTTTTAGTAAATTCCATATCAAAAGATGAAATTGCTTATCTAGATAATAGAGTAGGACTAAAAGAAAAAGGTAAAGTTTTAAAGACCCTTGATAAAAATTTAATAAAAGAATTACAAAAACTAGAAGAAAAGAAAATTACTATCGATATTCATATAATTTGTAAAAAAGACCAAAATTTAGAAATAAGTGTTAGTGATGGTGAAAATAACATTATAAAAAAGGGTATCGTAATTGAAAAAGCGATAAATTCACCAACTACTCAAGAAAGAATAATTCTTCAAGTATCAAAAATGGGTAATACGCCATTTAGTATTAATAAACTTACTTTTGATATTGATAATGATATTTTTGTACCTATTCAAAAGATAAATGATCTTCGTCGTGAAGTAATTGAAGAATTAATTTCTATTAGAGAAAATAAAAAAAGAGATGTAATTATCAATGGAAAAGTACCAAGGGCACATAATAAAACTAATTCTAAAATTGCTTTAAACGTTTTAGTTCGTAATGAAAAACAACTTATCACATGTCTAAATAAACAAGTTGATAATATCTATACTGATGATAAATTGTTATATTCTAAATATAAAGATCATCAAAATATCTTTTTAAGATTACCAAGAGTAAATTTAAAAGAACCTTTATATGAAAATGAAAAATTAGTAATTACGGAAATTGGATCAATAGTTAATGCTAAAGATAATTATGTTGTCGCTGATTATACGATTAATACAACTAATAGTGAAACTATTTCTACTCTTGCAAATAGTGGTGTTAAATTGATTACACTTTCACCAGAAATAACTGATGAATATTTAAATGATACTAATTTTAAAGACTATAATGTTGAACTTATTATTTATGGTACAATGGAACTCATGATTATGAAATATTGTCCTCTTAAGATGCTTGAAAATAATGATGATAATAATTGTAATTTATGTAGTATTGGTAATAAATATTACTTAAAAAATAAAAATGGTGAATGTTTCCCAATTCTTAATACTAAACATTATACACATATCATGCATAAAGAACCTCTCAATAAGATTAGTCATATAAAAAAATATATTGATTTAGGAATAAATAATTTCCGTCTTGAATTACTTGATGAAGATGAAAGAACAATTAATAACCTAATAGATGAAATAAGAATGGAGATTGATAACTAATGGATTTAGAATTAATTGGAAAAATAGATGATTTAATTAAGACTTTGGATGATAGTCTAGAATTTAAAAAACTTTTAGCATTAAAGAAGAAAATATATGAAAATGAAGAGTTAAAAATTAAATTAATAGAATTTAATAAAATAAAAGATAATGTCTATGATAAAAAATATGTATCTTTAAAAAAAGATATTCTAACTATTCCTGAAGTTAAGGAATATAAACATTTAGAAAATGAATTATATCTTTTAGTTATGGCTATTAATAATAAATTAAAATTATTAACAGAAAGTAATTTGAGGTGCTCAAAATGAAAATTATTAGTGGAACTTTAAAGGGAAGAAAAATAAATGGTTATGATATTGAAGGAACAAGACCAACAATGGATCGAGTTAAAGAGTCTCTTTTTGGAATGATTCAAGAATATGTAAATGGAAGTCTTTGTCTTGACTTGTTCGCTGGTAGTGGCAATTTAGGTTTAGAAGCTATTAGTAATGGTGCTAAAATGTGTTACTTTAATGATAAGAATAACAAATGCGTTAAAACTATTCAAAAAAATATTGTAGAGTTTAATATCCAAGAACAAGCTAAAGTATTTAATCTTGACTATAAAGTTTTATTGAATAAATTAGTGACTGATAATCAACAGTTTGACATTATCTTTTTAGATCCACCATATAAAATGACTTGTTTAAATGAAATAATTCTATTTATTACTAATAATAATTTATTAAATGATGAAGGGATAATTATTTGCGAAGTAGATAATGATTATTTAAATAGTAATTTTCCTAACTTAGAAATAATTAAAAAACGTCAATATAGTGATAAGTTTATAATTATCTATAAAAAAACTGGTCTTTAAATTTAGATTATTGTATAATTATACTAGGTGAAAAATATGAAGAAGTTAAATAACAAAGGGTTTGCTATATCAACGATGTTATATGGAATTTTAACAATGATTGTTTTAGTATTAATGCTTCTTTTAAGTATTATGCGTAGTTCTTATAATAAGCAAAATACAATAGGAGATGATATTTCATATTATTTAAATAAGTGCATAGCAAGACAAGTTGCACTAGAGAATTGTGTTAAGACTTATAATGCTGATCCTGATCATTTAGTCAGTTGTTATGATGAATTTGAAGGATATTCTTCATGTTTGGATTCAGATGTGACTTTAGCGGCGACAGCTGGTCAATCTGAAAACTTAGAAAATTTAATTATTGATAATGCTGATAATGGCAATACGGGATTAGTAAAAGATGGGGATAAACGTTATATATTTGTTGGAACCAATGCTAATAACTATATAAGAATTGGAACTAAAAATGGTCGTATTATGGCTATCGAAAATGGATCAGCTAAAGTTATTTTAGAAGATGTCGTTGTTGGTGCTTTTGATAAAGTAGCTGCATCTGGTAGTGTTGGTGAAGAAAACCGTTTTTTAAAGTCAACTTTGTATAACTCTTTAAGATTAAAATATAATGCTATGGACTATACAAGTAAATTTGTAAAAGGTAAATTTTCAACTGGTAGTTATAATAACATTGGCGGAAAGATTGATAGCCAGTATATGACGGCTAACTTTGCTATTCCATCTTTAACTGATTATATAAAGGCCTCTAGTAAAATTAAGTCTACAGGTAGTGATAAATGTGATTTAAATAATATTAATGGTACTATAAATAATTGTGCTGTTGACAATTGGATGACTACTTATAGTAAGGGTGGAGGTAGTTCTTGTCATTGGACTTTGACACCAAATAGTAGTTTAAATAGCTATGTTACATATGGCTCTAAAATTAATATTAGTACTTCTTATTCTGAGGTTTGTGATGCTAATATGGTCATATATTTAAATAATAAAGCTAAAGCTAATATAAGTGGAATTGGTACTTTGGATAAACCATATATATTAGATGTAAGATAGAATAAAATTTTTGTTTTATTCTATCTTTTTATATTTACAAAAATTATAAATTATTATAGAATTAAATTATAGAATAATAGTAGGTGGGGAATATGGAGTTAGAAGAATTCGACAACTTAAATTTAAATGTATATTCCGTCTATTAGAAGATGCTTTTTTAGTATCTTCTTTTTTATGTTGGAGGGTAAGTATATGAGTGAGAAAGAAAAGAAAGAAGAATTGTTAGAGTTTATTAAAAAAGAAAAATCATTAGAAGAAATTGGTAAGCATTTTGAAATTTCAACTAATGAAGTAATGGGATTAGTTAAAGAACTAATAGATGATGGATATAATATATCGGAAGTAATAAAAAATGGTGATGTCCAAATTATGAATAAAGGAACAACTGACTTTACTGCTGATAATCACTATACAATATATACTGATAAAAGCAATGAAAAGATTCTCGCCATATCAGATATATGTCTTGGAAGTAAATATCAGCAATTAACTTTTTTGAATGAAGTCTATAAAAAAGCTTATCAAGAAGGAGTTAGAAAAGTTATTATTTGTGGTAATATTTCAGCAGGATTATTACCTTCAAAAAGTATATATTATAATAGTTTATTTAAATATGATACCCAAGGACAAGCTGAATATATTATTAATAATTTTCCTAAAATAGACGGAATGACAACTTATTTTATTACTGGTGATAAAGATCATATACATGACTTAAAAAATTCTGAATCAATTGGGAAAATGATAGCTGATAAAAGAGATGATATGATTTATCTTGGTCCAAGCCATTGTACAATTGATTTGATTCATAAAGATGAAGAAAGTGGTAAAGTTTTAGAACAAGCCAAGATATTAGTTCGTCATCCCAAACGTAAAGGGGCTTATACCGTGTCTTATAAACAACAACAATATATTTCTTCCATTCGTAGTGAAGATAAAGTTGATATGATTCTTCATGGACACTATCTCCAATGTGAAAAAATGCATTTTCGAGGAGTTGATGAAATAACTGTTCCTGGAATGACAGCAACGACACCAAAGATGAAAGACGATGGCGAAAACAATACAACAGGAGCATGGATTTTAGATATTCAAATGAAGAAAAAAGGAATTGAAAAAGTAGTACCTACCTTTATTCCAAGTTATCAAACAATTAAAAATGATTATTTGACTGCCAAACCAATCAGTAGTGTTGATACGCCTAATGTTCATAATCCTAGTGAAAAAGAAGTATATATTAATCGTATCTATCGCTATATAAAAAATGGTATGACTCTTGATCAATTTATGAAAGATGTCGGAATATCTATGGTTGAAGCTAATGGTTTAGTTGAAATGATGAAACTTTATGGTAAACCAATTGAATTAGTATATGAAAATGATCAATTAGTTTTTCATAAACGTCGTCCTAAAGGTAAATTGATGTGTGCAACGCGTGATAAAGATGGCTTGATAAAAACGGAGATGACGGTTTTATCTGATACGCATTTATGTACGAAAGAACAACAATTGACATTAGTTAATGCAATATATAAAGAAGCCGAACGCAGAGGTCATAGTATAGTTTTACATATTGGTGATCTTTTAGATGGTGACTATACGCAAGTTCGTAAAGAACAAACTTATCAATTATTCCTTCGTGGTTTTGATGAACAAGCTGGTTATGTCGTTGATATGTATCCACACATTGATGGTATTACAACTTACTTCATTCAAGGGTCACACGATGAAACTCATAAGAAAAATGGTGGTGCAACAGTTGGAACTTGGATTGAACGATGCCGTGATGACATGGTCTTTTTAGGACAAGATAAAGCTAATTTTGAAGTAAATAATTTAAAGATATTAATGGATCATCCTGGAGGTGGGAATGCTAAATCATATTCTTATCGTCCACAACAGGCTATTGAAGGAATGAATCCTGGTGAAAAGCCTAATATTCTTTTACAAGGACATTACCATAAGAGTTATTACATGTTTTATCGTAATGTTCATTCATTATTAGTACCTTGTGTTGTGGCTCAGTCACAATTTATGAAAAAGATGAATTTACAAAATGTTGTAGGATGCTATTTCTTAACTATTTATTCTGATGAAAAAGGAAATATTCATTACTTTGAACCAGAAGAACAATTATTTTCATCAAAAGATATTGATGAGAATGATTATAAGAAATGTAAGAAATTAGATATTAGAAAAAATAATAAAGGAAAAGATAAAAAAATAGCATAAAATAAATGAAAGAGGTAAAATATGACAAGAAAATTTGACAAGAAGAAATTTACAAAAATATTGTTATTATCACTATTTATTATTTTAGTTGTCATAGTTGTAACTAATAGAACAGCATT
Source organism: uncultured Bacilli bacterium (assembly GCA_947585665.1). Lineage (GTDB taxonomy): Bacteria > Bacillota_I > Bacilli_A > RF39 > UBA660 > RUG11788. The sequence goes on along the minus strand of CANPXE010000005.1, from coordinate 74,375 downwards.
CGCTGATGTTGGAAATAATAACAGTTATGATAGTGGTAGTAGTAATGACTATGGTGATAGTGGAGATGGCTTTTTCTTATTCTATATTCTATTTGATTTATTAGGTCCATTTGGTGCATTAATAGTTATTGCGATTGGTGTAGCCGTGTTTATGTATTTGAAGAAAACGGGAAAATTACAAAAAATGCAAGTAGAACAAGAAAATATGATTGCTGAACAACAAGCACAGTTAAGTGAAAGTACCAATAATAGTGCTTTGAGTAATGCTGTTGCTCAAAATATTCAAACTAATGACCCTAACTTCTCAGAGGATGCCTTTATTGGTTGGGCAAGAGAAGTCTTTATGAAAATTCAACAAGCATGGAATGATCGTGATTGGAAAGTTATTCGTCCCTTTGAAACACAAGAACTATTCAATCAACACAATCAACAATTAGAAGAATATATTAAAAATAATAAAATTAATAAGATTGAAAAAATTAGTATTCGCTATTGCGGTTTAAAGAGTTATCGCGTTGATGGTGATAAAGAAGTTTTAGTTGTTGAATTACATGCAACAATGCGTGATTATGTTGTGGATGCTAAAACTAATGAAGTCTTGGAAAGTGATCCAAATCGTAATTGGTTCATGAAATATGATATGACTTTCAATCGTAAGAAAGGTGTTTTAACTGAGGCTGGTCGTAGTAATAAATCGACGACTAATTGTCCTAATTGTGGTGCTCCAACTGAAATTACTTCATCAGGACAATGTGAGTATTGTAAGAGTATTATTACAACCGGTGAACACGATTGGGTATTATCAAACATTGTATCAATTAAATAAATGTGATATTATTAATAAGGATAGTATTAATCTAAAAGGAGGAATTATAAATGGGATTAATTAAAGCAGCTGTTGGCGCTATTGGAGGAACTTTAGGGGATCAATGGCAAGACCTCATAAAATGTGAGGATATGGGTGATAACACTTTAATGATGAAAAAAACGACAAACTCAGGACAAATTTCTAAAGGTAGTCGCATAATCGTTGCTCCTGGGCAAGTTGCTGTCATCTATGATTCAGGAAGAATTGTTGATGCAACAGCTGAAGAAGGAACATATGATTTTGATGAGTCTTCATCACCATCATTCTTTGGAGGACAATTTGGTGCTGTCTTTAAAGAAATGTGGCAAAGATTTACTTATAATGGAACACCAGCTAAAGAACAAGCTGTATTCTACTTTAATGTAAAAGAAATATTAGATAATAAATTTGGAACAGGAACGCCAATACCATATCAAGATTGGTCACATGCTATACCTAATCAAATGACTGGATCAATTATGCCGCTTGGTGTTAAAGTAAGATGTTATGGTAAATACACATTCCAAATTTTTGATCCTGCTGTATTTATGAGAATGTATGCAGGAACTGCTGATATTATTAATAAATATGATTTGATAGATCAAATGAATTCAGAAGTAATGGCAACATTTCAAAATGTTTTAAATGAACTTGGAAATAGTGAACACAAAATTCCTTTATTAGAATTACCTAGTAATACTGATGAAATTAAAAAAGTAATGGATTCTAAAGTATTTGATGAACCAATTCGTAATAGGGGAATCAAATTAGTAGGATTTGCAATTGAATCTGTAACTCCAGATGAAGAATCTGATAAGAAGATTAAAGAATATGAACACAATGCTAATGCAATGATGCAACAAGGAAGAGTTCTTGATGTTATGGAAAAAGCTGCTGGTAATGAAAATGGTCCAGCATCAGGATTTATGGGTCTTGGTGTTATGAATATGGCAAGTGGAGGAATGACTGGTGGTGTTATGCAAAATGCCTTCAATCAAAATCAACCTCAACAACAATTTGATCCATATCAACAACAAGCACAAGGTATTAAATGCCCTAAGTGTGGAACAGTAGGTAGTGGTAAATTCTGTCAAAACTGTGGTACAGAATTAACTCCACCAGCTGCTAAGAAATGTCCAAAGTGTGGTGCTGAAGTAACAGGTAAGTTCTGTCAAGAATGTGGAACACCAGTTGATGTTCCGGTAGAAGAAACACCTAATGAAACTCCTGCACAACCAACTGAATAAAATAAGGAAGCGTTAATTGCTTCCTTTTTCTTTTACTTAATAAATCATTGTATGAAGTATTCTTTCGGTATTTTTAAAGTTTAATTTAGCTATTTCTTTTAGTTTATCTTCGCCATATTTAGAAACTATTTCTTCACCGATTTTATCAACTTGTTCCCCAGCACCTTTAGGTAGAGGAATATGAAGTGAATCACTCAATTTATCAAATTCTTTTAAAAATATATAACGACTTATAACCGAAGCACAAGCAACAGCTAGATTCTTATCTTCAGCTTTCGTCATAAAAGTAATTCCTCTTTGAACATTAGAACTTTCTTTAATATAATCATAATATCTTTGTTCTCTTGCAAACTCATCAACGATTATATAGTCATACTTCAAATCTTTTTCTTCATGGACCATTTGCCATAATACTTTATTATGCATTATAGCTTTTAACTTATTTATATTAAAACCAATACCATATTTTTCATTATATTCACTATTATTTAAAATAATACTTTTATATTTAATCTTTTTTACTACTTGTGGTGCTATCTTCAATATTTTTTCATCATCTAATTTTTTAGAGTCTTTAATACCTAATTCTTCAAGAAAGGGAATATCTTCTTTTGATACAAAAGAACTAGTTACGACAATTGGTCCAAAGTAGTCACCAGTACCAACTTCATCGGAACCAATGGAAGAACAGTAGTAGTACTTTTTATCATCTTCTGTTACTTCTTTTTGACTTATGTTTTGCCCATCAATCTCTTTCCACATCGTTGCATCAACATCAGCACTAGTTCCTTGAAACATTACTTTACCAGAAGTATACATCGTAATAACAGTATCTTCTTCTTCAGCTTGAAAGACAACATAGGGTATTTCTTTATCTCTTTTTTTGTTCTCATAATATTTAATCATTTTTTTTCTTGTTTCTTCACTAACTTTTATAACAACGTTCATAAATAGCACCTCTCAACAAGTATATTATAACATTTAAGTATTAAAAACACTATAAAGAATACAAGTATAAATAGTAAAAAGTGTAATATTATATATTAAATAGTAAGACTTAAAGATTAAAAATTTAAAAATTTAAATAAATTATTGAAATTATAAGAATTTTATGTTACTATTAAAAAGTCATGGACCCTTAGCTCAGTTGGTTAGAGCATCCGGCTCATAACCGGACGGTCATAGGTTCGAGTCCTATAGGGTCCACCACTCAATTGCGGGTATGGCGGAATTGGCAGACGCACTAGACTTAGGATCTAGCGCCGCAAGGCTTGCAGGTTCAACTCCTGTTACCCGCACCATTATAAAATAAACTTAGGAAGATATTCCTAAGTTTTTTATTTACAATAAATTGTAATTTTATTATAATAATACCCAAGGTGGATGTTTATGAGTATAAGTCAAAAAGAAATAAATGATATATTATTAAAAAGAAATTTAAGTGATTTTTATATAGCGATTGCCGAAAGAAGAAAAACTTCTTTTAATGATGAAGAAATGGATGCATTCTTAAAAGATATTGATAATACGACAACTAGTTTAGGAAAATTTGGTACTGCCTTTTTAGAATCATTAAAAAGTGGTTATGATACATATAATCCAGAATTGCGCAATGAGATTAAAAGAGCTTTGGGCAATTCAGGAGCTAGAACGAGTAAAGTTCTTACAATCATTGATGGTGAACTATACGATGTCGCAGCTCAAGATTGTAAGAGTCGCTTTTTTGACCAAACCCATGAAATGGTTGTTCACTATGATAACCTTTCTAAATTTATTAATGAAAAAGAAGCAACACTAGTTTTACAAAAAAATGACTCACAACCAGAAATGGTTTTCTTTAATGTTGAAGGTCGTGCTTTATCTGACTTAAAACGCTATGTTCAATTCTATTTTCGTAGAGCTGGCCAAATTGATTTAACTAGTAAACTTCTTGCGGAAGCTAAACAAAAAATAAAGTAATATTTGTAATTGGGGTGATAAGATGCAAATGTTTTTAATAAGACATGGTGAATCAATGCAAAATACTAAGGAAAATTATGAGGTTGGTTTACCGGATCACAAAGTATATTTATCAGAAAAAGGAAAAATTCAAGCTCATGATACGGGTATATTTTTAAGAGATTATGTAAAACTTCAAAAAATAGATTTATCAAAAGCTACTCTTTGGGTTAGTCCATATACGCGAACACGTGAAACAGCTAGTATACTAAACGAAGAATTAGGAGTTAAGAATGTTAAAGAAGACATTACTCTAATTGAACAACGATATGGTTTGTTTAGCGATAAAGACATTGAAACAATTAAAAAGTTATATCCTCAAGAATTTGCTTGTTACGATAACTTTTGGCGCAATGATGGAAGGTTTTATGCCAAATTACCACAAGGTGAAAGTCCATATGACGTTGCTCTTCGTACGAAACAGTTCATCGATACAATTTTTAGAGATGATAGTGATCCCTTATTTATTGTCTCTCATGGGACAACGATTAAGACAATTATAATGAATTGGTTTCATCATTCACCAGAATGGTTCAATGCTGAGTTAAATCCTGATAATTGTTCCGTTCGTTTAATTACGAGTAAGAATAGAGAAAGCACTGATGAATATATTTATAAAGGACCTGTTAAAAGACTAAAGAAATAGTCTTTTTATTTTATTGAAAATATTTTTCTTCTATAATATAATAAAAACAATTTTTATATCAAGAAAAAGGTGATGTAATGAAAAAATATTTAGCTACGGGATTTATACCATTTTCTTATAATATTGTAGGTGTTTTTGGTGATTATATAATTATTAAAGATAATGATAATGAATATCTTGTTCCATTATATAAAGATGCTATTTATGGACCATATAATAGTATTAAATGTAAAGCTATTGGAACTGTTTCTAATGCAAGTTATTTATTTTTTTGTTATCGAAATGAAAATGTTGCTCTTGATAGTATTGATTTAGTTAATAAGGAAATATTAGATATTTATGATATGAGTAAAGATAGTGATCTAATTGGTAGTTATATTATTATAAATGAATATAATCAAGGAAATATAAAAATTTTAAAGTCGTTAAAGACGGGAAAATATCATATCGTCAATTGTAATATTTTGAATAATTTAACTTTTAGTAATTATTCACAAACCTTAGAAAAGTTCTATAAGCTTTTTAATGAAGAATATGATGATTATGAAGTTATTCAATTTTCACCAACTATTTTGGGAATCGTTTTATCCAAAGATGGTAAATATGATTTTTATTGGGGACAAGACTTTAGTTATTTAACTTTTGAATATGATGCAGTTGAAGCTGTGAGTAATCATAAAGATGATAATGATTTAACAGAGGCAATAATTTTAAAAAAAGGAAAACAAAAGTATCTTTTAAATAATAATCTTGGAAGTAGTTATTGGCAAAAAGTAGATAAACCATATGAAGAAATAGAATTATTAAATAATGATTACTTTGCCTGTTATAGCAATGGTGAAATTGATTTAGTAAAAGGAAGTAAAATAATATTTACAACTAGTGCTGATAAAAGAATTATTAAGAGTTTAAGTAGAGAGAGTGATGATAATAATACTTTATACTTTGTCTATGAAAAAGATGGGAAACTAGGTTTATTATGTAAAAGTGGTAAAAAAGTTAAAATATTAACAAAACCTTTATATGATGATATTAGATATGATACTGATTTAGGATTATTTATATTTAAACAAGAAGACACAATATCATTATTTGATGGTTATAGAAAAGTAGCTTCATTAGATTGTGATGATATTAGTCTTTTAACTAATATAGGTGGTAATTTATATGTTTTATTACATCATCAAGATAAAGCTGATATATATGATTTGATTAACTCTAAAACATTAAAAAAGGATATTAATATTGATAAAGATAAAGTTCACACAGGATGGCAAAAAAATAGTTTTATTTATAAAAAAGATAATAAATATGGAATTTTTTCTATAATTGTTGATGATAGTAACAAAAAAAATGTTGTTTCATTTAAAGATACGGGACCAATATATGATTCTATTGAATATATAGATCTTGGTATTTATATTATTACGGAAGATAATAAACAAGGTTTATTAGTTGGTGATGAAGTTGTTATAAAACCAGAGTATCAAAGTATATCTAGTAAACATTTTCCAGGTAATAGTTTATGGGAAAAAAGCCAATACTTATTCATAGCTAAAACTATAGATAAAGAAGAAGATAAACTATTTTGGGTTGAATTGGCTTCAGAAAAAAATGAAAATAAGACAAAACTTCATTTCTTTGAGTATCTTCATTTCTTCAATTATCATAGTTTATCATATCAACCAAAAATGAATATTGATTTTGTTGATAAATTAATAGTATTTGATATAGATGATAATGGTAATAAATATACTTATATATATGGTTTTGATAAAAATTTTACTTATTTAAGTCACTATGATGGTGAAGTTAAGATAACTCCTTCAACTAAAAAGGTTTCATCATATGATGATCACATATCGCTATATGATGCTTTATGGACCTCGGAAAAGGAACAAAAAAGTTGTACTTTAGCATATATCAAAGATAATAGGTATTCCGTAAAAAGGCTTGTTACGCTGCCATCCTTTGATAAAGAAATATTTATGACAGCATACGATTTTTCAGAAGGAATAATTGTTGTTAATAGTGAAAGTGAAACAGAACATTTAAAAAAATGTAGTTCTATTGAGAGTTTAGATGAAGATGAAGTAAATGCTACATTAAAAAAATTAAATGAAAAAGTATTAAAAAAAGAAAGAAAATAGTATATATAATAAAATTTAAAATAGACAAATCATTATTAAACGATTATAATAGTTACTTAAGGGAGGTTTTGCTATGGCTTGTAAATTTGTTACAGATAAAACTATAAAAGAAATAAATGAATTTGAAGAAGAGATTAGAAAACATTCTAAAATACTAAATGAAGATACTAAAAAAGCACTTTGTTCATTATTGAGTGGTGAATATTCAATTCCTTTTTTCAGTGAATTGTTTAAAGAAGAAGATGCGATGTTATCTAATTTTGCTTTTTATCGTCGTTTAGCGGGATTTAATAATTTCTATTATGCTTTAGAAACATTTAAAAAAGAAGAAGAAAAAAAAGGGTTAATTATTGATGCTCGTGATGATATTTTAGATAAAGACAGTGCCATTTTACGTGTATATGGTAAAAAAGAAGAGAGTGAAGAAGCAATGCGCTTATTCCAAATGCGTTATAATAAAGGACAATCAGAAATCGATATATTTACTCGTGAACAAGGAAAAAAAGATTCTCCTGAACAAATACGCGAACTAGAAGTAAAAAATTATTTTTTAAAATTATTACAAAAGGGATATGGTTTTGCTTTAAATAGTGAAATAGAATTAGGAAACTTAAAAGAACAAGAAAATAGTTTTGCTAAAGTATATACTAAAGAATATCCACATACTTCTTTATCTGTTGTTAGATTTAAAACTTTTGAAAGATAAAAAAAGCGACTACATAGTCGTTTTTTAATTTAATACATATATACCAATTGTCAAATAAGTTGCAAACAATATCCAAATTAAATAGGGAATGTTTAAGTATCCTGATATTCTCTTTCTCCTAATGAAAAGATAAATCATATATATGACTAAAATATCAAGAAGAATAATCCATATAACGGCTAAAAGACGCCATTTTAATAAAAAGAAAATAATGGACCATAAGAGATTAACAAATAATTGAATGTAATATACTAATGTCTCTTCTGGACAAGTTGGATAATCGCGCTTTAATAAAAAATAGGATAAGCCCATTAAAATATAAATAATACTCCAAGCAATCGGAAAAGTTAATTTGGGAGGGGCAAATAGTGGTTGCTTTAATGACATGTAATCAATTTTCCCAGCAATTAGAAGACCAACTAAAGAACCTAAAATAATTGGTAAAAATAAATAAAAAGTATATTTTAAATATTTTCTCATATTTCACCTTCCTAGTATTAATCTATGATAAAAATAAAATTTTATGCAAATGATGTGCAAATGATGGATATTGCCTTTTTCGAAGAATTGTGTTAAAATAAGCGACTAAGGAGGGAAACTATGAAAGACGAAGGTCAAATTAAAAAACATCGTTATACTAATTATCAAGTAGATGGTTTAGATAAAAGAACTTATCGTGATTCTATATTTTTAGGAAATATTTATGATCATCGTAATGAACCTTGTGAGTTATATGTTGCCTATAAAGGAAAACAACAATATTATGTCGTTGTTGGATTTAAAAAACCAGTTAGTAAATTACCAAGAAAAACAATTCAAATCATTGATGAAAGAAGTGCAGATAGACATATTGAAAATATTACTTTCCCTGTTGGAAAACGTGAAATAAAAGCTGAACTTCCAAAATCAAGATTTGCAAGAAGAGACGCTAATAAAGTTGTTACGGATATTATGCATGATAGAAGTATTGAATATGCTGATCGTTTATTGATTGCTGAATACAATGTTCGTGAAGATGCTCAAGTAAAAGCTAAAGTTTTAGAAAAAAGACGCGCTAATAAATAGCGCCTTTTTTATTATATAGTGTTAAAAAGTGTAAAGAGGTTGTTTATTGATATGTATTATTGAATAAATATAGTTTACAATATAACTAGAGGGTAAAAAAATAGGCTTTTAGAGACTAAATAAAAAGAAGTAAAGCGCGCCTTCAAAAAATAATTGTTATTGTAGGAGGAATTATGAGAAGTGTAGCAATTAAAGGGGTTAAAGAGTTTGAAATTAAAGAAATTGATGAACCAGTAGCCGATGGCAAAAAAGTTGTTTTAGATGTTAAAAAGACAGGTATTTGTGGTTCTGACATTCATTATTGGGTAGCAGGTAATCCTGTTGGATTAGTAATGGGACACGAGTTTGCGGGAGTTGTTAAAGATCCAGGAGATAGAGATGATTTACAAGTAGGTGATCGTGTAACAGCACTACCTATATCACCTTGTATGGAATGTCATGCTTGTAAGAGTGGTAATCCACAATATTGTATTCATACTTGGGATGAAGCTGTTGGTCTTTCTTTAACTAATCCAGGAGGTCTTGCACCACAATTAAGTGTTAGATCAGATATGGTTGTTAAATTGCCTAATAGTGTTAGTGACGATGAAGCCGCAATGGTTGAACCTACTGCTGTTGGATATCATGCTGCTAATCTTGCTAAAATTGAGAAAGGTGACAAAGTTCTAGTTGTTGGTGGTGGAATCATTGGTCTTGTTTCAGCCATGTTTGCTAAAATGCAAGGAGCTGATTTAGTTGTTGTATCTGAGACTAATAAAGCGCGTGGTGAAAAATCTGTTTCCTTAGGAGTAGCTGATGAATGGATGGATGCCACTGATCCTGATTTCCTTGCTAAAGTAACAGAAAAGACAGGTCGTGGATTTGATCGTGTCATTGAATGTTGTGGTAATAGCCCAGCTGTTAGTAGTGCTATCATGGCAACAAGAACTGGTGGTACTGTTGTATTAGTAGGTGTATCACTTGAGCCCGTTACAGTACCATTAGTAATGGGTGTTATGCACGAATTAACATTACAAGGTGCTATTGCTTATACTAAAGAAGAATTTGTAAGTTGTGTTAATATGATAGCCGAAAAAGAAATTGAAGTTACTAAGTTCATTGATAGTATTGTTGGTCTAGAAGACGTTCAAGCTTCATACGAAAAACTAACTTCTGGTGTTAGTGATGCAGTTAAGATTATCGTTGATCCTAATAAATAAAACTAATAAATATAATTTATGATGATAAAGTAGACTACTGGTCTACTTTTTTGATACAATAATAATACAATTATAGAAAATGTGAGTGATAATTATGAATTTAGAAGATCAATATCATTACCTTGTTGGGGCTTATTATGGTGTTATGGAAATGGATGAATATCCCCTTGAAGTATATGTTTTAAAGCAAATTGAAGACTACATAAAAGATTTTGTTAGTGCTAATCCCATTCCTAATTTTAATTATCAAAAAGAAGCACAGAAAATAGAAACTAATCGTCCTTTAAAAACAAAATTACAGGATGCATTATTAGTATTAAATAAAATAGATGGATCATTTGATTTGATTTTAATGATAAATGAAAAAATAAAAGAATTACAAGAAGAAAAATAATATAATATAACAGGAGTGAATTATATGGAACGTTATCAAAGTATAAAAAAAGCAAGTATTTTAGGAATAATTGGTAATCTTTTTCTTTTAATTATTAAAGGAATAATTGGTTTTATTAGTAATAGTCAAGCAATGATTGCTGATAGTTTTAATAGTGCTGGTGACATTTTTTCATCCCTTATGACTTATGTTGGTAATAGAATTGCTAGTAAACCAAAGGATGAAGATCACAATCTTGGTCATGGTAAAGCAGAATATATCTATTCTATGTTAATTAGTATTGTTATGATTTTGACATCTTTAAAAATATTTACTAATGCACTTTTTTCTTTAATTAATAAAGATACTTATGATTATTCAATTTGGTTAATAATAGTATGTATTGTAACAATTATCACTAAACTAAGTCTGTATATCTATACTAATAAATTGTCTAAAAAACACAACAATCTTTTAATTAAATCTAATTCTTATGATCATCGTAACGATTGTATTTTAACTACTTTTACACTTATTTCCGTCATCTTTGCTTCGCAAAAAATATATTGGTTTGATGGAGTAGTTGGTGTTTTAATATCTATTTGGATTATATATACGTCATTGCGTATCTTTATGGATAGTTATGATGTTTTAATGGATAAATCTATATCTGATGAAACAAAACAAAAAGTCTTAGACATTGTTAAAAATCATCCCGAAATAAAAAAAGTTATTCATTTTAATTCAACACCTGTAGGTTATCGTTATCAAATATCGCTAACTATTTTTGTCGATGGTAACTTAACAACTTTTGAAAGCCACAGCATTGCGGATAATCTTGAAAAAGAAATAATTAAGGAAATAGATGAGATATATCTTGCTGTCATTCACGTCAATCCCATTAAAATAAATTCAAAGAAAAATTATAAAAATTAGTATCGCAAAATAAAGTCAATTACTAGATGTTTTTTTATTTTAAATGTTTTGTTAACTAATGATTATATTAATTACCTGTTTGCTAGTGATGATTTAGATTTAAATTAATTGTTTAATATACTAAATAATGATATAATGTTATTGTAAAATTGGAGGCTGATAACATGACTAAATACAATCATGAAAAAATGTGGCAAGAAACTTCAGCAACTAATAAAAATGATTCATATGATGATATTAATAATTTAAATGATTCAAATGATTTTGTACCTATTGACGAAAATACCAAAGTAAAAACTTTAACTGATGAAGAAAAACAAGAATTGCGTAAAAAATTATTTATCTTATTAATTCTCATTGTTTTGACATTATTCATTATGATTACTCTTTTCTTTTTTGATCCACTAAAGTCCAATAATAAAGAAGAATCTAATGAAAAAGAAACCGATATGACACAGCAAGAAGAAAAGACTGATCAAGAAAAAAAGATTAGTGAATTGAGCGATGGTTTAATTGTAAATGATAATATAGAACTCAATACTATTATAAAAGAAATAATATACCAAAATGAAGAATATTATGATAATGATACTTTAGTGTTATTTAAAAATGATCCAACTAAAATATCTTCTCTTACAGATTTAAATAAATTGTTTTTGGTTAGTAAAACTAATGATTTTAATAATTTAGTAAAAGAAAAAAATACTATGAATGATATATGTAATAGTAATATTGCAATACATAATAGTGAAATACAAAGAATTTTAACAGAACGTTTTAATACTAATGTTAAAGAGTATGTAACTTTTAATTACTCTTATTATGACAATGGTAATTTTATTTCAAATATAAAGTTTACATTAAAAAATGATAATTATGTTGGTACTTGTTATAAATCAAATGAAAAAATATCTAGTATTCCAAAACAAGAATTTGTATCAGCTACTAAAGAAAAAAATAATCTTTATATTGATGTTCGCGTTGTCTTTACTAATGCCCAAGCTGTCTATAAAGACCCTTCTTTAAAAACTATAATTACTAATGATATGAATGTAACAAGTGATGAATATATGTCAAAAGGGGATATTTATCGTTACCTATATACTTATAATAATGGTAAATATGTATTACAAGGTGTACAATTATTAAAATAGGTTTATCCTATTTTTTCTTTGGAGGATATATGAAAAAATATATTTTTATTGATATAGATGGTACTTTAACAAATTCAAATAAAGAAGTAACTATTGAAAATAGAAAAGCCATGGATGAAATAAAAAAATATGGATATGATATTGTCTATACATCCGGTCGCTGTAATAAGTATCTTTTAGATTTAGATAAAGAGAAAAGTTATAGTCGTTATCTCATTTCTTCGAATGGTAGTTTGATTTATGATTCTTTAGAAAAGAAAATAATTGATTATGTAAAAATTCCTTTTGATATATTAAAAAGAGTTTATGAGTATTGCAATAATAATGGTCTAGTTATTACTTTTAATACGGAAATGATTCGTTATTCTAATATAGTTAGCGACAAGTATCAAAATTCAGAATATGTCAAATTAATTACCGATATTGAAGAGATAAAAGATAAATATATAACACAATTTGTAGTTGGAAGTTATGAATATGATAAAATGCTTTTCATTAGGAACTATTTAGATACAATTGAAGAATTAGAAATCGTTAATATTTCAACGACGATGAAATTAAAGTTATTAGATACCAATGAGGGATTTTTCTATGATGTTACTTTAAAGGATGTTAATAAAGGAAGAGGAATTAGACATTTTTTGAAACTTATGGATGCTAGAAAAGAAAATAGTATTGCGATAGGGGATCACATTAATGATATGGAAATGTTTGATGAAGTAGGCTATAAAATAGCAATGGGTAATGGTTATCAAGAGTTAAAGGATAAAGCTGACTTCATTACAAAAAGTAATGATGAAGATGGTGTTAAATATGCTTTAGAACACATTCAAAAAGAATTTTTGGAAAAAGAATAATCTATGTTATAATAGGGAAAAGGTGATAGAATGATAAGTTTTAAAAAAGAAAATAATCAACTTGATAAGCGTATTATTGATAATGTTAGAGGTCTCTCTATTGATATGATTGATAATGCTCAAAGTGGGCATCCAGGAATTGCCCTTGGAGCTACACCTATCGTTTGTGATTTGTACGCCAATCATTTAATGATTAATCCAAGTGATGATAAATGGATAAATCGTGATCGTTTTGTTTTATCAGCTGGTCATGGTTCAAGTCTTTTATATGCTACACTTTATATGGCTGGTTATAAAATCAGTTTAGATGATTTAAAAGAGTTTCGTCAGGTTAATTCAATTACTCCCGGGCATCCCGAATTAGATGTTACACCAGGAGTTGATGTATCAACTGGTCCTTTAGGACAAGGAATTGCGAATGCCGTTGGTATAGCCATCGGCGAAAAATATCTTGAAAAATATTTTGGTGAAAACTTAATCAATTATTATACTTATGTCCTTTGTGGTGAAGGCGACCTAATGGAAGGAGTAAGTTATGAAGCTTGTTCTTTAGCTGGTAAATTAGATCTTAGTAAACTAATTGTCCTTTTTGATTCTAATGGCGTAACATTAGATGGTAGTCTTGATAATAGTTTTAGTGAAAACATTAAGATGCGTTTTGAAGCCCAAGGATGGGAATATTTAAATGTTTTAGATGGCGAAGAGACTAATGAATTAGATTTAGCTATTGAAAAAGCAAAGAAGTCAGATTGTCCAACCATCATTGAAGTTCATACGACGATTGGTAAATATTCTATAAATCAAGGAACAGCTCTTGTTCATGGTTCACCACTTGAAAAAGAAGACTTATCTAAATTAAAAGAGAAATTATCGCTTCGTGACGTTCCTTTTACACCTAGTCAAGATGCTGTAAGTCTTCTTCAAAAAACGATTAAGGAGCGTTGTAGTGATACTTATCAAGATTGGCAAAAGAAATATAAAAATCTTGATAAAAACACTAAAAAAGAATTTGATTCAATAATTAAGTATCATCAAGCAGTTAAACTTAAAGACATCATCTATGAACTACCAACAGATATGCAAGAAGCAACAAGAGTCGCAAGTGGTAAAGTATTAAATGCCATTAGTGATATCTATCCTTTCTTAATCGGTGGTAGTGCTGATGTCTCTAAATCAACTAATGCGAAAATAAATAGTAGTAGTGCTTTTTCTAATAGTTATCCTTTGGGAAGAAATATCAATTTTGGTGTTAGAGAACACGCTATGAGTGCTATTGCTAACGGAATTGCCTTAACCGGTTTAACCCCATTTGTTTCAACTTTTTTCGCTTTTTCCGATTATGCTAAACCAGCTATTAGAATGAGTTCATTAATGAATTTACCGGTTATTTATGTCTTTACCCATGATTCTATTACCGTTGGGGAAGACGGACCAACTCATCAACCAATAGAACAATTAGTATCTTTGCGCAGTACGCCTAATTTAGATGTCTATCGTCCCGTTGACAGTAATGAAGTCATTGGTTCTTACAAAGCTATTTTTGAAAATAGACGACCAGCAGTTCTTGTCTTAAGCCGTAATAAAGTACCAATAAATGAATTTACAAGCGTTAACGAAACGACTAAGGGTGCTTATATTTTAGAGAAAGAACATAAAAAAATAGATGGTATCATCATTTCAACTGGTGAAGATATGCTTTTGGCAAGTCAAGTCAAAAAAGAATTAGAGAGTAAAGGATATGACATTCGTCTTGTATCTATGCCATCAATTGAAGTCTTTATGCGTCAAACTAAGAAATATCAAGAAGAAATTTTACCAAATGATACTAAAACCTTTGTCATTGAAGCATCTTCTTCTTATTCTTGGTACCGCTTTGTAAAAAGTAAAGATTACTTATTCACGATTGATGAATTTGGCTTGAGTGGTAAAAAAGATGCTGTTTTAAAAGAATATCATTTTACCGTTAAAGATATTACCCAAAAAATTGAAGAATTATTAAAATAATTCTTTTTTTCTACATTTTTCTCTTATAGACTCTTCTATACTAAAATAGGTGATGATGATGCGAATATATTACATTTTTAGTATTAGAGAGGAATTCTATGATTTATATAAAGATTATCCAAGAGGTCTATATAACATTTTATTAGAAATATATGAAATGAATAAAAAGGACCTTGAATATGGCTATAATCTTTTTAAACAATTAGTCATGCCTATAAATAAATATGATTTAGATCGTTGTATCTATAAAGAATTAAAAAATAAAATGCGCTATTCAAGAAATAGAGATGAACACATCATTAATAATCTTTATTCTGATGAAGTAAGTATCATGAAAATTAAAAATACTCATATCGTCATTAATACTATTCAAAATTATACAGAGTTTTTTGAATTACTAAACAAATATAAATATCTCTTATTTGCCTGTGATTTCAATAATGATGACTATTTTTTCTTATCCCGAATTAAAAGTCTTGTCTAATCATATAATTTTTAGTAAAATACTAAATAGGAGATGATTTATATGTGGCAAAACATATTATGGCTTGTAATTGGATTAGTAGTTGGTGTCATTATCGGTTTCTTTGTTTGTAAGAAAGTTATGACTAGTTACTTAAAGAAAAATCCACCAATAAATGAAGAAATGATTAAAACTTTAATGTTACAAATGGGTAGAAAACCATCTCAAAAACAAATTAATCAAATTATGAAGCAAATGGAAAAGTTTAATTAATTAAATTTTTCTTTTTCTTTCGCATAAAAATTATTGTAAATGTTGACTAAAATCGCTGTTTATGTTAAAATCTTAATGTTTGATGCCTTTATAGCTTCAAACCGCATTGAAAAGGTTTAAACATTTATGTACCTCAAAAGCGAGTCTAGAAAATATATAAAGGAGGAATATTCATGAAAGCAGTTATTAAGACTGGTGGTAAGCAATACTATGTCAGTGAAGGTGATTTTATCTTTGTTGAAAAGCTTGATGGTGAAGCAGGAGATAAAGTTGTTTTTAACGAAGTATTAATGTGTGACGACAAAGTAGGTAATCCTTATCTTAGTGGTGCATCTGTTGAAGGTGAAATTGTTAAAAATGGTAAAGGTAAGAAAATAAGAATCTTTACTTATAAACAAAAAGATAGAAGTAACCGTCGTACAATGGGTCATAGACAACCTTATACAAAAGTTGAAATTAAAAAGATTAAAGGTTAATTATGATTAGAGTAGTAGTATCTAAAGACAAAGATATTAAAAAGATTGATGTCTTAGGACACGCTGATTATGCTAGTTATGGGAAAGATATCGTTTGTAGTAGTGTTTCAAGTATTGTTACGACAACTGTAAATGCCATTCTTATGTTTGATCAAAAATATCTAACCTATAATTCAAAAGAAGATAATTTTACAATCATTATTAATGAACATAATGAAATCGTTGATAATCTAATAACGAATATGCTTAATTTGTTAAAGGAATTGGAAAATGATTATCCTAAAAATATTAAGATAGAGGAGGAAAACTAATGAGCTTTTTAAGATTAAATATACAATTATTTGCTCACCACAAAGGACAAGGTTCTACATCTAATGGACGTGATTCTGCTGGTCGTAGATTAGGAGCTAAAGTTGGAGATGGACAAACAGCTACTGCTGGGTCAATTATCTATCGTCAAAGAGGAACAAAGATTTTCCCAGGAGTTAATGTAAAACGCGGAAGTGATGATACTTTATTTACAACCGTAACTGGTGTTGTTAAATATGAACGCGTTGGAAAAGATAAAACACAAGTTAGTTGTTATCCTGTAAGTGAGTAATAAAGAGATTTATCTCTTTTTTATTTTGTTTATTTGATATAATAGATGTGATATAATATGGAAATAAAAAGAGTGGTGATACTATGTTTATTGATGAAACAAAAATTAAAGTAATTGCAGGTCGTGGTGGTGATGGTTGTCTTGCCTTTCGCCGTGAAAAGTATATCCCTATGGGTGGGCCTTATGGTGGTAATGGCGGAAGAGGTGCTAATATCAAGTTTGTAGTTGATACGGGACTTCATACTTTAATTGATTTGCGTTACATGAAAACGATAAAAGGTGAAAAGGGCGAAAATGGTAAAGGAAAAAATCAGAATGGAGCAAATGCTAGTGACGTCATTGTCAAAGTTCCCCAAGGTACCGTTATTACGGATCTTGATACGGATTTAATAATTGCTGATTTAAAAGGTAAAAATGATGAAGTAGTAGTTGCTTATGGTGGCCGTGGTGGCCGTGGCAATACAGCTTTTAAAACACAGTCTAATCCCGCTCCTAATTTCGCGGAAAATGGCGAGCCTGGCGAAGAACGTGAATTAAAAGTTGAACTAAAACTAATGGCCGATGTTGGGTTAGTTGGAATGCCAAGTGTTGGTAAGAGTACTATCATTTCCTGTGTCAGTAAAGCCCGTCCTAAAATTGGGGCATATCACTTCACGACACTGGTTCCAAATTTAGGTGTTTGTCAAAGTCGTAATGGTAAGAGTTTTGTTCTTGCCGATCTTCCAGGATTAATTGAAGGTGCTAGTCAAGGCGAAGGTTTAGGTGATAGATTTCTTCGACATGTTGAAAGAACAAAGATCATTGCCCATGTCATTGATATCAGTTCTTTTGAAGGAAGAGATCCTTATGAAGACTATATTAAAATTAATAAAGAATTAGAGGACTTCAATAAGAATCTTTTAAAGAAACCACAAATAATTATTGCGAATAAAATGGATGGTGCTAATTCAGAAGAAAACTTAAAAGAATTCAAAAAGAAAGTTAAGAATGTTAAAATATTTGAAGTTAGTGCTATAACTAATACGGGACTTCAAGACGTCATTGATTACTTAGCCGAAGAGTTAGATAAACTTCCTAACGAACCGCTTTTTGAAGATGAAGCCTTTGAGTCACACGTCCTTTATAAATTCAAAAAAGAAGAACCTTATACAATTACTAAAGAAGGCGATGTTTGGGTCATCCGTGGCACAGAAGTCGAACGCGTATTTAAAATGACAAAGTTCAATACTGATGAGAGTATCCAACGTTTTGCGAAAAGAATTCGTCGTATGGGCGTTGATGATAAATTATTAGAAATGGGAGCTAAAGAAGGCGATATCGTTCGTATTCTTGACTTTGACTTTGAGTTTAAATAATATTTCTATTAGGGGGAATTATGGAATTTTTACTTATATTTGGTGCCGGTGCCCTTTTTACATTTAATATAATATTTTTTGCTAAAGAAATTAAATTTGGCGAACACAAAGATACTTGGGAAATGCAATATTATGAGCAAAGATGGTTATTAGAAAGAGAGGGCGAGGATCCAATTAAAGACATCGCCAAAGAACATTATAATTTTAATGATGTCATTCAAAAATTTTTAAATAGTCATTACACTGATTATGTAAAAGTTGATATTGACAAAGATTTTTATGATTTAAATCAATTTCTATTTATCATTAATCATCACTATGATGAAATTGTTAATTCATTAGATGTAAACATGTCAAGAAGGAAACTCTTAGATACTATTTTAAATGATGTTTATATTTCATTTTCAGAAAATGGTAAATCCCTGGTTCCTTTTACAGATAAGGATGCTATAGAGTTTATTAAAGATACTTCTTTAATTAGTAGAGAAACAAAAAAAGACATCCTAAGGCTTTATAAAAATCGTCCTTGGGTTAATATTCACAATCAAAAAAGAAAATATTTCTACTTTGAAGCCAGTAGCGAATATAAGGATAATCTAACAAGATTTGCTTTTAATCCTGATAAAGAAAATAATTACAATAGTATAATTGTTGATATCGTCACTAATAATATTCTTTTACAAAGTGTACCTTGGGACATTGGTCTATTAAAAAGAGTTGTTAAGCCAATATTAGAAGAACGCGAAGAGTATTATCAGCATGGTTATCATATTGCTTATCTAATACTTAAGGAATATGCTGTTTTTATTCATAATAATGTCGGTAAAGAAATCGAACAATCAACTATTGAAGATCATTTAATAGCTTATGCTCATGCTCTACTAAATCCATCGCAAAAAATGATTGTAGAAATGCCAAAGGATATATCATCATATTTAGAAAATATGGAAAATGATATTACCAAAACAAAACCTAAAGTTAAAGAAAAAAGATATAATCGAAATAATTAAAGCAAATAGGGGGAATTTATATGACTTTTGGGGTAGCATTATTAACATCTGTTATAATGGGCACTGGAACTACCATCATTGGATATACTAGCATAAAAAATGATATAAAACATCTACAAGATTTAAATGCCAAAGACTATAAAACGCAACAAATTATGCGTTATTTTGAGGAAAAGTGTCATTTTGATGAAATAACTGTCAATACTTGTAATTTCACAAATCTCATTCAAAAATATCTTGATAGTCGTTTTACTGACCATATTACCATTGATGTAGAAGAAGATTACTATTATTTAAATTTATTATTATATCTCATTAACACTTATTACTATATGATTGATAATTGTCCTATTAAATCACGAGAAGTTTTATTAAATACTATTTTAAATGATGTCAATAAATTTTTAAAAGGTCGTCCTTTAAATAGTTTTAATGATAATGACTTAAAAAAATATTTAAGAAAGACTGAAGTCTTAAATGAAAATATTAAAAATGGCCTATTAGAAAAGTATAAAAAAGCCCATATATCAATATTACCAGATGGAAGAAAGAGGAAGTTTTTTTCAGGTGAGCGTTGGTATTTACAATCAGTTGCTAGTCAAGGTTTTGATCCCGAATGCGATAAAGATTATCTTGCTATTTTTGAAATATTAGCTCAAGAAAATGATAATTATGAAGAAATTAAAAAAAATAGTAATATCACTTTGATTAGAAAACTAGTTAGCGCGCGATGTGCAGAGTTTCATTATAATGACTTAGTCATAGCTCAAATTATCATTAAAAGAAGTTGTCAGTTTGCTATAGATGATAAACGAAACAAAATAATAGCGAAGGACTTAGTGCTTGCTCTTTGTGAAGATTTATGGGAAAGTAATAGAGATCATTGTCAAAACATTATTAGGCGATTTGTTAAAGACATTATGGATGATGATACCATTGACCATTATTCCAAGTGTCTACCTCCATCTAAAGATCGTTATAGTCCTCTTAAAGATTATTATATTGACTTAATAAATGAATTTGATAAAGATAGATCAAATAATCAAATTGATCAAACACCAAAAAAATTGGTTAAAGTATTAAAGTAGGTGATGTAATATGTTGGGAGGAACATTATTTTTGACATTTTTATTAACGGGTGTTTGTGGCTCAAGTATAGCTTTTATTGAAACTGAGAAAGTCCATAATAGAGAAAAAAATGACTATCAAATAAGATGTTATAATTTTCAAAGAGAAATGCGTTATTTTGATAGTAAATGTCAGTCGGAAATAACCATTTATAGTTGCAATTTTTCTAAATTAATAGAATCTTTTCTTAATGCTAGATGTACCGATCAGGTAAAAGTTGATGTTGAAAATGAATTTTATGATTTAAATCAATTATTATTTTTAATCAATAAAAATGCTGAAATTATTCTTGGTGATAATCCTCAAAAACTGACAAGAAAAGATTTACTAAATGCCTGTTTAGAAGAAATTATAGATAATCTACAAGGACGTTCAATAGATACTTTTAATAGTAAAGACTTTCATCACTTTTTAAAAACATCAAAATTATTTACTATGGAAGTGCGTACTTCATTATTAACGACATATAAAAAGAAAAAAATAGTTAAGCTTAAAAATGGTCAAAAAAGGGATATTGTATTATTGAGTACACCTTCGGATCAACTCTATATTATTGGTACAGCATTTGATGTCAACAATGAAAATGATTATTTGGCCATTATCCAAAGACAAGGATTTCAAGATAAAGAATGGAATCTTACAGCTCTTAAAAAATGCGTAATTTTATGTATTTATGCTAATCATACAAGAGGTGTTACATCTGATTATAATGTCGCTTTTAAATTAATTTGTGATATATATAAAAAATTAAAAAAGTATGATGAAAAAAGATTTGGATATCCTTACTTAGAATCACCATTAATGATTACGGATTATTTGCAAAACCTTGGTATAAGTATTAATAGTGCCAAAGCTAAAAAGTTTTTCCTTGATGATTCCCTAACATTGAGTAATAGTACTAATTTTTTTGATACCGAAACAACAATTAGTAGTCTTGAAGAGGAATCTTATGGTGAAAAAATTAAAATTAAAAAAATTGGTTCTAAATAATAGAATAATGTTTGAGATAAAGTTTAAGATAGTAATGACTTTATCTTTTTTTTATGATAAAATTTTTATAGGTGATGGGTATGAAAAGTCGAAGTGAACTTCGTGAAATAGCAATGAAAGCTTTATATCAAGTATATATTTATGAAGCTAGTAAGACTGATTATGATATAAAGGCTATTATTAAAGATCTATTAGAAGTTGAAAATGATTTTGTCAATTTATTAGTTAATGGTGTTTTAGAAAAACAAAAAGAGATTGTTAAAATCGCTAATGAATATTTAGTTGATTGGGATATTGAGCGTTTATCTAAAGTTGATAAGGCTATTTTATCAATTGGTATATATGAATTGAAATATACTGATACACCTAGCGTTGTTTCGATTAATGAAGCAATTGAATTATCTAAAAAATATAGTGATGAAAAAGTAACTAAAATGATTAATGCTACTCTTGATAAGATTTTTAAAGATGGAGAGAAATAATGACTGATAATTACATTACAGTTACACAATTAACTAGATATATTAAATATAAGATGGATAATGATAGCAATTTAAATCATATTTGTTTAAAGGGCGAAATATCCAATTTTAAGGCTCATTCGCGTGGACACTTATATTTTACTATTAAAGATGAAAACACGCGTATAAATGCCGTTATGTTCGCAGGAAACGCTTCTAAATTAAAATTTAGTCCAATGGATGGTACAAAAGTGTTAGTCATTGGTAAAGTTAGTGTTTATGAAGCAACTGGTGGTTATCAAATCTATGTCAGTGATATGATTGAAGATGGTATGGGTAACCTCTATGTCGAATTTGAAAAGTTAAAAAAGAAATTGGAACAAGAAGGATTATTTGATCCTAAGCATAAGAAAAAGATTCCCAAGATTCCGAAAAAGATTGGTATAATCACAGCACCAACTGGTGCCGCAATCAAAGATATTTTATCGACGATTAAAAGACGTTGGCCCATTGCAGAAACCATTCTTTTTCCCAGCTTAGTACAAGGAAAAGAAGCCGCTGAAGACATTGTTCGCAATATCAATCGTACTAAAGATTTTGATCTTGATGTCTTAATAGTTGGTCGTGGTGGCGGATCAATCGAAGATATGTGGTGCTTCAATGAAGAGATTGTTGCCCGTGCCATTTATGATTTAGATGTTCCTGTAATTTCAGCAGTTGGTCATGAAATTGATTTCACCATTTGTGATTTCGTCAGTGACTTACGTGCTCCTACACCAACTGGAGCTGCCGAAATGGCTGTTCCTAATATAAGTGATTTTTATAATTATTTAAATCAAATATATATACGTCTTAATAAGAGTACTAATAACATCATCAAAAACTTAAAAGAGAGATTAGATTCTTTAAAAAATAGTTATGTCTTAAAAAATCCTTTAAATATTTATGAAAGTGTTGAACAGAAATTTGATAATTTATTAGAACGTCTACAGTTAAATATTTTAAATATTATAAATACTAATAAGACGCGTCTCAATAACATCAAAGCAAGTTATATCTTAAATAATCCTGATATCATCTATAAAAACAAAAAAGATGAATACTTAAAACAAATGGATAGATTACATATCAATATGACTAATCTTTTAACTAATAACACTAATAAATACTTATTATTAGTCAATAAATTAGAGACTTTAAATCCTCTTTCAACGATTAAAAGAGGTTACTCCATTACACGTAAAAACAATAGAGTAATTACTAAAGTTAAAGATTTAAAAAAAGATGATATTTTAGAGATTGAACTAAGTGATGGTAAAATAAATAGTAAAGTTATATAGGAGGAATTATGGCTAAAGAAAAAGAAAATACTTTTGAAGAAAATTTAAATAATTTGGAACAAATTGTTAAAGATTTAGAAAGTGGTAATGTACCATTAGATGACGCTATTAACAAATTTACGGAAGCTATGAAGATTGCTAAAGTATGTGATGAAAAGTTAAAAAATGCTGAAGCAAATGTCAATAAAATTTTAAATGAAGATGGAACGTTAAGTAATTTTAAAATTGAAGAAGAATAATTCTTCTTTTTTTGTCAAAAATAGTAAAGTATAAAAATATAATCCTTTTTACCAATATATATTATGTTATAATTTTTTATATAAAATAGGAGTGATTATATGTTTAATAATGCTTTTAATGGTTATGGTTCAAATACTTTTAATCCTGCTAGTCAAAATTTAAAAAGTGGGAATATCGCCGGTTTAAATAAAGGCCCAAGTAGTGTTGCTGGAGTTTCTTCTAGTCCTACTAATGTAGCTGGGGAAAGTAATATGCCAACAAAAAAAGATCCTTTTGCTAATGTTCATATTGAAAGAAATCCTGCTCGTCAAGTAATGAATTCTAAAGGGCAAAACTTAATTCATAATGAATTTCGTGGCATAAAAAATTAATTACCAATCAAAGAAATTAATTACCAGTTATGGTAATTTTTTTTATGATAAAAATAATAGTGTAGTTTAATTTTAAAAAAGGAGATGAGTTATGAAAATAAAAAATAAACTACTAATATTTTTAACAATTTTTACATTTGTTATACCTAATTTAGTCTTTGCTTATTCTGATAAAGTAATTTTAGGTGGTGAAAATGTTGGAATTGAAATATCTTCTAATGGAATTATTATTGTTGGTTTTTATCAAATAGATGGTAAGAATATTAATAATAATGATATTGAAATAGGCGACAAAATAATAGAAGTTGACAATTTAAAAGTAACAAATATTGATGAAATGGTCAAAGATATGGATAATTCCTTAAAAGATGAGAAAATCGATCTAACATTATTAAGAAAAAATAAAAAAATTAAAACTACACTACACATTAAATTAGATGAACAAGGTGTTTATAAGACAGGACTCTATGTCAAAGATAAAATAACAGGAATAGGTACTTTAACGTATATTGATCCTAAAACATCAGTATATGGTGCTTTAGGACACGAAATAATTGAAGGCTATTCCAATACCAAAGTAGATATTAAAGATGGTAAAATCTTTTCTTCAACGATAACTGGTATTAATAAATCAACATCCAATAAAACAGGTGAAAAAGAAGCAACGCTAAATGAAGATATTATCTATGGTGATATAAATGAAAATACTGAAAGTGGAATATACGGAACATATAGTGGTGTTTTTAGTAATCAAGATTTAATTGAAGTAGGCGACATAGATGATATTAAAGAAGGCGAAGCATATATTTACACTGTCACTAACGGAAATACAAAAGAAAAATATAAAATAAACATAGTAAACATCGACTATGATAATTCTACTAAGAATATTTTATTTGAAATAACTGATAAGAATCTACTTAGTAAGACTAATGGTGTAATTAAAGGAATGAGTGGTAGTCCAATTGTTCAAGATGGTAAAATAGTAGGAGCCGTTACGCACGCTATTCAAAGCAAAAATAAAATGGGATATGGTATTTTTATAACTACTATGTTGGAAGAGGGAGATAATTAATCTCTCTTTTCTAATATATTGACTTTTAAAGATAAATAAATATAATATTGTTCTGAGGTGCATTATGGTAAAGAATTTTGATTTAGGTACAGTATTGAGTGCTACTACTGGTACTAGCTGTGTAGATGACTTCAACAAAGTATATGAAATTGCTTATTTTATTTTAGATGATAAATTAGTTACATCTTTAGGGCTTGGAAATGCATTCCCTGTCATGCGTAATCATATAACAAAAATTTATCCAGAACTAAAAGATGTCATGCCAAGATTGAATGATCGAATTAATCTTGATGTTTGGCTTAAAATACAAAAAGAAAAGTATGGTGAAGAACTTCCCATACCACAATTAGGCGATAAATTAGAAGGAAAAGAATTAGTTAAAAAGTTACCTACAAAATCTTTTCATTGACAAAACCAACAAAATATGGTATAATTCTAAACATGTCAAGGGGAGTAGTTGATATAAATCTTTGATTTATATACATATTGCGTCATTTCGATGTTTAATCCGCGATATGTTAACCATAACAAGACTTTGCATTTATGCAGAGTCTTGTTTTTTTATTTCTCAAGACAAAGAGAAAAAGGTAGGTGAAAAAAATGAATAATAATAACACAAAAAAAGATAAAAAAAGAGAAAAGAGTATTGACGAACTATTAGAAGAAAATGAAGAAAAATTAGAAGAACTTAGGGAAAAAGATGATGATATAAATAGAAAAATTAGCGATATTGAAAGTAACATAGATTCTATTGATATGGAGTTCTTAGATGAGTTTGTAGGTGGAGCAACAGCTCTTATTTATAGTATTGCTACTATTGCTTGTCTTATCCTTAACATAGTTAAATATAATGGGGGTGGGATTAGTACATTTATAGATAGTCTCGTTAGCGATGTTCTTTCAGCTGGTTGGCCATTCTATGGAATTATTTGTGGACCAGTTATTGTAGGTGAAATGGGACAGTTTATAACTTCATTACCTGAATTAGGTATATTTAAAATAAAATCAAAAATGGTAAAAAACAAAATTGATTCAGAACAAAAGAAAAGATATGAATTATTAAGTAAAAAATCTGAAAAAATAGAAACTAATGAAAAAGATAATAGTTCTAAAGTAGCTAAAGAAACTCCAATAGTTAAAGAAAAAACTATCAATTCTAAAACAGTCGATTCTCCTATTAAAGAAACTTCTAATGGTCAAGAACAACAAGTTATTTCTCCAGTAGTTGAATCTTTTGCTCCTACTATTAGTAGTGACAAGCCAATTGAAAAAACTGATAATAAGGCTAAAGTTTTAGTAAAAGTAAGAACTGTAAAAAATAATAATCAATAATTTATAAAAAAAGGAAGGTGATAATATGAATAATGAAAATAATCAAAGTCCAGTTACAGAAGGAAAAAGAGATAATGAGAGACAATCTATTTTAGAAGAGAGAAAAACAATGCTTCAAAACAAAATTAAAGAACATCAAGAAGATTATGAGTTTTGGAAGGAATTGAAGGAATTTAATTGCTTTGATACTATTAAAGTAGCATTATTTGCTCTTTGGTGCGTAATATTTCCAGTCGTTTCATTTGGATATAGTGTAATTAAATATATGCCTGAAAATTTACCAGGAAAAGCTTATGTAAAAGGTTTGACTGATTTATATCCAGGTGATTTAATAACTTTAGGTATAATTTCTGGAGTTGTAATAGCTGCTAGTGCAACAACTAAAATAATTACTCATAAAAAAATTAAGCAAATTTCCAAAGAATTAAGACAAATGAAAAAAGTTAGCTCATCAATGGATAAAGAGTTAGCTAAAGTAAAAGAAATAGAAAAAGGAAACACTACGAAAACTGAAGAAAAAAGCCCAGTAAATAGTGAAGCAAAAAGGGAAACAGCAAGTGAACTTGCTCCTGGAAGAGTAGAAAGTACGATTCCAAAAGCATTTCAAACACCACCACAACAAATACAAGCAAATAATACCACACCAGCAAAAGTAGAAAGTATTGTTCCAGAAGTAGAACAAGATCAACCAAAACAAGAAAGCAATAATAAAATTAAAGTATTGTGTCGAAGATGTCAAAAAAGAAATCAATAAAATGATTTCTTTTTTTAAACTAATTTTTTCTCTTTATTTTTAAATATACATTTGCTAATAGTATCAATTTCATCATCACTTAAAATAGTTTTATATATTATAGATTGATATAATACTTCATCTTCATTAGCCTTAGGAAACATTTCTTTTAAAACTTTACTATTTCTTAAAACTTTATTACGGGAAATTAAAACACCATTAAAGTTATATATCAAATTATTAGAATCTAGAAAGTTTTCATCAAGTGTTCGGACTTGTTCACTAATATGATCTAATTCTATTCTTGGTCTAGAATCTAATCCTTCTTTCATGCTCTTTATTTCTCTTAAAGGTGTAGTATCTAAAATTAATTCATCGATGTCACTACAACTGAGAAAGAAGGAATTACCATTTTTGATTCCATAAGCAATTTCTCTTTCATCAGTTAAAACATCAAAGCCAAAGTTTTCAGATATTATGACACGCTTTTTAAAACCATCAAAATCCTCTGTTACTTTTAGGACTTCACTAACTGGTAATTGATGTTCCATCGCAAAATCAACTAAATCAAATAATTCTACATTTTTAATTAAATTAAAAACATTTTCATTTTTAATTAACTCTAAACCATAACTTTTCGCAAGACTAATTCTTCTTTCTAATTCTTCACTATCCATTAAAAGTAAACTACAATCATATCTATCAGAACTAAAAGGAGCACTCTCATTACGAAAAATATTAAAGTTTCTAAAAGTACAATCATCTTTATCATTTATTATTTGATCATAATGTTCCTTTAAAAAGGGAAGAGTAAAAGCTCCCGTTTTATAATATCCTAAAATTCTTGTTAAACTATCATTGTCACTGTTTAATAAAGCCATGAAAAAGTCTTTATCATCAATACTATTAATAGGAAATCCATTTTCTTTTAAAGTATCTAAAAATCCTTTTAATTTTTCACTATCAACTATAAAACCATTTAAAGTTTTAATTAAACCGGGATTCATTCCATAATCAAACAATATCTTTCGAATAGCGAAGTCCTTTTCATAATGATCTTCTTCTTCTTTTAAATCATAATATTTTATATCTTGACCCTTTAGGGCAATCGCTAAAAGAGCAATATGTAATTTGCTTGATAAAACACGCCATTTAGAATCAATACTATCCAATCTTTTTTTACTTTCAAATAGTTTTATTAAATCATTACAAATACTAATATTGGCCTTTTTATGACTGACATCCTTTTTTAAATTAGATAAATAAGACGATACTCTATTAATGACTTCATCAAAATTACTAATTTCACGAATCATGCCCTTAGCATTATTAACTATACGATCTCTTCTACGTGCAAGTGATTGATCATTAACAATTCGATATTCGATAGCATCACGAGCTGCTTCTTGACAACTCTTACCATCAATAAGATCTATCCAATCATCAAAAAAACCATTAACTCTTTTATCATATTTGGTTATGAACTCCTTAAAATCATGATATTTAGGTAATTTTGCTCTAATTTTAGAAAAATTTATTTTTATTGATTCACCGTCAAATAAATCAATATTATTGGGTTCCTCATGATTAGATATTGAACATAAAAAACTGAAAAAGGACTTTAAATCATTTTTATATAATTCCGTAAAAGCACTTTGAACTTTGGAAGCAGCATCTTTTACTTCTTTTAAACTAATATTTTGATCATTGATTAGTAATGCTAAAGCAAACAATTCACTAACGGAAATATCATCTAATGATAATAATTGTAATTGTTTATACTTTTTTAAAATACTATCAATATATTTTATTTTTTCTTCTTCAAGAGATGGATTGTTTTCTTTTATTTCGTCTTTGATTAAACTAATTATATCCATATTATTTCTCACCTTTTAAAAGTCTTAAAACTTTCTCTGTTCTTTCATTCTGTTTTTCAATAAAAGAAGGATCATCAAGACTACCTAAAATACTTCTTTGTTGAAGATTCCAAGTCGTATAACGATTATTGATAAAATTATTTTCTAATACACCCCAAGTTGTCTTTTTATTAATTGCTCCTAAAACAGTATAGATGTTATCAGAAATATGTGTTAAATATATACGAGCTTGATGAAGAGGTTGTTTTAATTTTAATAATTTAGGATAATATTTCATCCTTTCAATAGTAATAGGTTTACCTAAAATAAATGGTTCATATATTGTAAGAAAATGCTTATAGAGTTGAACATTTATTTTTTCAATGTCCTGGCAGAAGAGTGACGCATGATTAGCTGATTCTAAATGAATTAAAACTGGTTTAGTATTTTCTTCAGGCACTAATTCTTCTTCTTTATTTCCTAAACGATAGTCTTTTAAGGCTTCAAAAACACTTTCTTTACGATCTAAAATGACTTTAATTTCTTCAGCTTCACTACTACTTAATTTACCTCTAAATTCTGCTAAATAACGATTATAAAAAACTATTTCTTTATAATAAGTACTCATTAATTGATTTAGAACATTAAAAAACTTAGGATCATCTCGTGCAGGTAAATATTTATACATATCACTAATATCACTTGCTTCAATTTGTAAAAGAATTTCGGCAATATGATTATCTTGCTCTAAAGTAGGTTCTTCTTCATGAGTAGTTTCCATAGATGAAGGAACAACTATAGTTGGCTCAAGAGAGGGAGAATTATCAAGAATTGATTGTTGGTGACGTAACTCCATAAGATGATATTTTTCACTTTCAATTATTTTAGCATTATGACGATGAATTAAAATTAGTGCTTGAATGACGTCTTGTCGTGTTGTAACACCCAATTTTTCCAATAAAGTATATGGTTCCGTCACATATTCACCATTTGTTAATTTATCTATGTCTATACTCATATCTATCACTCCTAAAAAAAGTTTCTTTATTATACCACAAAAGTCCTTTTTTGTAAATATGAAAGAATTGACAGCTTTATTTTTTTACTATAATATAAAAATAAGTTAGGGAGGTAATCATGAGAAACTATATAACGATATCGGGAAAAGGCCCATTACCAAAAATACCAACGCGAAAGCCTGCAAATCCTTTAATTGTTAGTAAAGAAGCCTTGAGTAGTATGAAAAGAAGTGCTAATATTTATCTAGAGAGAATTAATGATGAACTTGCTTATTCAGAAAGTTTGGCAAAAGAAATGCCTAGAGTTTTGGAATTAAAGAAGTAATATATTAATCCATTTTTGGTGGTGATACTATTTATAACATAAAGAAGAATATTGATAAGATTAAAAGGGGAGAGAGTACTTTCTTTTTAGATCCAAAAGATTTCAATTTAGTAAAGTCTAAATTAAAAAAGAATGAATATAAGATTTTTAAAACATATCCTGATTGTAATAAAGTTATTCTATATGTAACAACGCCCCCAGAAGTAATTTTATACGAGATAAAATCCAAAGTAGAACTACGTCATCAAGATATCCTAGGTACTTTATTTTCCTTAAATATAACTAATGAAATGTTTGGTGATATCATTGTTGATGATGGTAAATATTACATTTATATATTAAAGATAATCGATAATTATATTAGAAGTAATCTTCTCTTCATTAGGAATGCACCAATTGAATTAGTAGAAAGAGAACTAAATTATTTAGAAAATTATCATCAAAAATATGAAGAGTATTCCATAATTGTTTCTAGTCTTAGAATTGATACTATTATTTCAAGAATTATTAATACTAATCGTAGTAATGTCATAGATAAGATTAAAAATAAGGAGCTTTTAGTTAATTATGAAGTTCTCACTAAATCATCCTATACTTTAAAAGAACAGGATATTTTTAGTATTCGTAAGTTTGGAAAGTATAAATTTATTGGTATTGAAAAAACAACGAAAAAGGACAATTATATTGTTAAATATCAAAAGTATGTCTAGTAATATGTCAAAAAGAGTAAAGTAATGACTGTCAATCTTTGACTATTACTTTTTTTTAGTTATAATTATACTAGGTGAGGATTATGGCATCAGCAATAATTCATATGTGTATTGCGAAAAAAGTAAATGAAATATTAAAAATACATGAAAAAGAATTTCTATTAGGTAGTATTGCTCCTGATATCAGTAAACAAATTGGTGAATCAAAAGTCGATTCCCATTTTTTAGTCGCTGAAGGATATAATATTCCGCAATTAGATAAGTTTCTTGATAAATATAAGGATACATTAAAAGATAATCCATTTAATCTAGGTTATTATTGCCATCTATTTGCTGATATGTTATGGTTTGGTCTTTTTATAAATAGTTATTGTGGTACTACTCAAGATGAAGTCCATTATAAAAATGGGGAAACAAAAAAGTTGACCCCAGAATTATTTATGACAATACTATATAATGATTATACTAATCTAAATATTAAAATGATTGATAAGTATAACTTGGATTTATCTTTGTTCTATGAAGAACTTCCTAATATAAATTCTGAAATATCGGAAATTCCTCTTGATAAATTACAAATAATTGTCGAGAAGATGGGAGAGATTGCCGAGCAATCCAAAGAAAGAGAAACCATTGTTTTAGATGAGACTTCCATTTTTCGTTTTATCGATAAAACAAGTGAGGATTTTATAAATAATTTAAAAGAAATAGGTGTTTTATGAGTACGACTGTAGTAGTAGCGCAAATATTTGCCTTAATAGCGTTTGTTTTATATACAATTAGTTTACAATTTCGTAGTCGATCTAAAGTCTTAAAAACGCAAATAGTTGCCAATAGTTTTTATGCCCTTGAATATTTAATGTTAAATGCATATGCTGGGGTAAATAATAGTTTATTTGGAATAAGCCGTTCCATTCTTTTTTATATTTTTCAAAAGAAACATCGCAAATGTCCTTCTTATGTAGCTGTCATCTTTATAACTTTAGTCGTCATTTTTGGATTTGTTTCCTATGATGGTATCTTTAGTACTTTACCAGTTATAATAAGTATCATTTTTTTCTTAGCACTATATACTGAAGATATGAAATTGTATCGCATCGTTGCGGCAGTTGCGGCTATTTTATGGATTATTTATAATCTTGCTGTATCAGCTTATGTTGGCGTTTTAGATAGCGTTGTAGAGTTGATATCAGCTCTTATTGCTATATATCGTTTGGATATTGAACACAAAAAAGTGAAAAGATTTTTAAGGGGAAAATAATCTCCTTTTTATTTTGTCGAAAAAAATATGTTATTTTTTAGCAAATAGAGTTGACAAGTGCTAACCATAATAATATAATGATATTAGCACTGTGAAAAAGAAAGTGCTAGGAGGTAACTATGCTGACAGAAAGACAAAAAGAAATATTAAAAATAATAGTTCTTGAATATATCAAGTTAGCCAAACCGGTTGGTTCAAATTTGATATGTGATACTCTTAACTGTTCAAGCGCAACAATAAGAAGTGAGATGGCAGCCTTAGAAGAATTAGGACTTTTAGAGAAAACACATACTTCAAGTGGACGTGTTCCAAGTGAGAAGGGATATCGTTATTACGTTGATAATTTAATGGAGATTAAAAAAATGAGTGCTGAAGACATGTTAAAACTACAAATAATCTTCCATAATAATCAATTACAATTCAATGATTGTGTTGCCGAAAGTTTAAAATTGATTTCTGAGATGACTAATTATACATCTATTAAATTAGGTAGTGCATCTCATGAAAATACTTTGAAAGAGATTAGTATCGTTCCTTTGAATGATGATAACTTAATCGTCATCGTCGTCACTAATATGGGTTATGTTGAACATAAAAATATTAGTCTACCAAATGTCGATATCAATGACGTTAAGAAAACAGTTAACCTCATCAATAATATGATTGTTGGTACTCCGATTGATGAAGTTAGTGAAAAATTGGAGTTTGAAATTAAACCAATTATTGCTAACTACGTTGAAGAACACGAAAAACTATACAATGCTTTCTATAATGTATTTAATAACTTTGCTAGTAAAAATGTTGACGTTATTGGAAAACGTAACATCTTAAAACATAAAGAGTTCGATAATATTGAAAAAGTTAGTCGTATTCTTGATAAGTTTGAAGATGATAATATTGCAAGTCTCGTCGATGAGATAAAAGAAAGAGGTAGTGACATCAACATTTATATTGGTAAAGAAAATAACATCGATGATGATATGACAGTTATTGAAACTAGTTATAAGACACCGCAAGAAGAAGGAAAACTTGTTGTCGTTGGTCCTAAGCGTATGGATTATGATCGTGTTGTTGCCTTACTAGAATTTATTAAAGAAAATATTGAAAACCAAGGAGATAGATGATGGAAAAGAAAAATAAAAAAGAAGAAGTAAAAGAAGAACAAAAAGAAGTACAACAACAAGAAAAACAATGTTGTTGTAAAGACGGCGTTTGTAAGATGGAAGCTCATCAAGATGCTGAAGAGAAAATAGACGATAATACCTTTGAAGAGAGTGAAGAAGTCTTAATATTAAAAGATAATATTGCTAATTTAGAAGAGAAACTAAAAGCATCACACGCTGAATTAATTAATTATCGTAAGCGTAAAGATGAAGAAGTTGAAAATCGTCTAAAGTTCGCTAATCAAGATTTAATTTTAGAAATATTACCAATTCTTGATAATTTTGAAAGAGCTATTAAATTACAAAAAGCTGATGATTCAATTAAGAAATTCTTAGATGGATTTATGATGATTTACAATAGTTTAAAAGAAACTCTAAAAAAGTATGGGGTTGAAGAAATCGATTGCTTAGATAAGGAGTTTGATCACAACTTCCATCAAGCAATGTTAGTTGATAAAGATGAAACTAAGCCTAATAATATTGTCCTAGAAGTATTGATAAAAGGATATACTTTAAAGGGTCGTATCATTAGACCAGCTTCTGTTAAAGTAAATAAACTTGATTAAAATTTAAATAAATTAATAATAATGAAAAAAGGAGAATGAAAATTATGAGTAAAATTATAGGTATCGACTTAGGTACAACAAATAGCTGTGTAGCAGTCTTAGAGGGTGGGGAAGCACATGTAATTCCTAATCCTGAAGGAGGAAGAACAACACCTTCTGTTGTTGCTTTCAAAAATGGTGAAAGGATTGTCGGAGATGCGGCTAAACGTCAAGCATTAACTAATCCTAATACAGTCTCTTCAATTAAGAGATTAATGGGTTCAAATAAAAAGGTTGAACTTGATGGTAAAAAATATACACCAGAAGAAATTTCTGCTATGATTTTAGGATATATAAAAGATTATGCTGAACAATATTTAGGAGAAGAAGTAAAGAAAGCAGTCATTACTGTTCCTGCTTACTTCGATGACTCCCAAAAGAAAGCTACTATCAATGCTGGTAAAATAGCTGGCTTAGAAGTAGAAAGAATTGTTAATGAGCCAACAGCTGCTGTTTTAGCATACGGTCTTGATAAACAAGAAAATGCTCATACCGTATTAGTTTATGACTTAGGTGGTGGAACATTTGACGTATCCGTTATGGAACTAGGTGATGGTGTATTTGAAGTTAAAGCTACTTCTGGTAACAATAAACTAGGTGGAGATGACTTTGACAATCGTATTATGGATTGGCTTGTTGATGAGTTTAAGAAAGAAAACAAAGTTGATTTGAGTAAAGATAAGATGGCAATGCAAAGATTAAAAGAAGTTGCTGAAAAAGCTAAGAAAGACTTATCAGGAATGACAACTACCCAAATTTCTGCACCATTTATTTCGCAAAGTGATGATGGGCCACTTCACTTAGATGTAACACTTACTCGTGCTAAATTTGAAGATTTGATTAGAGACTTAGTTGAATCTACTTTAGGACCAGTAAAACAAGCTATTAAAGATGCTAAAATCAAAAAGAGTGATATTGATAAAGTCTTATTAGTTGGTGGTTCTACTCGTATTCCAATGGTTCAAGAACTTATCAAGAAAGAACTTGGTCAAGAGCCTTCTCGTGAAGTTAACCCTGATGAAGTTGTCGCAATGGGTGCTTCTATTCAAGGTGGAGTATTAACTGGTGAAGTAAATGATATCGTTTTACTAGACGTTACACCATTATCTCTTGGTCTAGAAACACTTGGTGGTGTTATGACAGTCTTAATTGAAAAGAATACAACTATCCCAACAAGTAAGAAACAAATCTTCTCAACTGCCGCTGATAATCAACCTGCTGTTGACATTCACATTCTACAAGGTGAAAGAAGTATGGCCGCTGACAATAAAACTCTTGGTCACTTCCAATTGACAGGTATTCCTGCTGCCCCTAGAGGTGTTCCACAAATCGAAGTTACATTTGATATCGACGCTAATGGTATTGTTAACGTTAAAGCAAAAGACCTAGGAACTAATAAAGAACAATCTATAACTATCACTGCTAGTACCAACTTAAGTGATGAAGAAGTAGAAAGAATGATGAAAGAAGCTGAAGCTAATAAAGAAGAAGACAAGAAGAAGAAAGAACAAGCTGATACAAGAAATGATGCTGAACAAATGATCTTCCAAACAGAAAAAGCTCTAAAAGATCTTGGAGATAAAGTCGATAAGAAAGAAAAGAAAGAAGCCGAAGAATTAATCGACGACTTAAAGAAAGCTCTTGAAGGTGACGACTTTGATGAAATTAAAGAAAAGACGGAAAAACTTCAAGAAAAAGCTATGGCTTTAGCTACTAAAGTATATGAAAACATCCAAAAAGAACAAGCAGCTAACGCTGAAAACGATGAAGATAAAGATAAAGACGATAAAAAAGACGACGTTAAAGAAGCCGATTACGAAGAAGAATAAAATATTAAATAAAGAAGAAGTTCTAGGAAACTAGAACTTCGACTTTTGATTAAAAGGAGAACATATGGAAAAAGAACCTAAAAGAAGTGAAGTAAAACAAGAAGACAAATGGAACTTGGAGAGTATGTATCAAAATATTGCTGAATGGGAAAAAGACTATAATAAGTTAATCACTTTAGAAGAAAAACTATTGAAGTATCGCAACCATTTATTAGATGATGCTAAAACGCTATACAATTATTTAGTTGCGTCTGATGAAATGAGTGAAATACTAGAAAATCTATTAATTTATGCTAGAATGAAGAGTGATGAAGATACTTCTAATACGACTTATATTGCTCTTGTTGGAAAGATTGAAAATCTTGAAGTTAAAATTAGTGAAGAGTTTTCTTTCGCAACACCTGAACTATTAAAAGCTGATTATCAAAAAATCGAAAGTTTTTATAAAGATTATCCTAAACTTCTTGATTATGAATTTGATTTAAAAGATGTCTTCCGCTTTAAAGAACACACTCTAAGTGAAGAAGAAGAAAAGATAATATCTAGTCTTTCTAACGATTTAGACTATTCTAACAAAACTGCTAGTATCATTCGTAATTCCGATTTAAAATTAGGAACGATAGAAGACGAAAACGGCAAAACAGTTGATTTAACTAACAATAATTATGCACTTTTTATGGAGTCTAAGAATCGTGATGTGCGTAAACGTGCCTTTAAACAATTATATAAAGCTTATGCCAATTTCAAAAACACTCTTGCAACTACTTATGCTGGTGAAGTTGATGCCAATATTCATTTGAGTAAACTACGCAAGTTTAATTCAGCTCGTGAAAGAGCACTATTCAGTAATAATATCGATATAAGTGTTTATGACAATCTAATTGATACAGTCAATAAACATTTAGATACCATTTATAAATATTATGATTTGAAAAAAGAAGTTTTAGGTTTAGATGAATTGCATTTATATGATATATATGCTAGTTTAGTTAAAGAAAATACTAAAGAATATTCTTTTGCTGAAGCTAAAGATTTAGTAATAGATGCTTTAAGTATTTTAGGTGAAGATTACATAAGTAATATTAAAAAAGCATTCAATGAAAATTGGATTGATAAATATCCTAATGAAAATAAGCGTGGTGGTGCCTATTCTTGGGGTTCATATCGTTCTAATCCTTTCGTTCTCATGAATTATCAAGGACGACTTGATGATGTATCAACGATTGCTCATGAATTAGGTCATTCCATGCATAGTTATTACTCAATAAAGAATAATCCATATCATTCATATGGTTACTGCATCTTTGTCGCTGAAGTTGCATCCACTGTAAATGAAATGCTTCTTTATAAACATATGTTAAATAAATCTAATAGTAGGGAAGAGAAACTCGTTATTTTAGATAATTTAATGGAATTATTTAAAGGAACTATTTTCCGTCAAACAATGTTTGCTGAATTTGAGCGTGGTATTTACGAAAGAGTTGAAAATGGAGAAGTAATAACGTATGATTTATTATGTGACTACTATTATGAATTAAATAAGAAATATTTTGGTGATAGAGTTGTCATTGATGATGAGATTAGATATGAATGGGAACGAATTCCCCATTTCTATATGAATTTCTATGTTTATCAATATGCAACGGGTTTATCAGCTGCTTCGGCAATCGTCACTAATATATTAGATAATAAAAAGGATGCTAAAGAAAATTACTTAAAGTTTTTAACATTGGGTGGTAGTATGTATCCAATTGATGAATTAAAAGTTGCTGGTGTAGATATGACTCAAAAAGAAGTTATTGAAAAAGCAATTAAAATGTTTGATGAAATAATTGATGAATTTAAAGAGGTCTACAACAGTTAGAAAGTTGGTGTATTATGAATAAAAAAGATTATTATGAAGTCTTAGGTGTCGATAAGAATGCAACTGATGCGGAAATAAAGAGTGCTTTCCGTAAACTTGCTAAACAGTACCATCCTGATGTATCAAAAGAAGCTAATGCCGAAGAAAAATTCAAAGAAATTCAAGAAGCATATGCTGTTTTATCGGATGAAAATAAGCGTAAACAATACGATCAATTTGGTCATGCCGCTTTTGATGGTAGTGCTGGTAATGGATTTAGTGGATTCAATGCCCAAGACTTTGACTTTTCCGATATATTTGATAGTATTTTTGGAAATAGTTTTGGTTTTGGTTCAAGTGGAGGATCAACTAGCAAGAATCGTAAAACGCGTGGTAGTGATAAATTAATTCATATTAATCTTGATTTTGAGGAAGCCATATTTGGTTGTGAAAAACAAATTAAAGTAAATGTTAGCGAAACTTGCGATGCCTGCGATGGTGAAGGTGGTTTCGATAGTGAAACTTGTTCAACTTGTCACGGAAGTGGTACTGTTACATCTCAACAAAGAAGTCTTTTTGGTAGTTTTATGACAAGAACAACTTGTCCTGACTGTAATGGTGAAGGTAAAACCTATCGAAGAAAATGTTCTAAATGTAATGGTCGTGGCCGCATCATGAAGGAAAAGATATTAAACGTCACTATTCCTAGCGGGGTTGATAATGGTAATCGTCTTCGTTTGAGTGGTAAAGGGGAAGCTGGAAGTAATGGTGGACCAAATGGTGACTTATACCTTGAATTTTCTATTCAAAGTCACGAGTTTTACCAAAGAGATGATGATGATATCTATTTAAAAGTACCTATAACTGTATCCGAAGCAGCTCTAGGTTGTAAAAAGACGATTCCCACACTTTATGGAAATATTAAAATGACTATTCCTGCTGGAACAAATACTGGTGATAAACAACGCATCAAAGATAAAGGAGTTAACAATTCAACGACTAAGCATAAAGGTGATATGTACGTTGTCTTTGATGTTAAATTCCCAGAGAAGTTATCTCATGAACAAAAGAGACTATTTGAAAAACTTGCTGATACTGATTTAGAAGATCGTGAAATAAATAAATTTAATAAATTTGTTAAAAATAATTAAAGAGAGTAGAAAAAGCTCTCTTTTTTTTGTAAAATATAGATGTTGGTGAAGTGATGAAAAAATGAAAAACACTATCTTATTATTAATACTTTTAGTATCAATGTACCTATTCATTGATTTTGTATTTAAAGGAATCGATAAAAAACTAGAACCTGATATTGAAATAGGAAAAATAAAAGATCCTATTGATTTATCAAAAGAACAAGAAATAATTCCTAAATACAAATTATATATCCCGGAAATAAAAGATACTTGTGATAAAGAAGAATGTGTTACTAAAAAATTTTTAGATGAATTAAAGACTTATTTAACTGATAATGATTATGGAATAGATGAAAAGAGTAATAGTTTTTACATCATAAAAGATGATTTATTAGTTGAAGTAA
This sequence comes from uncultured Bacilli bacterium, assembly GCA_947585665.1. Classification (GTDB taxonomy): domain Bacteria; phylum Bacillota_I; class Bacilli_A; order RF39; family UBA660; genus RUG11788. The sequence continues at coordinate 35,197 of CANPXE010000005.1, read as the reverse complement.
GTATTGGAACTAAAGAAGATGATGACTATACTTATACACTATCAAAGACAACAACTATTGAAAATGTTCAAAGAGTACTTGATGGAAAAGATCCTATTTATTCTTATGCAGGACAAGACAAAGCAACCAAAATTACCGTTTTAAACTATCATTTTTTCTATGATAGTAAAAATGAAAAATGTAATGAAATCATTTGTTTAGATGTTAAAAATTTTGAAAATCAATTAAAGTACTTAAAAGATAATGGTTTTAAAACATTAACAATGGAAGAGTTTATTGATTGGAAGTATAAAAAAATAAATTTACCTAAAAAGTCAGTATTGATAACAATCGATGATGGGGCAATGGGAACAGGTAAATTAAATGGTAATAAATTAAGTCCTTTACTTGAAAAATATCAAATGCATGCAACACTATTTCTAATTACTGCTTGGTGGGATAAAAAAGATTATCAATCTGATTATTTAGAAATCGAGTCACACGGACATGACATTCATGTAAGTCAAAATTGTAATGGCAGTAGTAAAGCTAAATTATTATGTTTAAACAAAACTGAATTAATGGAAGATTTAAGTAAATCAATTAAGGAATTGGACTCTAATAAAGCCTTCTGTTATCCATTTTATGCTTATAATGATACATCTAGTTCCGTATTAAAAGATTTAGGTTTTAAAGTAGCTTTTATAGGAGATAACAGGAAAGCTAGTCAAAGTGATAATAATTATCGAATACCAAGATATATAATTTATAAGTCAACATCTTTGAATTCATTTAAAACAATGGTCAATTAAAAAAGAGAAATTATTTATTTTCTCTTTTTATTTTTTCTATCTTATCATATACTTGTTTAATATTTATTTCATAGCCACTGTCTTTAGGAATATAATACTTTTTATTTAATAATTTATCAGGCATATACTGTTGAACGACAAAACTTCCTGGAAAACTATGGGGATATTTATAGATTGTTGAACTAATTTTAATCGTTTCAGGAATTGGTCCGATATTACCTTTTTCAATGTCCTCTAAAACGCTATCTATGGCACTTATTGCCGTATTAGACTTAGGAGATAGGGCAAGTTCAATAACAACTTCAGCAAGCGGAATACGGGCTTCTGGTAGGCCAACTAATTCACTAGCACTAATCGCAGCCATAACTCTTGGTCCCATATTGGGATTAGCAAGGCCAATATCTTCATAACAAATGACGCTCATTCTTCTGTAGATGCTGTCTAAATCGCCAAATTCAATTAGACGTCCTAAATAGTGAAGAGAAGCATCAACGTCACTTCCACGAATTGATTTTTGAAAAGCACTCAATAAATCATAATGACCATCACCATCTTTATCACTAACTAAAACCGGTTTATTATTAAGTTTCTTTAAGACATCAACATTTATTTTCTTATCATTAGTAGAGTAGTAAGCCACTTCTAATAAGTTATAAGCATAGCGTAAATCACTTCCACTAATTTTTGCAATATAATCAATGGCTTCATCATCAATTTTAATTTTAGGTAACATTTTATGTTCTATGACACGTTTTATTGATAACTTAATATCATCGACATCCAATGGTTTTAATTCATATAACTGACATCTACTTCTAATAGCAGGATTAATAGAGTGATAAGGGTTAGATGTCGTCATCCCAATCAAAGTAATTAAGCCACTCTCTAGTTGCGGTAAAAGTAAATCTTGTTTATCTTTATTAAGACGATGAATTTCATCCATAATTAAAACTAGACCATCCATCATCTTGGCTTCTTCAACAACAGCATCAAAATCTTTCTTATTATTAATAGTAGCATTTAAAAAGCGATAATGACACTTTAAATCATTGACGATAGCCGTAGCAATACTCGTTTTACCAATACCTGGAGGACCATATAAGATCATGGAAAAAAGATGCCCATTATTTACTAAATTGGTCAAAACTTTATTTTCACCAATTAAATGTTTTTGTCCTACAACATCACTTAATGTTTTAGGATTCATTTTACGTGCTAAAAGTTCATTCATATTAATCACTCTCTAAAAAATATTATAACATCTATCAATATATCGTACAAATGTTTTTTAATAAAAACTATTATAAAAGTGTTATAATAATATTGGTGGTAATATGAATGACGATATAGAAGATTTTATCAATCACATCCAATTTGAAAAAGGTCTCAGTAAAAATACTTGTCAATCTTATCATAATGACTTATTGAAATATCAAGAATTTTTACAAAAAGAGAATATCTTTAAGACTAAAGACATAAGTAAGAGTGATATTGAAAAATATTTAGAAAACTTGAGTAAGAGTGGTGAAAAGCCATCATCACTTGCACGAAAATTGACAACGATTAAATCTTTTCATAATTATTTATTTCAACGTCGAATATTAAAGGTTGATGTGTCAGAAACAATTGAAAGACCCCGTTTACGCAAAAAATTACCTAATGTTTTAACAGTTGATGAAGTCGATAGATTACTTGATATTAAATGTGAAACTCCATTTGACTACCGCAATAAATCTATGCTAGAATTGATGTATGGCACCGGTCTTAGAATCTCCGAATTGTTAGACTTAAAACTAACTGATTTTGATTTAGAAAATTGTGTAGTTAGGTGTTCAGGAAAAGGTAGTAAAGAGCGTATCGTCCCAATTGGTGAATATACGATGGAATCTCTTAATAATTACTTAGAAGTCCGTAATTTACTTTTAAAAAATAAAACTTGTGAATACTTATATTTAAATAATTTAGGTGGAAGATTAAGTCGCTTTAGTTTCTTTAAAATTTTAAAGAGACTACTTGCTGAAAAAAACATCAAAAAAGATGTATCACCACACTCTCTAAGACATAGCTTCGCAACTCATATGTTAGAATATGGTGCTGATTTACGAAGTATTCAAGAATTATTAGGGCACGCTGATATTGCGACTACAAAAATATATACTCATATATCAAACAATAAAATAAAAAGAGAATATGAAGAATTTCATCCTAGAAGTAAAAAATAAGGAAGTGTAAAAAAATGAAATTTAAACGAATATTTGTTTTGATTTTAGACTCATTAGGAGTAGGGGAAGCATTAGATGCTAACGAATATAATGATACAGGAACTAATACCTTAAAACATATTATGGATAATTATGATTTATTCATTCCCAATCTAGAAAAATTAGGTTTTTTAAATACCATTACAATGGATGATAAAGAAAATGTTGATGCTTATTATACTATCGCAAGACCTATAAATAAAGGTAAAGATAGTTTGACTGGACATTACGAAATAGTTGGAATTGAAAATAAAAAAGCTTTTAAAACATTCAATGCCAAAGCTTTTCCAATTGAATTAATCGATCGTATTGAAGAAGTTACTGGTAAAAGAGTTATTGGTAATAAAGTTACAAGTGGTGAAGAAATAATTAAAGAATTAGGAGAAAGACATTTAAATTATGGTTCTTTAATCGTTTATACTTCAAATGATTCCACTCTTCAAGTAGCAGCCCACGAAGATATCGTACCTGTTGCTAAACTTCATATGTATTGTCAAAAGATAAGAAAATTAACACTTGAAAATGAACAATGGAAAGTAGCTCGTGTCATTGCTCGTCCGTTTAATGGTAAACCTGGAAAATTCAAGTTTACAAATGATCGTCTTGATTTAGCTATTAAACCACCACAAAGAAGTGTTTTAGACGAATTAAAAGAAAAAGATTATAGTGTTATTGCTATTGGTAAAGTAGCTGATGTCTTTGATGGCGAAGGAATAACAAAAATAATCAAGGGTGCCAAAACAAATATCGATACCATAAATAAATTAACTGATATAATGACTAAAAATTTTACAGGTGTATGTTTAACTAACCTAAATGATTTTGATGCCATTTATGGGCATAAAAGAGATGTAGAAGGGTATGCTAAAGCAATCGAAGAGTTTGATGTTGAAATACCTATGATTTTAAATAAATTAAATAATGATGATTTATTAATCATAACAGCGGATCATGGTAATGATCCAACAGCTCCTGGATACTCCCATACAAGAGAAAATGTTCCAGTAATATTATATGGTCGTAATCTTAAAAATCCAACCAAATTAGAACCATTAGAAACAATGGCTGATATTGGTGCTACTATTGCTGAAAACTTTGACGTTCAATTACCAAAAATTGGAACTAGTTTTCTTGATAAACTTAACTAATATATATTATTGACAAATAAAAGATAAGCAACTAAAATATAGTAAAGATTTTATTAGTTGCTTTTAATATTGCATGAAAAAGAGTATCAAATTAATTATATATATATGTATAATTTTATATTTCACATTCTTTTTATAAAAGGGGTTAATATATGAATAATTTTACTATTGTTGGATTAGGATATGTTGGTTTGACAATTGCCATATCTTTGGCTCAAAATTCAAATAATAACATAATTTGTTTAGATATAGACAATAAAAAAATTAATAAATTAAAAAGAGGAACAATTCCCCTTTACGATAAAACACTTGAAAAAATAAATATTAATAGTTTTTCCAATCTTAAATATACCAATAAATACAATAAAGCATTTAAAAATACAAATGTCGTTTTCTTATGTGTTCCTACACCAAAAAGTTCTAACGGCAGTGCCGATTTAACTTATGTTTGGAATGTTTGCCAAAGTATTATTAAAAATATTTATAATGATATATTGCTAATAATAAAATCCACTGTTCCAATTGGTGTATCTGATGAAATTCAAAATTATTTTGATCAAAACAGCTCTTATAAAGTAAATGTTGCTTTTATTCCCGAATTCTTATCACAAGGAAGTTGTCTAGATAATTATAATAATCCTGATCGTATTATAATTGGCTGTCAAAATAAAAAAATTTTTAATATTATCAAAAATATATATAAGAAAAATTTTATAATCGCAAAAACACCAATTATGTTCACAAGTAGAAAAAGTGCAGAAATGATTAAATATGCATCAAATAGTTTTTTGGCAACTAAAATTTCATTCATTAATGAAATGTCTACATTATGTGAAAAGATGGATATAAATATTGAAGAAGTAACAAAAGGAATGGGTTATGATAAACGAATTGGTAAAAATTACTTAAAACCAGGAATTGGTTTTGGTGGAAGCTGTCTTCCAAAAGATCTTGAATCAATTAAGTTTATTGCCAATCAAATGAATGTTGAATTAAAAATAATTGATAGTGTTTTAAAAGTTAATGAAATTCAGTCACAAAAATTAGTTGATTTGTTTTTGTGTAATCATAGTAATATACAAAATATGAAAATAGCTATTTTAGGTGTTACTTATAAAGCAAATACTGATGATATTAGATGTTCTCCCGCTCTTATAAATATAGACATATTGCTACAAAAAAAAGCAAATTTATTTATATATGATCCATATGGATTAAATAAATTAAAAGAAATTTATAAAGACAAAGTTAAATATTGTACTTCAATCGATGAAGCATTAAAAAGTGCTGATGTTGCTTTTATTTTTACAGATTGGCAAGATATAAAAAAATATCCAATTCAAAAATATCGATTATTAATGAAAGAACCATTAATATATGATGGAAGAAATTGTTATGATATTAATAAAGTAAAAAAAGAACAAATAGAATACATATCAATAGGAAGATGTAAAGGGGAATAGGTCATGAAAAAAGATTTTATTGTAAATGCTGGTATTAGAATAACACGTAAATGTAACATGAAATGTATGTATTGTAATATTCAAAATACGGAAAGAGAAGATTTATCACTAGAAGAATGGCAAGAAGCACTAAATATTATTAAAGACATGGGTGTAAAAGATGTTGTAATATTAGGTGGTGAACCATTAATATATCCTAAAATCGTTGAATTAGTTGATTATGCTACTAATACTTTAAATCTCAATTGCAGTTTAACGACAAATGGTTTTAGTAATTTTGATAAAGCTCAAAAATTATTGGATGTTGGACTAACTTCTTTGGGTGTTAGTGTTGACAATCTAAACATTAAAGAATCAATAAGTCCTCTTAAAGCCAAAAACGGTCTTAGATTAATAGATTACCTAATTGAAAATTGTAAAGATCCTAGAATAACTAATTATACGGTTTTAAATAAAAATAATGTTATAAACATCCTAGAATTAATTGAATATATGAATGCCCGAGGAGTTTATACATACATAATACCATTTCATTGGGGAAATGAGGGTTCATTTGATCATCGTAAAAATAATGAAAGATTTGCTTTTATTAATGAAAATGATATAGATATATATAATAAAACCATTGATAAAATAATTGCATTAGCACAAAAAGGTTATAAAATCAAAAACTCCATTGCTTTTTTAGAAGAATCCAAAAAACACATCAAGAATCTAGATTGGAAATGTAATGGACTATCTGAACTACGAATTGACTCTGATGGAAGAATGGTATGCTGCTGTGATAAAATTGGAAAAGTGAATGATAAATTTACTATATTTGATTTAAAAACCAAAAAAGATGCATTTTTAGAAGCTCGTGAAGAAGATGCTCATGCATGTAGTGGTTGCTTGTGGCCAAGTTCCTTTGAAGCACAACTTCAAAAAGAAAAGATGGTGGTCAAAGAATGAACGATATGCATATTCACTTAAAAAAGGGCATTGATGATGCTGAAATTTTTAAAAAATATGTTGAAAAATGTCTTCAAAAAGGATTTACTAGTGTCGTCTTTTTAGATCATGGTAATAGAATATCACCAAAGCATAAAGAAGTTTTGGCCGACAAAGAAACTATTGATAAATTTAATAAACGCATAATTAATTTTAATAAAAAACAACATGATTTGAAGATTATTAGAGGTATCGAAATTGATTATTCACCAAACATAACATTTAGAGAAAAAACAAATGAAATTTTAAAAATAGGAAAATTCGAATGGATAGTCGGTGCCATTCATAGTTTAAAATTTGATTCCTTGGGTGGATACTTAGATGCTGTTATTGATATGATAAATAATTATGACATAAATGTTATTGCCCATTTAAAATTAGATGATTCATTTAAAGAATATGAAGATAAATTAATAGAAATAATAAAACTATGTCATGCCAAAAATATCTTTATCGAAATAAATACAAGCGATCGTTCACGTTGGAATGATTCACAACTAGATTATATGTTGGATTTAATGAATAAATATGATGTAGAATACGTTCTTGGTTCAGATGCTCATCAAGAAGATGATATTGGTTATTACTTTGATGAAGTAAAACAAAAAATAGACAATTATAAAGAAAAGAAAGTAAGATGCAAAAAATGAGTAAAAAAGTAATTTGGATTCTTCATGCTGGAATTTCTCATAAAAGTCCATATTTTTATAATCTTACTAGAGAATTAAAAAAATACGACTTTCTTGATGTTGTCATCAATCCATCTTTACCAGTTGATAAAAAAACCGATAATGGCATCGTCTATTTTAATCGTTTAAAAAGATTTTATAAAAGTGAAGATTCTAAGACAATTGATAAGTTTTTAAAAGATGTTGATAATCTAAAAGAAAATGGTTGGAAAATCATATTTACATTACACAATTTTTTTCCAATAGATAGAGAAATTAACGATAATGATGCGTTTTTACTGCAAGAATTTTTAAAGAGAACAGATATGGTTTTCACCTTTTCCAATCATATGAAGAACCAATTAAAAAAATATTTTAATATTGATGCTTATAATCATTCAATAGGTGAAAATATATTAAATGACGATTTTGATAATGATATTGAACTACCAAAATTACCAGAAGATGCTTTTGTCTTTACATTTATAGGTAATATTAGCGAATATAAAATGCTTAATGTCGTTATAGATAACTTCTTTAAACTATTAAATAAATATAAAAATGCTTATTTAATAATTGCTGGACCTAGTAATAAGACATATAATTTAAAAATTAAAAATAATCGTAACATAATTAGAATAGATCAATTCATAGGAGATAAAGAATGGGAAAAATTAGCATCATTAACTAATGTTTTTCTAAATACTTATGACATTAATAGAGAATGTTTTAAATATGGTTTTTTTCCATCTAACTGCATTACAATAATGAAATATAAAAAATTCTGTATTGCTCCTGATTGCTTGCCAATAAAAGAAATTCTTCCTATTGAATATTATTATTTATATAGTGATAAAAATGATTTATTAACTAAAATGAAACTTTCAATTAAAAATAAAGATATAATTAAAAATAAGGAAAAAAATTATCCTAAGTCGAATTACAGTTGGGAGAAAACAGTTAAAATACTAGTTGACAAAATAGGAGAGTTAAAATGAAAAATATAATTATTATTGGTACTGGAAAAGCAGCATTACTTCATTACAATTCATATCAAAAATTAAAAAAAGTTGGAAATATTTATTTTTGTGATATTAAAACATCAGGAATTTATATAACTAACCAAAAAATTTATAATTCAATTAACGAATGTATTGAAGAAAATCATCTAGATACAAGTAACCTCATTGTTGATATATGTACACCAAAGAGTGAATTCTTTTCTATATTAGATATATGTTTAAAAAATAAAATATATGACGTATTAGTTGAGAAACCATTTGTTATTGATGATAAAACACTAAAAAAATATAAAGATTTGAATATTGTAATGGTTGAAAACTATCTTTTTTCCAAAGTAACTAAAAAAATTAGTGAATTCATAAATAAAAAGAAATTAAAGATAAAATTAATCTTTTCTAATTTTTCTAAAAATAGAATTAATGATAGTTTAAATGGAAGAGGTTACAAAAAAGATGTTACTTTAAACTATGAAATAGAAATACCTCATCAAATATATTTAACACAATATTTTTTAAATAATGCTACAGAAATAGATAATTATATTACCTGTAGTCGTGATATGAAAATAGGGGATATTCACTTAAAGAATCATGGTTATGGTTTAATCATTTCCAAATGCAAAGATATTGATATAATATATGAAAGTAATCTTACTTCCCTTATCGTTCAAAAAAAAATAGTTATTTGCTTAGACAAAAATTATACTATTGAAGGAAATTACGCAATATACACACCAGAATTAAAATTATTAAAAGCTGCTAATATAACAATCTATCACAATGGCCAAGAAATTAAATATGAAGAGTTTCCAATAGATGATAATTTTACTTATTTTATAGAACAAGCATATAGTTATTTTAACAATAATGGTAATAATCCCAATATTGTAAGCATTGAATCTTTTTCAAGACTAATGCAATTATATTGTGGCAATCTTATCAATCGAAAAAAAGAGGAATAATTAATGAAAAAATTTATTGGTTTTGATAAGCTTTTTTCAATAGAATTAGTTTCAATAAAAAAAGTATTAGATAATGTATTAGACTACTTTCCAAATATTAATTTTTCACTAGAAGAAAAGGCAAAGTATAAAATTAAATGCCATATTTTATCACAATTTCCTTATGTTAAAATTGATAATAATAGTATAAAGCTAACTCCTTTTCGAAACTCCTATTATTATTTTTATAGAGAACAAGATAAAAATATTTTATATGCTCCTAAGCAAAAGTACGAAAACGAACATTTAATTATAATGAAAAATAATTGTATTGATATATATATCCATAATGTGACAAATTATAAAGTCATCATTAGAACAATTAATGAATTATTGATTAGAGAATTATTAAAATTAGACTTTTTTCCTGTTCATGCTTCTACTGTTGTAAAAGACAATCAAGCAACTATTTACTTTGGAAGTAAAGGTTGTGGTAAATCAACTATATTGTTAAGTTCAATCCTGTTTGATAAATGTGCTCCACTAGCTAATGATATCGTTTTTGTTGGAAAAATTAATAATTTATGGTACGCTTATGGTACACCATATGAACTAACTTTTGATAATGATTTTATAAATTGTTTAGTAAAACAAAAAATTATAAATAAGCAAATTCTTAATAAAAATAAGGAACAAAAATTTGATAGTCCAAAATTTAGATATACACCTGGACAATTCTGTAAAGAATATAATACTAATTGGCAATGGATTGCACCTATAAAGAGTCTTAATTTTGTTAAATTAGATCCTAATGTAGATTATGTAGAAAAAGATATTAGTAAAGAAACAATGCTAAAAAATTTGATAAGATATGGTCAAGATGATAAGTTTTATTTTGATGATTTATTAAGAATAAATGAATGTCAACCAAAGTTTAATTATAATGAATTGATTAATGATTTAGATATAAAAGAAATAATTGGTAATGTACTTAAAAAGGATTAGAATATGGAAAAAGAATTAAAAATAAATTATAGTATTGTTAGTCGTGGAACGGAAAGAAATAGTAATCATGGCTATTTAGCAGTAACAGAAGAAAATGATAATAATATACACATATTAAATATTGATCATGGTATTACTAAAAGTAAAGTTGATAATAGTTTAGTAGTCAAATCTATTTACGAAATAGAAAATATTGCTTTTTCAAAGTTCCAACTTGTAACCGATATAATGTATATTGACAATCACTACAAAATTAAAGAAAATATTTTATTATTGGGATTAGGAAATATTGGCATCACATGCTTATTTTATTTATTAGATAAAAAATATAAAAATATAACTATATATATTAGAAAAATAAGACCATACATTTTAGATGTTATTGATATAATTAAAGAAAACTATAATATAAATATTAAAATTATCAATGACTTATCTAATATCGATGAATATCAAACCATTATTGATACAACTGGATCATCAGATATAATAAAAGAAGTCATTGATAATATGGCATTACGTCGAACATTAATAGTATTAAGTACACCAATTGCTAAAAAAGATTCAATAAGTTTACTAAGTATTAATCGCAAAAGTATTTCTATTATAGGTTCACATGAATTGTATGGAATTAGTCAAGAAAAAAGAAATAGAAGATTAAATAAATTATTAGTAATTAACCAAAAGAAAACATTCTTGAGAAAATTGGTAAATATTTATAAATATTCACCCCAAGAATTAAAACGAATAAAAGAAGAAAAAAGAAACTTTATTGAAATATTTAAATATTTTTAAAAATAATTATAGGAGGCCGCATATGAGTAAATTTAGAGCATTGATTGTATCTGATTATGATGGAACATTAATAGATGATAACAAGCTAACTACTTTAGACGAAACCATCGCAATAATAAAAGAATTACGTCGTATAAATGTTGCCTTCATGATATCTACTGGTCGGACATACTATTCAATAAAACAAGAAGTTGATAAATATCACATACCATTCGACTTTATCAGTTGTGCTAATGGAAATCTCTTATTTGATAATAACAGTACACCTATTATTGTTAATCATATCGCCCATCATGTAATATCATTTTTAAGGAATTCTTGTGATGAAGAAATAATCCAAGAAACACTAAGAGATGAATTCGGTTGTGAAGTACATGCAATTGACGGAGCTGTTGAAGATTTCATTCATATTAGAGATAATCTTCCTACGCGCCAAAAAGTAACAAATTTATTAATGCGAAACAAGTTAGTAGACTATTGTACAGATGGAAAAAATAAATTTAGAATTCATGTCTTTAATAGTACTGATAAATGTTCTACTATCGATGAATGTAGTAGAAGAATATTACTTCCAAATACGGAAATATATACTATCGGTAATGGTCCAAATGATGCTAGAATGATTAAAAGATATAATGGTTACATTGTTGGTGACAAACTTAATGCTTCTTTAAGTGTCGATAATGAACAACATCAAAATATTTCAATAGTTTTACAAAAAATAAAAAAACGTGTAGGGTAGTGATATAAATATATGCTTAAAAAAGTCTATTTAATTAATAATAAAAAACTATTAGTATTATGTGAAATAAAAGAATATGAAGATATTATAAAAAAAAGATTACTATTATTAGAAGAAACAACTATCAATAATTATGATTATTCTATTGAAATTTATAATGATAAAACGATAATTAAACTCGATAATATTACTACTATTAATGGTAAGTTACTTCATACTGACATATATCCTATCTTATTCAATACTATTTCTAATATCGTTAATGATAATAATAATATTTTAATTCATTCAGTTGTTCTATCTCATAAAAATGTTGGTTACCTAGTAGTAGGTGACTTTGGTAGTGGTAAAACAACTTTATGCATAGAAGCCTTGAAAAATAATTTTACAATAGTTTCAACTGATCAAACAATAATCAGTAATAGTAATAATAGAATTAATTGTAAATATGGATCACGATACATGAAGATTGACAAAAATAATGAAAAAATAGTCGAACATAATAACATAAATATTGAAATTAAATACATCATCAACTTAATGGGCTGTTGTGATAATGGTAAAACTGATATTATTAAAGTTCATGATAAAGAAATAGTCATAAAAACATTATTTAAATATTGTACTTGGCATTCTAATATACCACTTTTTACTGATAATCATATTTTAAATATTAATCGCATAAAAATTAAAAATTGGTTACAAAAATTAAAAATTCCTCTATATAATGTTAGAGGTGATTTAAAGCAAATTATTGAAGAAATAAAGGAGTTAAAATAATGATTGAAGAAACTGTATTAGATAATAATATAATAAAAGATTTATTAAAGAAAAAATATAATATTAAAGTAGAAAAAGTTGAAAAACTTAATAGAGGAAGTGCCAATATATATTCATTGAATGATAATACTTATGTATTAAAAGAATTTCAATCTAAATATACCAAGGAAGAAATAATTAAAGAAATAAATGTAATTAATCATTTGAGAAAGGATAAATTATCAGTTCCTGAATATATTCCAACAATTGATGGAAATTATTATATTACATATAAAGGTAAAACAATAATATTACAAAAATATATTGATGGATATACAATTGAATCAAACACAGCATCTCAAGAACAAATGCTTGAATCTTCCCGTGAACTTGGTAAGATTGTTAAATCATTAAAGAGTTTAAAATATAAATTGCCAATTAATGACGTATCATCTTGGTATTCCGTTGAAACTATTAATGAAGGTATTGAAAAACATAAAGATTTAATAAAAATGGCAAATGGTGAATATAAAGACAAAATAATTAAAGATTTAACGGAAAAAATTGAAATGATGGAATATGTTAAAGAAAATGTTGATTTAAGTGACATGGATAAATTAACTATTCTTAACACACATGGTGATTATAGTATCTTACAATTTATATATAAAGACGAAAAAATTAATGCTATAATTGACTTTGTTTCAGCATGCAAAATGCCTGTTGTCTGGGAAGTTATTAGATCATATAGTTATATTGACAAAAAAGCAAAAGATGGTAAAATAAATATCAATAATTTAATTGCCTATGTAAAGGAATTCAATAAATATGTAAAAATAAATAAATATGATGTCAAATATATGACATATCTATATATGATTCAAATCTTAACAAGTACATATGGATACAAACAATATATAAAAGATAATTCTAAAATTAGTTTATTAGATTTTGGTTTCTTTAGGACAAATTTGTGTAGACATTTATTTAAAAATGCTGAAAAAATTGCTAAGGAATTAGAAAAAGAAATATTATAATTAACATTAGAAAGAGGGGGGGGAAATACATATATGGAAAAGGTTTTTGAAGAAGAAAAAGCATATCTTAATTATACACAAGAGCAATTATCGAATTCTATTGCAACACAAGAAAAAGAAATGCTAGAAATACCAAAACGTTACAACAATGTTTTACAGGGTGATACTTTTCTAGTTGAAGATTTGATGAGTTCTGCTGCTACTAAACTATACGTTTTAAAATTATCAAGAGATTGTCCTTACTTCGGACGAATTGACTTTTGTTCTAAAGGTAGTGCAAAACCAACAAAGATATACATTGGAAAAACAACCGTAATGGATAATGGAAAACAAGTGATAACTGATTGGCGTTCACCAATTTGTAGTTTGTATTATGATGGGGAAATCGGTGATGTTAGCTACGAAAGTATTTCTGGAAAAGTTGAAGGAGAATTACAATTAAAAAGACAAATTATTATTAGAAACGGAGAATTAGTTGAAGCATTTGATACTGGTTTAGTGAGTGATGATGATTTAATTCAACCATATTTAAAAGTAAATGCTGATGACAAAATGAAAACAATTATAGCATCAATTCAAAAAGAACAAAATGTTATTATAAGAAAACCTTTTATTGATAATATAATTGTTCAAGGAGTTGCTGGTTCTGGTAAAACTTCTGTAGCACTACATAGAATTGCTTATTTGTTATATAATTTTAAAGATAAAATTAAATCAAATCAATTCTTAATAATTGGACCAAACAAATATTTTCTAGATTATATATCTACTATTTTACCAGAATTAGATACTGAATCAGTTTCACAACAAACATATTTTAATTTAATAGTTAATTGTTTAGGTGAAAAAATTTCTTTAGAAAAAGTGGATAATAAGAAAGAGAGTTTTGCTGAACAATTTAAAACATCTATTGAATATAAAAATGCATTAGATGCATTCATAAATGAATATATCAATTTTGGAATTGTAGATAATGGTTTTTGTATCGATGGCGAAGAAGTTTTTAGTGCCGATGAAATAAGAAAAAGAATCATTTCTACTTTCAATAAACTACCAAATTATGAAATTGCTTATACTTACTTTGTTGAAAAATTTAAAAATGATATTGATGACATATATGAGAAGCTCAATGCTAAATATCGTTCTATATACATGTCACTACCTAAAACAGATCCAAATAGACGTATTGCTATAGAAAAAAGTACTGAGTTAAATAAATTATTGCGTGAAAAGGGAACTAAGTTATTAAAAGATTATTTTACTAAGTTAAAATTACGCAGTACTGATATATATAAAATATTCATATTAAATGCAGAAAAATATTTACCAAATCTCAGTGAAGCAGAAATTCAACAATTGCAACAAGAAACATTAGGAACGTTAAAAAAGAGAAAAGTATCATTTAATGATTTACCTGCTTTAATGCACATTCAACATTTAATTTATGGAACTAATTTAGATTACAAAAACGTTGTGATAGATGAAGCTCAAGATTATGGATTATTTCATTTTTATGCATTAAAAGAAGTACTACCATATAGTTGTTTTTCTATTTATGGAGATTTAGCACAATCAATCAATTCTTGTGGTCAAATTAAAGATTGGCATGATGTTATCGACAAAATATTTAATGGTAATTGTGAATTATTGAACTTAAAAAAGAGTTACCGTACAACTATTCAAATAACTGAAAATGCTAATAAAATTTTACAACAATTAAATCTTTCTTTAGCCGAGCCTGTAATAAGAAAAGGGCAAGATGTCAGTTTTTCTGAAAGTAGTAAAGATATAGATTATAAGGTAAGTAAAATTGCAGAGTGGACAGAAAAAGGCTATAAGAGTATTGCAATTATATGTAAAGATGATAAAGAGGCAAATAAAGTATTTAATGAGTTAAAAGATAAGAATATTAATGCTAATAGAATAACAGATGAAAATTCGCAATATAGTGGTGGTATAAGTGTATTGACTTGTAAACAATCAAAAGGCTTAGAATTTGATGCCGTCATGCTAAATGATGCATCAACTAATATGTATTCTATAAACTCAAAGGAAGATATGCATCTATTATATGTTGCTTGTACAAGAGCATTACATGAATTAGACATTTTATATTCTAAAAAGCCATGTGAAATATTTGCTCAATATACTACAAATAATTTAGGTAATACTCAAAAAGTAAAAACAAAAAAGTAGGGTAAAGATACTAGTGTGTCTACTTTAAATACATTTATTACTATATAAATAAATGTATTTTTTATTTTAATTCTATTACTATTATTTAACAAAGTGATAAAAAAACCTTCAAAGTTCTCTTTAATACGTTATCTAAATCATATTTTTAGTTTGAACTTTAAAGGTATTATAAAATTAAATATCATTTTTTTCTTCTTCAAAACTATCACAAATTGTGTCATCTTTACAGTTAGGATCATCACACCCACAACCAACTTTTATCTCTGATAATTGACATAATTCTTGCTCGCAATCATTGTGTTTGCAAGTTTCAACATTACATTTAATTTTTTGATTTTTCTTTGCCATAAAATATTACCTCCATTTTCATTATTAGCAAAATCCCACTCATTTATACGTTAAACTTTGACTTTTTGTAAAAAATATGATATAATTTAGCACATATTGAAAAGGGGAGAAAACATGATTAACCACAAAGAACTAAAAGAACGAATTAATAAGTTCATATCAATATATGGCGATGGATATGATAGAAGCATGACCGAAGAAGAAAAAGAATATTTAGAAATGTCACTATCAAGTTATATTTTACTTTATTATAAAGATGCATATTATGACTTTGGTGCTGGAGAAACAATTTTTTCACAAATTTTTTCTGCTATAGATGCTTTACCAGAAGATAAAAATCCATATTTTCAAATGGCAAATAGAATAGAAGAAGAATATGGTTTAGATAAAGATATAGTTGAAGTAGGGGGAGGAAGGTTCCCTGCTCTAGCTCACGAAATTCAAAAAAGACAAGCTAAATTGCATAAAGGATCAATTACTGTATATGACCCTGCACTAGCAGTCCTAAACCTTGAAGGTATTCAATTAATTAAGAAACCATTTAGCAATGCCACACCGCTATTAAAAACTGATTTAGTAGTAGGGCAAAAGCCATGTCAGGCAACTGAAAGCATTATACGCGTAGCTAATGAAAATAGTATTCCATTCTACATCGAATTATGTTCTTGTGATCATACACCAAGGAATCAAATATATCCAATGATTCCATTTGAAAATAAATGGCAATGGTATGTAAAAAAACTAACAAAAGACACCCTACCAAGTTATTTTGAAGTAGAGAAGAGGACAATAAAAGATGCCCTATCAGGTGAAGAATTAGCTGTAGTCAAAACAAAGAGAAGAGATAGATAACCTATCTCTTTATTATATATATAAATAAGGATATATACGCGTATTATAACCTTATTAAATTTTATAATAAGGATAATAAATAAAATCTAAATTTAAATTGATTTGAATTCATCTACATGTATGTCCCATAGCATAATATGATATGCACACAAATACATTACTATATCAAATAATACACCACAATTTTATATTATCAAATACTATACAAAAAAATCATTACAAAAGGCAACATAATATCAATTATAGGAAGTTCATTCGCGGAAAGAAAAGGTAAAGAAACCTTTATAAACAATGGGTTTCAATTAATTTAATAAGTAATTATTAGATAACATAATTTATTATTATTTTATTTATTAATTAATAATATATGAATGACTGCTCATATATTAATCTTTAATTTAACTTACACTTACCTGTAACCAATATTTATTCATTATCAAAAAGAGTGTACCTACTCTCCATAAAAAAAGATATCAAATGATATCTTAAACTTTTCTTGATTGTATTTCGGCAATTTTTTCTAATACTTCTTTAGCATTATCTTCATTTATTTCAGTATAACCAAGTTCTCTTAATGCTTGTACTTTAGCTGTATTAAGTTCTTGTGTTCTACTTAACTTCTCTTCATTCTTATGTTCAATATCTTGTACAAATCTCTTATGTGATTCAGCAAGCTTTGCTTTAGAAGCACCACCATTATTATATAGAGTTAAACCTGAGAACAAAATACTTTCAAAAATAAATTGTTGCTCTTGATTAAATACGAATTCCATAGGATCAGTAAATCCCATTGATTTAGACATATAAGCAAGAATATATTTTAATTCCTTAGATGTCTCCATAGACTTCAAATAATGATATAAATATACATATGCATTATAAGTATCTTTAGTTTGGTCTTCTTGTAATCTTTCTTTTAATAAATTAATTATATCAGCAAGAAGATCCTGTTCCTTCTTATTAAATCCTTTTAAGTCAGCAAGAATTTCTTTATCAGAAGAATCTTTAACACCATCATTAAGACGTCCTTCAACTTCAATAATATAACTTCCTTCAATCTTAATATCTTTTAATTCCTCTTCTGATTTTATATTTAAAAGACCCATTAATTTAGTAGATTTCTCTTTTGGCCATTCCTTTAAACTAGGTAATGCTAAATAATTATATAGCATTTGGCGAGAAACTCCTAAATACTTAGCTAGTCTTACTTTGGATATTCCTAATTCATTTAAAACATTATTTAATTCTTTCATATGTCTCTAACCTCCATACAATTTAATTTTATCATTTTATTTGACATTGTCAAGTGTAAAGCAAAAAATAAATATTAATTATTATTGATTATTTCAACAATCTCATCACCATGAAGTTTTAGTTTTGTAGTATCAAGTATTTTAGAATCTTTTAATTTATCAATTGTATTTGGTTTTTCCTTAACTAATCTTTCTAATTCAGCATTATTAAATACATAGTAGGCTGGTATCTTTTTATCCCTACTCTTCTTAGTTCTAAATTCTTTAAGTTTATTTTCTAACTCAACATCATATTCAGTTTGTGATTCTTTATTTGTTCCTTGTTCAATTATTTCATATTTTTCTTTTAAATCTCTTACTCTTACAACATTAGCATCTAAAAATCCTTCACTATTATCAAGCATCTGTTTTTGCGTAGATAAATTATCCCATGTTGTATTATCATATTCTTTCTTCAAATATTCATTTAATTGATCAATTTTAACGATATGATCTTTAATTTCTTGTGGGGCATTTTTTATATTTAGGATACCCTTAGGATTACAAAATACTACTAATGGTCGATACCAACTACTAAAATTTTTTTCAAACAACAATTGACTCAATTTACCATTACGTTGTAACCATCTTTTCTTTATGAGTTCTATATGACGCAAAGCTTGACGATATGGTGAATATATTGATTCTTTAATATGTTTACCATTTATATAATATTCTCTAACAAATTCTCCTTTATTATCAACAGTAACATTTCCAATTAGATTTTTACATTCAACAATATAAGTTGCGACAGGAGTATTTATAATATAATCTATTTGGGCTGTTAAATCTTCATATGGCAAAGTAATATCATGTAATACATAAATTCCTAAATCACTAGTTTTTAATTCGTATTCGATTTGCCTTTCACCCATTAAACCTAACTCTAATTTTTTAATATCAATATCTAATCTTTCTTTATCTTTTACTTGTTCACGAATACTTTTTAATTCAGCAATTTCTTTTTCTAATTCGCTATCAGACTTTAAAAAAATTGTTTCTCTAAATCTATCAAATAATGCCATAAAATCTCCTATAACAAATACCAAAGTTTTTCTTCATTTTTTCTTACTTCTTTAATAATTCCTCCACCAAGACATCTTTCACCCAAATATAGGACACAAGCTTGTCCAGGAGTAACTGATTTAATATTATCATATCTAACTAATAAATTACCATCATCTAAATACTCAACTTTAACTGGATAGTCACTAGCACGATATCTAAATTTAGCTGTACATTCGCTAGGTCGTTCATCACCATTAAAATTAACCATTTCAACAATGCAACTATCAGATAATAAATAGTCATTATCTTCGCCTAAAGCTACATAAAGAATATTTTTTTCTAAGTTCTTACCAACAACAAACATTCTATTTTCATAACCACCAATATCTAATCCTCTTCTCTGACCGATTGTATAGTACATGAGACCAATATGCTTACCTAAGACCTCATTATTATCAATATTCACAATATCTCCTGGAATATTAGGTAAATAGTTCTTTAAAAAGTTTTTAAAATTTCTTTCACCAATAAAACATATACCCGTGGAATCTTTTTTTGTTGCAGTTGTAAGATTATGTTTCTTAGCTATTTCTCTTACTTCTGACTTATCAATATCACCTAAAGGAAATAAAACATTTTCAAGTTGTTCAGCACTCAATTGTGATAAGAAATATGTTTGATCTTTATTAGTATCTTTACTACGACATAATTTACCATCTTTCATCTTAGCATAATGACCAGTAGCAATATAGTCAGCTCCCAATCTTTTGGCTTCACGAATAAAATAATCAAACTTAATATATTTATTACACATAATATCAGGATTAGGTGTTCTTCCCTTTTTTAATTCATCCAAAAAATAAGTAAAGACGTAATCCCAATACTCTTTAACAAAGTCAATGCGACGAAGAGGTATTCCTATTTCCTCACATACTTTTAAAGCATCGTTATAGTCTTGTTCTTGGGGACAAATGTTTTCATTTAAAGTTGGATTACCTAATATATCATTATTGATAGTAGCATCCCAATTACGCATAAATAAACCTTCTACATCATATCCTTGTTCTTTTAATAGAATAGCTGCAACGGAAGAGTCTACTCCCCCACTCATTCCAATAATTACCTTTTTATTCATAACGAATCACCTAGGCATATTATACAACAATATATAAAAAAACAAAAGATTATTATCTTTTGTCTAATTCTATTTTCTAGTACCCAATTCAATTATTATGAGAAATGGTAGTGCCAAAATAATTAATACAATGGCAAGTAGTGTCGAAAATAATCCGCCACTTTGATTCTTATAATATCTTCTCATACCCTACTCCTTTATTTTATATTATATCCTAACTTTTCTAAACTGTATTTAGCAAATGGCGATAATTCATCACCATTTAATTTATCTATTTCATACCAAAAAGCACCATTTGAGTCTAAACCATCAGCATCTTCTTTTAAAGCAAAATCATTGGTTTCAACTTTATAAAGAATACCAATATGATGTAAATCTTCCCATAAATCTTTTTCGACGTTCCATTTAATATTTACTGATGTACAATCTAGTAGTTCATAATTACTAATTGTTATTCCCGCTTCTTCCATTATTTCACGTTTTAATGTTTCTGTAGGTGTTTCCGTATGTTCAATACCACCTCCAGGTAAATCTAATTTACCTTTATAACCGCCTCTTGCCTTTCTAATCAAAACAATCTTATCATTTTGAATAATGATGCCATATGAACCAATATGCGTATTTACCATTGTTTTCATAAATCACCAACTTTCTTTTTTTTCATTATATCATATTCTTAATATATTCCCAATAAAAAAACAAGCTCAAGCACTTGTCTTTCATATAAATATTTTTATTAAATAAGGAATTATAAATACTTCATATAAGGAACATATAATTGCTCCTATTAAAGATATAATAAATACTTTTATATACTTTTCTCTTATTCCTCTAAAATTAATTATTTGTTTTTTAAAGATATGATTAAATAGTCGATAACAGAAATTACATCCATAAAAACACATCAGTAAAAGAATTATCAAAAATAATATTTGATGTGGAAAGACATAGACTAATGATAATCCTATTCCCTTCCAACCGAATGTTCCAATGATGGAAGAAATAGAAAAACCTACAATAAAACTTTTTACTAAGATAATACTAATTATAAATATGAATCCTAAAACACTAAGTCCTAATATAAACATTATTAAAACATATAGTCCATTCGTCAAAATAGAAGATATTAAACTACTAAAATAATTGATATTACTTATATTATTAAAGAAATCTTTTTGGGTATTCATAACTAATTCTTTATTACTATTAGAAATAATAAAATAGAAGAAAAAACCCATTATTAAACTACATAACATCATACTAATAAATACTAAATACATCTTTTTTTGTTTTACAATACTAAGTTTCTTACTATGTATATTCATTAATATCACCATTAAAATATATTCTTATTTTCTATAATTATTCTATTTTTATTTTACTTTTTTACCTTTTTCTATTATAATTGTACTGAGGTGGATAAATATGAGTAAAAAGGCAATTCAAATAACATCAATATTTTTCCTATTAGTAATGTTAGGATCAATAATCGCAAGTTTATTTCTTATTTAAGTAATTAGGAAGATTAAATAATCTTCTTTTTTTGTGTCTTAAAACATAGATTTAAACTATGAAAGAGAAATTTATAATATCGACAATTATTTTAATTATTGGTGGATTTATTACTAAAATATTAGGTCTATTTATAAAAATTGTTATGACGAGAACAATTGGTATAGAAGGAGTTAGTCTTTATATGTTAATCCTTCCTACTTTTTCGCTTGCGATGACAATAACGCAATTAAGTCTTCCCATATCAATATCTAAATTAGTATCAGAAGATAAATATAATAATAAAAATATTTTATTTTCAACGATACCGATTGCGATTGTAATCAATATAATAACTATTTTAGTATTAATGTTTTCGGCTAAATATTTAGCTATCAATCTCTTAAATGAAGAAAGATGTGTTCTTCCCATTATGGCTATTAGTTTAACGCTTCCTTTCATTAGTCTTTCTAGTATCATTAGATCATATTTTTTTGGTAAACAAAGGATGTTACCGCATGTCATATCAAACATTGTAGAACAAGTAGTTAGAATGTCACTCATCATCCTGTTAATTCCTAAATTAGTTAAAATAAATATCGTTAAAGCCGTCTGTGGTATTGTTCTTGTCAATATCATAAGTGAAACCGTATCTTTTCTCGTATTATTTTTATTTCTTCCCAATAAGCTTCATTTAACGAAAAAAGATATGATTCCTAATAAGACTTATATTAAAGATATTTTAGATATATCAATTCCTAATACTAGTGGCCGTATTATTTCTTCTATCTTCTATTTTTTTGAACCAATTATTCTCATGTTCATCCTTCAAAAAGTTGGTTATAGTAAAGAGTTTATTTCCATTGAATATGGTATCATTGAAGGATATGTTCTTCCGCTCATAATGCTTCCTAATTTTTTTAGTTTAGCAATCAGTAATAGCTTATTACCAACAATATCTAAATATAGTGCAAGAGGCGACAAACGAGCTATTAAAAGAAAAATGAAACAAGCACTCATTATTTCTGGATTGATTGGCTCAGTTGTCATTATTGCTCTCTTTCTCTTTCCTAATTTCTTTTTAAAACTAATTTATAATACGGATTTAGGTAAAAACTATTTATTAGTCTTATTACCTGTATTTATTCTCTATTACATTCAACCACCCTTAGTTGCAATACTTCAAGGAATAGATAAATCTAAAGAATTAATGATAAATGAACTTACCGGTATAACTTTAAAAACTTTAACCATTCTCTTCCTCTCCTATTTTCATATTGGCCTATACGGTCTTATTTGTGGCATTATTGTCAATATATCAATAACAACTATTCTTGACTATTTAACCATAAAAAAAAGTATTTAACTACTTTTCTTCAACAAATGATATTGCAAAATTCAAAAAAACTAATACAGGAAAAACAAATAGTAATACTTCATAATCAATTTTTAATAAGATATTTAATAAATAGTGTTCTAGTTCAAAAGCATATAAATTTAAGTTTAAGACTAAATTGGAGAACCAGTACGTTAATATGTTTAAGAAACCAGTCACCAAGCAAACGGCATAACCAATATTATTTTGTTTTATTCTAAATGCACGTTTCGCAAGTAAAAAAGTAAATATTGATAGTGCTAGGGATATAATCAAAAAGAGAATGACCATTAAAGAAAGGTTTCCTATTTCACTAGTAAAGATGTGACTGTTATCACTATTCATTAGTGGAATGTCATTTATAGCAATCGCAAAATGACGATAAAACAAAATATAAATGACGGCATATACTAAACATAAAACACCATATAAGAATAAATAAAGCTTTAAATTTTCATCTTTACGTTTACGTGATGGTTTAACAACTCCTTTTAAAACAAGCGAAGGAAAAACAAACCAAAGGGAAAAATTCAAAGCAAAAAATACGGCAAATGCTAAATAATACATATAATCAACCCATTTCTATTTCAATAACATTATAACACAAAATTAAGATTTAGCACATAAATTATTATTTTTGTTTAAAAGAGCTAATTTTTAAGTTATAATAGTATTGGAGTTGATGGATATGAAACAATACGATGTCGTTATTGTTGGTGCTGGTCCAGCGGGATTATTTTCTGCATATGAATTGAGTACCAAAAATAAAAACCTTAAAATTTTAGTCGTTGATCAAGGTAAATTTGCGGAAAATAGAGTTTGCCCTATGAATAAGTATGGTACTAAATGTGCTAACTGCAATCCTTGTCAAATACTATCTGGTTATGGTGGTGCTGGAACTTTTTCGGATGGTAAATTAAACTTTATTCCTAAACTTGGTAAAAGTGATTTATTCAAGTATATGACGGAAGATGAAGCATATAAAATCATTGATGATACCGAAGAAATTTTTACAAAGTTTAAAATGGATAGTGATGTCTTCCCTTCTGATATGACTATGGCTAATGAAATAAAGAAGAAAGTCGCCATCACTGGTGCCCGTCTATTACTAATTAAACAAAAACATTTAGGAAGTGATCATCTTCCTGGATACATCAAAGATTTCACTGATTTCTTACGCAAGAAAAAAGTGGAATTGTTAGAAAGTGCTAGTGTTATAGACATTAAAAGTATAAAAAAAGATAAACATGAAATAACTATTAAAATAGATAAAAAAGAAGAGGTAGTTACAACGAAGAAAGTCATCGTTGCTCCTGGAAGAACGGGTGCTAAATGGATTCAAGAGCTTGCTGATAAATATCATATTTCTTACTTATCACAAAGTATTGAAATTGGTGTTAGAGTTGAAGTGCGAAAAGAAATACTAGAAGACTTATGTAACGTTATCTATGACCCTACTATCTTTATTAAGACTGATACTTATGGTGATGAAATAAGAACGTTCTGCACTAATCCTGGAGGTTTCGTATCTAAAGAAAACTATTATGGTTATATTTGTGTCAATGGACACTCTCTAAAAGACATCAAATCAAATAATTCTAACTTTGCTTTTATCAGTAAAGTAAATCTAACCGAACCCGTAACTAATACTAGACAATATGGTGAATCAATTGCGCGAATTGCGAATGTTTTGGGTGATGGAAAACCAATTATTCAATCATTAAAGGATTTAAAAACGCATCGTCGTAGTGAATGGCACCGCATTAATAAAGGTTTCATTACCCCTACTCTTAAAGATTGTGTAGCTGGTGACCTTGCTCTTGTTTTACCACATCGTATTATTACTAATATCATTGAAGGATTAGATAAATTAAATGAGATAATTCCTGGTGTCAATAATGGTGAAACCCTTCTCTATGGACCAGAAATAAAGTTCTTCTCTAACGAGATAACAACTAACAATAAGTTCAAATTAGAAGATTATGATATATATTTCATCGGTGATGGTTCTGGTAAAGCCGGAAATATTGTAACAGCTGCTGCAACAGGTTTAATTGCCGCAAGAGATATATTAGATTCATATAAATAAAAGACAAAATAAAAACCTAATCATTTGATTAGGCTTTTTTTATTATGCTAATTTGAAGAAATCAATCTTGCTAGTTGCACTACCTTGAGTAGCACCAGTAACTATTTCATTTGGTAATAATACATCACCAACAACATTTACAGATGAAAATATATAATTTGTTGTGACAGTAGTATTAGTAGTAGCATCAGTTATCATATAAGATATATTAGACAAATATCCCTCATTTGTAAAAGTAACATTAATTGTAACATTTTGTAATGTAACATCGCCTTCCATAATATTACTAGTCAATTGATAAATTCCTTCACCTACTTTAGTAACATTATTTAAGTTCTTAACATTATCAATTATTACTGAAAAATCAGGTAAAGCCATTGTCGTATTAGTATTCTTTTCCCATTTGACATTATCAGAAGAATAATATTCTAGTTTATTAGTAATATCATAGTAATAATAACTTGTCACATCAGAAAGAACTGTAATTGTTTGAATAATACTGTTTTTAACATCAATTCTATTATTAGTGTTTACTTCAACAGTCGTTTCTCCTGTTGTAGCCATAGAACTAATTGTCAAATTATAATTTGCATATTCAGAATAACTCTTAATCATTGACTCATTAAATTCAGAGGTTTTATTTTCTTCTTCCTTATTTTCTTGCTTTGGAGTCTCCTTTTCATCTCCATCACTAGTCAAGAATAAATAACCACCACCAACTAATGCAACTAAACCAACTAGCATAATTAAAATACCAATTTTTTTCATATCACACCATCCTCCATTCTAAATATACCATTTTTTGCAATAAATTAAAAGAGAAAAAACAAAAAAAGAGATAATTTTATTTATCTCTTAAGGTAGCATTAAACTTATTTTTAATAGAATCAATAGCTTTGTTGAATAACTGCATTACTTCTTCGTCATTCAAAGTACGCGTTGGATCCATAAATGTTAACTTAAAAGCAATACTCTTTTTATCACTACCAATATTTTCACCAACGTAATAGTCAAATATTTCAACTTTATCAAGAATGTGACCACAAGCTTTTTTAATTGCTTCACAAACATCACTACTTACGACATCACTATCAAAAATAAATGCGAAATCTTTAACAATTGTTGGATATTTAGAAATTTCTTTATTTTTAATACCACGAACTTTAACATTAAATAATTTATCTAAATCAAGTTCAAAAGCATAAAGACGATTTTTACTAATACTTGGATGAACGACACCAACATAACCTACGACATCACGATCAATAGTAATTCTAGCACTTTGATATGGATGAAAGTCTTTTGGAAGATCGACAACATCAAAATGATAACGATTAGTAAATCCTAGATATTCAAATAAGTTTTCTATTATTCCTTTAACAGTATAGAAGTCAATAACAATTTTATCCTTATGCCAGTCATTACTAATAAGAGTACCACAAAGGATTCCACTAACTAGTGATTTTTGCGTAGTTACACCATTTTCCAAATAATAAATATCACTATCTTCAAAAATCATAATATCATTATTTTTTCTTGCTGTATTATAATTGACAACATTAATAAGTGATGGCAATAAACCAGTACGTAAATACTTTCTATCTTCACTCATTGGAGAAGCAATAGTAATATAGTCCTTCGGATCATTAGTAAAACGGTTCAAACTATTAATATCCGTTAATGTGTAACATTTTACTTGATATAGACCAAGAGAAGTTAAACGATCTCTTACCAATTTATTAAAATAGTATTTATCTTCATAATGACCTGGCGTATTAGCAGTTACTGGTAAAGTAGAAGGTAATTTATCGATTCCTTCAATACGCCCGATTTCCTCAATTAAATCTTCTTTGATATGAATATCTAAACGATGAGAAGGAACATTAACAATAAATTTATTTTTTTCTACTTTGACATCGAAACTTAATTTTTTGAAAGTATCTAAAACATCATCATTCGTAAACTTTATACCTAAAAGAGAATTTACATCGTCTAAAGTTATTTCAATAATGTTTTCTTTATAGTCAATAGTATCATACTTTTGTAGTCCTTTAACAACCGTACCACCAGCATATTTTTCTAATAGATAACAAGCTCTATCAATGGCCATATAAGTGCGTTTAGGATCAATTCCTTTTTCAAAACGACTACTTGCTTCACTACGTAAAATCTTATTAGCAGTACGACGAATGTTACTTGAATTAAAGATAGCACTTTCAATAATAACTTCAGTTGTATCTTCTTCAACTTCGGAATTAAGTCCACCCATGACACCAGCAAGACAAACAGGTCCATCCTCATTAGCGATGACAATATCTTGTTCTGATAGAGTACGCTCTTGACCATCAAGAGTGACGATTTTTTCGTCGTTTTCAGCTTGACGAACAATTATCTTGTTTCCGAGTGTACGATGGTCAAAGAAGTGAAGAGGTTGTCCATATTCCAGCATTACATAGTTTGATATATCAACGACATTATTGATAGAACGAACACCACTAGCCATTAATCGTGCTTTTAACCAATTAGGACTCTCACCTATTTTTAAGTTCTTAACACAACGAGCAAGATATAGTGGACATTTATCAGTTTTAACATTGACACTTACATAGTCTTTAATGTCATCAACTTCTTTTTTAACCTTTGTTTCAGGAAGTTTAACTTTAGTTCCAGTAATTGCCCCTATTTCATAAGCCATTCCAAGAACACTCAATAAGTCTCCCCTATTAGCTGTCAATTCAAAGTCGATAGTTGTATCGTCATACCCTAAATATTTAAGTCCATCTTCACCTATAGGAGCATCTTTATCTAAAACGTAAATTCCCATTTCACGCGTTTCACCGGTATATTTAGGATCTACTCCAAGTTCCGTCAAACTACAAATCATACCATTAGATTCTTGCCCACGGATGACACTTTTTTTAATCTCACCACCAGGAAGAACGGCACCCGGAAGAGAAACCAAAACTTTTTGTCCTTTATCGACGTTTGGAGCACCACACACAATTTGGGTAACTTCCCCAGGAGCAATCTCAACTTGACAAACATGTAAATGATCACTATCAGGATGATCTTTAATCTCTTTAACATAACCAACAACGATTTTAGTAGCACTACTCAATTTTTCAATTGATTCATATTCATTACCAATCATTGTCATTGCTTCAGCAAGCTCATAGTCGGAGTAATTAGATGTATCAATATAATCATTTAAAAAATTACGACTCAACTTCATTATTTATCTCCTCCTTCGATGCGATTATAGTTTTTTAAGAAACGTAAATCATTAGTATAGAAATCACGAATATCATTTATTCCATATTTAAGCATAGCAATACGTTCAATTCCAATTCCAAAAGCAAATCCTGTAAATTTGTTAGAATCAAAACCACAACCATTTAAAACGTTAGGATGCACCATACCACTACCTAAAACTTCAATCCATCCTGTTCCTTTACAAATGTTACATCCTTTACCACCACATTTCATACAAGAAACATCAACTTCATAACTAGGTTCAGTAAAAGGAAAGAAACTAGGACGGAAACGAACTTCACGATCACGTCCAAACATTTTACGAGCCATTTCTTCAAGGGTTCCTTTTAAGTCAGATAACGTAATATTCTCACCAACAACTAACCCTTCCATTTGCATGAATTGATGCGAATGCGTTGCATCATCAGCATCTCTTCGATAAGTCTTTCCTGGACAAACAATCTTAAATGGCTTTTTCTCTTGATTTTTTAACATACTTCGAACTTGGACTGCACTCGTTTGCGTTCTAAGCAATTCTTCATCAGTAATGTAAAAAGAGTCTTGAGCATCTCTTGCTGGATGGTCTTTTGGTAAATTTAACATTTCAAAGTTATATTTATCGATTTCAACTTCTGGACCTGATACAACATCATATCCCATTGATATAAATAATTCTTCTAACTCATCACAAATCTTTGTTAAAGGGTGAACGCCACCAACACTAACTTTAGTACTAGGCATTGAAATATCAATCTTTTCACTAACTAATTTGGCATTTAATTCTTGTTCTTTCAATGAATTTTCTAACTTGGTCATCTCTTCTGTCAATTCGCTTTTTAAATCATTAGAAATACGTCCTACTTCTTTTCTTTCATCAATAGAAAGTTCTTGCATATTTTTCGTAAGTTCCGTAATAAGTCCTTTTTTTCCAAGATATTTAACACGTAAATCATTTAAATCAGCTGTTGTCTTAACACTTTCTAAATCTTTATTAAATTCACTTCTAATCTTTTCTTGTTTTTCTTTCATTCTCTCATCTCCTAAAAATAAAACACAGTTAAAATCAAAGGACGATTCTAACCGTGTTACCACCTTAATTCATAGTAATACTATGCACTCAAAGTTCTTAACGCGAACTACTCGTTTAGCATTTTACTAAAAGCTCTTAGAACGAATTCATAGGTATTTATTTATTGTCTTTCACCAAAATGACAAATTCTCTAAAAATAAATATGATCTATTACTACTTTCTAGTCAGTGCTTTTCATAACAAACATATTATATCTCATTAATAATCTAAAAAGCAAGGTTTATTTAGAGAAAAGAACTATACTGTCAATAGTTCTTCATCTTTCTCTTTTAATTTATCATCAATTATTTTATTATACTCATTAACTAAGTTTTGAATAGCCGTACTCTTACTCTTTTCTTCATCTTCAGGTAAATTAGCTTTTTCAATAGCTTCAATTGCTTCATGGCGAACATTACGGATTGATACTTTACCTTCTTCACTAATTGCTTTAACTTGTTTAACTAATTCTTTTCTTCTATCTTCGGTAAGCATTGGAATAACAATACGGATTGTCTCGCCATCATTATTAGGAGTATATCCCAAATTAGCATCAAAAATAGCCTTTTCAATAGCAGATAAACAACTGCGATCAAATGGTTTAATAAGTAATTGTCTTGCTTCAGGAACAGATATTGTCGCAAGTTGCTTTAAAGGTGTCATTGCTCCATAATAATTGACCATAACACCATCTAAACTACTAGGGTTAGCACGTCCCGCTCTTACCGTTTGAAATTTCTTTTCCGTTGCTTCTACTGCTTTTTTCATTTTTTCTTCAGCATCTTTTAAATAATCAAAATCCATCGTTTCATCTCTCCTCATTCTAATTTTACTAAAAAAAGATTATCTTATCAATAAATTAAATAAAATATTTTAATTTAGTATAAAAATAATATAACAAAGAACCAACACTACCACCAATAGTATCAATTAAGACATCTCGTATTTCCCCACTGCGTCCCATTATAAATAATTGATGTATTTCATCACTAATGGCATATAGACAAACAATTAAAATTGCATGTAGTAAAACATTAATAGAACTTGTCTTTTTATTAAATAATGCATTATATACTAAAAATCCTAATAGTAAATAAATACTAAAATGAGCCATCTTTCTAATCAAAGTATGAAAGGCATCAAAAACAAAAATATCATTTAAATTAAATAGATCAAAAATATTTTTAACAATTCCAGAACTAGTCGTACTAGATACATTACTAGATTGATTAGAAAAATAAAAAATAATGAACATTAATAGTACTACCAAACTCCATTTAAAAATTTTCTTCTTCATAATTCACCTATATAAAAAGTAGACCCAAGTCTACTTCATTCTTATTTTTTCTTTTTTGGTGTTGATTTCTTCTTAGCTGGTCCTTTTTTCTTATTACTATTACCATTTTTCTTAGTTGATGCTTGTTTAGCATTAGAAGTTGTCTTTCTAGGAGCTGTGTTTGTCTTTTCTTCTTTTGGCTCTTCTTTTTTTACTTCTTTAACTTTAGCTTCAACAACATCTTCTTTCTTTGCTACATGTTCTTTGGCTTTCATTTCTTCAATTGCCTTAGTCTCAATATCTTTCTTTTCTCTATACTCTTCACTTTTCTCACCACGATATGTGAAACATAGACCTACAAACTCAACAACTAGACCAAATCCCATAACACAATTAGCAATCAAGGCATTGGCGTCTTTAACTAAATAACCATATCCTAATGCTACTACAAAAATTAATACACCAACTGCAAAAATTACTTTTCCTAATTTATTATCTTTACTCATAATTAACACTCCTCAATATAATAATATCATAAATAGTCAAAAATAAAAACAGAAATTTAACTACTAATATGTAAAATTAAAATTTAATTTATATTTTTATTTTCAAGATTATATGAAATAGCTTTTTCAGCCATTAAACGAGCATCATCAAAGGTACCACAAACAGCTAAGAACAAGGTTTTATGACAAAAGATAGCACTCTTAATTCCTGATACTTTTTGTAGTTCTTCATCATTTAAACCGCCCCATTCTTTAGGGAAGTCACATCTTGTAAGATATGTATCCTTAGCTTTAGGAATGGTATTAATATTGTAACCATTACGATTAGAAGGTGTAATGACAAATAAAATCTCTTTAGCTTTAGAATTATTTGATGTTATGACAAAATCTTTAAATGGTAAATGTTTATCTAATACCATAATGTGATTGGTACTCTTTTCAATAGCTTCATCAACTATTTTTTTAGCACTAGCTTTGGCAAAACATTTTTTAACGGTTGCAGAAAAAATCATCAGAGCAACATCAACGGCTTGTTTGAAATAAATGTCATTGTCAACATCTTCGTCCCAACAACAATTAAAGTCTCCAATCACTGTATCAAGACTACGGTAAATATATGGAGCATTAATTACTGGAAATTCACCATTGTCGACAGCGTCGATTCCTTCAACTAATTCTTTTTCGAGCATCGTAAAAACCATTTCGGCATACTCTTCATCAACACGTCGTAAATAGTCCATTCCATATTTTTTAAAAACGAGACCAAAGGATGCATACTTTACTCCTGATGCATGACGTAAATTAAAATCTTTCATGTGATGATCAAATTCACCATAACCAACATCATAAACTAAAACGTCTTTATTTAAATCTTTTGGGACATCTAATACGCGACAAACAACAGGATTATCAATAATTGTTGAAAGAAAAGCAGTCGCAAAAACTTCATCAGCATGAAACTTACCACCATGGGTAACTAAATTAGCTTCATAAACATTTTTAGTCATTTTAAGCATCTTTATCACCAACTAGATTATATCAATTTTTCTTACTTTTCACTAGTACTTTTTTGTTTGATATAAGGTTTTTCCTTAATGTTATTCAAACGACGATAAATATTATCATTGCGATAGTAAACATCATCAGTAATATCTTTTTCAACGGAAATGAAATCAGGAATAGTAACTTTAGTATTTTGATTAGTTAGATCAGCTTCTAAGACCATTAAACCTTTAGGATTAGTAAAGACATCCAAGTAATAATACTGTCCTTGATAAGTAAAGCAATAACGACATTTACGAATTGGTTGTTCACTAGTTTTTCCCAATAATTCTTCATACTCATCTTTTTTAATATATTTAGAAGTCGTAATTCTTTCATTTAAAACATCTGTATTACGCTTCGTTGTCTTACTATAAATGCTGTTGCCATCACGCGTCGTTTTACGAATCATCGTATCTTCGTCTTCACTAATGTCAACGAAGAATTGTTCCAACTCCAATTTGACTAAACGACAATTGTGTAAAAGTTCAAAATCAATACTATCGACTAAGAATTTTGATTGTCTTTGAATTGGTAATGGATCTCCTAGTTCTTCATAAATAACCCCAATAGCTTTGTTGATTTTATCATCGAATTTATTCTCGTTACCAAGAATGTGAATCTTTTTATGACCAACCCAACTATCAAGAGTTTGACGGTCCTTTTTAATAGCTTCTTCAACTGTTTCCGTTCGAGCACTATTATTAGCTGTCGTATAATATTTACTAGCACCATCAGCAGCCGTTACCAAGTGAATTACGGCATCGTATGAAGACATGATATCAATTTCTTTTAAATCACGTTCCTTTAATAACATTTTAAAAGTCTTATCATCAATATAAGCACGGTTATCCATAATTCCGCGATCACACAAGATAATCGTATCTTGTTGAACACTATCAGCATACTTAGTATATAATCTTTCTTTTTCTAATTGTAAATCTAAAACATATCTTTGAAATTCAACCATATCGCAAGGATTATTACCAAAAGGTCGAATACCACCATTTATCAATTGAGTGGCCGTTTCATCAACCACAAATACTTGATATCCTTTCTCAGTAAATTCCTCAACAATTCTTTGCATAGCTGTTGTCTTACCAGCACATGGTCCACCAGTAATCGCAAACTTTTTATGTCTATACATTTAAAACCTCCCATAAATAAATAATTATTAATACATTTTTAATGTATTTTACGAATTTTATTCTTTTTACTAGATAAGTCTAGTTCATGAATAGATGCATGTGTAACTTGAAACTTAGTCTTATTCATTGATAAAGGTTCATCATTCAAGATGAAATAAAGCATATTTATAATCCCGCGATGAGTAACAATTAAAGCATTATCTTTATCCGTGAAATAACCATCAGTAAGCAATTTTTTAACGCGATTGTACATATCTTGCATGCTTTCACCATTGGGATAGGAATCATTTATTCCTAATCCATTAATGAACATTTTTTCTTCTTCTGTTAACTTTTCTTTTTCACGTCCCGTAAAAGTACCCTTATCTAATTCACGAATTAAAGAACTAGTTTCAAGTGGTATATCTTCATGCCAATTTCGTTTTAAAATATCTTGAACCAGTTTGGCACTCGTAACACTTCTTTTAATGTCACTTGTAATAATTCGATTGATTTTTAAGTTATCACGAATGTAATAAGCACTATCGACGATACCAGCAATACCTTCAGGAACGATATCGACATCACTATAACCACCAATGAACTTCTCATCATCCAAGCCATGGCGCATTAAATAGATCATTTTTACTCCTTTCTAAGCTATATAACTTAATTCTTTAGAAAACATTTTTAACAATAATATTTTTTTTAAACTTATATAATTTAGCTGGTTTATTTCCTTCAAATCTAATTTCTTTACCAGTATCCATAATAAATCCTAAGCTGAGAATCTTTTTACGGAAATTGCGACGATCAAACTGTTTATCTAAAATAGCTTCATAAACTTTTTGAATCTCCGGTAAGGTAAATCCATCAGGATATAAATTCTTTAACATATCTGATGAAACAATCTTTGTCTTTAACAATTCGATGGCATCTTTAAGTATTTCATTGTGGTCATAGGCAAGCTCTGGTATTTTATCAATGGGGAACCAATTAGCATTTTCAGTTTTATCAGTCATTTTAACTAAATTAGCTTTTTTAATATCCATAATGGCAATATAAGAAACTGCAAGCATACGCATAAGGGGTGAACGATCAATCTTACTGTAATTTTTCGATGGAATTAAATGAACATCACTAATATTAGTCTTTTCTTTAATTTCTCTAATCATTCCCTCTTCTAATTCTTCATTGTTATATAAAGCACCACCAACTAAAGCCCATTTTCCTTTATATGGCTCATTACTTCTTTGAATTAATAATACTTTACAAACACCTTTATCAACTGTAAATATGGAACTGACAATATGAATTCCTTGATTCTTATATAATGGATTATTTATTTGCATCTTATCACCTCAACTACAATTATATTATATGTGTATATTGTACACTTTGTCAATATGAAAAAGAAAATAATATGAAAATATTATTTTCGCAGACTGTTGACAAAGTTCAATGGTCTTTTCTTTTTTTAAAATATGTTGTATAATGTATTCGTAAGGTTGCTTTATG
>CANPXE010000004.1 GCA_947585665.1 uncultured Bacilli bacterium | reverse complement strand
ATCTTTTTGGCGTGGGTTTCTTTCCAATTTATAACTTCTATAAAAAATCTCTTGACTTTTAATAGTTAGTCATCCTTCTTTTTTATTTTATTTCTATGACATTTTTAGATTTAGTTAATTGTTTAACATGACCCAATTCATCAAAATAAGGTTGGGCTTTGGATAGTGCAATAAGAGTATTGGCACTCTCTAAATAACCTTCTTTCTCAAGATATAAAACGTCATCATAAGAACATTTAAAATATCTTATAAATTCGCCAGGGTCAGGATGTTTTTCGTATCCTTCTTGACAACCAACAGCAAGAAATGCAACGTTTTTAGCACCACTAATTCCTTCATCTTGATAGTATCTTTTTAGTTCCACTAAATATTTAGGAACACACCCAACTTCTTCTTGGAGTTCACGAAGAGCGGCAATATGAGGTTCTTCCCCTTCTTCAATGTATCCAGCAGGAAAACCAATGCCAACAGTTCGTTCAGTAAAGACGCGCGGTTCAACAGTCACGATTATCTCATTGTCCGTAGTAACCGGTAATATGACAACAGCCGAACCATCTTGACCATTCTTTTTAATTTGTTCGCGCTTTATTGTTTTACCATTGTTTAAAGAACAGAGGTAGCGTTCAACAGTGACAAAATTTTTCTTTTGCATTGCATTTACATCTATATATTCTACACCATTTATAGTAATAATTCCATCACGATATAACTCTCTTGTAGGGACTAAACGCTTCGATAATGTTTTTAGTTCTTCTAAATAACCTTTTAACTCACGTAATTCTTCTTTCATCTTACTTTTTTACTCCTAATTTCTTTTGTTTTCCTTTAACTTCACCTTTAATAGCGTCAATTAATTGATCACGAAGTTCTCCTAATTCTACTGATAAGTCAACAATATATTTATGAGGTTTTTCAACACGACGAACTTCTGGATATAAGTGATTCATTTCATTATTACAATAGCTTACTTTTTCAGGAAGAGATAAATCTTGATATACTAGTTCACCATTTTTAAAGATTGGTACTTGTAACTCACGAACAGTATAATCTCTAAGTTCTCTTGTTTGAAGAGGATCTTCATGATTTACTAAAGTGTAAGAGTCAAGGGGAATTACTTCGTCGTATTTAGTTATGACGTCCCCCAAAGCATACCCCGTCTTCTTATCATAGAAACGCCAAATCTTTTTAAATCCGGGATTTGTTGTCTTAACTTTATCACCACTTATTTTTAATTTAGGAATAATTTTACCATCTTCTTCAATGGCACAGTTTTTATAGACCGCACCAACTCTTTTATCAGGAGAAGCAATATTATCACCACAACCGATAGAACCGATAACAGCACCTTGTTGTTTTAATGAAGAAATGGAATTAGCGTTAAGTCCATTAGATAAGCAAATTACAGCATTAGGATACTCCTTCTTCAAAAGATTCATACTTTCTTTAGAAAGGTACGCTAAGTCACCACTATCTATTCTTACACCGCCTAACTCAATTCCCAATTTTTTACATACTTTAACAGCATTAGGAACACCACTTCTCAAAGTGTCATAAGTATCAACTAAGAACAATGGTTTATTAGGATATGTTTTAGCATATTTTTCAAAAGCTTCTTCTTCACTACTTGCTTCCATTATGGCACTATGAGCCATTGTTCCCATTGGAATTAAACCATATCTTTTAGCAGCCAAAGTATTTGATGTTCCCGCACATCCTGCCATAACCGCACATTTACTAGCATCAATTGCGGCTTGACAACCATAAGCACGACGAGCACCAAACTCCATAATAGGAATCATTTTTTTCGTTTTAGGATCTTCAACGACAACATCAACACCATTCGTCGCTTCAACAATTTTACGAGCTGCGGTTGCATAAGCAATTTGACTGTTGTAAATGGATAAAAGTGCTGTTTCAACAATCTTACATTCTACACGATTTCCTCTTACGGTAATAAATGGTTCATTTCTAAAAATTGGTGTTCCATCAGGTACAGCCCAAATATCTCCTCTAAACTTAAAGTCTTTTAAATAATCTAAAAACTTTTCACTAAATTTACCCGTACTACGTAAATAATCAATATCACTCTTACGAAAATGAAGATTCTTAATATAATCAATCATCGTATCCGTACCAGCAACAACACCGTAACCAGCATCTAATGGTTCAGTTCGAAAGAAACCATCAAAGTACTCAATACCATTTGGATCATCTTGCATCACATTAACTTGGGCCATGGTAAGTTCATAAAAGTCTGTCATGAGACTCATATTAGTTTCGTCCTCTTTCAAATTAACATCTTCAAAACCATTTTCAGCTAATAACTTTAAAAGTTCTTCTTGTCTTTCTTCATCTAGATCAATAACAAATTTTTCCATATCATTTCCTCCATCTTTATTTTTTCTTAACTTTAACAGCACCCTGTTGTTCCATTAAAAGATACGCTGCTTTTTCATATTCTTCACGACTATGAACATTAGGTATTTCATAAGTATCAATCGCATCAACATGAAGATTTACTAAAATGCGTTTATTATTTTGATCAAACCAATTCATCATTGGAAGGACTCCATTAACAACACATATATCAGTACAACAACCAACGACATCAATTTGTTCAACATTTTCTAATTCTTTTAGAACATCAATGAAGTTATAGCCTTCTTCTTTATTCTCAGCCCAGATAAAACTAGTTGAATTCTTTTCAAGAGAAAGAGCATTCTTCTTTCTTTCATAAGGTTCTAATTCGGAAATGACTCTTGCTTCTTCTGTTCCTGCAAGACAATGAAAACTTCCGCCAAAACGATCATGTTCAACTGAATCTTTGGTGTGCGTATCTTTGATGAAAATGACTAACTCATTTTCTCTTTCATATTCATCAAGTAATTCTTTTTGTCTTGTAATCGTTCCTTCAATATGACGATCAGCTAAAGCCCCTGCTTTTACAAAGCCATTAACCATATCGACAACGATTAAAGCTTTCTTATAAACTTTTAAATTTTTCATATCAATCTCTCCTTTGTTAATAACATTATATTAATAACAGAGTAAAAAGTCAATATGTTTTTAACAATTTATTAAAAAGAAATGTAAAAAGAAAAGATATATTTATCAAAATATACCTTCTTTATAATATTTTTCGCAGTTTTTCTTCATCTATGCGAGCTGCATACGGATCTTTTTTAAGAATGTAAACATCTACTTCATTCTTTTTCATCTTGGGAACACGATTAATAGTTTCAAGTGGGAACCCATCGACATAAAACTCATATTCTTCATCTTCATATTCATATAAAATACCTAAAGCACAATACTTATCAACTTCAACGACATCAATTATGCTACCTTTGACAACCACTTCTTCTTCATCAATTATTTTTTGAACGTCTTGATGAGATTTTTTATGAACGCTATCACGAGAAACTTTTATTTTATTTTGTTCTTTCTCTTTTTTTTCTAATTGCGGCA
Source organism: uncultured Bacilli bacterium (assembly GCA_947585665.1). GTDB lineage: Bacteria > Bacillota_I > Bacilli_A > RF39 > UBA660 > RUG11788. The sequence continues at coordinate 107,113 of CANPXE010000004.1, read as the reverse complement.
TCTTTTTATATAAGATATGGGCATAGATAACTGATGAAACAATAAACAATACCCCTATTATTTCATAAAGAATCTTTTTTTCTTTACCATTTAAATATCTTTTACTAGTCAATAACACTTCTTTAGGATTACCCTTATCATAATAAATAGTTATTGTTCCCTTTTTTTGATTAGGACTTTCAAGACTTGTTTCATATACTTTATCTTTAATATCATATTTAATTCTAATATAACCATCTTTTTCATCAACGATTTCCGCACTTGTTTTTATATAATTACGATTAGTTACTTTTAAATTATCTATTCCTAGAATCAAAGTAAAGGATATAAATAATGATACGACTATATATATAATAAGGAAACGCTTATTACCATCCATATCTTTTCACCTAATCATATAATACTATAAAATGACAAGAAAAAAAAGAAGATTTTATCTTCTTTAAACTTCTTGAATAACAGTTATGATCATTGGTTTACTATCAGTTTGTTGATAAAAATATTTACCTAAACGATCACGGACAGCATTTTTAATATTGGTATAATCAACTTTTTTACTGTCAACTTCAATATTATCTTCAATTATTTGTAAGCACAATTCTTGAGTTTCATGAAGAAGGTCTCCACTTTCTTTGACGTAGACGAAACCACGCGTCAAGATTTCTGGTCCCGCTAAAATGCGTTTCGTATTTTTATCCAAAGTACAACTGACAATGACAATACCACTAGAACCAAGCATTTCACGATCTTTTAAAACTAATTCACCAATGTCACCTTGACTTTTACCATCAATTAAAATCTCATCAGTTGGAACATGATAAGTATCTTCAACTAAGACACCATCTTCAAAGATAGCAACGTCCCCATTCTGTTTTAAAATAATATTTTCTTTGGGAATACCTAAGTTTTCAGCAACTTCCGCATTCATTACTTGATGACGATATTCACCACGAACAGGAAAATAGTATTTAGGATTCATAAGATTGATCATGAGCATCAAGTCTTCACGTGACGCATGATGTAGTAAATGCTTATCCTTTGATAAAGAAATAGCTGTCACACCAACTTTCGCAATCTCATCCATGATTAAAGCACTACGTTTTTCCATTCCTTCATATGGTGGCTCCGTAATAAAAATTGTGTCTTGTTCATTCAATTTAATGTACTTGTCAAAACCACGAATGATTCTCTCTAAATTCATAAATGGTTTTTCTTTTTCATCAGATACTATTACAACAATGTTTTTATCATTTAAATTAGATAAATCGCCAATATGACTCTTATCAAAATCAATATATCCTAAATCAATGGAACTATTTACCAAATCTTGAAGATTTTTTCCCATAATAATAACTGTTTTCTTCGTTTTAACACTGGCATTTAATAATTCTTGTAAGCGATAAATGTGAGCTGGTTGAATCGTCGCAATAACACGGTTCTTCGTTTTTCCTAAGACTTCTTTCATAAAGTCATAAACACGATTATGAGGACTAGTATGCCCTTCTCTTTCCGCATAAACAGATTCACTTAAAAGGCATAAAACTCCTTGTTTTCCAACATAGGCAAGTTTACCAATATCCGTTTTATAACTACCCATCATCGTCGAATCAAAGACAAAGTCACCCGTATAGACGATGGCTCCATCTTTTGTATATAAGACATAAGCAACACTATCCGGTATGGAATGTGTAACACTAATTGGGAAAATAGCATTCTTACCAAACGCAATTTTCGAATGTGGTCTAATTTCCTTTAAGTTCTTGCATACTACATCATTCTCCATTAAATCACGTCTTAAAATTTCCATCGTATATTTGGTAGCGTAAACATTAGTATGTTTTAAATCAACCAAAATATCAGCCATTGCACCCATGTTACTCTCATGTCCATGTGTTAAGAAAATACCCTTAATTCGCTTTTCATTCTCTTTTAAATAAGTATAGTCAGGAAGAATATAATCAATTCCCAACATTTGTTCACTTCCATATTTTAAACCCGCATCAAAAACAAAAATATCATTATCGACTTCAACGACATACATATTTTTACCAGTTTCATTTAGTCCCCCAAGACTAAATATTTTTATTTTACTCAAAATTCATTCTCCTTTCACCTCAAGTAAAATTAGACCTTATTCATTGTACCATAAATATTAGAAAAAATCTATTCCTAACCAAAAAAACTTACAAACCAAGTTTGTAAGTCATTTATTAATTATATATTTTTCTTTTAATCATAGAAATTCCCAAAATAACAAATCCTGAAATTATAAAATTAGAAACATTCGACAATAACGGATCTCCTGTCGATGGATTATATTCATTTTCAAAGATAACTTTTTCATATTCTTTATTTTTCTTATAGTATTTAATAGAATCAATATAAAGAGTACCATTTTCAGTATTTTCACCAACAACTACTTTTACCATCCATACACTTAAATCATATTTATAATCAAGATTATTTCCAAGTACTTCTTTAATAGTAAAGTTATATTCTCCAGCTTTAGTAATTTTTATATTTCCAAAGTTTACGCGACCTTCACCCTTAACTGTTACTTTAGTATTTTTAGGTAATTCTACACCATCTTGTTCTTCAGAACTAATTTCAAAAGTAAATGATGCATCTTTCTTTGGTTTAGTTTTACCTGTTACTTTTTTCTCAACAGATGGTACAAAGTCTACTGGTGGAGCAACATATTCGTTAGTAATAGTACAACTTGTTTTCTCTCTATTTAATGAAGTACAAGTATTACTAACTTGATTAGATGTATCAACTTCTCTTATATCATATTTATAATTATGTTCATTATTTTCTTCATCAACATATTTAGAAGGTAAATCAGTAAATGTATATTTAAATTCATTATCTTTGTTTAATTCAACATTCTTGTCTAATAATACTTCATTACCATCTTCATCTATTCTATATAAGTTAATGTATATTTTCACTTCATCAGCAATTTTATTATATGGTTGTCCATCTTTTAAGAACTCTTTATTAACTTCGATATCAATATCTTCATCTTCACCAATAACAATTAGATTATTAGTAAATATACCTCCACCTCTTTGAGTTGCTACATTATCTTTAATAATAATAGTAGCATCTTCTTGATCTGTTTCTATTTCACCATGTAAGCTAACGGTATTGGTTGTATTAGTATAATAATCTTTACTTGCTAATATGCGATTAGACGCACTATAACGATTATTTTTTTCATCTTTATACCAATTAATTAAATTTCCTGACCAAGTACGATCTGATACAGTAATAGAAGAACGATTCCAATATTCATATTGTTTATCATCACCATCAGATCCTTCATAATGAATATCATCACCGGCAGATTGTAACAAACCGCTTTGAGCATTACTAAAGGTTCCTGTAGCAGTATTACCATAAATAGCTCCACCTAAAGTTGCATGCATTAATAAATATGCTTGTGGACATAACCAAATTCCACCACCACGGGCAGCTTTATTGCCAGTTATTAAAGCTTTTTGTAAATAAATTGTTTTACTAGAATCATTATAAGAATTCTTATTGTTTGCCCAAACAACCCCATGATAAATAGCACCACCATCTTTGGCAATATTACCAATAAACTCACCAGATTCTATTTTAAAATCAACATTAGTACTTGGCTCCAAAGAAATTTGTAAACCACCACCAACACCAAATTTAGAATCATCTTTAGTAGTATTCACTTCATTGTAATTAATTTTATTACCTTTTAATAAAATTACAGGTTGAGAAATTATGGTATCACCGGGTGTTGTTTGTATATAAATGCCACCACCAGAATCAGCATAATTATGAGAAATGCTATTGTTTATCATTTTTATATGAGAATGCAAAAATGCAATCCCTCCACCATTACTTGGAGCAGAAGATGTATTATTATTTCCTGCGATATTATTTTCAATAACATTATTAGTTAAACTTACATTAGAATTCTGAAAATTCATAGCTCCACCGCCGTACCTACCATTGATAACATTATTAGTAAACGTACTATTTCTTATATCAATGTTAGGAACCTCATTTTCATTTCTCAAATATTGATAACCTATAACATTAATTGCCGGACCAGAAGCTGTATGTCTAAAACCATCAAATTTCACTGAATCAATATTAAGGCTTATTTTATTTGTATTACTTAAAATTTGAATAGCTCGACAATTACGATTATTTGTTTTATTGTCTTCACTATTAATAAATCCATGACTAGTCACACCATTAGCTTTATTATCTACAATTTTTAAAGTAATTTGATATGAATTAGTCATTATATTAATCATGGCTGTTGATATACCAGCATTACAAATTAAATCATGACCATTTAAATCCAAAACTATTTCGCCACTTGAACGAATGCTTCTAATATCAATTGCACTATTAAATGTAATATCGTCATCCAATATTACATTATTACCTACTACCTTCAAGTTGCTACTTAGTGTATTATAATCACTAACATGAACATCTTCAGCATAAACATTATTGTTTAGACTAAATAGTACCCCCCCCAATACAAAAATCAATAATGTAATTATTCTTTTTTTCCAATTGTTGTTTTTCAACTCAACCACTCCCTAAAAATAATTTTACTTTCTATTCTAATTTCTTCATTTTTTCATGTCAATGTTTTTTTATAATTTTTTAAAAATTTCATAATTAACTAAAATTAATTTTTTTCAATAAAAAACTTACAAACCAAGTTTGTAAGTCTCTTTATTATTCAGATACTTTTCTTCTAACTAAGAATGTTCCAGCAACACTAACTGTTGATATGATGAACATAGATAAGTAAGTTGTAAATCTATCACCAGTAGATGGGTTTGGTTCTTCTCTTCTATTGACAAATAATACTAATGTATCATCATCAACAAGTGTTCCATTTTCATTAGTTGCGGTTGTTTCATATCTATCTTTATTTGCTTCAATTTCTCTTACAGCATACTCAACATTGTATGGTAAGTTTTGAATTGTAATTTTTTCGCCACCTCTTAATACTACTATACTACGATAAGTACCATCAAGACCCTTAGTAAATTCAACAAAACCTGTTTCTTTGTTACTCTTAACATAAGGGAATATTCCATTAAGTGGCATTTCATCATCATAACTCAATGTTACTTCGAAATTCCAACTACGATCTAATTCAACATTATTACCTTTAAGTCTCTTTTCAATTGTTAATCTTACAGCACGATATTTATAATTAGTAAATTCAACAACTGTACCATTATCAACAATTGTTCCTTGGGCATTAGGAGTATATGTTGTTATGTAATCATCAGCATCTGTTTCGGTAATCATATACTTCGTACCTTCTGGTAAACCTTTAATAGTAAATGTTTCATTATCTTTTAGTTTTATGTATCCTTCATAGTTACCATTTTCATTCATGACTAGTTCAAGAGTAAATTCTTCTTCTTTAGTTTCTGAATGACCATTTTCGTAAACAACGCTAGTTTTCGTTCCTTCATAACTATCTTCTAAGGCTTTAAGTTCTGGTGCTACTAAAGTTATTCTAAATGTAAAATCACGTGTTTTTTCACCCATATTACCTTTTACATATTTCTTAATAGTTAAATCAAAACTACCCAATTTAATATTTTCAAAAGTAACAGATCTATTTTCATCTAAGATACCAGTAGCATCACCAACTGTTCTTGTGATGTAATCTTCACTATTAGCTTCTCTCTCAATAATTTCATATCTTGTATTTTCAGAAATACCTCTAATAGTTATACTTTCACTACTCTTCAAATCGATTGTTGCAAGATAACTACCATCAGCTTGACGTTCAAATTTCAAAACTCCCGTTTTACTTCCGTCATAACTATATTCATCTGCAATAACTTCATATTCAGAAGGTGTAAGTCTAATACTGAAGTTCCATAATCTATTTTTATCACCTAAAGCACCAAGAACACGTTTACTCAAAGTTAAATTGTAATTAACTGTTTTAACATTAGTATAAAGAACTATATTAGCAACACCATCTTCTTCAATTGTACCGGTAACACTAGCGCTATCAGTACTATAGTTAGTGCTTGTATGATATCCATCACTATTAGCTTCACGCTCAATAACTTCAAATTGCGTACCAGTAGGAATGTCATTAATAGTAATTGCTTGACCACTCTTTAAAGTGATGGTTGCAAGATACCAATCATCTTCTTGTTGTTCAAATGTTAATGTTCCGTCAGTTGGTTTATCAACACCATCAAGAGTTGTTCTTCCAACGTAACTATATTCTGTTGCAAAGTCACTAGGATCTACAGGATGTAACTTAATATCAAAAGTCCATTCTTTATCTAAGTCACCAGCACTTCCTTGTACCTCTTTAGCAATTGTTAAAGAGTCTGGTGGCAATAATTCATTCTTGAAGGTAACTGTAACATCGCCATTTAAAACACCACTTCTATTATTAGTAGAACTTGTGAAATATCCATCACGATTAGCTCTTACTTCTTTAACAACGTATTTTGTCAATTCTGGAAGTCCATTAATAGTTATAGATTGACCATGTTTCAAAGTAATCTTTCCACTATAAGTTCCATCTTGATTATCTGTTAGATCTATATGACCATTTTCTGGTGCTGTAACATCTACAATACCATCAATTGTACCACCTGTATAGTTGTATTGTCTATCTAATGTTACGCCACTTGCTGGTATTAAATCGATATCAAATTCCCATTCTAAGTTCTTTTGATCATCAGTTAAATCAGTGTAACTAATAACTTCTTTAGAGATAGTTAAATTAACTTCTGCAAGTTTAGTATTAGTAAAGCGAACAGTTTGTCCATCAACAATACCACTAGTATTATTAGAATCAGTTGTCGTATACGCATCTGTATTTGCTTCTTCTTCTTCAACTTGATATTGAACTCGTTCAGGAATTCCTTTAATTGTTATTGCTTGACCATGTTTTACTTTAACTGTACCAACATAATTGCTACCCTCTTTTGTAAATGTAATAGTACCATCAGTAGGTTTCTCAACACCATCAACAATACTCTTTCCTTCATATGGATATTCTGTAGCCATAATGATATCTTCTTCAGGAGTTAAAGTAACTTTAAATTCCCATTCTTTATCACTATCAGCTTCAATAGCATTACTTCCTCTAATTATCTTTTCAATTGTCAATTCATGATTAGAATACTTCGTATTGACATATTGAACTTCTATTTCTTCATCGCCTTCTAAGTCACCTTCAGCATTGCCTGGCTCATTAGTAATATAACCATCTCTATTAGCTTCAGCCTCAGTAACTTTATAATGTGTATTCTCTAGTATATCATGAATTGTAATATGTTCATTATGTTTTAATGTAATAGTTCCTGTATAAGTCTTACCATTATCATTTGTTGTAAAGTCAATAGTTCCTTCTTTTGAACCATCATATCTATAAGATGATGCAATATTGACATATTCTCCAGGAGTAAGGGTTATGACAAACGTAAATTCACGATTACGTTCACCACCAGAACCATTAACCATTTTTCTAATTCCTAAATTATGTGTTGCCCAGTTAGCATTTACAAAACCAACTTGTTTATCACTATCTAGGATATCAGTATTTTCATCGTAATATTCGTTTTCATCATAATGTTCATCTTTACTCTTTACAGTTGTTTCATAACCATTTTGGTTAGCTTCAACTTCCGTAATTTCATAATCAGTATTAGATAAGATATTAATTATCTGTATTTTTTCATTATGTTTTATAGAAATTTTACTACTATAAGTACCATCTTCATTTTTAGTAAATGTCAAAGATTGTGTTCCTTGATTTTTACATTCATTATCTATTTTTTCACAAGGACCATAGTATTTATACTCGGTTGCAAAACCTTCTTCTTCACCTTCTGGTGGAGTTAATTTAATGTTAAATTCCCATTCTTTTTCTTCGTCACCATTTGTTCCTAAAACAGTCTTATCAAGAGTTATGTCATAGTGAGCACGATATGTATTAACATAGTGTAATTCTCTTTGACCATTATAACGACCTTCAGATTGATAAATTCCTTCTTGAGGAGTAACAACGTTATAATCTTGATTAGCTGAATCATAAACGTGACCGAAATCATAACCATTAGCTTTTTGTTCAGGTGTTATTTCTTCATAAATAACGTAGTGTACTCTTTCATCCAATCCAGCGAAGAAAATACCTTCACCATCTTTAAGTGTAAACTTAGCTTTATTTTTGTTTTCTGGAGCAATTAACCAAGCCCAATCTTCAGGACTCATACTTTCTGGTTTTTCAATATCAGCTGGTGTTTCACCATAACCAAAGTATATTGTTGTTGTTCCGTATAATGAACTAGTTGCAAACCTAGATGATAATTGTTCTCTTCCATACTCATAAGGATTTAGAGTAGACACAACAATTGGTTGTCCCATTTTATCATAGCTACTTGGTGAAGTTACAGGATCAAAATGCCATTCTCCATCATCAACATCTTCAACAGGAATTAAATATGCATCTTCAATCCAAAATTCAATAGTACCAGCTCGTTTTTCTCTTGTTGCTTGAGCATATTTAACGTTATCAGTATCAGTATATTCAGCTGGATTATTAACATAAATAGTTCTTCCTACTCCTTTAAGAGTTTCATAATTTGGATCACTTGCGTCATACAAACGGAATGAATATGGGTCATCTTCACTTTCAAGGCCATCTACAGCAATAGGTGCAAGACCATTATCTCCATCGCCACCAACGTAGACATAATAATTATCTTCACCAACTGTAATCTTATATAAAGAATGACTATGTCCACTTCCTTCAGTTTCATTAACTTCTTCTAATAGACCTTCATTATCCGTAAGAACATCTATAGTATCAAGTCGCAATTGCCAACGATCAGCAAAAGGACTACGAATCATATTAACAGCACTAAAGTCTCCAGTACGATTATCTATTTGTAAAACGTAATTAAATTCTTCATCTTTGTAGTCATCACCTCTATAAGAATTTACTTGTTTAGTAATTTCTAAAGTTGTATTTGGTATGACTAATTTACCATTATTTCCTAAATATCCATTAATAATGGCATTTCTACCAGTTGATTGGTCACTTATAGTTGGTATGTAATAGTTATAAGAAGTACTTGTTGTATTTTCAGTTTTTTGTCGTCTACCATTTAACATATTACCAATACGTAAACCACCAACTTTAGTTGCAACGACATAATTACCTTCTGGACGTTCTCCACCTCTAGAGAATGGTTGAGTAACATCTTTTTCTGGATCATACCAAACTAAATAATCACTATAAGTAACATCATCACTAGCTATTTCTGAACCAAACTCTCCACCTTTACGTGTAACGGCAAGATGAACTAGTTCTCCTTCCTTTGTATAATATTCACCAATAATCCAATAGTAAGAATCTCTTTCAATATCTGTATTAACAGTTACTTTATCATGGCTATTTATAAATTCTTCATATTCTTCTTCATTTAAAGTTTTTTCTTCATAATAATTTAAGTTTTCTTCTTCAGGTACACCATCATATTTATATAAAATTAAAGGTTTTTGGAAGGCATAATAACGGTTACTAGCAGATGGTGAGAAAGTGAAGTTTGGATCACCTCTCGTATATGAACCACGACCACTTGTTACATATCCATCATATGTAGTATTACTGTAGTAATTTGATAGGAAATATATTTCTTTTTCACCAGAAGTACTTTCTTGACTATGTTCATCAATATATTCTTGCTTCAATTTAGCAACATCGATATCTAAACCATCTTCTGTCATGATTGCTGTTTGAACACCAACTCCATAATATAATCTAAATGGTGTTGATTGATTTTTAATATCAACATTTGTTTCATACTTAGTAACTTGTCCTTCAGCACCTAAACTGATTTTAGCTACTTGTAAAGGTAGTGCATTAGCAGGAACATTAACATATAGTGCTTCTTCAAAGCCATTATCTATGATACTGCTACTATCACCTGATTTATAGTTTCCTGTATCTTCTAGCCAAACACGAATATCACTAAGAAGATAATTCACTTCAGCACTCTTTTCATAACAAGGGTTAGTACGTTTTTTATTACGATAATCACTATTTTCTGTTTCTCCTGTTGTTATATTTCTATCAAAACGATAAATTGAATAAACTGTATATTTTTGTGTGTCAGTTATATGTTCAAAATCTTCAGCTTGAAGAGTTGGTACATAATCTACGGCAGTACTCCAAGGAATACGATAAACCCAACCATCTTCCCAAGCTTTAGCAGCATCAGTATATCCATCTGGAAGAGCTTTAACGATTTCAAATTGAACAGAACTATTTCCTTCAGGTGTATTAGTTGCCTCTGGTGTTCCCTTATACCATCCAGGAGCAAATAATTGCCCACCTACACCTTTATTTCTATTCTTCATGTATGTATCATTCCATTGAAAATCATAAATAGCTGTTTTAACTAAACCATGCATTTCACCAAAAAGAGTTAAACCTAAATCATATTTTTTACCATCTGCAAGAGTTATACTCTTATCTTTTAATTCCATATATTCACCAATTGGGTCCATATATGTAAGAGAATCTGATACACCAGAAGCATTTTCACCAGCAACAGGGCTAAACGTTGTTCCTGTAATTTGTTCAAAGATTTGATCAAATATATCACTGATGTTATCTGATTCAGCAGTGTAGTATCTATCTATATAATATACATCTTCTAATTTTGTTATATCATGTTCTGTATCTTCAGGATGTTCGAAATTAAAGTTTGCATAATAATCTTGACTCAACCAATTATATGTTCCAGCTCTTGGAAAACGCATAGTTGCACTATCACTATTAATATATTGTTCCAAAGCTGTACGGGTTGCTTCAATTTCATCTTTAGCATATCTTTTTCCAGTATAATCTCTATTACTCTCATCAAAGTAGGCACTCGGATTCAACGTACCTAAAAGTTGTTCTGTTGCATATCTTCCTACATCACCAACATTATATCCGATGGAAAAGCCAATCATATCGTTACTATAATGATCTTCAATAATCTTTTGGTAGTAACCTGCTAATAACAAGTTAGAGACATTTCGCGTTGAAATAGCCTGTACTTCTTTGACTTTATTATCATTACCTGTATCAGCATTATCAGTTCCATTACCACAAGTTACATAAAGTGGATTAGTACCAGCATCAGAGTATTGTTCAGTAGAATTATGCCATGTTGGGATTATTCCAATATATGGGTTTAACCAATCATAATTAGTATTTCCACGACTTGTGCTTGTTGCACTAACAATATTGGTTGCACCATCAGTTAAAACGATTAAAACTGGAGTACGGTTAGTTGGGTTACTAGATTTAGCCAACATATTCATACCTTGATACAATGCCCCTTGTAAGTAAGTAGAGTCAGCAATCATAACCTGAGTTGTCTTATTAGAGAATCCATTAGCTCTTGCAACAGTTGTAATTGTTGGAAAATATCCTCCACCCTCTCCAGCACGATCAACTTTTGTTGTTCCTACTTGAATATATTTTTGATTATTATTTGAAGATTGATAGTGATTTAATGGTAATGCTTCTTGTGTTCCACCACCATAAACTACAACACCTACACGATTGTCATCGTGAACAGTAATTTCTTCACTATCACCCATCAATTGTGAAATTAGTAAGTTAGCCTCATCTATTACTTGGTGCAATGAATCATTTGGATCCATACGACGGTTACCTGGACCCTGATTCATATCCAAAGAACTAGTCATAGATGATGAAATATCTAGTAACAACACAACATCTAATGGTTTAGTTGCTACCTCATCAACTACTTGACTTGAACCAATTGTTGAAAAGACATGTAAAAAGTCTGTATCAGTTTGAACAGTAGTATCAACACCATCAGTATCCATATCCAATGTTAATACATCATTTTTGAATGCTCCTTTATCGCCTTCTGTTCCATTAGCAAATACAGTCTTATCTGACCAAACACGTCCAGCAGTACGAGAATTGTTTTTCAAGTCAAAAATTCCCATATAGTCGTCCATTGTATTTGGATCAGCCATACGCTCATAACTTGGATTGTAACTTAAAAGAGTATTTGGATAACCAAATATTGTTGCTAATATGTCAACATTTACTTTAATACCCATAATTAATAAACATATTAAAGTAATGAATACACGACCATATTTTCCAAAAGATGATTTTAAATTATCAACATTCTTTTTGGAAAATATTTCTTTTAATTTAGTACCCCCCCCGGTACGATTTTGTTCTTTTAATATCTGCTTCATCGTAAAAGCCCCCTAAAAATAATTTTGCTTTCTATTCTAAATTTTTCTTTTTTTCGTGTCAATATTTTTTTTAATTTTTTTACAATTTATAAAAAAACTACTAACATCTAATATATTTTATGTTAGTAGTATTGATAAGTTTTGATATTTTTTGACAAAAAAAGAGACGTTTGTCCCTTAATTTTTTATAACTAGTTTCGCTAAAGCATTTTTAGCAGCTTCTTGTTCGGCTTCTTTTTTACTTCCACCTACTCCTTTACCATAGATGATGTCATCAACTTTGACAACAATAGTAAAAGTCTTGTTGTGGGATGGACCACTTTCATCGACTAAGACATATTCTAAAGTTCTTTTATCGGTTTGAATTGATTCTTGTAGAGCTGATTTATAATCTTGAAAGAAAACAACATTAGGGTCTTCTATATAAGGAACTATGATGTTTAATACAACTTCTTTGGTTTTTTCAAAACCTTGATCAAGATATAAAGCACCAATAAAAGCTTCAAAGATATCAGCAACTATTACCTTTTTAAATCTTCCACCATCTTTATCTTCGCCATGACCAACTTTAATATAATTACTAAATCCTAAATCCATGGCATAACGATAACAAGCATTCTCACAAACATAACTCGCTCTTATCTTCGTCATGTCCCCTTCTTCTTTATCTAAATTACGATATAAATAGTCACTACTTATCAATTCTAAAACAGCATCCCCTAAAAATTCTAAACGCTCATAATCGGCTTTTAAATGATTTTCGTTAGCATAAGAAGAATGCGAAAAAGATAATGTATACAAGCGACTTTCGTTAGGAATAACACCTAATTTTTTAAATAGTTCATCCATTATCATCACCACTTTCATTATATATTATATTCTTTTAAAAATAAATTCCTTTTATCTTTTTTATAAGTCTTATTGAAAAAGAAGCCCATTTATTGTAAAATTATATGTGTCTTATAGACTAATAAAGGAGAGTTTATGAAAAAAATACTTTTAGTTATATTAACTTTAATTTTAGTGTTGACCACTACTAGTGGATGTATCAAAAGAGATAGTATGGAAGATATAAAAATAATTACTTCTTCATACCCAATTGAATATTTAGTAAAAGAAATATATGGAAAACATGCGACTGTAGAAAATATTTTCCCAGATGATGAAAATATCAATAAATATAAATTTAATAATAAACAATATAATAATTTTAGTGAAAAAGATTTATTTGTTTACAATGGAAAGAATGCTAGCGACATTGCCCTTGAACTAATCAATCGCAATGACAATCTACTACTAATCGATTCTACTCTTGGTATGGAATACAACTATGGTGTTGAAGAAGTTTGGTTAGATCCATCCAATTTATTAATGATGGCGCAAAACGTTAAAAATGGCCTTGAAGAATATATTTCAAATGCTATTCTAATTAAAGAAATAAATGATGCTTATCAAGATTTAAAAGTATCTCTTTCGGAGTTAGATGCCGAATTAAAAGTAACGCTTGAAAATGCTTCTAGTAAAAAAATAGTTGTTACAAGTAAATCTTTACAATATCTTGAAAAGTATGGTTTTGAAGTAATTGTCTTAAATGATGAAACAATTGATAAGACTTTTGAAGATGTACGTAAATTAGCTAACGATGGTGAAATAAAATATTTATATAATTTTGTAGAAGAAAAAATGAGTGATAAAGTTGACCGTTTTGCATCAGAAGTAAATTTAAAGAAAACACCTCTTTATCGTCTTGACAGCATTACTGATGACCAACGTGCTAATGGTGATGACTACATCAGTTTGATGAAAGATAACATAGATTTATTAAAACTTGAAATTTATGATTAAATTTAGGACGTGAAAAAATGAAAGAAGGAAAAGGTGGTAACCGCAAACGTATCATTTCGTGGTATTTTAACGAAGAAAGGCACAAAAAAGAACAAGCTAAAGAAGAAAATATTGAAACGAGTGAAAAAGTAACTACCCCACTCAAAGATAAAACGGTGTATGAAACAGTTAAAGAAGTCCCTTTAGAAACAAGTGAGGAAAAACAACTGGATGTAAAACCTGTTATAACAGTAGAACAAGTTCAAGAACAAGTTGAATCTTTGGAAAAAAGTGAAGAGCGAAAAGAAGAAGATAAACCTAAAGTAACAATGACGCCTCTTAATAATGGCGTAGAAACTTTTGAAAAAAGTAAAGAACAAAAACAAGAAGGAAAACCTACTGTAACAGTAACACCACTTAATAATGGTATAGAAACTCAAGAAAAAACAAATCAAAATGAACAAGGACAAATGGTTCAAGGAAAACCTAACATTACTGACGTTAAAGAACCGGTACCTATTTCACCAGAGGATAAAACTATTGAAAAGCCAGAACCAAAGACTGGAGAAACTATTAGTAATACTCCTACTCTTAGCGAAGATAAAACGAAAGAAACAGAAGAAAATACTAAAACAGATAATTTAATTCAAGCATCTATCATTCAAGAATTAAATAGATTATTAGAAGAAGATGTCAAAGATTTAAACGATATTCATTATAAATTAAAAGTAATTGAAAATTATGATAAAGATGCTGTCTTAGTTGATGAAGTTGAACGTCTTCAAAAAGAATTACAAGAATTGATTAAACGTTTTGAAGAGATTAAGAAAAAATATGATATTAATTATTATGATATATCTTTAAAAGATCTTGATTTAATAGATGATCTCGAAGTTGGAAATATGATTGAAAACTATATTTCTGAAGGAAAAAATGGTAATTTTGATGAAAGTATATTTGGACCAATTACACAAATAAAAGCTTATATAAATATAATAAACGGAATTATTGGTATTGATAAAGATAAAGATATCGTTGAGGAGAATCTTGAAGAAAAATTAGATACTTATAAAATTCGTGATGATGAATTTGAAAAACTACAAGATAATTTTGCTGATGTTGAAAAGATAAATGATGAAACGACAAAATACCAATATAAAGTTAATGCTATTATAGATGAAATTAATAGTAAACTTGCAAATAACGTCGATATTGAAAAGTCAATTAAATCAACAACTTCAGTTGTTCCTAATATTAATCGCATCTTAGGAGCAACAGCTCTTATGGCATCTAGTACTTTAATTCCACCGACACCAACCGGACGTCTTTTTAAAGCTTCACTTTTTGTTACCGCAGCCCATATGTTAGCTACTTCTTTCCAAAGAGAAACGCAGGAAAAAGAAATAACCCACATAACAGTTACTGATTACTCCAAATCTATTGAAAAAAATCGTGATGATATCAAACTAGCCTTAAATGATATTGCGGGAGCTTTAGATGAAATAACTTATATGAAAGATACCTTTGAAAAAGAGTTTGCACCTTTTCGTAATCAAATACCAGAATATGATAAATTCATTGAAAATATATTTTCAATTGAAAAAGAACTATCTAAAAATCAAGTAGTCATTAGAGATTATAGTGATGAAGTTGAAAGGTCTCTTGAAATTAATAATCAAAAAATTAAAACCTATGAAGAATGATAAAACATTCTTTTTTTTCACGAAAAATACATAAAAATATGTATAATAAGAATTGGAGGTTTATATGAAGATATTAGTTGTTGATGATGAAGAGATGATAAGAAATGTTATTAAAGAGTATGCTTTGTTGGATAACTATGAAGTCTTAGAAGCAGAAAACGGTCTAGAAGCTATTGATATCGTTGAAAATAATGATATTGATGTCATTGTTCTAGATATAATGATGCCGAAACTAGATGGTTATTCAACTTATAGTGAAATTAAGAAAATTAAAAAGATTCCAACGATTATATTATCAGCTCGTAATGAAGAATATGATAAGTTATTAGGTTTTGAATTAGGTGTTGATGACTACTTAGCTAAACCCTTTTCACCAAAAGAATTAATGGCTAGAATTAAAGCTATTACAAGAAGAAATAAAGAAGAAGATAAATTTGTTTATAAAGATTTAGTAGTCGATTTTTTAGGACATACCGTTTTTATTCGTAATGAAGAAATATCTTTAACACCAAAAGAATTTGCGATTCTCTCCTACTTCATTCAAAATAAGAATATTGCTATATCAAGAGATGTTTTATTGAATCAAGTTTGGGGTTATGATTTCTTTGGTGATGATAGAACCGTTGATACTCATATCAAGATGCTTCGAAATAATTTAAAAGAATATCGTAATTTAATTAAAACAGTTAGAGGAATGGGATACAAATTTGAAATTAAATAGTAAGAGTATTCTTTTTCGCATATGGAAATACTTAATTATATTTTCTCTTTTAATATTGATATTCTTATGGTTATTTCAAGTTATCTTTTTAAGTAGATATTATGAATTATGTAAACGAAGATCAATAAAACAAGTAGCGTCACAAATCGTTGACAATTATGATGGTACTGATAGTTTTTTAAATAATCTTGATGAGATGAGTAATAAAGAAGGTGTTTGTATTGAAGTAGCGACAACCGATACTGATTGGTACTACTCTTCTAATATGAATCATTCTTGTTTATCCGATAAAAAGAATCCTGATGTCTTATCGCAAAAGAAAAAGTTTTTGGTATCCGATGATAAAACAATGTCTCTTAAAGTAGCTACGCAAAATAATGTTAATGCTTTGGTATATGGTCTAAAGTTAGACGATAAGTATTTTATCTTCTTAAATACCATTTTAGATCCAATTGACTCCACTATTAAAATACTTGAAAATCAATTAATAATTGTAACTATTATCATTATTCTCTTATCAGCTATAATTGCTTATTTCATATCTAATCGTCTATCTAAACCTATTACTTCATTAAATAAATCAGCGAAAACTTTCGCTAAAGGTGATTATAACGTCGTCTTCCCTAATAGTGATATTTCCGAAATAAATGAATTATCTAATAGTCTAAATTATGCTAAAAAAGAACTAGCTAAAACAGATGAACTTCGTAAAGACTTAATGGCTAATGTATCACATGATTTAAAAACACCTCTTACCATGATTAAAGCTTATTCCGAAATGGTTCGTGATATAACGTATAAAGATGATGTTAAGCGTGAAGAAAACCTTAATACTATCATTGAAGAAGTAGATCGCTTAAATCTTTTAGTTAGTGATATTTTAGACCAATCATCTATTCAATCTAATATTGATATATTAAAAAAAGAAGACTTTGATTTGATAAGTCTCATCGATAGTATCATTAAACGTTTCCAAATCTTTAGTAAAACCGAAAGTTTTGAATTTAAGTTTATTTATGATACGAAAAAAGTAATTATTAATGCTGATAAACAAAAAATCGAACAAGTTATTTATAATTTAATTGGGAATGCTATCAACTACTCAGATAAAGAAAAAGTGATTACGATTAAAGTACTAGATGACAAAGATAAAATTAGAGTGGAAATAATTGATAAAGGTGAAGGTATTGATAAAGAAGAATTAAAATATATTTGGGATCGTTATTATAAAGTAAATAAAAAATATAAACGTAAAATAGTTGGAACTGGTCTTGGATTATCAATTGTTAAAAGTATATTAGAATTACACAATTATAAATATGGTGTTAATTCCGAAAAGAAAAAAGGAACTACCTTCTATTTTGAAATAGATAAAGAAAAGAATGATTAATAAAATAATCATTCTTTTTACATATATGAATTATAGGAACTATCATCATCATCTTGAAGAGCTTTTTTATTTTTAATAGCATTGACGACAAAGACAACACCTAATGTTAAAACGGAAGAAATGATAAAGATTAAGAGATATATTAGAAAATTACTATTACTTCCTGTATTAGCTACTACTTCTTCCTTTTCTCCAGTAACAGTAACGGTTGTTTTCGCTTCAATAGTTCCAATACTAACAGTTATATCAGTTGTTCCATTAGATAGTGCATAAACAATACCATCAGTTGTTACAATGGCCACTTTTTCATCACTACTAATATAGATGATGTTATCATTATTGATACTAGCATTCTCTGGCATTAATTTTAAATTTAATAGTTGTGACTCACCAACTTTTAAAGTAATATTTTCATCAAGAGTAAGACTTTCTAATGTGACTTCAGTATTTTGAACATTAATAGTAACATTTTCCGTAACATCTCCACAACTTACTGTAATAGTTGTTTCACCTTCACTAACAGCCGTAACAAGACCACTTTCACTAACTGTCGCTACTTCAAAGTCATTTGATTTATAAGTAATTTTACTGTTTTTAGCATTACTAGGACTCACACTGGCTTCAATTTGGAATGATTCGCCCGCTGTTAGTGTCTTTTCTTTCTCATTAATATTTATTCCTGTTACTTTAACAGGAGCACTTGTTCCAGAAATATTAAAGCCTATATCGGATGTTGAATCACTAGTAGTAAAATTAGCACTCCCACTCTCACTCCCCGTAAAAGTTGTTTTTATTCTTAGAATGGGATAGACAAAAACTTTATTAGCCGTTATTCCCGATGCTGAACTACAACTGATAGTATCACTACCATTAAAAGTACAATTAATCGAAGAAACAGGTATAAAACCAACTAATTGAAGATTATTACTCAAAGAATAAACTACTTTTATACTACTTACGGTTTCATCATAACTATTTGATAAAGTAATATAATTACCCGCTGTCGTACTATCTGGCATTGAATAGATCTTTATTTCGCCAAAGGAAGCATAAGCTTTATCATAAGAAAATAAGATAAAGATAAATATTGGTATAAAAAAGAAAATATTTTTCTTCATATTACCACCTCTATATAGATTTTATCACATAAAACAATTAATAAATTATTAAAAAAAAGAAAGAGTTTGTCAATTGACAGACTCTTCGTCTAATAATAAGGAGCGAATATAATCTTCTTCATCACTTATTGATACTTCCTCAATACGATCACAACGACATTTCTCAGAGATTAGAATAGCTTCCATTTTCTTAATTGTCTCTTCAAGTTCATCATTTACAACAGCATAATTATATTTGGTAACTTCACTAATTTCACGATAGGCCTCACGGAAACGCGCTAAAACTTTTTCTTTATTTTCGCTACCACGCTTTTCAAGACGATTATGAAGTGTTTTTAAATTAGGTGGAAGAAGAAAGATAAAGACCGCTTCTGGCATTAAATCTTTTATTTTCATAGCCCCTTGAATTTCAATTACTAAAAAGACATCAAAACCTTTGTTTAAATGATCCATAATTGGTTTTTTAGGAGTTCCATAGTAATTGCCAACATATTTAGCATATTCCAAAAAATAGTTTTTAGAAATTAATTCTTCAAATTCTTCCTTAGTAACAAAATTATAACTTTCACCAGGAACATCTCCTTTACGAACGGGTCTAGAAGTTGTAGAAATAGAATACCAACAATTTTGATGCGTCTTAATGTATTCACTTACAACTGTATCTTTTCCTACTCCACTAGGTCCTGATATGATAATTAAATTACCTTTGTTTTTCGATTTAATCAAAGACATTTTATCACCTTCATTTTAATCATTTTAACATTTAAGAGATTACTTTTCAAGACAAAAAAAGAGCCATAATACGACTCTTATCCATTTATTTGACTCATTACTTCATCAGCAAAGTTTTCTTGACGTTTTTCAATTCCTTCACCAACTTCATAACGAACCATTGATTTTAATACACCACCATTGTTTTTAACAAATGCTTCAACAGTAACATCAGGATCTTTAACAAATGGTTGTTCTAATAGACATACTTCTTTATAGTACTTATTGATACGACCAGCAACCATCTTTTCAGCTATATCAGCAGGTTTTCCTTCATTGATAGCTTGTTCTTTAATGATTCCACGTTCGTGTTCAATAACATCTTCTGGTACATCTTCACGTTTTAAATATCCTGGATTCATGGCAGCAACATGCATACTAACATCTTTTGCTACATCTTCATTAGCACCTTCTAGAACAGTAATAACACTAATTCTTCCACCCATATGTGAGTAGCATCCAAAGATATCTTTATCAGTCTTTTCAACTACTTGGAATCTTCTAAAACTGATCTTTTCACCAATCTTAGCAACTAAAGCAATTAAGTATTCACTAATTGTTCCTTCTTCAGTCTTTAACTCCATTGCTTCTTCCATTGTCTTAGGATTGTTTTCTAAAATAACTTTAGAAATAGTTTGAATAAACTTTTTAAACTCTTCATTTTTAGCAACGAAATCTGTTTCAGAATTAACTTCAACGATAACAGCACGATTACCTTCAACTAGCATCTCTGTTAAACCTTCAGCAGCAATTCTTGCTTCTTTTTTAGCAGCTTTAGCAATTCCTTTTTCTCTTAAATAGTCAACAGCTGCATCCATATCCCCTTTTGTTTCATCAAGAGCTTTTTTACAATCAAGCATTCCAGCTCCTGTTTTTTCTCTTAAAGTCTTTACATCATTTGCACTAAACATAGTATCCTCCTATTTTAAATTACTAATTAATTCTTCTTTTTTCATTTTAGAGTAACCTTTAACACCCTGTTCTTTAGCAACTTCTTTTAATTCAGTTAAAGTCATACTAGCATAGTCAACGTCTTTTTTTACTTCCTCTTTTTCTTCTTTAACTTCCTTTTTAACTTCTTTTTTCTCTTTCTTTTCTTCTTTTACTTCTTCAACAACTTCTTCTTCTGTTTCTTCTTTCTTAGCTTTTTTAGTTGTCTCTTCTTTTTTTGGAGCCTTGTCTTCTTCAGTAATGAAATCAATTACTTCTTTACCAAGAACTTCACAAATAGCATTAGTTAATACACCAATCATTAATTTAACACTTCTTACAGCATCATCATTTCCTGGAATGACATAATCAACCATGTCAGGATCACAGTTTGTATCAACAACTCCAAATACAGGAATATTTAAAATTCTTGCTTCTTTAATAGCAATTTCTTCTTTTTTAGGATCAACGATAACAAGAGCATCAGGAAGTTTCTTCATCTCTCTAATTCCTCTTAAGTTCTTGTTTAACTTATCGTATTCTTTTCTAATTTTAATAACTTCTTTTTTTGGTAATAAATCGAAGATACCATCTTTTTCCATATTTTCGATTTCTTCCATTCTCTTAACTCTTGAACGAATTGTCTTAAAGTTAGTTAAAGTTCCCCCTAACCATCTTTCGTTAACAAAATACATTCCTGTTCTCATAGCAGATTCTTCAGCTGCTTCTTGAGCTTGTTTTTTAGTACCAACAAATAGTACTTTTCCTTCATTTTCAGCTATAACTTTCATAGCGTCATAAGCTTCTTCAAGTTTTTTAACGGTCTTTTGTAAATCGATTATATAAATGTCATCACGAGATGTAAAGATATATTCTTTCATCTTTGGATTCCATCTTCTTCTTTGGTGTCCGAATTGTACACCTGCTTCTAATAAATAATTCATTGAAACTACTGTCATTTTTATTTTCTCCTTTTCGTTATACACTTATTAACTTCTAAAACTTACCACCAATTAGGCACTAGGTAAATCAATCCATTAATATGTTTATTATTTTAAAGCCTCTAATAATTCAGCTTTTTTCATTTTTGATGCACCTTCAACACCTTTTTTTGTTGCCATTTCTTTTAATTCAGCAACACTTAGAGTACTTAAATCTTTCTTTTCTTCTTTTTTAGGTGCAGTCTTTTTAACTGGTTCCTTTTTTTCTTCTTTAACTTCCTTTTTAACTTCTTTTTTCTCTACTTTTTCTTCTTTTACTTCTTTTTTAGTTCCTTTAACAATTTCATTCTTTACTGTTTTATCTTCTCTTTTGGCTTTTCCTTCTAGTCCTTCTTTAGCTGTCTTAACTAATTCACTAAATGCTTTTGGATCATTAATAGCGATTTCAGATAACATCTTTCTATTGATATCTACTCCAGCTTTTGTCAAACCTTCAATAAATCTTGAATAACTGATTTCATTTTCACGGCAAGCAGCATTAATTCTTGTAATCCATAATTTACGGAAATCTCTCTTCTTTTGTTTACGATCACGGAATGCATATTGTCCTGAATGCATCAATTGTTCTTTAGCCGTCTTATATAGTCTATGTTTACTACCAAAATAACCTCTAGCGGCTTTTAAAACTTTTTTATGACGGGCTTTAGTAGTAACTCCATTCTTAACTCTTGTCATTTTCTTTCCCTCCTACACTATTTAATAATATTCTTCAATCTGTTAGTATCAGCTTTTGATAATACTGATCCATTACGATTCTTTCTATTATATGATTGACTCTTACTTCCGGTATTATGACGTGAACCAGGTCTTCCAATAGTAATTGTTCCACTTTTTCTTACATTTAACACTTTTTTTAATCCTTTATGTGTTTTTAATTTAGGCATATTTTTTCCTCCTCTATTTCTTTGGCGTTAATAACATAGTCATACTTTTTCCATCAAGTTTTGGTTGTTGTTCTATTTCAGCAATATCTTCTAGTCGGGCAGCGAACTTAATTAGGACTTCTTTTCCTAAATCAGTATGCGCCATTTGACGTCCTTTAAAGCGAATAGATAATTTAATCTTGTCTCCTTTTTGAAGATACTTAGTAACGTTTTTAAGTTTAGTCTCAATATCTCCAACATCAATAGTTGGTGACAATCTAAACTCTTTTGTTTCTGATAAAGATGCACGTTGCTTCTTTAAAGCATCCTTTTCTTTTTTAGCTCTTTCATACTTATACTTATTATAATCCATTATTTTACATACAGGGGGATTACCATTAGGATTGATTAGAACCAAATCCAACCCCGCATAAGTCGCTAAAGTCAAAGCATCTTGACAAGACTTCACTCCTACTTGCTCACCATTAGGGCCAATTAATAAAACTTGACTTACTTTAATTTGTTCATTAATTAACAAATTGTTTTTTGAACTTGCTATAAGAAACACCTCCATTAAATAATAAAAAGTAGGTATTTGTACCTACTTATATCCATAAAAAATAATCTAAATTATTAACTCTATGGCCCTTTACCTATCACTATTCGCAATCAGGTGGATGTAGGTACATCGCTTTCCTTTTTTTATTTACATTGATAATTATATGTATTTTCCCATTAAAAGTCAACAAAAAGTTTATTTTTTTAGTTTTTTATTAGTTTTTTTATCTGTTTTTTTCTTTTCTTTTGGCTTTTTAGCACTTCTCTTGGAAGTATCACTCTTTTTATCTTCACCATAGAAAATGATTGTTGTCTTTTCAAACATCTTCATGAGAATGGTCGTAATGACAAAAGTGATTATGCTATAGCCTACTCCCAAATGAATAGCTAATGATAAAACAGCTAAGATAATGGTCAAAAGACTAAAGATAATAATACCTATTCTAAGATATTGTCTTTTACGATAAAGAGCCATCTTTTCTTCATTAGTAATTTTCATAATTCTAATCCTTCTTATCATGCCATCTCTTAATAGTGCGAATTCCCGTCCCAACCGCTGTTGTAATCTTATCGTTTACAGAGTTTAAAGCATTATTAACCCCAGCAATTATATTAAAGATGCCATCTAGAGAATGTAACTTATAATTTAAGTCATCTAATGTATCATTAACATCTTTTACTAAAAAGATAGCTTTTATTGATAACACTATTAGAACTATTAATAAAGCAATAATTAAAATATAAATAAATGTCATTAAATTAATATTTTCAACCATAAAGCACCTCCACACACTAATTAATATTATTTTTAAATAAATAACACATCGTTACATCTAAAACAGCATAAAAAGTTAAAATTATTCCTAAGAATTGAAACATATTTAAGACTGTCTGTAAAGGATCTAAAACTAAAATAACACCTAAAATAATCATTATTATAAAAAGAAGTAAAGTAACACCAAAATCCTTTGCCTTATCTTTCTTTAATTGTTTTAAAGAACCTATTTTTAATAAAGTATTTAGTATTAGTAATATACCAACAGTAATAGGAATAAAACCTTTAATAATAGTTGGATAGAAAAAGACTACTAAAGCAGTAATTAAAGATATTATACTATAGATAATACTTATATCAAATTTTTTTGTCTTATTCTCTCTAGTTAAATATTTATATAAACCAAACAAGCAAACAAAAGCTAAAATAATAGCAATTGACCTAGAAACAAAAGTTACTGTTGCATCTGGTCTAAATAGTAAGAACAAACCAAATATTGTGAAGAAAGACGACGTCACAATGCTTAGCCAAAAAGTTGTATTTACTTCTTCTTTATTCATAAAATCATCCCTATTTCATTAGCATAAACACAAAATATATAACAGCAAAAATTATAGCACCCAATATTAATATTAAATTTAATTTGTTACCACCCTTTTTGCTCTTATTATGTAACATTATGATTGTTTTACGACTCTTATCACCCATCAAATATAGAAGTGTTTGCGAAATCAAATCAATGGCAACTCCACCCATCATTGCCGTATTTTTACTATAAACATCATCAACAACAATAAATGGAACACGATTAGCATAATTGATTAAAACTTTTTGATCTTCTACTTCCGTTTCCTCTTTAACACCATAAAGAGAAGTGAAAATTAGCATATGATGATTAGGATAAGTATATTCATAAACTTTGCGTAAGGCTTTATCCATTTGTCCAAAATTGAACTTTAATTTTTCAATATCACCTTTTTTATAATCATTTAAAACATTAAAATCAACAATAATAAATTCATTTTGACCATCTTTAATCTCATTTAATAATATTTGGGTCATTTCTGCAAAATAATCATTATTTATCTTAACAGATTTAGTATTTAAATATGGACTTATTTCATTACGACCACCATTTAAAACACTATTTATATAACCAGCTCTTGTGCTATCAGCAATAAGCGTTACTTTTTTATTTAATTTTTCCAAGTCCCTAGTAAAATATAATTCTGGAACATCATATTCATAAGCATGAGCAAGTGTTGTGTTTTCTTTAATTGGTAATAAAGACGTAATCTTAATATTAGTCGGATTAGTATCAACATTAAATAATTGTGTTGGATTAATGATGATACTCAAATATCTTGTTATAGGCATTGGTTCATAGTTAAAGATAAAAATACTATCATTACTTTCAAAAAGAACTCTTCGTTTTGTTAAGAATGGTGTAATTTGTTCATCAGGGATACCATTTTTATATCTTGTATCAAATAATTCTTGCCAGTCTGACCAAGTCTCACCAATAGATGTTGTCGCAATCTTATATAGTTTAGCAAGATTCGTAACTGGTGTTGAATCGCTTACTAAATCAACTCCAACAATCAAAGATATATTAACGTTATCATAATCAGCTGTAATTCTTGTTATAGCTTTAATAGAATTTTTTGCTTCTTTTAGGCCACGCTCACTATTATAACCAATAAATAGATGTAAGCATACTTCTTTTACTTGCATTTCCATACATTTTTTAACAAAAGCACTCAATTGATCCCCTGTCGTATAAGAAAATTTATCACCTATCATAAAGAAAATATGCATTTTTGATTTATTCTTAACAGCAAAATCAATACTACTAATCATTTTCTCATCAATGAAGTTTCCTTCGGCAATTCTTTTATCCATACTTCTAACAGCTAGATCAATATATCCACCACTAGAAAAACAAGAGTATCCTGTTTGATAAGTACTTACTTGATTCTTAGTAAAGCCACACTCTTTACCATTAGCTTCAAGTCCACAAAACATGTATTCTTGACTCAATTTGGTAACTGTCGGAATTAGATCATCACCTAAACTATAAGAATCTTTTGCTTCCATTCCAAAGCCATTAGCTAAAAATAATATTGTTTTCTTTCCATTCATGCTTATCCCCTCACATATTCTAATTATATTTTAATAGCAAAAGCAACATAAATCAATAGTATTTATTGTTGTACGACACTATTATACATAAATTATTGCAAATAAAAAGGCATTAAATAATGCCATTTTGTTTCCATACATAAATGATACTTATAATGCTCATAATGATTTCAATAATCGATAGGACAACAACTGTTGTTTTAGCACCGCTCTTCTTTTGAATTTGCAAAGATAAACAAAGCGATACAACTGAACAAATTATACCAGCAAAGAAAAGTCCAACGCCAAGCAAAACTCCACAAATAGCCAATTGATTACTTTCTTTTTTTGTTAATTTAGTCTCTTCAACATTTTTAT
Source organism: uncultured Bacilli bacterium (assembly GCA_947585665.1). Classification (GTDB taxonomy): domain Bacteria; phylum Bacillota_I; class Bacilli_A; order RF39; family UBA660; genus RUG11788. The sequence continues at coordinate 80,663 of CANPXE010000004.1, read as the reverse complement.
TATTTTCCATTTTCTCACTCCTTTACTATTATTAATATTATTTTATCATTAAATACAATTATTGTCCATTTTATAGTACAAATTCATCAATAAAAAAGGAATAGTATCAACTATTCCTAAACCTCATTAATTAAGCATTTACTTTTTTTAAGTAAAGAGTTGTTCCTAATGCACCAGTTAAAGCAACTACGCTTGATGCTACATAAGTTAATAAGTTATCACCTGTTGCTGGGTTTGTTTCATCTTTAATTGTTTCAAATGCCATATAAACTGTTAAGTCTGCTTCTTTAGTTGTCCAATCATATTTGTTTGTTAATTTAGCATCAGTATAGAAACCTACAAACTTAACCTTAGTATCTTTTAATTCTTCAATAACTGATTCTTCTAATGCTTTTACATCAGTTGAGTTAAAAGTATAGTTAACAGGGACTTCTGGTGCAACATCTTCCTCAAGTTTAACTTCTTTTCCATCTACAACCGGTATTAGTGTTAAATGTATTTTTGGGACTTCTTCACTCCATTTTTCTTCATTCCAAAGAGCTTTTGAATTATCTTCAGCATCATATTGACCTTCTTGGAATACAGCAATTTGCTCTGGTTCAATAACAATGTTAATAGTTTGCGTCATTTGTGTTTCGTTACTTTCTTTCCAACTCAACACATAAGTACGTTTTAAAACACCATTTTTATTTTTAGAAGCAGTTTTTAAATCATTTTCATCAAATCCAAAGTACTTATCAAAAGATTGTTGTTCACCCATATCGTCCACATAATTTGGACTTTGAGTCGTTATTTTAATTTCCTTTGATCCTGATGGCATTGTAATATGAATACCAACAAAAGCTTTGTTATTAGGACGTCCAACAACATCACCTGTAGCTAGTATTTCAAATGCTGCTTCACTATAGGTTAAAGTAACTTCATTTGTTCCTTCTCCTGTTAGTACTCCATTCTTCCCAGTTTTTAAAGTGTCTTGATTAGTAATATCTTCAACTGTAGCATATTCACCATCATCAGCATATACACTTGGCATTAATAGCACACACGCAAATAACATAATTATAAACATTATTGTTTTTTTCATTTTTTATTTCTCCCTTCTTAATAATATTTATACTAATATTGTACCCCCCCCCACATAAAAGTCAATGTTTTAGTATATAATTGTCAATCATTTACAAAAAATTGTCAAAAAAAAGGAATAGTATCAACTATTCCTAAATCTTATTAATTAAGCATTTACTTTTCTTAAGTAAAGTCCAGTTCCCAATGCACCTGTTAAAGCAACTACGCTTAATGCTACATAAGTTAATAAATTATCTCCAGTTGCTGGGTTTGTTTCTTTTTTAGCATCAACTATTTTAATATATAAAGTAGTATCTACATCTAATGCTTTATTAAAATCAAATTTCTTTGTCATAGCAACATCAGAATAGAATCCTTCAATCTCGTATTTAGTACCAGTAACTTCTTTTAATGCCTCGCGAAGACGAGCTTCAGTTGGCAACTTACTATTTTTTGGTAAATAAACAGCTTCAGTATAATCGTCTTTATCTCCATCTCCAAAATAAACAGCAGTAATCGTTAATTTAACGTCACCTTTTTCTTCGTGATAAATATCCTTGTTCCAAGTTGGTTCATCACCATCTTGTTCGATAACAACAACATTCTCTAAATCAATTACAATATTAATTGTTTGTTTCTTTTCTGATCCACTTCCATCTTTCCATTGTAATGTATAAGTTTGCGTTAAAGTCTTTCCATTTGCAACAGCTGCTTGAAGTTCCTCTGTTTTAAAACCAAAATATTCGTCAAAACCAGATTTTGTGTAAGCTGCATCATGGTTATTTTGAATCTTTATCTCGCTGTCATCACCTATATCAGTAGGCATATCGAAATGTAATCCAATCCAAGTATATCCTGGATCTCTTCCTTCAACACCGTCACCTGTTCCATCATCTAGAATTTTAAAAGTACCACCATTGACTTTTACTGTTACTGTGGCCGTTCCACTACCTTCTACAACAGGTGCTGTTCCACTTAATAAACTATCACTTTTTGTAACATCTCTTACTGTTGGATATTCACTATCAGCATATGCACTAGGTACTACTAATAGGCATACTGCTAACATAATTATAAACATTATTGTCTTTTTCATTTTTATTTCTCCCTTCAATTTATAAGTCTATTATACCCCCCCCAGCAAAAATATTGCAATATCTAGCTGTATACTTTTGTATCATTTACACAAATTTTGACAAAAAAAAGGAATATCATATATTCCAATTCTTATTATTCATTTACTTTTTTTAAGTAAAGACTAGTTTCTAATGCAACAATTAGAGAAATGACACTTAATGATACATAAGTTAATAAATTATCTTTAGTTGCAGGATTTTTTTCTTTTTCAGGCTTCTTTACTGGAACTTGTTTTTTTACAACATCACCATTTTCATCTAGTTCAAAACCTTCTTTAATATATTGTGAAATATTTAAACTAGCACCTTCACCAGTTACTTCATATTCTCCACCAGAAATTTCAATAGTACTTTTTCCTTCAGCATTATAGAAAACATTATTGTTACCAGAGAAGTTTCCAGAAGATATTGCTAGTGTAGCATCTTCTGCACCTAACCCAGCATTAGTAATTATGGCATTACTTTTATCACTTGCGGTAAAATCACCACCAGTAATGTTCATTGTTCCGTGATTAGCAATTATTGAGAAATTCTTTTGTTGGTCAAAGGTTCCACCAGATATTGTAGCAATTGCTTTTGATTGGTTATTTACACCCCAAGCATTTGTATGTGATGTAATAACTTTACCACCAGAAATATTTAAAGTTCCTAAGTTGTCAATACCAATAGCATATGGTTGTTGATCAGCTACATCCCCTCCCTTATTAACTTCGATAGTTCCACTTTCAACTGTTAAAGTTCCTTCATTTCTAATAAGTGAAGCATAATAACCATTAGCATCTTGAGCATCATTTTTATATTTTATTGCTCCTGTTTGTCCAGGACTACTATCTTTGATTGTTACTTTAGCACCATTTTGAATATTTACAGCGCTACATCCAGGACAAAAATTAGTCATTGTATAACCATTTAAATCAAGGATTATTTCACCATCTTGTGGATAGAAAACAAAATCTAAAGTAGCATTATCTGTCAATATCTTAATAGTAGTAATTCCTTCACCTCTTTCTACTTCAATGATATCCTCATATGCTCCGCCTTCAATATCTCCGCCACCATCTCTATTACTGAAACTAAGGGCATCAACTTTAACATTAAAACCAAAAAACATTAAACTTATTATTACCAAAGCTCCTAATTTTTTCATTACTATTTCTCCTTTCAATTTATAACATAGTATACCCCCCCCAACAAAAATATTGCAATACCTATTTGTACACTTTACAAAAATATTGACAAAAAAAGAACTATTTCTAGTTCTTTTTACATATAATTGTCAGCTTTTACTTCAAAATAAGCTTGAGGATGTGCACATACTGGACATACTTTAGGAGCTGACTTACCAACACATACATGTCCACAATTACGACAAATCCAAATCTTATCGCCATCTTTACTAAATACTAATTCATTTTCAACATTTTCTAAAAGTTTACGATATCTTTCTTCATGTTCTTTTTCAATTTTTCCTACTGCCTCAAATAAATTAGCAATTCTTGTAAATCCTTCACTTCTTGCTACTTCAGCAAATTCTTTATACATATCAGTCCACTCATAGTTTTCACCATCAGCAGCATCCTTTAAATTAACACTCGTTGTTGGAACATCACCATCATGTAATTCTTTAAACCATAATTTAGCATGTTCTTTTTCATTATTAGCTGTTTCTTCAAAAATAGCAGCAATTTGTTCATATCCTTCTTTTCTAGCCTTACTAGCATAATAAGTATATTTATTTCTTGCTTGACTTTCTCCAGCAAATGCTGCCATTAAATTTTGTTCTGTTTTACTTCCTTTTAATTCCATAATTTCCTCCTATAAATTGTTATTACTTTCTTATTATAACACATTTTTTATTTTAAAGTAGTCTTTTTAAAAAAATAAAAAGAATAGATCAACTATCCTTTTCAGTTTCCATGACATAACTACCTAAAGTCTCTTTTAAAGCCGTTATATATGAATAAGCAATTTCTAAAAATTTATCTTCATCTTTCGAATTGAGCAATTCATCAATTGTTAAATCTTGATACTTAATATTTTTCTTATCGCATAACAACTCTAATAAAGCTACAACGAGTTTTAATTCTTCGATTATCTTTTCACGTCTACTATCACTAGGTAATTTTTTATATTCTTCTATTAATTCTTCAAACATGATATCACCTACTTATCATCACTAGAAACAATAAAATATAATGCCCTGATAAAAGAACTCTTTTCGTCCCATTTTTTCTTTATTTCTTGATAATTACGCTCTAAAAGTTCATATTCATCATAATAATCATCATATTTGATAAGACGCTCTTCTTTTAAAATATTAGTATATACATCATCTAATATATCTTGATAACTATCATAAGAAATACTGTCATAATCATCTTGATTATATTTCTTATTCAGAATGGTTTTGGCAATCATCTCTTGAAGAACAGCCAAAGTCTTATTTTGAACGATTCGGGCTTCACGATATTTCTTTTCACGATCATCACCTAAATTTATCTCATCAACAAAGTTTGTATACATAATATTACGTTTTAACTTATTATAGATATTAGGTAAATCATCGGCTAAAATATCACGAGCCACTATTTCTAAATCATAATTTAAATACTTACCATTATTTAAAGCTTTATGTCTAAATTCTTCAACGGCATGTGATTCAATAAATTTTATTTCACGATTGACTAAACTAGCTTTAATTGTTTCATAACTTGGAAGAAGTTCCGTTGTTGCAATATTTTCTTTATCTTTTAAGGAGTTAACTTCTTTAATGATCAATTCTTTTTTGGCAACATTTAATCTTTTTAAAAGACGTTCTATACTCTTCTTAATTTTTAAATATTTTTCAAGTTCTTCTTCTGGTGGATATAAATAATAAATAGTTCGCAAAGCTTCATTTTTTTCATAGGGTTGCAAAACGGATAAATTAGATGAGTCTTGAGCATCAAATAAAACTTTTTTAAAGATGCGTTCAACTATTTCATCACTCTTATCACATAAAGCCATTATTCTTTTTACAAATTTTTCATCACTTGAATTAACTGTTAAATCACAATCATAAATAGAATCAAAGAAGGAATTAATAATATCAACTTTCTTACTTTGAAGCGTATTCATAAAAGGTCGATCAAAAGAAATCTTTTCTCCACATTCATGACGTTTCGTTAACTCTTTCTTTTCTTTGATCAATTCGCTATTTATTTCAACTAATTTGGCCGTTGAAGTATCACTAGGAATCTTATATCCAAAATTGTGTTGTTGCGTATCTTTATTCTTACGATAACGCTCTAGTAATTCATCACATAAAACATTCTTCAAATGCTTTTGAATGTCACTAAAAGTTCTCTCATCTAAATCGTATAAATAAACCATTTTTTTAAGAACGGAAAGTAAATAGCTTCGTAATGGATAACTACTTCCCTTTCTAAAAATGGAATCAATATTGTGATAAGCTATTTCTAAAAGGAAATTAATACGTTCTTCGTATTTAGTTTTCGTTTCATCTTTCTTAACTTCTGTTTCTAATAATTTAGATAATTCTTTTACTTGATGTGTAAAATACTGATTTTTATTTTTCTTCAATTCGTTTATGAACCAAGATATTTCATTCTCTTTTTTACGTCTATTGCGCAAATGATTTTTTTCCTCATCGGAAAACAACAAAACAATTTCTTTTTCGATTTTATTAGAAGCCATTTTAGTCATTACAATATTATTTTTAAATACTTCTTGAACTTCATAAGAATCATAAAAGGATTGAGCAATGTTTCTAGCAATTATATTAACATCTCGCTCTTCTTGAAAATTTTCATGATCTTTACAATAATCATTTTGAAATTCTAATAAAAAGTTTTTTTCTTGACGCGCTATTCTTAATAAAAGTTCCTCCACTCTTTGATGTTTACGCAATAACTTACTATTATAAGATTTATTATTTGAGGCACTTAATTTATTTGTTTTTAAAACAATCTTAAAAAAAGTTTGGATTTCATTAGATATATTGGGATAACTGTCACTAGCACTTTCACAATATGCATAAAAAGAACCAAATTCTGATGTATGAATGGTAATAGGCTTCATCTTATTCACCGTTTTGTTCATAATCTTTATGAAGTTCTATAAATTTGTAGTATTTATTAGGAACGTCATAATAACTAATAATAATATCTTCTAATAGATCAAGTTGTTCATCTATTTTATCCTGTCTTGATAATAACTTTTGTAATTCTTCTGTTTTACTTTCTTTTTCTTCTAGTTCTTTTATCTGTGTTTCAATATTATCATAATCTTTTTCTAAAGCATTACGATACTTTTCTAATTCCTTAATATCCATACTGACCAAACTCCTTATTCTAGAATTATTATATCACAAATATAATAATTGTCATAAAAAAAGATAATTTTTTTAAATTATCTATTCTTATATAAAATATCGATGTCGACGGCGCCATTAATACCATCAATTTGGCCACTACTCGTCATTTGCCAAACATGGTATTTACCTTTGTAATTGGTCTTTTGCGTATAATGGGCTAACCATGTATCATAATCGTTTTCAGTCCAAATATTTTCTAAATAGTATTTACTACTATAAATCATTCCCTTTTGATTGTTTTTTTCTAATTCTTTAATAAATGTTCCTGCAACATCTGTAAAACTGTGATAACTCAAATTCAATTTACTAAAAGAAGTCCAACTCTCCCAGTCATAACTAATACCTAAAGGAAGTTGATAATCACCCATATTAGAAAGTACCCATTTAGCTTGTTTTACGGCATCGTCTTTACTCTTCGCATAAGTGTAGATGTAGGCTCCTACTTTTAGACCAACCTTAGTTGCTTCATCGACATTTCGTTTATAATATGGATCTAAAATAATTTCACCATCGATACCATTTTGATGACCCATACGAATGATGACGAACTCACATCCTGCTTCTTTTACTTTTTGGAAATCAATTGTCCCTTGCCATTTAGAAACATCAATACCAATTTCGGTATCCTCCGTTTTATAGTTTTCGATGACATCACTAAACTTTTTTCTAGAACTAGAAGTCGTTGTGCCACCACCAGAAGAAGTCTTGGGCTTTTCAATTACTTTAACAGTAAAACCTTGTTCTTCAGAATTACCACTACTATCTTCAATGTAATAACTTAGTTCATAAGTACCAACTTTATTAGGGTTATAGTCACCAATAATTTTACGAATGGGTTTATCATCGTAATTGTCACCCGCTAGAATATAAGTTGTAAAATCACGATCACTTCCCTTAGTAACAGTATAACTACTACTAGCGAAGATTGTTGGACTAGTCGTATCGACAACTTCTAAATTTATTTTTTTTGTAAACTCTTCTTCGGCATAAATATAATGAAATTTAATTTCTTGTTTTCCTAATTTATCAGTATTTATTTTACGATCATCTGTTATGAGAATATTGGATTTATTAACTACTTCTTCTAAAGTAGTATCACTATATACCTCAACTTCAACATTGTCACTAAAACCAATTACTTCTTCAGCTTTTCTTTGGCGTTCTTCCTTCAATTTCTTTTCAAGCGTCAAAATAGTAATGGGAATAATAACAACAAAGATAATTCCTATGATGATACCAATAATAATTTTCTTTTTCTTTCCTAAATTTTCCACTTTTACACCTCTTTTAATTAAATATATTTGTTGCTTTTTCTACTACCATAGATATCTCTCTTAATTTGTTCTCTAATAATTCTTTATCTATCAATTTTAATTTGTATTTAGCAACCATCGTTGGTGACATACTTCTCCTCATAGCATATTCTACAACTTTTTCATCTTTATCTGTACATAATATTATGCCAACACTTGGATTTTCATTATTTTTCTTTTCTTGCTGATCTAATGCTTCTAAATAAAAGTCCATCTTTGAAATATATTCAGGTTTAAACTTTCCAACTTTCAATTCAAAAGCCACTAAACAAGATAAATCACGATTGTAAAATAAAAGATCAATAAAAAAATCTTCTTTACCAACTTGTACTTTGTACTCTTCTCCAACAAAAGTGAAAGACTTTCCTATTTCTAATATAAATTTTTTTAGATTTTTTATAATTGCTTTTCTTAAATCAACTTCTGAATATCCATTTAGTAAATCTAAAAATTCTAACGAATACAAATCAAGTATTTTAGTATTGGGGAAATATTTATCATTATTTGTTTCTTTTAATAATGATAACTTTTCGCTTGATAACATATATCGCTCATAATAAGAACTAGAAAGTTGTCTACTTAATTCAGTTTTTGAATAATTATTTTTCATAGTCAATTTAATATAAAATTCTCTTTTCTCTTTGGAATGCGTTTTAGATAATATTAATAAATTATTAGTCCAATTCAATTGTGTCACCAATGGTGACACAATTTCATCATCTTTATAAGTTTCATAAAACTGTTTCATTCTATATATACTACGTCTATTAAAACCTTTTAAAGTTGGGTATTTATCATTTATAAATACAACTAAACTATCAACCACTTTACTTCCCCATTATTATTTTGAATTTGTTCACTAACAAAACGACCAATATCCCAATATAATTCAATAAGTTCTTCATTTACTTTTCTATAAGCATTCGCTCTTCTATTTTCAATCATTTCAATAATCTTTGAAAAATCATCATAATAATCATCGTTCTTCTTGAAACTGCTCATTAATAATTCCTTTCATCACAATTATTCTTTGGTGGTAATTTTTCTTTTTTATGAGGATTTATCGTAAAGTTAAGACACAGACACTCTCAACGTGATAAGTATTAGGAAACATATCACAAATATTAATTTCTTCTATTTCATATAATTCTTTTAAATCAACTAAGTCACGCATTAAAGTAACAGGGTCACAAGAAACATAAACGATTTGTTTTGGTTTAATGCGTTTTAAATTATTTCTCGTTTTAGAATCTAGTCCTTCTCTTATGGGGTCAACGATGACTAAATCAATATCATTAAAAGTATCTAAATTATCTTCCGTCTTTCCAAGAATGAACTGAACATTATCTATACCATTCAACTCTTTATTACGATTAGCGTCCAAATAAGCATCTTCAACAACTTCAATACCATAGACTTCTTCGACATATGGACTTATTAAAAGCGAAATGGTTCCCGTTCCACAATATAAGTCTAAACCTCTTTTAAAATTCTTATCTTTAACTAAATCAATTACTTTTTGATATAACATCTTAGTCGTATATTCATTTACTTGGAAGAAAGAACGATTAGATATATAAAACTCTTTATCCAATAATCTTTCCTTAATATATTTATCCTTAGTAATTACTTGATCATTAATAATTATTACTTTAATATCCGTAAAACTCTTACGAAAGTCTTCATAATCTAGTCTTCCTCTAACAATCAACATTTGTTCATCAAGCGTTGTCGTCTTAATAGTAACTTCATAAATTAAAATATCTCTTTTTAGAATATATTCTTTAAGACGTTTAATTATCGCATTTATTTTATCATCAACTAATTTACATTCATCAATGACGACTAAATTATTAGTTTTCTTTTTATATAAACCCAAACTTTTATTATCACCATGAAGAGTAATCTTATTACGATAATTAAATTCCTCATTACTACTTATTATATCTTTTACTTTTATGTTTTCCTTCAACATTTTATCAATTAATTCTTGAACTTTATTCTTTTTATAATTCAATTGTTCCTGATAAAGAAGATTAATGATATGACAACCACCACATTCTTTAGAATAAGGACAAATACTTTCACGATAATATGGTGAACGTTCAAGATAATTTATAACTCGAGCTTCTTTAATACCTTTTTTGTCTTTTATGATTTCAATATCAACTAAATCATCTTTTAGAGTATCATCAACAAAAATTATTCCTTGTTCTCTAATTATACCTCTTCCAAAATTATCTAATTTTTCAATTCTTTTATTCAATAATCTTTCCATAACGACACCTTTAAATTATTCTAATCGTTCTTATTATACATATTTTTACCTATTTTAACAATACTAAAAGAGATGGTGATGTTATGAAAATAGTCGATAAAATTAAGCGTGATACAGGAAATAGTTGTGATATTATCTATAAAAAAATAATTATTAATAATAAAGAAATAAATCTCATTTTTAGTGAGGTTCTTTCTAGTGGTGATTATATCAATGAATATATAATTGAAGCTTTAATAGATTTAAAAATAAATAAAGTAGATTTTTCTTTAATGAATATTAAAAATTATTTAACGAGTAATAATATTGTTGAAATATATACCTATAAAGAGATGTTAGATTATATTTTTAAGGGTTTTTGTATTCTTTTAACTAATGATTGCATCTTAGGAATAGAAGCTAAAAATGATATTGATAGAAGTATTCCAACCAGTGATGTAGAAGTAGCCATATTAGGTCCTAAAGATAGTTTTAATGAAAAGTTTAATGATAATATTGCTCTTATTAGGAAACGTTTAAGAACTAATGAATTATTTATTGATAGTCTAAATATTGGGACTTTGTCAAAAACAAAAGTTGGTATTTGTTACATGAATAATATTGTTGAGGAAAGTTTGGTCCAAGACATAAAAAAGAAATTGGATTCTATTAATATTGATGGCATAATCGATAGTAGTTATCTTCGTAAGTATCTATCTAATTCTTTGATTTTTCCAACGATTAATGTAACGGAACGTCCTGATATTTGTAGTCAAGCCCTTCTCGAAGGAAAAGTTGTCATCGTCGTCGATAATAGTCCTTTAGCTCTTGTCTTACCAACCTTTTTTATTGACTTTTTTCATACCCCCGATGATTATTATGAAAAAAATACTAATATTACTTTTATTAGACTATTACGTTTAATTGCTTTTTTCATTGCCGTCTTTCTTCCTGGTATTTACATTAGTCTAACAACTCATAATATCGATATGATTCCATCTTCTCTTCTATACAATTTGATCAATCAGCGACTAAGTGTCCCCTTTCCCAGTTTTGTAGAATGTATTTTACTTCTTTTAGCTTTTGAAATTCTTCGCGAAACAGACTTGCGCATTCCTAGTAAACTTGGTAGTTCTATTTCAATTTTAGGCGGCTTAATTCTTGGTGAAGCGGCGGTCACCGCTGGTATAGTCTCCCCCATCATGATCATCGTTGTCGCCATTTCCTCAATTAGTGGTCTCATTTTTTCAAATATTTCTATTATCTATTTAGTACGTTTCTTACGTTTAGTCACCGTCTTTTTAGGAACGTTCTTAGGCTTCTTTGGCATCTTTTTATCCTTTCTCTTAATCATCATTAAACTTGGTAGTTTAGATTCTTTAGGATATCCTTATACTTATCCTTTTGCGCCCCTTTATAAAAAAGAACTATCTGATTCCATCATCAAATATAATACTAATCCTAAATATCGCAATTTATTACTAGCTAAAAAGAATAAGATTAGAGGTCGATAATATGTTAAAGAAAAAAATTTTTATTTTTTTAATTTTACTAATAACTGTTTTCCCTCTTAGTGGATGTAACAATTACCAAGAATTAAATAATGTCATGATAATTGATGGTATTGGTATTGATAAAAAAGATGATGAATACATAGTCTCTTTTAATACTTATAATCAAAATAATAAATATGAAACATATAAAATAACAACTTCTAATATAAATGATTCCTTTAATAAAATTTATCTTAAAGTTAGTAAAAAGATTTATTTATCCCACTTAAATATCCTGGCTTTAAGTTCTAATTTAGATAATTTAGATATCGAAAATATTATTAATGCTTTTAATAGACGCCAAGATTTAAGAGGTAGTTTTAATGTCGTATTAATTCATAATTATGAAGATAACTTCTTTAAAAATGATTCTTTGAAAATAAAAGATATTCTTCATAATAACTACTTAGAAAAAGGAAATGTCTATCCAACGACTTTTAATGATTTAATCAATGACTATTTAGATTTAAATATAGCTTATATTCCCATTATTGATAATAAAACCAATACTCTTATGGGCATGCATTCACTCTTTTCGGAATTTAACTTTTATGATTTAACGAATAGTTCTTTTTTAAATCTATTAGAAAATAAACTAGAAACTCTTACTCTAACAATCGATGAAGATGAAGTTAATTGTAATAATACTGAAGTTAAATATTTGGTCGATAAGAATAATGTAAAAATAAATATTAATTTCTCTTATAACGCTAACGTCAACAAAAATAAAATAATATCTTATATTGATAGTAATATTAATAACTTTTTAAGTAATGATTACAATCTAAATTATTTCTATGACTTAATTAAAAAGAAAGATTATCTATTTTATAAAGATAATCCTAAACCCAATATTATTTTTGATATTACTTATAATTTATCTAAAGAAGAAATAAATAATATAAAGGATGGTGATCTAATTGAAGAAAATGACAAGTATTAATCTATCAATAGTTGTAATATATATATTTCAAACTTTCTTTTATACATTATTCTTAAATAGAGCTATTAATAAGTTAAATAATAATTATTTTATTTATCTATTAGTATCCATCTTTTTAGGAATAAGTATCATCATTCTTTTTACATATCTATTTAAAAATAATGAAAAAGGTATTTTTGCGATGTTAAAGAGTAAAATCTTAATAATTATTTTAATGATTACACCTTTAATATTTAGTATCTTTACTTTAAATTTTGCTTCCCAATACATTAACTTTATCTATTTACATAACATTGATAAGATATATGTCATCATCGCTTTAGCTTTGGTTTTATTTTATTTATTGAAGAATAATACTCTTTCTTTTTTTAGAAGTAGCACCCTTATTTTTTACTTTTATGTCTTTTTAGAAATCATTACTATTCTATTATTAATACCTTATATTGATATCAATAATCTTTTACCAATTACTATTGATTTAACTCTTTCTATCAATAATAGTTATTTATTTTTAATTATTATGGTGAGTCCTATTATGTTTTTATTATTAGTACCTAAGAATTTAATTAAAGATGATAAAAATAGTGGTAAAAAAATATTTCTAACTTATATAATTGGTTCATTAATAATTATTTTTAAAAGTTTTTTAGTAATATCTATTCTAGGATATAATGCCCTTAGTATTTATAATTATCCAGATATTATCATGTATAAAAATATTGAACTATTCTCGATTCTTGAAAGAGTTGAATGGTTATTGTGCTTTAATAGTATTACGAATTTTTTCTTTTTAATCAGTTTATCATCATTATATATTAAAGAAGGAATTGATTATCTTCTAAATTTAAAGGGTCACTATAGTAAAACTGTTTCATTTATAATTACCATTATGATTACTTTAGGATCTATTTTTTTAAAGATTGATTTTTTACATATTGTTTTGTCATTTCTAATTTTTTTAATTATTCATCTATTTTACGCTATTTATAGAATAATTAAATAAATTTAAATTTTTCATTATATTTTCACATAATTTTCATACTAATAAAGTACTATTAAAATGTACTAAGGTACAGTATCAATAGATACACAAAAAGAAATCGTTGAATTCTCACCCAACGATTTCTTATTTTTTTATCTTTTTTTAATTAGATTTAAATACAGATGGTCCTAAAGTTACTTTTGATAAAGCATCAGGATTTGTTGTTGAACTAAATGAAGTAGATTCAACTGTTACATTACTTATGATATCACGGAATGCAGTTTGATTTGTAGGATTAAATTCATCATAGGCAATACAAGCATAAACAACGGTTGTAGGAGAAGCAGCAACATATAAATATTCAATAGTATAATCTGTATATGTACCTATAACATATATAACTTTTTTACCATTAATAGTTGTTGTTCCATCTTCAACATCAGTAAATCCACTACCTTTTAGAGTAACCTTAAGATTTTCAGTACTAACATTATTAATAGAAACATTTTTAAAAGCCGCTACGGCTGCTACAGTTTCATCATTTGGACCATATAATAATGCAGCTTTTGTACCTTCTAAATCATAATCTTCAACACCATATCCTTCTGGCAATTTGAACTTTAATCCATTTAAAGATGTTTCATTATATTTAGAAACCGCTACCTCTTCTGGTTTTGGAGTAGTTGTTCCTGTTTCTGTTTGTTCTTTATCATCTGTTTTAGTACTTTCTTCTTTATTACCATTTAATGCTAAAAAAGCAACAGCAACAACTAAAACAACAATAATAGCAATTAATACATAAACAATGGTATTATTCTTCTTAACTGGTTGAGGTCCCATTCCTCCTACTGGTGCTGGTCCTTGAGCTACTGGTTGTGGCATTGGTTGATTTACAGGTTGTGGAACGGGATTAACTGGTGGTGTTGGCATTACAGCTTCAGGTGCTGGTTGATTATTTTGAACTACTCCACCATCAATAGTAGCTCCACATACTGGGCAAAATTTATCGCCTTCATTAAGAACGGCATTACATTTTGGACAATTCATATTTTTACATCTCCTTCTATTCTAAAAATTATTTTATTATAAATAATCTTTTTTTTAAATATATTTAATTATTTTTTTTATTACTTTACATTATCATTTTACTAATTTAATATTTATAAGACTATTTTTAATATCTTCAAATATTTTCTCTGTACTGTCATCTAAAGCAATTTCATATTGAAAGATAAAAGTTCTTTTTTCATTTAACTTTATTAAAAAGATAACGACATTATAATCTTTGTCAATATCATCATAATGAACCTTTTTAACACTTGCTAAACATTTCATATCACCACATTTTAATTCATCAATACTAGAATTAATTTCATCCGAACTAGAATTGTTATAAAGTGATGCTGAAGTAATTGCAGAACTATAATCTATATCATAAATATAGATATAAGAAGAAATAAAATCTTTATTTTTTAATACGCCATAGTTTTCATCTTTTAAAAATTCATATTGATATTTATCATTTAATGAAAACTGATAATTTCTAAAATTGATCGTTGTATATGTATCTTTTCCTTGATTATTATTTTTAGAAAAGATAAATAATGAACCTATAACTAATATAATTAATATTAAAACTATACCTATTATTATTACTATTTTTTTCTTCTTCATATTACTTTACCTCTTCTAATGAATCAACAATTAAATTAATTGAAGTTCCATATAAATCAAATTCATCATTATCATTTTGATAAATAATAATAAAAATATTTTTATCTTTAAATAGTGTAATAACTTCAATTTGTCTTTCTTCTTCATAGTTTTCATATAAATAATAATAGATATTATTATCTTCATCAAATTCATTATATATTTCATTATAATTATCATTATTTGATACTACTTGATAAGATAAAGAGTCCACTAAATCTGTTTTATTCTTATCTTTTATCGTATCTGTATATGTAATATTTTTTATATAAACGATAGCTTTACCATCTATGGCTTGAAGTTTAATATCATTATCATCCTCTAATTCAAAAGAAGTATCATAATTAAATTTTAAAATCTTGGATTCATAACTTTTTATTTTTATATCATCTGACTTTAAAAAATTTAAAAGAATCCCTACTAAAATTAAAACAGTCGCAATAAATATTAATAAAAATATTTTTAGTTCAGAGTTGAAATTAATTTTACTTTTCTTTGCCATACTAATCAACTCCTTCAACTGTTATAATTATAAAACCAAGATTATTAGTTGCTTTTATTTTTATATCATCTTTTTGATATAGATTATTACCTATTTTTTGATATCCATTATTAAGTAGTGTTTCTCCATAAGAAGCAATAATGGTATCATTGTCTAAAACTTTATATTCATCTTGTTGATAACGAACTATTAAATAACCATTTTTATAATAACTACTATATAAAGTTAATGGATAATAATTACTTATAAGAGGAAGTTTTAAATATTTATTCCATATTTTATTGGATACATTATTTTGATTGGTCTTTTTCTCTTCCTTTTCCAAATCAGTAAAAGAAACAGAGGCAATTTGTTCATATGATTCTTTTCCAAGAGTATTAATAACATCTTTAAGAATATTTATATCAATCGCATTATTTAATCCTGAATTATATTTAGCATCACTAGTTGATACGCTAGTATTAATAGCTATTACTTCGCCATTCATATTGAAAACAGCTGAACCCCTATCTCCATCAATCAAAGGAAGCGATGTTCTAATAATTTTATAATCATCTTGTAAAGTATCAAAATAAACTCCTAATTTTATTGATGTTTTTAATCCCAAAGAACTACTTATAACAGCAATTGGGTCACTCTCTTTTAGTTTACTAGAATCACCTATTGTAACAGGTTTACCAAACTCTTCATCCAGCTTTAAAAGAGCTAAATTAGCACTAGGATAAGTAGCGACAATTCCCTTTATATTATGAATTTTTTCACCATTATCAACCGCATAATAACGGGCTGCCCCATTCTTTATCATTGAATAAAGTCCATCATATGATGTAACAATAATTCCTTTTCTTATGAAAAATCCCATGGCACTACCAGTTGTTATTCCTTCTTGCGAAGCACTATCAATAATGACGACACTATCTTTATTTTTTTCATATATAGACTCTGGTATTGTATCATTAATAGATTTTAATTTATCATAATTTATTGAAGTAAAACCACTTGGTACATAATTTGAAATATTTGATAAAGTTGTACTATTTTCTTTATTTTGTTTACGTTCATCAATATCCATCTTTTGATAATAATCTTCTAAGTCTTTAACCCACTCAACATTTATGCGTCTTACTTTATATAAACCACTAACTTCTTCATAAACTACTTCATATTCATAGACAGCATCAATCGTAACATCAGTAATACCAAAATTACCTTTATAATTATCAACATATACTTGAATTAGATAACGTGAAGACGAAGCATAAGTTATATTATAGCCATCTATTTTTTCAAACTTATAATTACGATCAGCAAGAACTGCGGCTAATGCCCAAGTATCAATATTTAAATCATACCATTCTTTATATTCTTCATTATCATTTGAGAGAATATCATCTGTCATTTTTAGATATGGTGCTCTTGGTTGATACTTGTAAATATTTTCAAAAAATCTATCATTTTCAATATCATTCAAAGCATTTGTAATATTGTAAGCTAAAGTAACTATTTTTTCTTCTACATCACTATCTATTTCAACACTAGAAACTTCTTTAATACTATATTTACTATTAGATAATTTAGATATGTCTGAAGATAGTTTATTATCTTTCAAAGATACTTTTAAATCAGTATTAAAATCAATATTTATATTTTTATTTAAATTGATATATAAAAAAGAAATAATAATGATTATTATAAAAAATATTGGTAATACTAAAACTATTCTTTTTTTCATAGCTATCCCTCCAATTCCTTTAGATTATCTTGGACAATCTTATAAATTTCAATTGATAAAGGACTAGCATTATTTCCATTACTTAAATAGTCAACTAATGCCTCAGCAAACGTTTCAGCATACATAACAGTTCCATCATTGATGGTTGCTGCATAACCACTTATTTCCTCGCGAAGTGTTTGTTCATCTTTTTTTACAGAACTATTCGCATTAACATTTGCCACAGCTTTTTGAACAACACTTTTAGAATAAGATTGATTTCCCCATTCACTATAAAAAGCACTATATTTAGAAAAATCGTCAACAATCAATTCACCAATGCCAAAACGACTGGCACTTATATAAAAATCTAACGCATGAGCTGTTTCATGAACAACAATATCTTCAGCTCGAGAATTTTTAGGATGAAATCCACCTTCTAAATCCCTTTGATAAGTCTTTAATAATTTATCATAATCAGAAAACATATGAATACTCATATGAACTCTTCTTAAATAAGCTGCATAAAGATCATTTGATCCAATAATTACACCAGTATAATTGGCATATTCATTTCTTGCTCCTTTACCGACAACATAAGCATCAACTATTTTTCCATCAATATTATTATTTTTATAAAAACTTTCTAGACGCGAAACAAGTCCTGTTAAATAATTTGTATCCATGCCACATAAATAGCTATAATTTAAGTTTAATTTATTATTTAAATCATTTGATGTTTTAGTATAATTAGCATTATTACAATACTTATTACCCTCTTCTTCTTTTTCTTTTAAGATATTAATAACACTATTATAAAAAGATTCACTAGAAGACATTTCGGAAAAGTCATAGTTTTTAAAATCCATTGATTCAAAATCTTCAATTTCTTCTTGTTTCTCTTCTTTATGACATAAACTGCCATTATTCTCTTCATTACAATAAATACTTTTATCTTCATCAGTTAAATACTTTTTATTATTTTTAGGTATTATTAATATTACGACGATTAAAGAAAAGATAATGACAAGGCAAGCAATAATAATTGGTAAATTATTTTTATTATTATTTATTTTATTACTTATAGCATTATTTATCTGACATCCACAATTAGGGCAAAACTGAATATTATTAGGTAAGAGTTTACCACAATTACGACAATACATATTAATACTCCTCAATAGTAAAATCTAATAATTCACTTATTAGTTTCTCATCAATTGGCTCATTTGTATTTGATATATTAATATAATAAAACATAGTATCATCGATTTTATAATAGACTTCACCAGAATAATACGTTGCAGATTTTTTACCATCTAAATAATAATCACCACTAATAACAAAATATGAAACATCTTTACCAGCAATCTTTTTCTTTTGAATATTTGAATCTTTAATATTACGATAATGCTCATTATCAGTATAACGTTCTAATTCATATTTGTGATAGTCCACTACTCTTTCATCAATAGAAGAAAAAGTTTCTTTTTCTAAGGATAGAGAAAAATAAATTTTATGAAGTAATTCTTCAAAAGTAAAAGCTACAGAATAATAATTATTAGAAGTTGAAGTAAGTTCGGGGTACTTATCAGGAACTTTGAAGTTGACGATATATCCATGCTCATATTCATTCTTTTTATTTTGGCGAATACTACCAACTTGATAATTACCTTCTTTTTTTATGTTTGAAAAAACAGCTTGATCTTTTTCTACTTTAACATTATCAAAAAGCTCTTTAACAGCATCTTTTGACATAGTACCATTGTTTATTAATATTTCAATTTCTAAAATTTCTTTATCACTTAACTCAACCGCAATATACCAATTCTCATTATCACGAAAAGAATCTTTTGGAAAAATATTACTAACACGATTAACTTTTTGTATTAATTGAACTTCTAAACCATTTTTATTGGTAAATTTTTGCACATCTGTATATTCAAAATTTACATAGTCATCAGATTCTTTATCAGAAATAATTGTTGATTTAACACTACTCATATATTTATCTATTGTGCTCATTTCGTCAGCAATAGTAATATAAATTCCGTCATTCGAATAATTTGTATCATCATTAAGTTGTTTATACGTATAAGACAAATCATATTCATGAACACAATCAGGATAAGTAAAAGATATTTTATCGCGATAACGTGTATTAAGAAAAGAAGATATTTGTTGAGAATTACTACATACTTCTTTATCACCATATTTATTTATATTTTTAACTTCAGTGTTTTGACTAACTTCTGGTTCTTCTTCTTTATCTTTAGGTTTTTTTTCTTTGTTACTAAATTGCAAAGTTATTCCTAAGCTAATGACAACTGCCCCTAATAAAACTGTTATAATCCCCAATATTTTTTTATTCACTACTATCACACCCTATCATAAAAATTATACAATATCATTAACTATTCTTCAATTGCTTTTATGATAATTTTTAGAGTTTTTTTAATACCATTAGAAACGATTTTATTAAGTTTTTCTGAAATATAACGACCAGTTTCTGAAACACGATTATCGTAATTTTTTTGTTTTGATGCTAGATAATCATTCGCATCAATATCTTTGCCATCTTTGACATCTTGTTCAAATTTTTCAATAGCTTCATTAGTTAAAATCATATCTTTTTGAAGTTCTGTTTGATAATAACCACTGACTGATAGGAAAACAGTACCTAAAAAAGCTACTAATATTATAACCATGAACACTTTAAAGATTTTCATTTAAGCACCCTCTTCTTCCTTTATATATTCATTTAAAATCTTCGCAAGAACAGAAATACTATTATTAACTTCTTGAATGTTGTTATCAGTCCCACCTACTTCAAAAAGAAAAGTATATTTAGAAAAGTCTTGATTATAAATACCATTGACACCCTTTCCACTCTTTTTATAAATTCCTCTCGATAGTCCTGGATAATCCTTATTTAATTTATTGTTTATTTTCTTAGCTTCTTGTAAATTAACCTTATATTCTTTATGATCAAGACCAACTAACAACATAATTTTGGCATAACTGACACCATTTATTTCGGTAGTGGTATATTTCCTTTTAACAGAATCACGATGTAAATCGATATAGTATTTTAGCGTTGGCATTTCTTTTTTTCTTTTTTCCATAAAACTCTTAGTAACCGTATAACTCTTATAATATTTCCACTTATTTTTATTTAAGACAGCACTGACACTATCTTCTTCAACATAAGAATAGATACCATATTCTTCTAAATCTTCTTTTAACATATAACTTGCCATTAAAACATTAGGAGTGATACTATAGTCAGCTAGATATTCACTATTATAGTTTTCACTTTGATGGGTGTTATAAATATAAACTGTTGGTCTTCTGTCTTTCTCTTTTATGGTTGATTCAGTTTGATCTTGATTTGGTTCTTCTTTATTGTCATTTTGGGATATAACTTCATCAATAGGCTTAGTACTAATCTTTTTATCATAAACTAAGTTATTGACAATTAATGAGTTTGGTTTAAAATTGATAATTTTTTTTAAAGTATCATAACTATTATTTGAAGATAAAGTTGTAGAGTTATTGATTAAGAACTTATAAAGACGTTTATCTTTGACATCAAGATTAATTTTATTTAACATTTGTAAAGTAAAGATATATGTTATGATTAAAATCACTATGAAAAAGATTTTTTTTAATTTACTATGTTTTTTCTTTTTATTCATATCATCACCATAAAAAGATTGTATCTAATAAATGATATGAATTTTGTCAAAAAAAATATAATGTCATAATTATCCTTCTAAATTATGCATTACATTATTTATTCCTTTGCTTATTAATAGAGCTATTTTTTCAATGACAAAGTCTATTTCTTTTGGTGTTACCATCATATTATAACCAATGGGTGTTAAAACTTCATTAATCAAACTCTTTAAGTCTTCCATAGATAAATTACCAATGAGACCTAAAAGATTACTTTTTTCTTCATCATTTAAAGATATTCTTTTTTCTTTTAAATAGTCGACTTTATCGCGGGGTTTTAGTTTTTCTTTAGGATTATCATTTTTTAAATAAGCTATTTTTTGAATTAATAAATTAATCGTATCAGTAACGATTGTTGTTGCATCAACCACCGTTGGAACACCTATCGCTATAACGGGAATTCCTAAGGCATCTTTAGATATTTCTTTACGATAATTACCAACACCACTACCAGGGGAAATTCCCGTATCCGTAATTTGAATGGTCTTATTGACACGTTCAATATTGGATGATGCAAGAGCATCAACGACAACAAGTAAATCAACATCAATCATTTTAATTATACCTTTAATTATTTCTTCTGCTTCAATACCGGTATTTCCCATGACATTAGGTGTAAAAACAGCGACATTTCCATAATTGGAACTAGCTTCTTCTAAAGCAAAAAGATGTCTTGTCACAATGATATTATCACATACTTTAACACCTAAACTATCTGGTGTACTATTGCGGTTTCCCAAGCCAACGACAAGAACTTTATAATCTTGCTTTAACTTTAGAGACGTAATAATTTTTTTTATTTCCCTTGAGAAAACATTTTGAACTTTTAAAAAGTTATGATGATCAGTCACATCATTAAATGATATGGTAACATATTTACCCTTCTTTTTGATATCATTATCTTCAAGGACTTCAGTTTCATTGATAACAATATCATCTTCTTCTCTTTCATTTACTCTTATGGTAGCATTTTCCAAATTTTCAACTGCATCAATTAAAAGATCAGTCCTAATTGAATAGTTTTGTAAATCTATTTCTTTATCCATATTTTCACCAATTATAGTGTTAACTTATTGTTTAATTATATACATTTTTGATTATTTTAACATTTTGTTTGCTTTTTAGCATATTTTTTGTTAGAATATATTTAGTCAAAAAAGCGAGGTGAAAAAAATGCCAAATATTAAGAGTGCTAAAAAGAGAGTTATCACTAGTAGAAAGAAAGCCGTTGGAAACAATGTCGTTGAAACAAGTCGTAGAACAGCTGTTAAAAATTTTGAAAAAGCTGTTAAAGCTGGTGATAAAAAATTATCAAGTGAAAAATTAAATATCGCTATTCAAAGAATTGATAAATCTATGAAGAGTGGTTTAATTCATAAAAATAAAGCAGCAAGACTAAAATCTAGATTAACAAAAATGAATAACGGAATGGAGTAAGAAAAATTACTCTTTTTTTTTATATTAAAATAAGATAGAATTAATATAGGTGAAAAAAGATGAAAAAGATGTTAGGCTTTATAGCCTTTTTTGTAGGGGTGTTTGGTATCGTTTATATATTTAGAGAAGACATAGGACGTTTTTTATATAAGAAATTTATTTTAGATGGTGTCGAAATAAGCACTCTTGAACCTAACGAATATTATCAAGCTAAAGATTATAAGTATGTGCAACTAACAGATGATTTTATGATTAAAGATAAGCAACAACTTTTAAATGCTTATTATACAATTGTTAATAATGGTAATGATGAATTTACTTTTATGTGTGATAGAGATTATATTGACTGTTTAGATGATGTAGCTGAACTATCCCATAATCAATCTACCCTATCTAATATCAATAGTTTTGTTCATCCTTATAACAGTTTCGCAAGTATTGAGACAGAGTATGATAGTTTAGGTAAAGTTGTTATTAAAGTGAATAGAGTTTATACTGGTGAAGACATAATAAAAATTAATAACAAAATTAAAGATATTGTAACTAATTATGTTGGTAATATTACTGATAAAAAAGAAATTATTAAAAAGATTCATGATTATATTATTAACAATACTAAGTATGATTCTGATCGTAGCGACAAAAAGATTGTTAATTATAAATCGGATACAGCTTATGGTCCTTTATTTCAAGGATATGGTTTATGTGGAGGTTATACTGATGCGATGGCACTCTTCCTAGACTATTATGATATTCCTAATTTTCGTATCATCAGTGAAAATCATATTTGGAATGCTGTCTATTTAGATGGACAATGGTATCATCTAGATTTAACTTGGGATGACCCTGTTAGTAAAAATGGTAAAGATATATTAGAATATACCTTTTTTCTCATAACAACGGAAGAATTAGAAGAAATTGAAAAGGAACAACATCTCTTTGATAAAGATGTTTTCCAAGAAATAATATAAAAATAGTAGAGTTTTAATTCTACTATTTTTTTATCTTAACTTACTTGATTTCTCACTTTGATCTTGAGTATCAACACTTACAACAGTTTTTTTATCTTTTAAGAAATCTTTTAAACATTCTACCATTTTTGTATATCCTTCTGAACTCATATTAGTGAATACAAAATTATCATGTGGATATAGTCCTTTTTTCTCAGCTAAATGGTTATCACCAAAATCCCATACTCTATAAGTTGATACAAATTCCGAAAATTCTTTACCCTCTGCTGCTGCAATAAAACTTCTAGCCGCATCAATAAATGAACCACCATGTTGAAGAATCCAATTTTCAACTCCAACTCCACCTAAACCACCTTGCGTTTTATCACTACGATATGCTTTATATACATGTGCTTTTTTTAATACTTGTTTAGCAAGTAAAATGTTGGCAATAACATATTTATATTTTTGAGGATCTTGCTTTCTTATCGTTTCTAATCGATCTTTTAACGCCATATCTGTTGAATATGCCATTTTATCTGTCTTTGTAGCAAAGGAAATATCAACATCAACATCAGTATCATCATCTAATTTAACACCCTTTAATCTAAAATCACCATCACCTGTTTGCTCATTAGAATGGTGTCCACCAAAATTTTTTAATATCGTTGTCTTTAGTTTTGCCATTTTTTGAGGAGACGATAATATTGCTCTATCTATTCGCATCATAAAGTCAAAATCTCCATCTCCAGGTTTATTTGTTCCTCTACCTGTTGAACCAGTATCAATCAATTCTACAAAACCTTCAGTTAAATCCCCATCTATACTTGTTTTTAGATGCAATCCCAATTCTTCAAGTGCTTTTTTAATAATACTGATAATTTTTTCTCTTTTAGTTTCTACTTCAATCATACTATCTTCTATTTGTTGCGCTAAATATTCCGTTTCTTCAGTAACAAGATTAGGAGAAAAAACATATGTTGTCTCACCGAAATAAGATAATCCACTCATTTTTTCTCGTAATTTATCATAATCTTCAGGAGTAAAAATTATTTTTCCTTCCATATTAGCAACAGGAATATAAAAACCATTAATGGCTATTTCTAATCCAATTCTACTGTCAAAGGGTTCCTCCGCAACAATATAATCAATATCAGTAGATGAAAATCCTGTTCTAATTCCGTAATGCCCTTCACAAGTAGTTTGAAACAATTCTAATTTATTAGGATCATACATACCACCATTACATATTCCATTTTTATCTCTTGTTATACTAAAACGATCATCTTTTTTTAATACAAACCAAATTGGACCATAATCTTTCGAAATACTAGAGTCTATCTTTTCACGTATTGTTCCTTCTTCAGATAATATAAGTGATAAATCAGTATCAAGAGGAGTAAAATCAGAGTCTGCATTTGCTCCTAAAAATTCTTTGGAAACACTACCATTTTGTAAAATACTTCCTAAATATTTAATCTTCCCAATTCCTTTAACTAAATCTCCTTTTCTTAAGACCACATCAAATTGTGCAGTTCTTCTATTTCTTAAATCAGCTGCTTTAACTTTATTGACAATGTATGTTTTGGCTTGTTCTAGGGTATGAAAACCAGCAAATCCACAAAACATTTTAACAATTCTATCAGCTAAATCGTAATCTAATGTTCCATTTGGAGATATTTTTTTTGATAGTTCATAAATACCTGCTAAAACATCACCACTAAGTACAAATATATCATTATCTGCTTTTGCTCTCAAAGTATTGTTATGTAATGTAGCCAAACGCTTACTAAATATGACTAACTCTCTTTTTTCCATTTCACTACATTGTTCAAATTCAATTTGTCCACTCTTTATTTTCTCATATAATTTAGAAGCAAATTCAATATTTTCTAAATAATCAATGACGGATCTATTATTAGACCCAAATGCTGCTTTAATTAAATCTGAAAAAACAATCATCTTTTTTCTTTCAACTGAATATCTTTTTAAAACAGGTGAAATTATAGGACTACTAAAATCAAATCCTTGAAAATCAGGATGCAATATTTCAAAACAAGAATATATCTTTCCAACTACTGGTATATTATTTCTTATAAATAAATCTTCAATTTCCCTTAACTTTTCAAGAGGTTTCTCTGTCCTTAATACTTGTTTGGCAATTTCTCCCCTAAAGGCCATCATTTCACTAGAGTTTGAAAATTCAAGCATAGATATGACATTAGAAGCAATTTTCATTTTATCAATATCACCATCAATTTCTAGAACATATTCACTAAACACTGCTTGCATTTCAGGATCAGTTATTTTAGAATATTCCATTATTATTTTCATACGTTTATAATTTGCCTCTTCAAAATTAGTTTCATTAGCATATAATGTAACAATCCATGCCATACTCTCGGCAAATCCATATGCAATATTATTATTATTAAATAATTTCAACAATTCAGGATTATCAATAAAATCTTTGACATCTAATGTTCTAGAATAAAATTTTTCTTTTAATTTTTCAGGTACATCTACCGATAAATATAGTTCTGGATGCTCTTTTCTAAAACTTTCTGGTAAGATTCTAACATCAATTTGATAATATAATTTTTTTTCATAAATAAAATCGTTTAAAAATTTTTCTTTATTGTCGATACTTGCAAGCATTTCACCAAATGGTAATGCTTTTTTATAATTTTCAATAACGATCTCTAATGCTTTACCATACTTAGAAACAATGGTTAGAAAATCCTTTTTTCCGAGTTTTTTATATAAATTATCAATTTTTTCTACTATTTCTGAATTCGAAGAATACGTATTAGTATTAAACTTTTTTTGAAGAAAAATAGGGATTAACTGAGGATATTTATTAACTAAATCAAATAAATCATCATAATTACCAGCAATAGACGATAATATTCTGCCAAGTATTTTATCATCATTACAAATTTCATAAGCATATTGCAATTCATCGGGGGATAAAAACATATCAGGAAAAAAATCATAAAACAATTTTGCTTTTGTTTCATAAGTACATACAAAACTATGTCCATTATTATGTTTTGCTAAGTTATCTATTAAGGAAGCAACTTCTACTTTAATTAAATCATTAAGAGTTTCTGGCTCTTTACCAGCATCTAATAGTTCTTTATATAGTTCAGCAATGACTCTCAAATTACTATCACTAAAATCGGTAATACATAAATTATTGCCTAAAACATTATCATATTTCTTATGAAATTCTTTAATTGCTTTAAATCCATACTTATTAATTAATGCAATTATATATGGATCATCGCCAAAAATTTTATCAACTGGTACATAATAACTATAGAGATATAATTCATCAAAATCACATTCTATTTTTTTAATGAAAGCATAATCCCTTATAGATGTGAGATGCGCAGATATTCTTTCGCTAACAAATTCATTTATACTTGAATATTCTTTTTTATCAAAACTACCACTTAATAATATACTATCAAGTGTCGGTGGAATGATATCAATGTATGTAATTAAATCACCAAAAATTTTATTTATTATTTCTAACTCCAAAAAAATATGGGCTAATCTACAACCAAATAATAAATTTTTATCTTTCAAAGCATCACGATAAAGACGAATATCACTAATATCAAATTCACCCCTATAAAATTTTTCTGATATTTCTCTCGGAATATCTAAATCTGTTAAAAAATATTCTGGATTACATGAAATCAATTCATCAGTAAGTTGAGATAATTCTGGCACTTCTAATTCTTTGTACAAAAAACTAAAACCATTATGAACATGTGAAAGATTATTCATAAAAATCTTAAATAGTGCTTGTCTTGCCTCTGCGTATGTCTTTTGACCTTCATCAATATTCTCTATATAAAAAATAGGTATACTAATTACATCAATAAGTTCTGGGTATTCTTTAATAAAAGTGATAAGATTATCAAAACCAACAAATTTAGAAATTCTTTTTGTAGAAAATTCAAAGTAATCGGCTGAATGAATACATTCCAATAATTCAGGATAACTTTTTAAAGTACCTAAATCAATCTCGCGATGATAATATTTATCACGAATTTCTTCTGGTATAGATTTGCTTGGAAAAAATTCAGGGTGTGCTAAAATGAACGCTTCATCTTTAGAAAACATTTCTTCATCATATTTAATTGCAAAAAGGTTTTTTACATTACATCCACTCAAAATTAATTTGTCACAAAGAATTTCTGATATCAATGAAAAGTCAATATTGGCATGAGTTTTTGATAAATCTAAAACACGATCACCACCATCAATACTTAACGCTATAAGAGGCATACCCTCCCATTCTTTATAATCAATTGAAGATAAATCAGCGTTTTCTAATTCTTTTTGTAAGGAAATAAATTCATCATTCAACTCTTTTATTTCTTGTTCTGTAGGTTGTTGATCCTGTGAAATATAAGTATCAATATGTTCAATAATCTCTATTATTCTCTTTTTTATTTCTCTAAATCTCTCTAATTTCATAATAAACCTCACTAGTATATATTAATATTTTATCATACAATTTATTTATTTAATTATAGTTTTACATTTCTATACAAAAAAACAATAATATTTCTATTATTGTTTAATATTTCTATTATTGTTTAATCTTTTGATTCTAATTTTTCTTTTATATCTTCCCTAAAGAATTTGTATATGCAGTTCAAAACTAAGTAAGTTGGAAGTGCAAATAAAATTCCAAATAAACCTAATGTTCCACCCATAACTGTTACAGCGAAGATTGACCATAAAGGTTTAACATTATTCGTTTTACCATATACTCTTGGGGAAATGATGTAACCATCAATATTAGGGAAAATAAAGCAAATAATCAAAGTTGCAATAAACAATTTAGTTGAAACGACACTTGCTAAAATTACGGCAATAATATTTGTTATCCATCCACCAAAATATGGAATGACCGTTGTAAACGATGCAAGTAAACCTAAAAGAATCCAGTTAGGATGACCTATTACCCAGAAGAGGAATGAGTATTCAAAAAATTGAATAATCATAAAAATAGTCAATCCTTCAAGATAATGTCCTAATTCATTATCAATACTCTTAATCAATTTAAATGATTTTTTATTATGACGTTTTAAAACACCTTTAACATATGCCCTAATGTTTTCCATATCGGCCATAAAGTAAATACTAACAATGAAGACGATGATAAACTTCGTCAAGAAATTAATTGATTGTGATAAGAAATTAAATAGACCACTTGAAACATATTTACCGACACTACCAATGATATCATTTAAATAAGTATTAATTGTTGATTGATATTGATTAATATCAATATGGAAATATTTAGACATATCATTTATTATTGTCCCTAAGTTTTTAGAAAGAGATATCAATTGTTCATAAATAACAGGAATCGTTAAACTTAAGAGACCAACAAAAATACCGACAAAACCGACAACGACAATTGTTACAGCCAGTTTTTTTCGAACACCTTTCGATTCTATCTTACGCACCAAAGGTGATAACGCATAAGCAATGATAAAAGCTAAAATAAATGGGAAAGTTAAATTAAATAATCTTGTAATTATACCAATCCAATAATCAAAAGTAATAATTCCTAAATAGATAATGGTAAATAAAATCAAAATATTTAACAATTTATAATTCAATTTATCTTTATACATCTTTATCACTCCTTCTCTAAGATTATGGTTATTGGTCCATCATTGATTAAACTTATTTTCATTTCGGCACCAAAGATACCAGTCTCTACTCTTATTTCTTTTCTTAGTTCTTCATTGAAGTAATCATATAATTTTATCGCTTCTTCCCCATTTAAAGCTTTGACATAACTAGGACGATTTCCTTTCGTCGCATCACCATAAAGCGTAAATTGGGAAATGGATAAAATAGATGCTTTTTCTTTATCAATACTCTTATTCATTATGCCATTTTCATCGTCAAATATACGTAGATTCAATACTTTTCGAACCATGTAATCTACTATTTTTTCATCATCACCTTGCGTAAAACTGACTAATAAAACCATTCCATTATCAATTTTTCCAGTAATTTTTCCATCAACTTCGCAAGATGCTTCTAAACTTCTTTGTACTACTATTTTCATTGTATAATTCGCTCCACTTTCTCAACATATGTCATATTTTCTAAATCTCGAATAAATTTATTTAAATGTTCTAGGTCTCTTACCCATATATCAACTTCATATATGACCTCATCAACTTTACGATGCGTATGCATACTATCAATACTAATATTAGAAGTACTGGCTTTCTGCATGATTTCTAATAGTGATTTATCTTGTTCATTACAATGAATGAATAGTGATGATAAATAACGATTATTAGTTCGCTCTTCATTCCAAGTAACATTAATCATTCGGTTATCTAAGAAAGCTAGATTGTGACAAGAACGACGATGGACACTAATACCATTTCCTTTAGTTATATAACCAACGATTTCGTCTCCAGGAACGGGATTACAACAATTGGCTAAATTAACTTTAATCTTATCGATTCCTTCAACGATAATATCTCCATCACTAGTTTTAGGTACTTCAACTTTTTTAATGGGTTCAGCATTTTCTTTCTTATATATTAAATTGACAACATAAGTACTACTAAATTTACCATTACCAATGTTTAGATATAAATCATCTAAGTCAACTACTTTGGCACTCTTATATATTTCTTCAAGATTTTCATCAGTTAAAAATTCATTAAAGGAAAGTTTACGCTTACGCAATTCTTTTTCGAGATCAGCTTTACCTCTTTCGATATAATTATCTTTTTCACTTCGCGTAAAGAAACTACGAATTTTATTTTTAGCTCGTGTTGATTTCGCAATGTTTAACCATTCTTTAGATGGTCCAGGTGAATTCTTATTAGTATTTATCTTAACGATATCATTATCTTTCAATTCATAATCAAGAGGAACAATACTATCATTGACAATAGCTCCAACCATTGTTTCGCCAACACGCGTATGAACACTATAAGCAAAATCAATTGGCGTTGATCCTTTTGGAAGTTCAAAGATGTCCCCTTTTGGTGTAAAGACATAAATATTATTATTTAAGATTTCATTTTTAACGCTGTTGACAAATTCCTCACTCGTCATTTTATCTTCATTCAATTCCACAATTGACTTAAAAAATTGTAATTTAGCTTCTGTACTCGTCGTTGCTTGTTGCGTTAAATCTTTGTGCTCTTTATAAGCCCAATGGGATGCGACACCATTTTCAGCAATTTCATCCATCTCTTTAGTTCTTATTTGAATTTCAAATAAGTAACCATCGATACCAAAGACAGTCGTATGAAGGGACTGATAGCCATTAGGTTTAGGCATTGCAATATAGTCTTTAAAGCGCTTTGGAATTGGTTTATATTTAGCATGAATAATACCAATAATTGAATAACATTGTTGAACGTTATCAACTAAGATACGCAAAGCTAATAAATCATATATATCACTAAATTTACGTCCTTTTTCTAGTTTCTTATAAATACTATAAATACTCTTACTACGTCCTTTTATCTCATGCTCAATATTATTTTCTTTTAAGAGATTACTAACACTTGTAATCATATCACTGACAACTTTATCACGTTCTAGTTTAGTATTATTTAATTTATCAGCAATGTCATAAAAGACATTAGGTTTTAAATAACGAAGAGATAAGTCTTCCAATTCACTCTTAATCTTATGAATACCTAAATGATGAGCAATAGGCGCTAAAATATCAAGCGTCTCTTTCGCTATTTTCTTTTGCTTTTCTTCACTCTTCGCCCAAAGAGTACGCATGTTGTGAAGACGATCAGCTAACTTTATGATAATGACACGAACATCTTCACTCATTCCCACAATTATCTTTTTATAATACTCAATCAAAGCTTCATTTTCTGTTGAAAAATGAATTTTATTAATCTTTGTCACACCATATACTAAATTAGCAACCGTTGGTCCAAATTCGTCTTCTAACTCTTGTTTAGTCGTATCACAATCTTCAATGACATCATGTAGTAACCCTGCGCATATCGTATCACAATCGGCATAAACAGTTGTAAGAATTATGGCCGTGTTTAAAGGATGATGAAAAAACTCTTCACCACTATCGCGATATTGACCAGCATGTTTTTCACAACAAACTTCATAGGCACTTCTAATTTTTTCTAATTCTTCTTTACTAGTAATATAACTACTGGCTTTTTCTATTAAATCTTCAATTGTATATTGTTTTTTGTCACTAGCCATATTTCTTCCTCCATTAAATCAAATCTAATTCTTCCATCAATAATTCTTCTTTGCGCTTTTTATTGTTTTCTTTAACATATTCATCTATTTTTTTATTTTCAGCATTTAAAATATCATTGACGACATCACACAAAACTAACCCTTTAGCATTTTGCCATTTTGTCTTAATTAAATAATTCCAAATATCTTCTTCTTTTATATAATCTAACTTTTCTCTTTTTAATTCTTTCATTTTACTTTTCAAAGCTGGTTTAATACGATTATATAAGTCAAAAACATTGTCAAATACAATATCTTTTTCTTTTTTCATATTTACCACCTACACTTTTATTATTTTAATTTTTCTTCAAAAGCTTCTTCTATTTCATATATATTAGTACAACTCATAAAGCAAATAACAGCATTCTTATGTTTTAATAGTTTATCACAAGTTGCGACAGATACTTTTTCACTATTAGGAACTCGTTCAATTATTGTATCACTTGATACATTAGGATAATCACTAGCTTTTTCACGATCACAATGAATATCCATAACGTAGGCTTTATCGGCTTCTTTTAAGGCCTTAACAAAGTCATCCATTAAAGCTTCCGTACGGGAATATGTATTAGGTAAGAAAACCGCTACTAATTCTTTATCAGGATATTTTTGACGAGCTGATGCAAGCGTTACTGATATTTCGGTTGGATGATGTGCATAGTCATCAATGGTGACAACATCTTTAAAAACTTTTTCTTTAAAACGTCTTTTAGCACCTTTAAACTCTTTTAAATATTGTTCGATTTTTTCTTTCGAAATACCATACTTTTTAGAGACAGCAATGGCACTCAAAGCATTTAAAACCATATGTTTACCGTATAGATGAAGATCAAAATGACCATATAGTTCACCATCGATATAACAATCAAAACTGCTTCCTTCTTCACTTAGAAGAACGTTTTTCGCAACAACGTCATTATCATCATTAAATCCATAGTAGATAACAGGACTCTTAAAGTTGATTTTGCGAACATTTTCATCATCACCACAAGCAATTACTAATTCACTTTTATCAGCGAATATTTTAAATGTATCTCTAATTTCAGCAATTCCGCCAGGATAACACTCGGTATGATCAAGTTCAATATTAGTGATTATGGCAACTGTTGGATAATATGCCGTAAAATGCTTATTAAATTCATCACTTTCAATGACAAAGAACTTATTAGCTTTTTCTGCATGTCCTGTACCATCACCAACAAAATAATTACATCCAAAAGTTTTATCAAAGATACTGCCAATCAAAAGACTGGTCGTCGTCTTACCATGGGTACCAGAAACGCCAATCGTTGTAAATTTTTTAGTGATATCTCCTATTACTTCATTATATTCTTTAATAGTTAATCCTAATTCTTTGACTCTTTTTATTTCAGGATGATCTTGACTAAAAGCCTTCGAATAAGTAACAATAGTGTCTTTATCGATATCATGAGCATCATAAAAAATAGAAATATTTCTCTTTTCTAAACCCTCCATCGTATACTTATAACCTTTTTCATCATCATAACCAGATACTTCATTTCCAAGATCATATAACAAATTAGCTAAAGTGCTCATTCCTGATCCTTTAATTCCTATGCAATAATATTTCATTTTCACACTTCCTCTAATATATTATAGCATTATTCTAAGTCAATTTACACTTTTTTTGGCAATATACAATAATATTCTAAAATAAGTTGACATCACTAAATTTATTTTATTAAAATTAAAATAGAATAAGATAATAGATAATGGAGGAAAATATGAAAGACTTTTTTAAAGAATTCATGGATGAAACAATTGCTATGTTCAAAAGTTATTCCAAGTATTTAAAATTTATCTTTGTAATCTTTTTGTTTTTATTTTCTTCACTCTTTCAACTAATTCCCATTTCTTTATTTAATATTGATGTCAATAACATGACCATTCTTACTAAAACTTATTTAACTATTTTTTCTAGTTGTGTCGTCATGTTAATAGCAATAATTATTTTTCATAAGGAATTAAAAAAAGATTTATCTAGTCTACTAAAGATGAAAAAAGATAAATTATTAGTTAATCTTGATACATCTTTTCGTTACTGGTTAATTGGTTTAATCATAATGTTAGGATCTAATTTCATTCTTAATAAGTTAGGATTAGACATGGCTAGTAATGATAAAAGTGTTCGTTCTATGTTAGAAGTTTCACCTTTCCTTTTTGGGATATGCGCTACTATCATCATGCCTTTAACAGAAGAGTTAACCTTTCGAATGGGATTTCGCAGCATAATAAAAAATAAATGGTTATTTGTTTTCCTATCAGGAATTATTTTTGGAAGTATTCATGTTTTACCAAATATGGCTAATATCGTTGATTTATTAAATTTAGTTCCTTATTGTAGTATGGGTCTTTCTCTAGCGAATATTTATGCTGATACTGATAATATTTATTTTTCATATCTCTTTCATATAATTCATAATGTTATTACCGCTTTTACAGCGTTCTTATTGGCAGGTGTTATATTATGACAAGTCGCATTGAAAAAAACAAAAAACAGCGTTCGGATATTACTATTGAAAAGACAAAAAATGTTACTAAGATAGTCATTAAAGTTATTTTAACAATTATTTTTATTATCTTTCTCATCTATTTAACTTGTCGTTATGTTGGAACAAGTGGCTTAGTTGTTAAGGAATATAGTTTAGAATACGAAAACTTACCTAGTAATTTCTATGGCTTAAAAATAATTCAAATAAGTGATATCAATTATGGCTCTAAAACAGTTAATTTAACTAAAATAAAGAAAATAGTTAAAAAGATTAATTCTATTAAACCAGACCTTGTCGTTTTTACAGGTGATTTAATCTATGGTAATATCACTCAAAATGAACGTAAAGATTTAGAGGAACAGTTGAAAAATATTAATACTACTTTAGGTAAATATGCCGTTTTTGGCGAAGACGATGAAAAGAGTCAAATAATTATTAAAAATGCCGGTTTTATCGATATTAGTAATTCCTATGATTTAATTTATAAAGATGATAAAGAACCAATTCTATTAACAGGTGTTGATAGTAATAATGGTAATGTTGAAACTTCTTTTAAATATTTTGAAGAAGCAAACGCCAATGATGATATTTTTACGATTAGTTTAATGCATAAACCTGATACAATTGATGAAATACTAAATTATCGTTCTGTTGATTTAGCGATGGCCGGTCACTCATTTAATGGTCTTATTAAATTACCTAGTCTTGGTGGCTTATTTCTCTTTGATGGTGGTAAAAGCTATTTTGATAGTTACTATAAGATAGGAGAAACGGACTTCTATATATCTGGTGGTATTGGTACTAGAAAATATCCATATCGTCTTTTCAATCACCCGAGTATCAATCTATATCGTTTAAAGTAAAGACACGTTGTGTCTTTTTTTATGGGTCAACATATAATAAATTGGAGGGAGGCTATATGAACTATCGTAATGTAGGTAATAATCGATTTATCGGTGGTGGTGGATTCTTTGGACCATTTATTCTTGGTGGTATTACTGGAAGTTTATTAACTAAACCAAATAATAATAATGGTTATTATTATCCATACCCCTATTATCCATATAATCCTTATTATCCTTATCCCTATTCTTATCAAAATAATCAATACTATTACTAAAAAAAAGCACCAATGTGCTTTTATTTTAATATCTTATATTCGCTTCCTTCACCATAACCAGAATCTAAATAAAGAATACCAATATGACCATCAAAATTAGGATATATTTCATTATATAAGTTCAATGACTTAAAATTAGGAATATTGACATAGACATAATTGCCATCATTCATCGTAAGAAGAAAGCGACCATTATCATAACTAGATGGTTCATATTTTATTTCAGATATTTGATTGATAATATTATCATCAAGATTATTTAATTTATTAATAAATTTATCATATACTTCATCAGAAACATAGTTTAATAAAGTTGGAATACCATGGTTAGATATGTTATCATCATCTATTTTTTGACCATTTGATAAAATATATTCTTTACTATCATAGTCATATAGTAATACTTTATATTCCTTAATATGAATTTTTAATACACTGAAAAAACTTCTTTCAACTTCAACTTTTTCAACATAAGGACTTCTCTTTATTTTTTTAGCAATCTTACTCTTACTATATTTATAATATCTTGGATAATCAGAAAGGTTTGCTAGATCAATTATTTCTTGATCATTTAACAAAACATTTCCATCAATAAAAATATTTTTAATGGGCATATGGTAAATATAACTACCAATTAGATAAAAAAAGCCTATTAGTAATAAAAAGATTAAACAGGGAATAATCTTTATTTTTTTCTTTTTAACTTTTTTTACCATAGTATCACCTAATCCCAATTAACAAATTCTTGTTCTATCTTTAAATCAATATCATATTTTTCTAAAACAGTATCATGAACAAAAGTGATTAATTCTTTAATATCACTAGCGGTTGCATTACCTAAATTTATGACGAAGTTAGCGTGTTTTTCACTTACTTGAGCGCCACCCTTAGTTAACCCCTTTAATCCTAAATCTTCAATTAATTTACCAGCAAAGTTTCCTTCGGGATTACGAAAGACACTACCAGCTGATGGGTATTCTAGGGGTTGAGAAGCTTGACGTCTTGCCTTACGATCTTGATTTATCGCTATCATTTCTTCACGATTTCCCTTTTTTAAACCGATTATCGCTTCTAAGCAAATATAGTCAGGATGTTGTTGAAAAAAAGAAGAACGATAATGGAAATGAAGTTCAGCATTAGTCATATTGATGACCGTATAATTGGGTGTTAAAACTTTAACACGCTTAACGACATACCCCATATCACTTTTATAAGCTCCAGCATTCATATAGACAGCACCACCGACTGTTCCAGGAATACCACAAGCAAATTCAAGACCAGATAAAGCTTTTTTAGTTGCGAATAAAGCTAACTTTATTAAGCTATAACCAGCCCCTACTCTAATTGTTGTTGGGGTAATCATTGATAAATTATTAAATTCATCAAGTTTAATAATTACACCTTCAAAGTCATTATCACTAAATAAAGTATTAGTACCATTACCCAATACTTTATATTTTACACCACGATTATTACATAACTTTAATAACTCAATTAATTTCTTAGTGTTTTTAGGATAAACAATGCAACTAGCTTTTCCCCCTACTTTATAGGATGTAAAATTTTTTAAACTGGCATTCTCAAGGCATTTTCCTATCTCACGCTCTTTAATCAAATCAATAAATTCATTCATATCATCACCACTTATTTATCATCAACTAATTTTCTAATGATTTTATATATTCTCGTTGCACTATCTGTTATACCTAATTTGCGATTATTCTCAACCATTTCATTATATCGTTTAGTGTCATTTAAAATCAAATCTATTTTTTGTAATAGAATATCCGCATTTAATTCTTTCTCTCTTATTATAATAGATGCACCATTATTTTCCAATACTTTTGCGTTTTCTTCTTGATGATTATGTGTAACATAAGGTGACGGAATTAAAATACTTGGTAAACCTAAAGTTGTAATCTCCGCAATAGTTGATGCCCCTGCCCTAGAAATGATTAAATCAGTATCTTTCATAACCCCTAACATATCATTTAAATATGGAACTAATTTAACGTTTTGCGGAATATTTTTTAAGTTTTTATAATCATCATAATAGTTTTTACCTGTAACAAATAAAACTTCATAATCTTTACTAGAAAATTTTGGTAAAATATCTCTCATCATATTATTAATAGTATTAGAACCTAAACTTCCCATTACAAATAAAACTAATTTTTTATTTTTTGAAAGATGATATTTTTTCTTATCAACTTTGGTAACATTAATAACTTCTTCACTTCGAGGATTACCAGTATAAGTTGTTTTTTCTTTAGCAAAATATTTTAAAGAACTAGGAAGTGATACCCCAATGGCATCGGCTTTTTTATTTAGAATTTTATTAGATAATCCAGGAATAGAATTTTGTTCATGAATAAATGTTTTAATTTTTAGGGAATGAGCAGCAAGGACAACTGGTAAAGTTACATAACCACCAATACCTAAAACAATATCTGGTTTAAAATCTTTAATTACTTTTTTAGCTTTCTTGATGGCAAGACGAAAAGTATTTAAAACAGCAAAGTTTTTAAAGGGATTCTTACGATTCAACCCTTTTATTTCAAGACCAACATATTCGTACCCAAGTTCGGGAACAATAGTTGCCTCCATACGATCAGTCGTTCCAATATATAAGAATTCACTATTTGGTTCTTTTTCTTTTATTTTATTAATGATGGCTAAAGCTGGATAAATATGCCCACCGGTTCCACCAGCACTAACGACGACTCTCATATCATCACTCCTATTCCAATTATACCATATATTATATGCTTAAGCGATAAAAAAAGAAGGAGCTTAGTCCTTCTTTACATTTACATTGTTTTTACAGCTTCAGCTTCTACATTATCTTGTTGAGCAAAAGTTTCATTCATAACTGCGTCAACAGCTTGTTGAATGACTTCATTAGGAATTGAAGATGATTGTTGTTGTACTGGAGCTTGTACTTCAGGTGCAGCGGCTGGAGCAGCAGGAGCTGGTTCAGAAGCAGGTGCTTGTTCTACAACAGCAGGTGCTTCAACTGCAGGTTGACTCTCAACAACTGGCTCACTTTCAACAGGAGCTTCTTGAGTAGTAGTTTCTTCAGCAACAGTTGGTGCTTCAGGTGCAGCTTCATTAACTACTTCTTCACCATTAGTCGCTGTATTTTGTTCTACTTGTTCAGGTTGTGGATCTTGTTCATAATACTCACCACCAGCATATGGCACTTCACCATCAGCTGTATTTTCAACAATATTAGGATCTTCTAAACTTGGACCTTCTGGTATATTAGGTTCAACTTGAGGATCTTCAATACCATTTGATTGAGTATTTTCTTCAGATGTTGAATTATTATATTCAGGATCTTCTGTATACTCACCATCGTAAGGTTGTTCACCTTCACCAGTTTGAATATCAAGATTATCATCACCAGTTTCATTTTCATTTGGATTAACTTCTGGTTCAAGTATTTCACCATTAGGTCCAGGAACTGGTAGTGTAACTTCACCTTCTGTTGGTTGATCATCATTATTTCCTGGAGTTTCTTGTTGATCTTGACTATTTGTATCTTGTTCAGCTTTTTCATTTTGCTCGTCAACAAAAGCTTTTTCTTGGTCAGTTAACTCTCTCATTCTTTGACCATCACTAATAGCAAGTGAAATGAATTGCTCCATTTGAGATGTATAACCATTTATATATGTAGTTTTTAATTGTGCTCTTGCATTTTCCCAACTAGTACCCATTTTAGTTGCAATAGCATCTTGATGTTCTTTAGAAATGCTATTCAAATAGTTATCAGCGGCAGCACTGGCAGCAGCTTGAATTTGACTATCTTGTGCCGTTGGTGCACCACCACCGAAAGCATACATAAATGCTACTCCTGAAAGGAATCCCATAGGATTTAACTCATATACTTCACCATTAAAGTCATTAGTTACAGTTCCAGGATTAAAATTATATTGCGTAGAATTTATATAATCTGTTGCAGCTTTTCCACTATCTGCATTAATATTACTAATTATATATTCTGCTTCTTCAAGATTTTTTTGTTCTTCTACTTGAGTTTGTTCTTCTGGTGTTAAGTCATCATATTCTACTTCTTCAGTAGTTGTATTAGTATTTTCACCAGTAGGTGTTCCAGTTTCATTAATGAAATCATCTATACCACCTTGAGTCAATCCACTAAAACTATCTAAACTATTATTGTAAGCAGTATGACGACGATTATTTATTAATACAGCTATTTGATCACTCTTACCATTTAAATATCCAAAATAATTATCATATGTTGAGAATAGTGTTTGAGCTGCATTAAATATTCTATCTAATCCAGGACGATTATCATTAGTGTCTAACATAGCATATCGATTAGCGATAGCTTCAGACAATTGTTGATATGCT
The DNA here is from genome assembly GCA_947585665.1 of uncultured Bacilli bacterium. GTDB lineage: Bacteria > Bacillota_I > Bacilli_A > RF39 > UBA660 > RUG11788. The sequence continues at coordinate 40,683 of CANPXE010000004.1, read as the reverse complement.
GTATTACAATATCCACTCATGTTTATAACATCAGTAATACTAGTAGTTGCATCTCTTTGTTCTTGTGTTGAATTGTCTTCATTCATAACAATACCATTAGAGAACATATCAACTAAAGTAGTACCTGATTCAATTAGTGAAGAAGCATAAGTATCACGATAAAGTTGTTTTTGTTCTTCACTTAGTGAACTATATCCACCTGGTTGTCTTAAAACATAGTTTTCAACGAAATAACACATTTCATCTTCAAATGATAAACCATGGTATTGATCAAATAATATTGCATGTTCAGCATTAGCATTTTCTTTTAATTGGAATGACTCCATCATATTTCCTATTAAGAATTTAACAGATGCTGGAACATTATCAATATTAGGTTGTCCATTTAAAACAAACGTATAGTATAAATCTCTAATTAATTTATCAGAAGTAGTAGTATCATGCATTGCATTAAATAATAAAATATCATTTTCAAATCTTTCAAATAAAGCACGCGAATTTTCATCATGAATTATACTTGATACACCACTAATTTCTTGTGCATTCATATAATATGTCATTAGCTTTGACATAGCAGATTCAACTAAATCAGTTATTGTCGTAGCATCAAAGTTATAAGAACCTAATATTTCATTTAATTCAATTGGATCAGTATAGTTAAGGAAAACTGTTAAAGCTGTTGCTTCTTCAATTGATAAATCTAAATATACATCTCCATCTTCAGCAAGTCTAAAATTTCCTTCTTTATGAGTTTGCATATGGAAGAATGTTACTAATTCAGCAGCATCTTCAGCAACTTGACGACGCAAATCACTTTGATCCATCTCACCCATTAAACTAGCAAATTCGCTTCCTTGTACATAGTTAGTGAACCAATCATATGTATTTTCATCAGTATCAGTGTTTTCATCATCAATATTATGTTCATAACTTGTTCTATTTTGAAGATAATCACTAATAAATTGTGCAGCACCTACACCAGCACCTATACCAGCAGCACCAGCTAAAATTGCTGCTACAGCCTTCTTACCACCGCTTGATTTACTTTTAACTTTATCATTTAATCTTTCGGTTGCTCCTCTTTCTGGTGGTAATTCGCGTTCAGGTGTCTCTGTTCCTTTTGTAGGTGGAACAACTACTGGTACTGGTGTAACAGGAGTTCCTGGTTTCTTTTTTGCACCAGCTGCTTTTTCTTTGGCAGCATTAAACTCAGCCATTGCAGCATCAAGTTCTTCTTTGTTTTGAACATCTGCAATCATGATATCTTCATCAGGAATATTTTCAGCTACATCAGTAAGATTACTAATATCCATACCATGTTGAAGTCCATATTCTTCATATACTTTGTATAGTTCACTACTATTAACTCTTATTGGTTCAATGGATTCGTCCTCAAATATAACAAGGACGTCTCCACCTTTCCAACTACCTTCAACTTCAGTACCTAATTGAATAATTTTCTTAATTTCATCCATATTAATTCACCATCCTAACTAATTAGTTAAACGCTTATTACCAGTCATATGGTAACCATCATTTATTAATGTTTGATTATTGTAATAACTCCATTTGTAATCTGTATATGCTTCTTTAATAACAGAACGTTTTCTATATCTATATGAGCATACATCTTTATAATTGATTGTTCTAATACGTTCATATCCAACAATTGTATTAAGAGTTCCGTATAAGATTGTTTCTTTTGTTTCAAGTGAAGTACATTTAGCAGAAACACTACTTCCTGTTACAATTGTATCTGTATTAGTTACAGTTGAAACGCTTCTAGTATATTTTTTCCATACTGTATATGGAGTTGTAGTACATTTACTTCCACATCTATCCCAGTCCATACCAACAAAGACATATTTTGTAGATAAAGTATCTGTAGGTGGATTAGAAAGACTAACTAATCCAACATAATTCCAATCACCAATAGATTTAACAGCATATGTTTTAGTAGATGTTGTCGTACTACGGTAATAAGTCCATCCTTTACAAGACTTTTCAGTAACTCTACCAGCTTCTACTATTTGTGTTGCCATTACTGATTTTCCTGGTTGATAAGTATAACTTGATATTTCTTTAGTTGAACCTAAATCTTCAGCTTCATAAGTACTAGTCTTTTGGAATTTAGGTGGGTTTTTACAATCATAATTACTTGTTGTCCAATTTGACCAAGCACTATATGATGCAGCGAAATCTTTAGCATATTGATATTCATAAGTTTGTGATTTCTTTTCAACTGTAATACTACAAACATTAGTGTTACCAGCATTATCTTTAATATATCCATTAACAGTATGTTTACCAGTAGCTGTTACTGTATAACTACCATTGTTTGAATATGTAGTTGAAGTTCCAATTCCATAAGAATTTACACCACTTGTTGCATCATTTCTTGATTTCCATCCAATAGTAACATCACTTGTATAAGCACCATCTGATGCTTTTGTACCACTAGTTACACCTAATGAACAATTTGGTTTAGTAGCATCACGTTTAACTGTTAAACTACAAGTAGCTGTATAACCATTACTATCTTTTACATATCCTTTTACAACATATGATCCATCTTTATTTAATTTATAACTTTCAGAACCATTATAGTTTTCGCTAGTTCCAATACCAAATCCAGTTATATTAGCACCATTAGTTGTACCTTTAGATTTAAATCTAACTGTTACATCACTACGATACCAATTATTATCACCAAGAGTACCACTTGCTATTTCTAGTGAACAACTTGGAACTGATTTTTGATTTGTTGTATCAATTGTAATATTTGTTGAACATACTTTTGTGTGTCCAGCTTTATCTTTTACATATCCATAAACAGTAGTTGATCCTTTTTTAGATAGTGTATATGAAGTCTTACTATTAAAGTTTGCTGTTTTAGTAGTATCCATACCATAAGCAGCTACTCCACTAGTAGCATCTGTTCTACTAGCAAATCCAACTTTAACATTGCCTACATAATGTCCATTTGTTGTCTTAGTACCACTCAATACTGTTAATGAACATGCAGGATCTACGGTATCCTTTTTAACTGTTATAGAACATACTGCAGTCTTACCACTTGAATCTTTAACAAATCCATAAACTTTTGTAGTACCATCTTTAGTTACTGTCAAAGTACTATTGCTATTGTATGTTGCTGTTGATGATGTTGATAAACCGAATTTTGTAATCTTACCACCAACAGTTGTTGTAGATTTATTTTTAAATCTTACTTGAACATTACCAACATACCATCCATTACTTCCTTTTTTACCAGAAGCAATTTCTAATGTACAACTAGGTCCTTTTGGAGCTGTTGTCTGAGTGCTTGTTGTTGGTTTAACTGTTGTTGGTTTTTCAGTTTCCTGTTTTTCACAAACACCATTTTCACTAGTACAATATGAGTAGCAACCAATATGAACTAAAATATAATCAGAATCATCATTACATTTTAGATATACTTTTAACAAGTACTCATCCTTTTCTTTTGTTACTGTTACATATGAGTTTCTTGCATCACACTTATCACCATTTTTATCAGTGAATGGTAATAGTAGTTTCAAGTCCAACATATCTTGTAACGTCAAAGTTGTTGAATCTCCAACTTTTTTAGGCAATCTTTCAGTAGTGAAATAAGGAATAGCTGCTTCTTTCATCTCCTGAATATTTGCATTGAATATTCTATCAGTTAGTGGTGACAAATCAACGTTTTTATTGCTTTTCATTGGTAGTAACCACATAAGTAATAGAACAAAAATTATGATTAAAACTAGACGTATTAGGAAATCCCTTATTGGAAATCCTCTTCTCTCTTCTTCATCAGAATACATTATACTCTTTCCCCCTTTGAGTTATGTCGCATATTATACGATATTTTTGTGTTTTTGTCAATAGATTTACATAATCTTACCAAGGTGCATCCACTGTTAAAATTATCTAATCCATATTCTTGAACTATACTACTTTTTTTCAGCACATTATGCACTTCCTTTTTTAATATTCCTGATCCTATTCCATGGACAATACTAACTTCATATTTTCCCATTTTATAGTTATCATTTAAAAATTCTTCAACAAGAATTTTTGCACTTATTCGATTCTCACCATGCAAATCCAATTCTGGCATATTATTGTGATGAAGTAAGTTCATCATATTTTTTTTGCACCTCTTCAAGTGAAAATATAGAATATCTTCCTCCCAATCGTGTAACAGATAAAGCACCAGCAATATTAGCCATTTTCATAGTCTTAACAATATCGTATCCTTTAATGAGGCAATAAGTAAATGCCCCATGATAGATATCACCAGCACCAGTTGAATCAAGTGGTTCTACTTTAATACTAGGTACTAATTTATAACCATCGCTATATGTAAAGCATCCTTTATCTTCTAAAGTTATCACAATTTCTTGAGTGAAATCTTTTTTCAAATCTTCATATATTTCAATTAGTGTTTTCATATCATTATAATCAATTTTTTTCTTTGTATATTCTTCAGCAAAATCCTTTGAACATACAATATAATCAACCATATGGGCTAATTCTACAGTATTTTCTTTTAAAGAACCGGCATCAATTATCTTGACTGCTTTAGGATTTCTCTTCATAACGTCAATGGCAAATTTCTTGTCATAACCATCTAGGAAAATATAATCAAAATCATCATCAATTTCACGTTTAGTCATAACAACATTTTTATCTTTATTAGTCATTATGGTTCTTGTTCCAACGGTTGTATTAGCAATTATGAAACTGGTTGTCGTTGGAACACCTTTTTTGGTTTCAAGATATTTAGTATTAACTCCAATATTTTCAAATTCTTCTCTTATTTTACTGCCATAGAAATCATCACCAACAACCCCAGCAAAATAAGTTTCAATTCCCCACTTTGCCAGTAAGTAAGCACAGTTAGAAGCACTACCGCCTCCACACTCTACTCTTCCTTTTTCTAGTCTTACCTTTTTATTCTCCATTGGAAAATGATCAACAGGCAATGTAACATCATAAGCAGCGTTACCTATGCACATTATTTTCATACCCATATCACCTTTTATTTTATTATAGCAAAAATAACAATATGATAAAAGAGATTTTTTTCTTTTTTTTGCAAATTATTTAATAAATTACATTTTTTGTCAAAAAAAGAGAAAAATATTCCTAATTTTCCTCTTTATTCAAACCTTCTTTATACTCAAGGCATGCATCCAAAAAGCCAATAAATATCTTACGCATATTTTCATCTTGCTTATATAAACTTTCAGGATGGAATTGTACACCTAAATAAAATCTCTTATTGGGTGCCTCTTCTACTTCAATTACACCATCAGAAGAATGAGCCGAAGCAAATAATGGTGTTGATGTCGTCATATTTACATGTCTTGAATTTACCATAATTTCTTTGTTATTAATAATTTTATAAAATTTAGAATTTTCATCTATTTCTATCGAATGAACATATCTTTCTTCGCTCTTATGGCTCATATTACCAACTGGTCCAATGTTTCCACCAATGGCTCTTACTAAAACATGTTTTCCAGCACAAATACCTAAAACAGGAATATCCTGTTCATAACAATATTTAGCAATGAAACACTCATACTCATCCATGTAACTACCGCCCTGTAAAATTATGCCATCACACAAAGCAATTTGATCATACAAATTATGTTTTTCGGTCGTAGTAAGATTATCATACCATTTATCTTCTGCACGAACTTTACCTTCATTTGGAGGAATTATACCAATTACGATTCCCCCATTATCAAAAATAGCTTGTTCAACTTCATCATGAATAACTGTATCTAATCTCTTTGTACTTTGTTTTAAATGTTTAGCGACAATTCCAACAATTGGTTTATTCATCTTTATCATTCCTTTTGATTAATCTTACTATTAACATAATAACATAAAACAAAAGAAAACTCCATCTACATGAAGTTTTCCTGTTTATAAAATCAAATATTTATTTTTAAATATAAAAATTTATAACATCCATTATTATCATATAAAAAGACTAAGTTTTTTACCTAGTCTTTAATCATTTATTATTTTGCTTGTTTTTCTTTAACAGCAGCTTGTGTTATCGTCATGGCAAAGGGGTTATTAAAAATATGTTCAATTTTTATTTAACAAATTGTTATTCTCATATTACTTAATGCTTCATCTAAATCTATTATAATTTTTTTATTATTTTTAAATGTTATTACTATTTTTGTTATATTATATATTGTCTTTACCTTGGCACATATCTCTTCATTTAATAATTCAATATTTATTATTTTTTGATTTATTATAGACTTTTCCAATTGTGCTTGAAATCTATTATCTTTATCCATTCTTGTAAATTCTGATTTTATTTTATTATTATCTACGAATATATATTTATTTTTTATAATTAAAATGTCATTTTCACATTCAATAAAAATGTCAATATTTTCTGCAATCATCTTATTGCTAAAATCAACTTTTAAATTATCACAAAAAATATTAATATTTTTTATTGTTTGGCCAATTATTTTTTCATAATTAAAATATTTATTAGCATCTTTTCCATTTTTATATCCTTCAATCATTTCATAAATAGTAGATAATTCATTTGCATATTTGTGATTAACCTCACAAACATTATTATAACTTTCTTCTGTGCCAATACCACTTAATGATCTTTCCAAATTTAAATTTCTTTTATCTTTTAATTTATTTAAAATCAGTTTTGTCATCTCGATATAATGTCTTTCATCATATGTCCATTGAATGTTTTCAAATAAATGATTAACATATTTATCAATATTTAACCCGTTTTCAATAAATATTTTAAGTAATTTAACAAAATAATCATCTTCAATTTCACGCTCTCCCAATTCATTAAATCTACCACTTGCATCCAACCAACATTGGGTTAATAAAAGTTCTTCATCTCTTTCGCCATCTTCATATTCATCTATTTCAATTGCATTTGCTGATGCACCATTTTTTAGTAAATAATCAATTTTCTCGTAATCTATTTTTTTCTTTAAAATAATACTATGAATTTCTTGCTCATATTTATTAAATTTTTCAATACATTTGCTTTCCATATTAATCACCCTTTTAAATCATATTTCAAAATAAAAGTTATAAATTTATATATTCTATTTTAACATTTCATAACTATGTGTTCAACCATTTGAATATTTTTAGATAATAACTTTATTTTTGTTGAATATGAAAAAAAGACTAAGTTTCCTTAGTCTTTAATTATTTTTATTATGCTTGTTTTTCTTTGACAGCGGCTTGAGCAGCAGCAAGTCTAGCTATTGGTACTCTGTATGGACTACAAGATACATAAGTAAGTCCTAGTTTATGACAGAATTCAACACTAGATGGTTCTCCTCCATGTTCACCACAAATACCAAGTTTGATGTTAGATCTTACGCTCTTACCTTTTTCAACAGCAATACGCATTAGTTCTCCAACACCTTCTTGGTCAACTTTAGCAAATGGATCAGATTCAAAGATTTGTTTTGCATAGTAGTCTCCTAAGAACTTACCAGCATCATCTCTAGAGAATCCATAAGTCATTTGTGTTAAGTCATTAGTTCCAAATGAGAAGAATTCAGCTTCACTAGCAATCTTATCAGCCGTAATAGCCGCTCTTGGAATTTCAATCATTGTTCCAACAGAGTATTTTAATTTAACACCATTATCTTTGATTAATTTGTCAGCTGTTTCAACAACAATATTTTTAACGTATTGTAATTCTTTAACATCACCAACAAGTGGAATCATAATTTCTGGTTCAACGTTTAATCCTTCTTTATTAACATTGATGGCTGCTTCGATAACAGCTCTTGTTTGCATTCTAGCAATTTCTGGATAAGTAACAGCAAGACGGCATCCTCTATGCCCCATCATTGGATTGAATTCTTTTAAGCTTTCAACTCTTGCTTTTAAAGCTTCAAAAGTCATACCTAAACTTTCAGCAAGAGGTTTAATCTCTTCATCAGTATGAGGTAAAAATTCATGTAGAGGTGGATCTAAGAAACGAATTGTTACACCATAACCTTTCATCTCTCTAAATAAACCTTCAAAATCTTCTCTTTGATATGGAAGAATTTTTTCAAGAGCTTCTTCACGAGCTTCAACTGTTTCCGCAGTAATCATACGACGGAAGTTGAAAATTCTTTCTTCATCAAAGAACATGTGTTCAGTACGGCATAGTCCAATACCTTCAGCTCCAAATTTACGAGCAACTCTAGCATCTCTTGGATTATCAGCATTAGTTCTAACTTTTAGTCTTCTTGCTTCATCAGCCCATCCCATAAATGTTCCAAAATCACCTGAGATTTCAGGGTCAACAGTCTTAATTTGTTCACCATAAACATTACCAGTTGAACCATCTAAGCTCATCCAATCACCTTCATGATATACTTTACCATCAGGTGTCGTTAATTCTTTTTTGTCTTCATCTATTTTTAATTCACCACAACCAGATACACAGCAAGTACCCATTCCACGAGCAACAACAGCAGCGTGTGAAGTCATTCCACCACGAATAGTTAAAATACCATGAGCAAGATTCATTCCTTCAATATCTTCTGGAGATGTTTCAAGTCTTACTAATAACATATCTTTTTCCCCATTCTTACTAGCTTCCATAACATCTTCAGCTGTGAAATAAATCTTACCAGTTGCAGCACCAGGAGAAGCAGCTAAACCTTTAGCAACTACTTTTCCTGCTTTTAAACTTTCAGCATCAAACATTGGATGAAGTAATTGATCTAATTGCTTTGGCTCTACTTTTAATAATGCTTCTTCTTTAGTAATCATTCCTTCATTTACCATATCAACAGCAACCTTTAAAGCAGCTGTAGCAGTTCTTTTACCATTTCTTGTTTGAAGCATGAATAAATGACCATCTTCAATAGTGAATTCCATATCTTGCATATCTTTATAATGATTTTCAAGTGTTTCACAAATTTTTACAAATTCATCATAGCATTCTGGCATAACTTCTTTTAATGTCTCAATAGATTGCGGTGTACGAATACCAGCAACAACATCTTCTCCTTGAGCATTCATTAAATATTCACCAAATAATTTCTTTTCACCTGTTGCTGGGTTTCTTGTGAAAGCAACACCAGTACCAGATGTTTCTCCTCTATTACCATAAACCATTTCTTGAACGTTTACAGCAGTTCCCCAACTACCTGGAATATCGTTTAGACGACGATAAGTGATAGCACGATCATTATTCCAACTTCTAAATACAGCTTTTACAGCTTCTAGTAATTGTTCTTTTGGATCTTGTGGGAATTCTACACCAGCATGTTTCTTATACTCACCCTTGTAGATATCAACAACTTCCATTAAATCTTCAGCAGATAATTCTGTATCAAATTCAACGTGCTTATCTTCTTTTATTTTATCAAACAATCTTTCAAATGAACTCTTAGGAAATCCCATAACGACATCAGCAAACATTTGAATAAATCTTCTATAACTATCATAGACAAATCTTGGATTCTTTGTAACTTCAGCAAATCCCTTAGCTACTTCATCATTCATTCCTAAATTTAATACTGTATCCATCATTCCTGGCATACTTGCACGAGCTCCACTTCTTACAGATACGAGTAATGGATTTTTACTATCCCCCATTTTCTTACCAGTAACTTGTTCAAGTTCATCTAGTTTTTCATAGATTTGGTCAACAATTTCTTGATTGATTGTCTTACCATCATCATAGTATCTTGTACAAGCTTCAGTTGTAACAGTGAATCCTCTTGGTACAGGTAGTCCAATTCCTGTCATTTCAGCAAGATTAGCACCTTTTCCACCAAGTAATTCGCGCATATCTTTATTTCCTTCTTTGAAAGAATATACATATTTCATAAATTCATCTCCCTTTCCTATAATACGCACTAAATTGATTATATCATACTTCAAAATAAAAAGAAAAAGGTTTTATCCTCTTTCTTATATTTTTTTTGATTCTATTTGTTCAAGGAAATAAGCAAACTCAGAAGTAAATGGTGATGTTTTCTTTACCTCATACCTTGCTTGTGGAGCAATTTTTTCTTGATGAATACTCGTCATTTGAGTTGAATGACTTCCATCAAGCGAAGTACTCATTTTTCGTAAACCTTTTTGTTCTTCTATTATCTTACCAGCATAAGGGTTTCCTTCAAGCATTAATCCTTTTGGTGTAACAACTGCCATTCTTAAAGCATTTCGTGCTTTATCTCCATATTTCCTAATATAATCAGGATGTAATATAGAACGAACAGCAATAGCACGTTCTGACTCCATACTATTTTCATAAGCAAGTGAAATTGATCCTTCTAAAATATCATAACTATTTTGATATTGCATAAGCATATTGGATCTCTTTTGAGCAGCAATGTCCTCAACTGTTTCTTCAAATCTTCTCCAAGTCCTATCCATTGCTCTTACAACAGTCGTTGTTGTCATTTCTCTTAGTGTTGATTGACTTTTCAATAGTTCTTCATATTTTTCAATACCTTTATCAGCAATTAATGTATATAAATCACCAAGAGTTCTTGCTTCCGCTATTTCTGATTTAGTTATTGTTACACATTTTTTGCCTTTTTCGTCTAAGACAACGGCACCATCACTAACTATTTTAATACCCATAAATTCTTCTATTAAAGAAGACATTTTTTTCATATCAATATGAGAATTACGAATTCGTTTATTCTTTCTTATTGGTAAACGTCTTTGTGGAACAGAAGCAACAACAATTGATTTTGCTGTTTCCTCAATCATGTATTCAAAAGTATCAACATAATCTCCACTCTTGTTAATACTTATTTTAGCTTTTCGTAAACTACGACGCCATTTATCAATGTGTTTATCAGTTTCACGTTGATAAGTAATACCACTTGCAATAGACCATTCGCGACGATTTTGAGCATCTAAAACTACATCTCTAACAGCTGTCGTTATAATTTCACTTTTTTCACTTGGATCTTTACTTGAACACAAATATTCTTCTAGTTCCGTAACCTCTTCTCTTGGAACACCAATTGCTAATAAATCTTCAGAATCACTAAAATAAGTGTATTTTCCAGGTTCGCTTTGACGACCACATCTTCCAGCTACTTGACGATCAATTCTTTCTAATGGGAAATGTCCATCAATAATTACATTTAAACCACCACTATTTTTAGCTTGTTGAAAAGCTTTTTGACGACGTTTTTCAGCTTTTGCTATTATTCTTTCACGATAATCATCATTACTTAATATTGACTGTCTTATTTGTTCTTTTGCCTGTTCTAATGTAGCTGGTGTAACTTGTCCTTTAGATCTCATTACTTTTAACGTTATATCAATTGCTTCTCCGATAACTTGATTAAACCAATAATCAAATTCACCACCTAATTTAATATCTGTCCCACGACCAGCCATTTGTGTAGATATCATTATTTGTCCCGGTAATCCAGCTTTAGAAATAATTTCTGCCTCTGTTTCTAATTTATTAACATCAGCATTTAAAACTGGTATTTTAAATCCACCAACACCAGGAATTTGTGGAAGTTCATCTGGTTTTTTACCTGGATAAAGTCGTGCAATTTCGCGTTCAAGTCTTGGCTTTTCTTCTTGAAAACGTTTCATTATATATTCTAGCAAGTTTTTGCTTTCGTCAACAGATGTCGTCGTTATTAGAATTGGTTGATATTTTAACCAAGAATTTACAACTTCGCGAAAAATTGCTTCATTTTTTTGTTCTGTTTTAGGATAAAATCTTTCACCACAGTCTATGGCTCTACTAGGTTTATTACGATCAACTTCATAAGTTGACAATCCATATATATCTCTTAAATGTAATCCAGGAGATGTTCCTGTCATACCACTCAATTTAGGATACTGTATATAATATGATACCGTTGGAATAGAACGTAAAGTATCATTAATTGGCGTTTGAAAAATACTTAATTTTCTATCAACTACAGGTTGCAAATAACGAACACGTTCTTCAAGAGCTTGCTGTAAACCATTAGAATATATTCTTCCAGCTGATGTACGTCCTCCTGTATCAATTAGTGAGGCAACATATTTTCCAGGATGTTTATCATCTGTAACCAATGTATAATCATTAAGATATTCTAGAACAAACCAAGCTTCAACAGCATTATCAATTAAAGTTAAATTACTTACAAATTCGCCATTTGTTGTTTTATCAAAACCGACCATAAAGCCATCAAACATTTCTTCTAAATCAGGAGCATTACCACTTTTTAATAATTTGACTAAATATTCAGGAGTAGCTTTTGGCCAACCATTTTTTCTAGCCATTTCCTCTATCTTGTCATGATAAATATATTTAAATATGTACATTTCTCCAAGAGTCGTCAAAGTGTGTTCTCGCGTTGTAGAATCAATTATTACAGCGACTTCACTATCATATTGTTCGGACTTGTCACTATTACCATTAACAATATTTTGATAACTTACAAGGTCATTAATTTCAACTATTAATTCATGACCCTTATAACTATCATCATATATTGATTTAACAGCTAGATTTATAATTCTTATTCTTTCCTTTAAATTTTCAATTTCAGAAGGAGTGAGAGCTACTAACTCATCAGATTGTGTACCAGATATATTAAATGGTGTTATAGCACTATCAAATAAAACATCATCCATTTCATCGACCAAAACAAAACCAGCTAAATTAGAGCGATGAACCATTTCTGAAGAAGAAGTTGCTAAATCATCATATAAATAGTCAAAAGCAAATCCTTGAGTTGAACCATAAGTAATATCATACTTATATGCTGTTTGACGTTCTTCAATTTCGTTTTGTCTTTCTTCTTTTCTTGCTTCAATTCTAGCTTCTTCTCTTAACTTATCTGCCAAAGCATGATGTTGTATTATAAAATTATGACGAATATGTTTACGATCGTCATCATCTTTTGCTTTAGCAAGTCTTTCTGCAATAAGCGAATCTACTTTTTCAAAAAATTTTCTTTCAGTTTCAGCAGATATATCGCCTGGTTTACGTTCTTTTATAATACCACAACTAAGTCCTAACAAAGAATATAGTTCGCCCATTTTTTTACCATCACGATCAGCAAGATAATCATTTGGTGTAACAACGTGAACACCTTTTTCTAAAAGAGCATTCAAATAAACAGGGAGGGCTGCCGTCTGAGTTTTTCCTTCACCAGTAGCCATCTCGGTTACACATCCTTCGTTCATCAAAATTCCACCTTGAAGTTGCACATCACGATGTGGTTGATTCCAAAGGAACTTAGCACCTAAACGCACTAAGGCATATGCGTCTGGCAAAATTTCTTTTAAAGCTTTTTCTTCAGCCTCTTCACGACTTTTACCAGAATCAGTTAGTTTTTCAACTCTTTCTTTTAAATCCGTTTTAAGACCATGTGTAAGGTAAGCTAGATATTCACTAACTGCAGCCATATGTTTTTTATTATTAGGACTTAAATCATCAAAAGTTGAAACTTTGATTCCTTTTTTACGACAATAACTAACTACCTCTTCACGATATACCTTTACATCTTTATAAGTTATTAGATCAATAATACTTTTTATTTGCTTTTTTTTGCGGCGACTACTAACTGTTTGTTCTAATTCATCTAAGTTCATAGAAAACACCTCTACTTTTACACTACACTATACTATACTATACTAAGTATACATCATCTTTTTCTAAAAAGGAAGACATTAAAATTATTTAAAAGTAGTAATAAATAAAAAAATAAGATATAATATATTTGGTGATAAATTATGAAAAAAAATATTGTTATTGATGGCGATAAATTTCAAAAGGAATATAAAAAACAATTCCAAAAAGAAATGATAACAGATTTAGTTCAAGGAATATTACTTTTAATTATTGCTATTACAGGATTGTTTGGTTCTAAATTATTATTAAAATTATTTATTTATATCTTCCCATTATTCATATTAACTTATGCTGTTAACTTATTTAGTATGGGACTATCTATTATTAAGACAAGACAGAGTCAAGGAATATCCTTTTTCATTCAAAGTCTTATCTTTGGAGCATTTGCTATTTATATATTCTTAAATCCTATTAATACTGTTAATTATATCTTAATTATGATTGGAGCCTTTATAATTACTAATGCCATTATTAAAATGATATATTTTCCTAACTATGTTCCTGTTGGTTCTTTAGTTGGTGGATTCTTACTAATTGTCTTTTCAGAATTCTTTATCGAGTTCTTCTATTCAATAATTATGATATTCCTTTTGATATATGGAACCAGTAAAATAAGTAAAGCCATTTATACAATGAAAAATAATTAAAAAGAAAAAGCGTAAAAACTTTTTCTTTTTTTATCATTTACGAGCTCTAGGATGTGTTCTAAAATAGACATCTTTTAAACGATCATTAGTAACATGTGTATAAATAGCTGTCGCACTCAAACTCTCATGTCCCAATAATTCTTGAACAGTTAAAATATCACAACCTTCATTTAAAAGATGGGTTGCAAAACTGTGACGTAACATGTGCGGTGATATTTTTTTCTCAATCGTCGTTTTAGAAATTATTTTATCTAAAAGATAACGAACGCCCCTATCTGTCAATTGTTCACCATTATTATTTAAAAATAAGTAATCACTATCGGCATTCAATTTATAGTGACCATCATTTAAATACATTTTAAGAATCTCATCACAATAATCACCAAAGCGAACTATTCGCTCTTTATTTCCTTTACCTAAAATTTTGATAGTATGATCTGATATGTCAGAGATACGAATACTAACTAATTCACTAACACGGACCCCTGTTGCATAAAGCATTTCTAAAATCAAACGATCTCTTTGCCCAAGAGGTGTATTTAGTTTTGGGGTATTAAATAATTCTTCTAGTTCATTATAAAAGAAAAAGCGTGGTAATTTCTTATCTTTTTTAGGAAGATTAATTAAAGTAAAAGGATTGTTATCAATTTTATTATTGTTTTGTAAATACTTATAAAAACTTCGTAAAGCACTAATCTTTCTTGAAATAGTTGAATTAATATCTTTTTTCTTACTTAGATACATCAAATAGAAACGAATCTCATCATAAGTAATTTTAAACATATTAATATTTTCACTTTTAATGTATTCTAAAAACTCTTTTATGTCTTCTTCATAACTTGTAATGGTATGAAGAGAATAATTCTTTTGATATTGTAAATATTTTAGATAGTTTTCTAATTCTTTCATCTTATCACTTCGATTCTAAGATAATTATACCAAAAAAGAATGGAAATAGTTAAATTATTCCATTCTTTTTTATTGTTCATAGTCACATTCCGTATTACTACACTTGATTGTTCCTTTGTTATTTACTAAAAGGCTCTTACACTTTGGACATAACTCTCCCGTTGGTAAATCCCAGGTTGCTACTTTACATTTTGGATAGTTACTACATCCGTAGAAAACTTTACCTTTCTTGCTAGTTCGTTCAATGATATTGCCACCACACTTAGGGCACTTACATATCACTTTAACTTCTTTTTGTTCTTTTTTGATATATTTACAAGTTGGATAATTTGAACAAGCGACAAATTCACCATATTTTCCTTTACGGATGACTAAGTTACTTCCACATTCAGGACACTTTTCACCAGTTTCCTCTGGACCTTTTTTCTCCATGTTTTGGAAGGCGGTTTGAACAAGAGGTGCAAATTCATCATAGAAGTTATGAAGTAATTGTAATTCATCTTTATTAGCATCAGATATGTCATCTAAGTCCTTTTCCATTTTGGCGGTATATTCAACATTGATGATATCTGAGAAAAATTCTTGAAGTTTATCAGTCGTTTCATAACCAATTTCGGTAGGCTTAAACTTTTTATCTTCCATCGTTACGTATTCACGTTCACGAATAGTATCAATTATTTTGGCATAAGTAGATGGACGTCCTATTCCTAACTCTTCCATTTCCTTAATTAATTTTGCTTCAGTATAACGAGATGGTGGTTGCGTAAAATGTTGTTCTTTCGTTATTTCATTAGCATCTATTCCCCCATCTTTATATTTTTCTAAAGCTGGTAAAATTTTATCTTCACTATTTTCATACTCTTTATAGACTTTTAAATATCCATCAAATACTAATACTTGCCCAGTTGCTTTAAATTGATAATTGTGATTATCAAGAACAACTGTTGTGGCATTGACTTTAGCATCAGCCATGAGGGATGCAAGAGCACGATAATAAATCATTGAATATAGTTTATATTCATCACTTGATAAATACTTTTTAACTTTTTCTGGTGTACGAAGAATACTAGTTGGACGAATGGCCTCATGAGCGTCTTGAACATTTTCGGTTTTTTTACTCACTTTGACATAACCAATATATTCTTTACCATAATTTTCTTCAATGAAGTGATAACCACTACCGATAAACTCATCAGATAGACGAACAGAATCCGTTCTCATGTAAGTGATAAGACCGACCGTTTCATTTTCAAGGTCTACTCCTTCGTAGAGTTTTTGGGCAAGACTCATAGTCTTCTTTGATGGAAAGTTTAATTTATTAACAGCATCTTGTTGTAAAGTACTCGTAATATATGGAGGCTTTGCTTTTTTACCCTTCTGTTTTGTCTCGATACTATCAATAGTAAAATGCTTGTCTAACTTTTCAAGAATAGCATCAGCTTCACTCTCAGAATGAACTTCGATATCTTTATGATCATAGTTGAAAAGTTTAGCTTCAAACTCATCAAAAAGAGCGGTAATCGTCCAATACTCTTCTGGAACAAAAGCCTCTATTTCACGTTCACGATCAACGATTAGTTTCAAAGCAACACTTTGCACACGACCAGCACTCTTCCCACCCGTTTTGGACTGCATTAATTTACTCAAACGAAAACCAATGATACGATCTAATATTCTTCGAGCTTCTTGAGAATGAACTAAATCTTCATCAATCTTACGCGTATGATTAAAAGCATCAATTACTTTATCTTTGGTGATTTCGTGAAACAAAACTCTTTCGTAATCTTTTTCAGATAATCCTAAAGCATCTTTTAAATGCCAAGAAATTGCTTCTCCTTCACGGTCGGGGTCAGTTGCAAGATATACTTTTTCATGATTCTTAACTTCTTTTTTCAAATCATCAATTAATTTCTTTTTTCCCTCAACCGGAACATAGTTAGGTTTAAAATCATTTTCAATATCTACACCTAAACCATATTTACCAGTAGTAGCCAAATCTCTAATATGTCCTTTAGATGACACTACTTTATATTCTTTACCTAAATATTTTTCAATTGTTCTACTTTTACTAGGCGATTCGACAATAACTAAATTTTTTGCCATCTCTTCACATCCTCACTAAATATTTATACTAATAAAATATTAATTTGTCAACAAAACAATTCCTACATTTTTTTAAATTAAAATTAAAAATAATGTCATTACTTGACATTATTTTCATTTATTAAATCAATGAATTCTTTTTTTAAGGATTCTAATCTCTCAGCAGTAGTTGCTTCAAAACGCGCTGTAATATTAGGCCCTGTATTACTATAACGGACTAAAGCCCAACCATCAGAGAAAGTAGCACGGACACCATCAATAGTATTGATTTGATAATTTTTGTCTTTGCAGTAAGCAATTATTTTATCAACAACACTTGCCTTTATGTCATCACTTGAAGCAAACTTTAATTCTTCTGTTGAGTAATAAGGTGTTATGCCATCCAATAGTTCACTAATTGTTTTAGTTGTTTTACTAAGAATTTCTAAGAGACGAAGTCCAGCATATAATCCAGAATCAAACCCTGGCCAACGATCACGGAAATAAACATGACCTGATAATTCGCCACCAAAAGGTAAATCTTCTTCTTTTACTTTTGCTTTAGTATAAGAGTTTCCAGTTCGATAACAAATCGTTTCACCACCAAGTTTTTTTACTTCATCTTCGACTATCTTCGAACACTTTACATCATATAAAAATTTCTTATTTTTCACTTTATTAATAATATCACGAATAATGATAACCATATATTTATCAGTTGCAATATAGTTACCATTTTCATCAATGACACCTAAACGATCACCATCACCATCAAAACCTAATCCAACATCAGCTTTTGTCTCTAAGACTTTTTGTTTTAACATATCGAGATTCTTTTCAACGCAAGGATCAGGATGATGATTAGGGAAAGTTGGATCTGACTCTTTACAAATTATTTCATAATCAATAGGAAAGTTTTTATAGACATCTTCAAGAATAGAAGTTGTCGTTCCGTTTCCTGGATCTAATACTACTTTTATTCTTCTTTCGCCAAAATCTAAACTCTTCTTAAATAATTCAATGTATTCATTCCTTATATCATAATTTTCTACTTTACCATTACCACTATCAAAATTTTGTTCAAGAGTAAATTTTAAAAATTCTTGAATCATTTCGCCTTTAGCATTTCCTCTTTCATCAAAAGAAAATTTAAAGCCATTTTCATCTTTAGGGTTATGACTAGCTGTAACCATGACCCCTGCGGGAATATTTAATTTTATTTGAGTGTAATAATACATTGGTGTTGTCACTAAATCAAGATATAAAACATCCATTCCTGAATCAGTTATTCCTTTAACAACAGCATCCGTTAGTTCTTTATAAGAATAACGATTATCATGTCCTACAACACACTTAGTTTGATTAAATCTTTTTATGTAAGTCCCATAACTACGACCAATAGTATAAGCAACATCTTCATTTAAATCACTAGGATATTTACCACGAATATCGTAACCACGGAAAATATATTTATTAATATCTTTTGTCAATTGCATCTTTTCACCCTATCCTACTGAACAATTATATTGATTATCAACATAAGTTGTTCTTTGAACACTCAACTCTTTATTATGATTTGCTAGTAATTCGTTAGATTTTAAATTTCTATCCAAAGTATAATCAATATTTATGGTGTATTTATTTCCTTCAACATTTGCTCCAAGACCTGAAGACTCTATTTCAGAAATAGTTTTATATTCTGGTATTTCTATTTCCTCTAATGTTAAATCTGATGAATCAATAGTAATTTCATACGTAAGAATAGTTTTTTCCAAAATGGAATTATTATATGAACTAATGACTTCAGCACGATAGTGGAAACCTTCTTCTTGATATTCTCTATTACATCTTAAAACACTATTTTTATTTTCGGTTGGAGTTTCTTCCTTTACCTTAAATTTATCAGGATCATATCCAGGATCCATATTGCGCATAATTACTGGAAGAAATGCTAAAATTAAGAAAATAAGTGCACCTAAATAACATAATTGATCTTGTTTATCCATTGGTTCTTTAGGTTCTTTAGGTTTTTTAGGAGTTTTTACTTTTTCTTTTTCTTTTTTTTCTTCTGTCTCGGCTGTTTTTATTTCTGGAACTTTTTCTTCATTCATATTTCCACCCTCTATTCTATATTAATTTTAGCATATCTAAATACAAAAAAAAAGTCTATTACTAGACTTTTATTTAATTTGATGTCCAATTATTTATTAAGTTCTTTTAATAAATCAACGACCTGGCGAATTTCCATATCATACTTAATCATTTCAATTCCACCAAAGTTTTTCAAGAAATCTTCTTTCTTCATATTATATTTCTTTGCTAAATCATCAGCTTGTTTAGAAGCATCTTCATCAGATATTTCAATCTTTTCTTCTTTAGCAATCTCTTCTAACATCAAACGATATAGAACGTTCTTATATCCTTCTTTTTCAAGTTGATTTTTCAAATCTTGTTCTGTTGTTTTTGTTAATTGATAATATAAGTCAAGAGAAGCACCTTGCATTTGTAATTGTTGTGAGAATCTTCCAAGTAATCTTTCTACTTCTTCATCAACCATTTCTTCTGGGATATCAACTTCAACATTTTTAGCAACAGCATCTAATAAAGCATCAACGTAAGCGTTTTCAGCATCCATTTCTTTTTGGGCTTCGATATTAGCTTTTAATTCTTTTTCTAAGTCTTCTTTAGAATTAACACCTTCCATTGCTAAATCTTCAAATAATTCTTTATCAAAATCTCTCTTTACTTTTTCTTTTATTTCATGAAGTTTAACTTTGAAAACGACTTTAGCACCTTTTAAGTTTTCAGCAGGATATTCTTCAGGGAAAGTTACATCAATATCTCTTTCTTCTTTGGCTTTCATTCCTACTAATTGTTCTTCAAAACCAGGAATAAAAGTATTACTTCCTATTTCTAATTCATAGTTTTCAGCTTTTCCACCATCAAATGGAACACCATCTTTAAATCCTTCAAAATCAATTACGGCAATATTTCCATTTTCAAGTTTACCCTTTTCTTTAATGCGAACTTCACCATAACGTTCCAAAACTTTTTGCATTTCTTCATCTAATTCTTCTTTACTAACTTCAACTTTTTCTTTTTTAACTTTTAATCCTTTATACTTTTTTACTTTAACATCTGGTTTTGTCGTAATAGTAAATTTAAACTCAACATATTCGTCACATACAGCTGCAACTTCTACTTTTGGTTGAACAACAGGAACTAATTTAGATTCATCAAGAGCTCTTTCATAAGCAAGTTGAATAACACTGTCAACAGCAGCCATATATAAACTTTCTTTACCAAAATTCTTTTCATATATATTTCTTGGTACTTTACCTTTTCTGAAACCACTAACTGTGACATCTTTTCTTTTAGCTTCAAAAGCTGCATCCATTGCTTCTGTCCATTCTTCTCCTACTATTTTTATTACAACTTCATTACTTTTATTTTTTACTTCTTTTTTAGTTTCTTTTTTATTTTCTTCTTTTTTTGCCATCTTCTTTTCCTCCAACAAGTTATATTATATAGTATTTTCTTTTTTTAAACAAGAAAAAAGAGATTACTCTCTAAATTTTATAGTAAACATTAATTATTAATTGAAATTATCAATTACTTTTATTTTATCTTTTTGTGTTTTAGAATAAGAAAGACTTAAATATCCACTCAATATTTGTTTAGGAGTTCCTTTAATATTACTAAAGATTGGGGAAGAATTAGGATTTTCTTCACGTTCTTTTTGAATTTGTAGTGAGGCATAATACTCATTTACTTGTTCAGAAAACATAATAAGTCTTTTAGATATGGGAAAGTGAAGACGAGCGACATCAACAAAAGCATTTGGTGAAGTGACACTAAATCTTGTTCGATCAAGAGCATCAGCATCTTTTAAGGCAAAAGATAGTCTTACTATACGCTTCATTAATTCTTCATTTTTTACATCAATTCCCATATCATTACATATTTCAATTAATTTGGTCAAATCATAATTACCTTCGACGTCTCTCATTTCATGCTCATTGTGATAAGAAATCATCACTCTCATAATAGCAAGTTCTGTTTTCTCATAATCATTTTTTAATTTTTCTCCAACTATTACACTACTTATTTGTCCATGATATTTTTCATAATGATCACTTTTACGACCAATGTCATGATAAAGAGAGGCTGTTAATAAAAGGTCTAAATCTTTTTCATTCAAAGATAAACTTTTCCCAATAATAGCTGAAAATAAAATGACATTTTCGATGTGTGTTGAAGGATGTAATAATTTACCCGTATAGAGTTGTTCTTGATGAATGATATTAATCTTTTCTTCAACTTTCTTTATTGTTTCTTCATCTAACATATTCCTAATATCAGAAATCTTTAATTGATTAGAAAGAAATACATTTAAATATCTATTATACTCTTCTTTATAAGCATCATCTTCTAAATTAAGAATACTATCTAGTTCTTTTTTTATTGGTATCATCTTTTTCTCTCCTAAAACTAAAAAAGAAAATGCACACAGAATATCTCTATATGCATTTCCTATTTTTTTATTTTATTTCTGTTATCTCAATCTTATAAACACCATTTGGGCTCTCAACTTCGACAACATCCCCTACTTTTTTATTTAAAAGGGCCTTTGCAATTGGACTTTCGTTAGAAATTTTGCTCATAAATGGATCAGCTTCTTGACTTCCAACAATCTTATATTCATCAGTGTCATCATCATCAACATATTTAATGGCTACAGTTGATCCGATTGCTACTTTATCAGTACTAACATTTTCAATTATCTCAACGTTTTCTAACATTTTTTCTAATCTTTTAATACGTCCTTCGATTTCAGCTTGTTCATTTTTGGCAGAATCATAGTCAGCATTTTCAGAAAGATCTCCCAAAGCACGAGCTTCTTTTATAGATTTTATATTAGCTGGACGCTTAACATTTATTAAATCATCTAATTCATTTTTTAATTCTTCTAATCCTTCACGAGTTAGATATATCTTTTTATCTTTCATTTTGGTTGCACCTCTTTTTTTCAATTACTTTTAAAAAGATACTACAATTTATTTCATTTGTCAAGAAAAAGGTACTATTTCCCAACTATCTTGCGACAACGGTCGCGGAAATAATCATCAGTCATACCCGCTAGAAAATCAATAACCATTCTTTTAGAATTAGTATTATTGAAATAGGCCTCTTTCTTATACTTTAAAAAGTCTTTGAAGATATCACTTTCTTCATTATTATATTCAATATCTTTTAAATATTTATCAAATAATAAATTAAAGCCTTTATTATAATACTCTAATTCTTCTTTAGTATTCGCTTTATTGTAGATATTTTCATAATTAAACTTTTTTAGATCGACAATGGCACGATAAACTTTATCACTCATTTTAATATATGGCTTACCATAACTATTGTTAATGATATCATCAATTATTGTAGCAATGATTTGCGGATTATTATCACCTAAAACATCTTTTATACTCTTTGGTATTTGTTCACGCTTTACAACACCTATCATAATAGCGTCTTCAATATCACGACCGATGTAGGCGATGATGTCAGAAATTCTAACAACACATCCTTCAAGGGTCATTGGAATTAAATGTTTAGATACTTCTTTATCTTTATATGATGCTTCATATTCCTTTAAAAATTCTTCTTTTGTCTTCTTTTTAGGACGATATTCCCCACTGACCATTTCGCCGTTATGACACAAGACAGCATCCAATACTTGAAGTGTTAAATTGGAACCATTACCACCACGATCAATGTACATATATGTACGTACTCCTTGAACGTTGTGCTTAAAATATTCCCCTAATTCACGAAGAGAAATTTCATTTAAAATGTATTCGCCTTCATGTCCTAAAGGGGTATGACCAATGTCATGTCCCAAAGCAGCAGCTTCAATCAAATCTTCATTCAAGTTAAGCATGCGTCCAATGGTACGAGCGACTTTACTAACTAATTGAACATGCGTCATACGTTTACTTATATGATCATTATCTTCAAAAGAAAAAACTTGTGTCTTATCGGAATAACGGGAATATGACAAATTATAAATAATGCGATCAGTATCATGCCAGAAAGGGGGACGATAATCTTCTTTAAACGGATGATAACGGACAGCATCTTTATCACGACAAGCATATTTACTCAAAGCATCTTGTCTTTTTTGTAAAGTTATATCAATTTGTTCTTTAATTTCTTTTTTCATAAAATCACCTACACTTTTATACGAACCATTGAATATTCAGGAACTTCAAAAGGAACTTCCACTTCAATATTTATTACTTCTTCAGGGTGACGAGCAGTATCAATCTCTTCCATCTTTTCATTATACATTTTTGCTATTTTAAAAGTATAATCTTGTCCATTTGGCGTAAAGAGAGTCACATCATCCCCTACTTTAAAATAATTTCTTTCATATAATGTCAATATATGTTTTTTAGGATCATATTTTTCTACTAATCCTAAAAAATCTTGATTTGATAATTCTTGACGACCAGTATAGTATTGATCAGTATAATCAGCTTTTTTCATTAGGTAATGACTACTCGTTTCTCTATTTGCGACACGGTCTAAAATACGATATTGTTCTTCTAAAAATTCTTCATCATTACGCTTTTCAT
Organism: uncultured Bacilli bacterium; assembly: GCA_947585665.1. Taxonomy (GTDB): domain Bacteria; phylum Bacillota_I; class Bacilli_A; order RF39; family UBA660; genus RUG11788. Next base: position 16,759 of record CANPXE010000004.1, on the reverse strand, counting down.
AATAATAATCGATTATTTTACGATATGTACCAATTACAGTCGCAAGATAATACGCCGAACGCATTCTTCCTTCTACTTTAAGACTTGTAACACCAATATCAATTAAATCTTTAATGTAACGGGAAAGATTTAAATCTTTAGTGGCCATTGTAAAATTCGTATCACTACTATCTTCTTCTAAATCATAAGCAAAACGGCATATTTGGGCACATCCCCCACGATTGGAATCACGGTTTGTCACATAATTTGATAGACAACATCTTCCACTATAAAAGGTACACATGGCCCCATGAATAAAGACTTCAACGTCAACACCAACGTCATCAATTATTTCTTTCATCTCTTTTAAAGATACTTCACGAGCTAGTACTACTCTTTTTATTCCTTGTTCTTTAAAAAAGCGTACTGTATCTTTATTAGTGGTGGAATTTTGCGTACTCAAATGCGCTTCAACATCGGGATAATTCTTAACGATATAATTGATGATAAAAGGATCACTGATAATAAAAGCATCAATTCCACACTTAACGACATCATCAATATATTTTTCTAATCCTTCTAAATCTTCATCGTGAAAGACAATGTTTAAAGTGAGATATACTTTTTTATGAAGTTTATGAGCAAAGCGACATGCTTCTTCAATTTCATCTAAACCAAAGTTAGAAGCATTAGCTCGTAAACTATACTTTTTACCACCAAAATAAACCGCATCCGCACCATATAATAAATTTATTTTTAAACGTTCCAAATCACCCGCCGGAGCTAATAATTCTATTTTTTTACTTCTCATCTTTCTTCACCATAAAAATAGTCTTTTTGAAAAAGAAATTAGTATCATTTCCAATTAATTTCTCAATTTCTAAAACATACCTTTCTTCTTTCGTATTAAGTAAATTGTGAATTAATGTAATTAGTTTTAAAGATTTATCTTCACTAACTAAATCCGTTCCAAATATGACATAGTCAATTAAGCTATCAGTAATTAAACAACTACCATTGACAAAGGAATCATTTAAAAACGTTGTTCCTGTTTCATCTTCTTTTAGAGAAAATCTTGTTTTATCATCATAGATATGACAAATTTGACCATCATACTTTTTATTATGACTAATAAAATAATTAGTTAATAAACTTCTTCTAGTATGCGCCATAATCGGATACCCAAAACCAAAACACATCAATTTCATATTGGTTTTACTTTTGATTTCATTTATTTCTTCAAGAGTTATTTCTCCTGATAAATAACCATATTTAACCCCTAAGTCATAATAGTAATTACAAGTATTATAATTAGTAACCATATGGGTTTGATTCCATACAAGATTTAACTTTAAATGATTTTTATTGCGTAAATATAAAACGGACAAATCATAAAAAAGAACCCCACTAATATCAATATTATCTAATTCTTTTAGATTTTCCTCCAATTCATCTAATTCTTCATTAAAAATATTTTTATTTAAACTGACAAAAAGTTCAATATTAGGATATTCTTGTCGTAAACTTTTTATTTCACCAATATCTAGTTGTAAATCATAATTGGTTGAAAAATTCTTTAAACCGATAATAAATCCTTCACAACCATTTTTTACATATGAAGAAAGATCACTATTTCGATTAGGAACAACTAATAATTTCATTTTCTTCACCTCAAACTTATATGAGAAAATTATAACACAAAAGAAAAGAGATGTTAACTTTTACATCTCTTAGTTTTTACTCGTAACAGCAATACCATCACCAACATCATAGAAGATAGTACTATAATTTTCATTTTCTTCTAAGAAAGTACGATAATCTTTTATTTTACGAACTAAACCTCTTAAATTATGAGATTTAATTTCACTTTCATCTTTATCAACATAGCCATGAAATTTCATATTATCCGTAATGATATAACCATTATCAGTCAATAAATTTTCAAATTTTTCAAAAAAGTTACGATTTTGTCCTTTAGCTGCATCAATAAATATTAAATCAAATTCCCCTTCAATTTTAGCATCTAGTGCATCTTGAAATAATAGTGTTATTCTGTCTTCCAAAGCAAATTTTTTAATATTTTTAACAGCTTCTAAATATCTATTTTCATCTCTTTCAATCGTTGTAACTTTTAGTTTAGGATTAGCAAGAGCCATGGAGATTGCCGAAAAACCGATTGCTGTTCCAATTTCTAAAACATTTTCTGTTTGATGTTTAATAACAAAATTAGTAAGGAAATTTATTCCTTCATCATTCATAATTGGAACATTATTTTCTTTAGCATACTCTTTCATTTCCTTAATTAAGGAATAATTACTAGTTCCATTCATACCAGACACCATCATCCTTCATTTTTTGAATTGCGGCAAGATGTTCTTGATAAGTTTTTGTGAACTTAACATTTCCATTTTTATCAGCAACAAAATAGTAATAAGGAGAATTTTCTTCAGGATATAAAACACCTTTTATTGAAGATTCACTAGGATTAGAAATAGGACCAACTGGCAATTTTCCAACCATACTACTAGAACGCGTATTATAAGCATTAACGGCATCTATTTCATCTTTGCGCAAATCTCTTTCACTCATTTCGACTTTCGCTGCATAATAAGTTGTTACATCACTTCCAAGTGACATATTATGATTGAGACGATTATAAAATACAGCGGCAATACCACGACGGGCTTCTTCACCTTTTCCTTCTAACTCAACAATTGATGAAAGTGTTAAAATTTCATGAACACTATATTTATTACCATTAATAACACCTTTATATTTCTCTAATACTTTTCCCATTTGATCTAACATAACTTTAAATATCTCTTTAACTGTAACATCTTTATTTTTAAATTTATAAGTATTAGGATATAAATAACCCTCTAAAGAATAATAAATATTAGGATTCTTTATACTCTCATCGATAAACCAATAATTTTTTATTAATTCATCTAAATAAGTAGTATCTTTTAAAAGGTTATAGACATCAGCCTCTTTATTATTAGTATTTTTGGCAATGATACTAGCTACTTTTCGCATATTAATTCCTTCTTGGAAAGTAATACTTATTTCATCAGGATTATAGCTATTTCCCTCTTGGAGCGTCTTAACTATTTCCTCAAGGCTCATACTCTTTGATAAAGTATAAGTAGTTGCTTTCATATCATTTACTTTATAAATTCTACAATATACACTAAAGAACTTAGCACTTTTAATCAAATCTTTCTCTTTTAAAATAGTACCAATATTTTTAACTGAAGCACCACTAGGTATTTCAACAACAATTTTTTCAGTACTATTCTTATCAACAGGTTTTAAATTGTAATTGTATAAACAGCAAACAACCACAATTAATATAGCCATACTGAAAAAGAGAAAAATCATTATGTTTCTTAAGGCTTTCATACTTCAAAAAAGAAAACGTCTTATTAGGCGTTTTTATCTCCTTCATTAGAATTAGGCGCTGTTTTCTTTTTTATTTCTTCTTGTAAAGTATTTAAAATCGTTTCAATTATTTTCCACTCTTGTTCTGTTTCAATTGGATCTAAGCGAGGATTTTCTTGTTTTGGATCATAGATAGATGCAAAAACTTGGATATTTCCAGCTTCATCCTTAGTATTATCAGTATATACAATATAACTCTTATTAGTTTCTTCTGAATCAAATGTGAATAAAATGTCACAAACGATTTCTCTTCCTTCTTCATTAATTACTTTAAAAGTATTATTTTCCATAATTATTCTCCTTATCTATTTCTATCTAAATATGACTGTAAAATTATTGTCGCAGCCATACTATCAATAACTTTTTTTCTTTTTTTACGAGAAGTATCATTTTTTATCAAAAGATTTTCGGCTTCTTTGGTTGTTAGTCTTTCATCTTCTAGATAAACAGGAAGATGAGTCTTTTTTTCTAACATATCTTTAAACTGTAATGATAATTCACCTTTTGGACCAATAGTATTATTCATATTTTTAGGTAATCCTAATACTAAAGCATCAATATTTTTTTCTTGAACGACATCCCAAACATCTTGAACTAGGCGCTCATATTCTTCATCATGTCTTATTATCTTATAACTTGAGGCGATAATTCCAGAAGAATCACTAAGAGCCATTCCAAGCGTTCGGCTGCCCAAGTCTAAACCTAAATAACGCATTATTCTTTGTTCATATAGTTCCTTAAAAGAACTTCAATTATTTTATTACGTTCTAATGTTGAAATCTTTTTACGAGCTTCTTTATGGGAAGAAATATATCCAGGATCACCACTCATGAGATAACCAACTAATTGATTAATGGGATTATATCCTCTTTCTTCTAATGCAAGATAGACATCATTTAAAACATCTTTAATCAATTCCTCTTGAAACTCTTCAACATCATAAACAGAAGTTGGACCTTCACTCATACTATCACCTCAACTATTATAATTTTAACATTTTTCTAATTTAATATCAACATAAGAAAAGAAAAAAGCTATTGCTAGCTTTAAAAAGTATGTTGCATCATTAAATAACATAAGAAAGCAATAATTACTAAAGTTATAATACAACCATTTATTTTTTCTTGCGTTGTACTCTTATATTTAACACCAAGAGCCATCATTGATGTAAAGCCACCAATTAAACCACCAATATGCGCAAAATTATCAATGCCACTTGATGTAAAACCAATAATTAAGTTCAAAATAATTAAAGGAATTATTTGACTATTTATAACACCACCCAAATAAACGCGATAATGTTGACCAAAATATAGTAAAGCCCCCATTAAACCGAAGATGGCACCACTAGCACCAACGCCAACAAAGATACCACTATGAAGAGCCACCGATAACAAGTTACCAATTACCCCACTAATTAAATAAACGGCTATATATTTTGCCTTACCAATGAAACTCTCCAATTGCTTTCCAATGACGTATAAAGCATACATATTGAAAAACAAATGCATGAAGTTAGCATGTAAAAACATTCCTGTAAATAAACGATAAAATTGATTACCAGCAATAATACCAGCATTCCATACAGCACCATAACCAACAATGATATCTTCATAGAAAAGTTGAATTAAAAAGATAAGAACATTAATGGCAATCAAAGCATATGTGACATAAGGTGTCTTAGGTTTAAAAACATCATTAACTATTTCAGCATCTTTCTTATTCTTACGATTAATATCAGAAGTAATTTTCATAAATAGACGAACTCCTTCTTCACTAAACTTTAACTTTTTACTGATATCAGGAAAAGCTTCTTTTAAAAAGCTATACTTTTGAATATCATCAGTCTCGTATAAATAAATGGAATCAATGCCATCTTTCTTATCTAAATGAACATTATCACCTAAATCAGTAAAGATACTTAATACTTTCATATCAAAAGAAAAAGTCTTTTTCTTTATCTTTTTAACAACACGTCGCGTCTTAAAAGTATCAAATTCCAATTGTTCATCGTTATGAACATGTCCTGATACAATTCTTACTATTTTATATTCACTTTCTAAATTTTCCAACCAAATTTCATCTTCAGCCCCTTGAAGAATAATTGGATTATAATTTTTTTCCGTGATGAAATAATGAAGTAGTTTCATAACTATCTCATTTTTACGATCCATTATACCATCCATATTATCCCTCCATTCATTTACTTATTATATAACAAAAATACTAATTTTTACACTTATTTTAGATAATTTATTCATTTTCAAGACTTTTTAAAAAATCCTTAAATTCTTTTGGTACATCACATTCAAAATAAAGTTCTTTTTTCGTAATGGGATGAACAAAACGAATACTTTTTGAATGTAACATTTGTCCAAAAGAAGTCGTCTTTTTACTCTTGTTGTAAACGGGATCATTAGAAATAGGAAAACCGATATACTGCATATGGACTCTTATTTGATGCGTTCTTCCCGTTTCGAGTTTACATTCGATTAAAGTATTATTTTTAAAGCGTTTCAACACACGAAAATGCGTAATGGCATCCTTACTGTTGACATCCGTTACTAACATCTTTTGACGATTATTAGGGTCTCTTCCAATTGGAGCATCAATCGTTCCTGTCTCATTCTTAATAACGCCATCAACAATCGCTAAATAAAGGCGTTCTACTTCCTTTTTCTTAATCATTTCACTTAATAAGAAATGCGTTTTATCATCTTTTGCGACCACCAATAGACCACTCGTATCTTTATCAATGCGATGAACAATTCCTGGTCTTATCGCATCATTAGATAAAGAAAATTTTCCTAGTAAAGCATTAACTAATGTTCCACTATAGTTTCCAGGAGCAGGATGAACAACCATACCACTCTTTTTATTGATGATTAACAAATATTCATCTTCATAAACAATATCAAGGGGAATATCTTCTTTTTCAATATTGATTTCAAAATTCAACTCATCATGTACTTCAATTAAGTCATCCATCTTAACTTTATAACTACTATTGACAACTTTTCCATTTACTTTTATTTTTTCTTCTTTTATTAGTTTTTGAACTTTACTACGACTAATATCTAATTCTTCTTTTAAATACTGATCAAGACGAATGTTGTCTTTTTCGCTTTTTATGTTCATTTACTTCACCCCTAACTACATCGATAAACATTAACATTATACCAATTACTATGAAACAATCCGCGATATTAAAAACAGGATAATCATAACCAAAAAGATAAAAATTTAAAAAATCCGTAACATAACCATTGATGATGCGATCTATTAAATTACCAATGATACCAGCAAATAATAAACTGTAATAAGTAATTGTTAATTTTGATAATTCTTTTTCTTTTCTTAAAAAAAGAACCAACACAATAACAACAGCTACACTAATGAGCGCAAGCCAAATGACATTACCAGAAAATATTCCCCAAGCACCACCCGTATTTTTAACAAAGGTTATATAAAAAAAATTATGAATTATTTCAATTCCTCTTCCGGAAATAATTTTAAATGGACCAATTGAGCCACCACTCATAAGCATTTTTGATAGAGAACGAGAATTAAAGTTAATTTGTACTAATAACTTTACTATTTGATCAAGAATAATTCCCATAATTGAAATTATAATTATATATTTATATTTTTTTAAAAGACTATTCTTTTTCACATCTTTATTCATCCAATCACCAACAAACACATTTTATCAAAAAAGAACTTATTTGTACATAAAAAAAGATGCTTTTAGTACATATTAACTAAAATGACATCCTCCCCTATTTTCTTGATATTTTCCCATTTAATTTCCGAAGCACTATTTTTGCCTGTAAAAGAAAAAGCACGTCGATTTTCTTCAACGACAAACGATATGATATTTCCTGTTTTTTCATCTAATCTTATATCAACAATATTACCAATATTCTTACCATCAATAATGCTTATCAAAGTTTTATTTTGTAAATCTGATAAAAGCATATTATTTCACCTAATAAATTATATTAAAAAAGAATGAATAAATTCATTCTAAGTTATTTTTAAACTATTTATTATATCTAAAACTCTGTCTTCATATAAATCAAAATATTCATTATCATTAACATAAGAAATTAGTATTAATTTATTATCTTTTAAGATATAGTTCAAATCTATTTGTCTTTCTTCATCATCATATAAATAATCATAAACCGTGTAATCATTTACTTTATATGAACCACTATAACTCATGAAATAGTTATCGTTATTATTACTAAACTCTTTTTGTGCTTCATCAATAATAAACATTTTATCTCTTTTTAGAGCTTCTTCATCTATTTTGGTAACAACAATATTTATTTCTCCGGTTTTCTTATTACTACCTAAAGAAATCTTTTCTTTCGAAACTTCTTTTACTTCATAATCAGAACGATATTGAAAAGAATAATTTGTATTTTTATATTCTTTCATTTTTAAAGTATCTTTTTTCAAAAAAGCAAAATAGAATAATACGATATCAATTATGATAACTAAAACAATTAAAGCAATTATAAGATATTTATATTTTTTCTTATCCATAATTTATAACCCCTTTACAATTAATATTAGGCAATCCCATTTAATGACAAATTTAAGTTCAATAGTGTCATTTTGGTAAGTATCACCATCTTGTTTAAAACCATTATTTATTAATTTTTCAGAATATATATCTTTAATTGTTTGTAATGACTCATTTGCATTTAGATTGATATAATAACGAGCACTAATGTATTCGTCAGTTTCGTAACCACGAATCAAAACAGCATTATATTCTTTTTCTAAATTTATAACATCTAATAATTTTTCGTATTTTTCAGTACTTATTTTATTTTCAATAGTTTCTGGATTAGTATATGTTTGAAAATAAGAATTATATACTTCCTCTATTGAATGATTAATAACCTTTTCAATACTCTTGGTACTCATTTCACCAATATCGACATCAAAATTACCAAAAACATATTCAATTTGTGTTTTAAAATCCATTTTAAAAATTAATGAAATAGTAACAAAGATTAAAACAACACTCATTAATTTTAATTTCCAACTATTATACACTTTTATCACTCCTATTATAATTATCTAATCATTATTTATCTTTGACTAGAGAAGAAGATAATTTTTTTAATAGTTTGACGTTATTTGACAAAAAAACTAATCCGAAGATTAGTTCATTTTCTATGGTAGTCTGCACGGGATTCGGACCCGTGAATGCCACCTTGAGAGGGTGGTGTGTTAAACCCCTTCACCAGCAGACCAAAAATAAGTACATTATTGTTATAACATTTAATAAGTTTTTTTTCAACAATTATTAGTGATTTTTTATGATACAATTATTTTGGTGAATGCTTATGGATAAGCGTAAAGTAATTATAGAAGAAAAATTAAAAGACCTAAAAAAATCCAAATTTAGAAGTAGTTTTCATTTAAAAGAAAAAGATATTTTATACATAAAAGATAAAGGATTAGAAAAAATAAATAGTCATGCCAAAGATATTATTGAAAAAAGACTTGCTCCTAAAATAATTGATAATGATGGCAAACAGACACCAATGAAAGGACATCCTGTTTTTATAGCACAACATGCGACAGCTACATGTTGTCGTGGATGCCTCTATAAATGGCATCACATTCCTAAAGATAAAGAATTAGAAGAAAAAGAAATAAATTATGTTACATCATTAATAATGTCTTGGATAATTGATGAAATAAAAGAAAAAGCCACTAATTAATAGTGGTTTTTTGTTGTTATTTATTTGTATTAGTTGAATTATCTGTTTTAACTTCTTTAAACATTTCTTCAACAGTAGTAGCAAGAGCAGCTACATTTTGTAAATTAGATGGAATGATTATTTTAGTAGCATTACCATCAGCAACTTTTCCTAAAGCTTCAAAACTCTTTAAAGTAAGAACAGATTTGTCGGCTTTTGCTTCACGAAGTAATTTAATTCCTTCAGCTTCAGCTTGTTTAATTTTTAACATGGCTTCAGCTTCACCTTCAGCAACACGAATTTGAGCTTCACGGCTTGCTTCAGCTCTTAAAATAGCACTTTCTTTTTCACCTTCAGCAATTAAGATACTAGATTTCTTTTCACCTTCAGCTTGAAGAATTTTTTCACGTCTCTCACGTTCAGCACGCATTTGTTTTTCCATTGCTTCTTGAATATCTCTAGGTGGAATAATATTTTTAACTTCAACACGATTTACTTTAATTCCCCATGGATCAGTTGCTTCATCAAGAATAGAACGCATTTTAGCATTAATGATGTCACGTGATGTCAAAGTTTGGTCAAGTTCCAATTCACCAATGATGTTACGCAATGTTGTTGCAGTTAAATTTTCAATAGCTGTTAATGGATTTTCAACTCCATAAGTATAAAGTTTTGGATCTGTTATTTGATAATAAACAACAGTATCAATTTGCATCGTAACATTATCTTTTGTAATAACTGGTTGTGGTACGAAATCTTTTACGATTTCCTTTAGAGTTAAACGATTAGCCACTCTATCAATAAATGGCACTTTGATGTGTAAACCATTACCCCAAGTTTCAAAATATGAACCAACACGTTCAACAACGTATGCTTCAGCCTGTGGTACTACTCTAACGCAAGCAAAAATAAGTAGTCCAACGATGATTAGTAAAACAATAAAAAATCCCATAAATTATACCTCCTTAACGATTAGTTTTACCCCTTCGATTTTCATTATTTCAACAGTTTTTCCTTCACCAATAGTCTTATCAGAAACAGCTGTCCATCTCTTACCATCAACTTTTACTTCCCCAGGATTATTTTTAGATATCTTTTCTGTAACAATTCCTTGCATACCAACAACACGGTCTAAATTAGTCTTTTGTTTCGTCTTGGAAAGAAATTTTTCAAGTGATTTTCTCGTTGTTATCAAAAGGACTATACCAAGGACAACAAAGACGATAAACTGAATATGAAATTTTACTGGAAAGAATGATAATAATAATGATACTAAAGCCGATGCAACAAACCAAATACTTACCAAATTGATTGTTCCGATTTCAATAAAACTTAAGATGATGATAACTGCCAACCAAAAAAAATACATACCTTACCTCCTATTTTTGATTATACTATTTAAGTTTGAAAAAAACAATACTACTAAATAAATATGTCAAAAAAAAGAAAAAAATGTTATTTTTCAAACATTTCAATTCTTTTCTTCATTCTATCTATTCCTAAAATCTTTAAAATATTATAAAGATTAGGAGTGGTTTTCTTAGTCGTAAAGACAACACGAATGACATTAGAAATATCCGCAACACTACCTTTATATTTATCAGGATTTTCACGATAGTCTTTCATATCGGTTGCGTATCCTAATTCTTTACTCATTTCTTTCATGCGATTAAACCATTCTTCTTCACTATCTTGAGAATTATAGTATTTAGATATATAAAGTTTAATTATTTTTTTTGCTTCTTCCAAAGATACATTGTCTGGTAATTCATAGTTTCTTTCATAATTATCAAACAATTCGTCATACATGTACCAAGCACCTTTTTTTATTTCACTATAACTAGCATAATCTTTTCTTGGTTTCTTTTGTTCACGTTCAATATTTAAGAAAGATATAGTTTCGTCTTTGTATTTAGTGATTAAATCATATAATTCTTGATCATAAGTCTTTGACCATTCCAAGACACGACTATATAATTCATCTTTACTAAGAAAACTGATATAGTTTTTAGAAATATTTAATAGTTTATCCATATCAAAAAGAGAACCACTACTTGAAACTTTTTTAAAATCAAATTTAAAGTCTTCTAATTTACCATTAGGAGTTGATTGATACCAAGCTTCAAAATTACTATTAGCAATAGTCATTAGATATAGTTTAACAGCTTCATTAGGAATTCCTAATTTGTGATAGTAACTAATGGCGGCATAAGCGTCTTTCCTCTTACTTAGTTTTCTTCTTGAATTACCATCTTGAACCATAATGGGTGAAAGATGCGCATACTTTGGAGTTTTAAATCCTAAAACATCAAATAATTGAACATGAATGGGAAGTGAACTAACCCACTCGTCTCCTCTTACAACACAAGTTGTATGCATTAAATGGTCATCAACAGCGTGTGCAAAATGATATGTTGGAAGTCCATCTGATTTAATGATGACGATATCAAGATTGTTTTCAGGAAACTCAATTTCTCCTTTAATCAAATCTTTTACTTTAACTTTGTGATTAATATCGCCAGGCGACTTTAAACGAATGACATACTTTTCGCCATTTTTAATTCTTTTTGATTGTTCTTCAAGGGAAAGAGTACGACATTTAGCAAAACTTCCATAATAACCGATTTGTTCTTTATTAATTTCTTGCATATTTCTTATTTCTTCTAACTCTTCAGGACTACAAAAACAAGGATATGCAAGACCTTCTTCTAGTAAGTGTTTTGCATAAGTTTGATATATCTCTTTACGATTACTTTGAATATAAGGACCATATTGTCCTTTTTCTTTTCCTTCGCCAATGACACCTTCATCTATTTCAATTCCAAAATTAGTTAAGTCTCTAATGATGTTTTCAACACCATTTTCAACTTTTCGCTCTTGATCAGTATCTTCAATTCTAACATAAAAGACACCAGCACTATCTTTCGCAACTTTCGATGCCAAAAAAGCCGAAAATAAAGATCCCATATGCACAAATCCTGTTGGACTTGGGGCAAATCTTGAAACGACACTTCCATCTTTCAAATCTCTTTCGGGATATAGATTTTCATAATAAGAAACATCTTTATCAATATCAGGAAATATTAAATTAGCTAAATCTTTATTCGTCATACCATACCTCACTATCATCAAATTCTAAACTTTTTAAAGGATGAAATGGATCAAAACCAAATATATCTTTTAAAGTTTTTGTTGTACTATCTTGAATATTAATATCATATTTTTCATTTATAACATTTAATTGATAATTTAAATCTTGTCCAAACAACAACGATATTGTCGCAAACACTAAAATGAAAATAAATAATTTCTTCAAAATACCACCACCCTGAATGGCCTTATTATATCACTGAATATGCCAAAATAAAACCCTTATTGAATAAGGGCTATATCAAATATGGTGACCAGTACGGGATTCGGACCCGTGAATGCTGCCGTGAAAGGGCAGTGTGTTAAGCCGCTTCACCAACTGGCCAAAAAAATGGCGCCTCAACTAGGACTTGAACCTAGGACCCCCTGATTAACAGTCAGGTGCTCTAACCAACTGAGCTATTGAGGCAACTGGTGGACCTAGGGGGACTTGAACCTCCGACCTCACGCTTATCAGGCGTGCGCTCTAACCAGCTGAGCTATAAGTCCATTCATACTTGCATTAATTCATACGATTAATCCAGTCGTACTTCTACATTCTATAATAAATAAGTAAATAATGCAAGTCTTTTTTTGATTTTTTATATTTAATTTATAGAAAAATCTTTTATTTTTTGAAAATTCATATATTTTAATTCTAATATTACTAAATCATCAGTTTCATTTATAGTTTTAACATAATTAGTTAAATCTATAATAATTGATACAACGTTATTATCACCATAAATTATTTCAATAGTATTAATACCCTCTTGTTCATAATTATTTTTTTGATTACCAATTATATCTTGAAGATCTTTATTACTAATTTCATATAAATTATTTTTACTATCAAAAGTACTTTTTTCAAGAATTGCTCCTATCAAATCAGAATCAAAATAATTAAAATAATGATATGGTAATTCTGTTTTTATAAACTTATCATTTTCTTTTTTATAAATATCACTTTTATTGCGTTGATAATTTTCTGAGATTAAACCATTTTGAAATACGAACTCTTCTTTATCTAAGTATCTTTTCCCCGTATATTTATAAGTATCATTATCTACTTTTAAAGTATATTCATAACTATAATTTTTATTTTCTAAATAATCTTGTAATTCAAAAATAGATTCTATTTTTTCAATATTTTCTTTATTATTATTACTATTTTCTAGGTTATGTTTGATACGTATATAAAAGATTAAAGATAGAAATAGTAGACAATAAAATACTATCAAAATAATTGAATGTGTTTTTTTATCCTTTAATATTTTCCAAATTTTATTCTTTTCTTTTTTCATAATTAATCTTTATTAAAAATCTTTCCTAAAAATTTATTTCCATCATTACCATTAAAATAGTCTTTCATGAGACATCTTTTTTTACCTTCAAATTTAACATCAGTAATGACTATTTCATAGTCTTTACAAGATACTCCTAATCCATCTTTATATATCTTACCTATTTCACCATTTTCTTTTTCGGTATAAAATTCTTCCTTTACATAAGCATTATATATTTTTACTATTTTTCCATCAAGAGTAGCATATGCTCCAGGGAATGGTGAAAGAGCTCTTATGTGGTCATATATTTCTTTGGCTTTTTTATTAAAATCAATTTTTTCATCTTCTCTTGATATGACAGGAGCAAATGTTGCTTTGGAATCATCTTGAGCAATTGAATCATTAGTTCCATCTAATATGGAAGGTAGAGTTTCCATTAAAAGTTTTTCTCCTAAAGCACTCAACTTATCATGAACTTTTTCTAAATTATCACTATCTAAAATAGGTACTTTTGCCATCTTAATAATATTTCCTGTATCCATGTGTTCATCCATGTACATAATGGTAATTCCCGTTTCTTTTTCACCATTCATAATCGCTCTTTGCATTGGTGCTCCACCACGATATTTAGGTAGAAGTGATGCATGGACATTAATACAACCATATTTAGGATAATCAAGTATCTCTTTAGGAATTATTTGCCCATAGGCACAAGTTATGATGATATCTGGTTTGCGATTTAATACCTCTTGATAATCTTTTCTAATCTTCGCTGGTTGCAAAACTAATATACCATTTTTAATAGCACACTCTTTAACAGGACTTGCTTTTAATTCTTTATGACGCCCTATTTCTTTATCGGGTTGCGTAACTACACCAACAACATCATAAGAAGCAATTAAACTTTCTAAAATAGGTACACAAAATTCTGGTGTTCCCATAAATAATACTTTTACATCGCTGTTTTTTTTCATATTTCACCTAATTAATTATATAACCTTTCTCATTTACTATTCTTTTTAAACTCAATGTGATAGTCTAAAGCATCCAATATCTTAACAAGTGTTGATAATTGCGGAGAATTCTTTCTCTTTTCAATCTTCGCAAGAGCTGGTTGCTTTAAATTAATTATGTCACACAAATCTCTTTGTGATAATTTCTTTTCTTGACGAAGATGAGCTAGTTCACTCAATAGTTCTTCTTCGATATCAAGAATTCTTTTTTCTTGTTCTTGATATTTATTTAACTCTTCAATATTTTGATATTCCCTATCAATTCTTTTTTTCTCATTCTTAACATATTTATCAACCATATAAATCACCTAAAATAATGATAACACATTTTTTATCATTTTTTAATACATTTGTAAAAAAATATGTAATAAATACATATTTTAATCTTTATTATGGTTCTTTTTTAGACGAATTATAGCAAACACAATTATAACGATAAATCCAATTACAATAGCAAGTCTTATATATAAATCTTTTAAATTCTTTTTAACAACATTATTACTATCTAAAAGTAATTCCTCTTTACTTATTTGAACTGTTATTCCATCCTCTAATTCATCCCAAGTATAGGTTCCATCAACACTACTACTAGCATTACTATTAATTACTTTTTTATCAGTATTTAGTTTCAAAGTAATATCATAATTTTTACAATAGAATTCACCATCTGTTTTAATATTTACATATTTTTCAGTATCAATGACATAAACATTTTCAAAACAATAATCAAGAAGAGGTGTATTTTTTAAACTTTTACCAATGGTATAAGAAAATATTTTTTTATTATTACCATTCGTATACTTATATGAATTATTATCATCAATAACTAACGATGCTTCATCATTATATCTATCAAAATAAGTTTGATCTTGTTGCGATAATTCTTCAACAACTAATTCTTCTTTAAAAGTATCATCATAATAATCAAGTTTATACGTAGCTTTACAACCACTGCATAATAATATAACAACAATAACAATTAAGAACTTTATTTTTTTCATACAATACCTCCCCTTTTATAATCCCATCTCACGTTTATATTTTTCAGCAGTACTGGTATAGAAAAAGATATTAGCATCCCCACTCGTTTTAGTAATACAAAAATAAGTACCACTTGAACCATAAACGTTATATAGTTTCGTAACACCCGGTTTATAACTATCAGCATCACTAACAGAGCCTGCTCCTCTTATATCACCAGGAAACCAGTCAAATTCATCAATGTAGAGAGGTAGTGTTCTATTACCATTGACAAGGACATCACGAACAGCTTGTTGGGCCTTTGCATCATCATACCTAGAATTATAAATAATACGTTGAGTTGCATACCAACCACAAGTCGTTATGTAAGAATAAAGACTTTGACCATGGGTATAACCATTATGTTTTCTAATTTCATAAAGATTGGCCATATGTGATGCAACCGCTTTCATACCATCAATATCAGCACCATATTCACCTTTAACCATACGTGCTAATTGAATTATTTCTGTATTGGATAAATTGTATTTAGTCCCTTTATATGAACCTTTGCAATCACCCCATCCCCCTTTTCCTTTGGAAGCAGCGGCTTCTTCATTTTCTTTACGAAGTTGTTCTCTCATATCAGCAATTCGTTTTCTCTCTTCTTCGGCTTTGGCTTTTTCTTGTTTTATTTTTGCTTCTTCAGTTTTTCTTTCAGCTTCTTCCATTAAACGATAATTTTCAATTATTGATGTATCAGCATTAATCCAACATAAATTTTCACTCAAAGAACTATTACTTAAAAGTGATAACAACAAATTAACAAGAGTTGGAATAAAAAATACGCAAACAGCGGCGATAGCTTTCATCGTAATTGATTTTACAACTTTACCAACACTTTTAGATGCATCTCCTACTACTATCTTCACAAGTTCAATACTTAACATAATAATTAAAATTATTGGAACAACAATACTTATTACATTAATTATTTCTTTAATAAACAAAATAGCACTAAGAGCATTAGAATTTTCACATATACTTAAAAACATTACTCCACCTACTTTAATTATAATTATAATATAAAATCTTACAAAAAAATAGATTTACCATCAAAAAAGTCATTGATAAATTATTATCAATGACTCAGACTGTAGACAAACCCCTAGATTTTTCTAGAGGTTTTCTTATGGAAAAAATTTTTTTATGTTTTGAAACAAAA
>CANPXE010000003.1 GCA_947585665.1 uncultured Bacilli bacterium | reverse complement strand
TTCCTTATAAACCCTTATAAAACCTACTATTTACCACAGCAATTTTTATACTTCTTGCCTGAGCCACAAGGACATGGATCATTACGACCTATTTTTTTACCATTTACTTTTGGTTGTTGTTTAACAGGTTCTTCTCCATCTGTTTTATTAGAGAATTTTTTCTTACTTATTTCTTTTCTTTCTAGATTTTGAGTAATTTGTGCTTTAACTAAGAAATTAGTAACGTTTTGATCAATTTCTTGAAGCATCTTATCAAATAAGTCAAATCCTTCAACAGTGTAAGCACGAAGTGGATCATCTTGACCATAACTTCTTAAATGAATACCTTCTCTTAAATGAGCCATTGTGTTAATGTGATCAGTCCATAATTTATCAATGATATTTAGTGTAATTACTTTTTCAAACTCTTCAGCTATTTCAAGAGGTACAACACTAATCTTTTCTTCATATTCTGATATTAATTGATTATAGATTTTATCAATTACTTCTTCTTCTTTTAATTTTGTTAAATCTTTAACATCAATATCTTCTTTTAATAGACCATTAACGTATTCCGTTATTTCTGTTAAATCATCTTTTGTTAATTTTCCTTCTGGATAAATATGAGACTTAACAACATCTGTGATATGATCTTTCATCATCTTCTTAACAGTTTCATGAATAGATTCATTATCAAGAATTTCATTTCTTCTTTCATACATGATTTTTCTTTGGTTGTTGTTAACATCATCATATTGAAGAAGTTGTTTTCTTATATCGAAGTTATTACCCTCAACACGTGTTTGAGCAGATGCGATTGACTTCGTAAATGTCTTACTACGAATTGCTTGATTTTCACTAAATCCAAGTGATTGTAACATTTTCTTAATACGATCAGTTCCAAATCTAACCATTAAGTCGTCTTCCATTGATACATAGAATTGTGTATATCCAGGATCTCCTTGACGACCAGAACGACCACGCAATTGATTGTCGATACGACGAGATTCATGACGTTCGGTACCAAGAACACATAATCCACCAAGTTTTCTTGTTTCATCAGTTAACTTAATGTCAGTTCCACGACCAGCCATATTAGTAGCAATTGTTACAGCACCTTTTTCACCAGCTTTAGCAATTATCTCAGCTTCACGAGCATGGTTCTTAGCATTCAACACTTCATGTGGAATATGTTTCTTCTTTAACATACTACTAATCAATTCATTTGTTTCAATAGCAATAGTACCAACTAGAACTGGTTGTCCTGTCTTATGACGTTCTTCAATTTCGTTTACCAAAGCATTAAATTTACCTTGTTTTGTAGCATAAACCAAATCAGGTTGGTCTTCACGAATAATTTCTTTATTAGTTGGAATCGTAATAACGAACATATTATAAATGTTACGGAATTCTTCTTCCTCTGTCTTAGCTGTTCCTGTCATACCTGACAATTTCTTATACATTCTAAATAAATTTTGGAATGTAATCGTCGCAAGTGTTTTTGTTTCTTGACGAATTGTTACGCCTTCTTTAGCTTCTAGTGCTTGATGAAGTCCATCACTAAAGGCACGACCTTTCATCAAACGACCTGTAAATTGGTCAACGATAACAATAGCATCATCTTGAACAACATAATCAACATCTTTGCGCATTGAATAGTTAGCTTTTAAAGCTTGATTAATATTGTGAACTAAACTTGTTTGATTGGCATCATAAAGGTTAGATACACTAAATGTTCTCTCAGCTTTTTTAACACCATCTTCCGTTAGTGTAACACCTTTAGTCTTCTCATCATAAATGTAATCATCTTCAGCTTTTAAAGTTTTTACAAAACTATCAGCATCAGTATAAAGAGAAGCACTCTTTAATTCTCCACCAGAAATAATTAATGGTGTTCTTGCTTCATCGATTAATACTGAGTCAACCTCATCAACAATCGCAAAATTTAAAGGTCTTTGAACACGATTTTCCTTTTTAACAACCATGTTATCACGTAGATAGTCAAATCCTAATTCATTATTAGTTGTATAGACAATATCACAGTTATACACTTCTTGCTTTTCTTTTGGTGATAACTCTCTTAAATTGACACCAACAGTTAAACCTAAAAACTTATGAATACTACCCATCCAATTAGCATCACGTCCAGCCAAGTATTCATTGACAGTAACAATATGAACACCATTACCAGTTAATGCATTTAAATAAGCTGGAAGAACAGCTGTCAAAGTTTTACCTTCACCTGTTTTCATCTCCGCAATATTACCTTCATGGATAGCAATACCACCAAGTAATTGAACATAGAATGGTTTTTCACCAATAACACGATAAGCTGCTTCTCTTGCCGTTGCGAAAGCTTCAACTAAAATGTCATCTAATGTTTCACCATCAGCTAATCTCTTTTTAAATTCATCTGTTTTGGCTCTTAACTCATCATCACTTAATTTTTGATATTCTTCATCTAAAGCTTCAATCTTATCAGCCTTAGCTGCAAACTTTTTTAACTCTTTATATTCATGATCAAATAAACTTCTTAATAAGCCCATAAACTCATCTCCCCGTATTTAATATTTTACCAAATAAAAAAAGAGATTTAAAGCATTTTTATTGATATATTTCTAAAATTTATCATTTTCCACTTAAATCTCTCAATATTTATTCAGTTTCTATAATTCCGTATTGATTATCCTTTCTCTTATAGACAAGAGTAGGTTTCATCGTCTCATCATTCAAGAATAGGAAAAAATCATGTCCAAGTAAATCCATTTGAAGTATTGCTTCCTCTTCACTCATAGGTTTTACTCCTACTTTTTTTCTCTTAACAATCTTTTCATGACTATCTTCTTCATCACTTATTTCTTCAAGTGAATCAAAAGCAAAGTTCTTAACTTCACGAGATCTCTTAACTTGTGATTCTAATTTCGTCTTATTCTTTCTGATTCTTCTTTCAATCTTATCAATTATTGTATCAACAGCTGCATAGATATCCTCACCAGTTTCCTCAGCACGTAAGATAAAGTTCTTCAATGGAATAGTAATTTCCACTTTTTGTCCCTTTTTCAAGACTTTTACGACGACATTAGCTCGCACTTCATCTGGATTATCCAAATACTTATCAATCTTCTTTAGCTTGTCTGTAACGTAATTGTTCATTGAATCGGTAACTTTCACTTTGTCCCCTCTTATAGATATCTTCATAACATCCTCCTCCTATATATTTATAATAACACATAGAATCGAAAAAAACTACCTTATTTTATGGTAGTTGCTTCTTTTAAAACCATTACATCTAATGCTTGATACCCTTTTGATGTTTCAAGTAAATCAAATTCTACATATTGTCCTTCTTGCAAACTCTTATAGCCATCTTGTTTAATAGCAGAATAATGAACAAAGATATCTTCATTATCGACATAATCAATGAATCCATAACCTTTTTCGTTATTGAACCATTTTACACGTCCCCTCACAACACACACCTCCACCTCTAATTAATATTCCGTCAAATTTGTTGCAACGATTTAACATAGAACATTCTACTACAAGAGTAATAGTTATTATAATCTTTCTTTAAATGTTTGTTTTAATACCTTTTTTGGTAAATATTAATGTCACAATATGTCGAAATTTATCTAGATAATTCATTAATACTACTAATTACATCTTTCTTAAATAATCGCGAAATATCTTTTGTTATATCACCATTTTTAAAAACTATTTCATTATCATTATTTTTATATTCAATCACTTGTTTTAAATTTATAATAGTACTTCGACTCGTTTTAATAAATTTATCATCTAGTTTACTCAAAATACCATTAATACTACCACCGATTTCAAAATCACCATATAAAGTATGAATTATACATTTCTTAGAATCTTTTTCTTTTTCAATATAAACAATATTCATATGATCTATTCTTCTTAAAGAATGTTTAAACTTATATATCAAACACTCAGTTGGATCACCAAAACTTTTAATTATTCTTTTTATATCTTTAGTAAGTATTTCTTGCCAATTATCTAATTTATTTATAAAATCAGTTAAAAATAAACCTTTTCCTAAGGCTTCATATTTAAATTCATTATGACTTGTAATCATAATGATAATTGAGTTCCAATCATCATATTTTTCTCTAATATCACTAACTACATCAAGTCCTAGTTTACTTTTATTAACAACATTTAAAAGGTATATTTTTAATCCGATGTTTGCACCTAATATTTTTTTAAAGTCATTATTGTAATCTTGGAACAAATAACATTTGTAGTCATAATCACAACTCATCATACACTTATCAATAATTTTCTTGTTTTCGTTTAAAAAATGATTATTATCATCATAGATAATAAAATTTAACATATGTCTCCTTTTTATCAACCGTACTTTTTCATTTTATCATACTTTTATTAAATTACACAAAAAAAGATGTATATTTTACATCTTATTACTTTTTTTAATTTTAGAATTTTTCTTTTGAGAAGAAGTTTCTACATTTGTTTGTTCTTTTTTCTTACTATTTGTTTTTGTTTCTTTTTTATCTTCTTCTATTTTTTTGTCATCATGTTTATTCTTAATTAATTTATGTTCTAAATTTTTAGTTTTTTCTTCTAACTTATCACTAATTATATTAGTATGTAGAACAAATAAAACAACTAATATGAATAAAACAATATACATAATAATACCTAGTTTTTGATTATTGATTGTATAGACAATAGCGGCAATAGAAAATAAAATATTGATGAAATAAACGATTAAAACTGTTTTTCTTTGAGAAAAGTTCATCTTCAATAATTGATGATGGAAATGATCTTTATCACCTTCATAGACTGGTTTATGTTTAATAACACGCCTAATAATCGCAAATAATGTATCAAGAATTGGGATGGCAAGTATTAATAATGGTACTAAAACGGAAGTTAATAATGCTCCTTTAAATCCAAGTAAGGATATGACAGCAATGATGAATCCCATAAAGGTTGCACCAATTTCCCCAGCAAATATCTTAGCGGGATTAAAGTTATAAACTAAGAATCCTAAAACAGAACCAAGCATTATGAATGTCAAAGTAATTTCAAGAGTACCAAAACGTTGTTGTAAGAAAGAAATAATACCTATCGTCAAGAAGAAAATTGATGATATTCCGCCACTTAAACCATCAAGTCCATCTATCAAACGAATGACATTGATACATCCTAAAATGAAGAATAGGGTTATCGGATAAGCCCAAATACCAAATTCAATATTAAAACCAAAAGCCGTCAAATTACTTAAAGTTATATTACCATAAAATATAATTACTAAAGCAGCTGCAATCTGACCGATCAATTGATGTTTAGCTGATAAAGAATTAATGTCATCAATCATTCCTGTTAAAATGATGAAAAAACTACCAATTAGAATAGCATTCATTTGAACACTATGGACACCAAAGAGCATATAACCCACTAGGAAACTTATGAAAATGCCCATACCACCAAATTTAGGAATAATTGTCTTATGAATATGACGATCACCTTGTTCATGTCTTGGAATATCTAAAGCTCCAATGTGATTAGCAATTCTTATAATATATGGCATTATAAGAGCAGAAATCGAAAAAGTTGTTGTTACTATCAACAAAACTTCGATCAATCTATCAATCGTCATTTTACCACCTCATCTCTTTAATTATATAATAGAGAATTTATAAAGTAAAATAAAACTGTCGAAATATATCAACAGTTTTTATCTAATTCCTTAGGGTTATTAAGTAATATTCCACATCCTTCAGCAACACAAGTGAGAGGACTTTCAGCAACATAAACAGGTATTTTTATGTCTTCTTCAATATATTCAGCAATTCCCTTAATAAGAGCTCCACCACCAGTTATGACAACACCTTTATCAACAATATCAGCGGATAATTCCGGTGGCGTTTTTTCAAGAACTTTTTTAATTTCTTCATTGATCTTATCAATTTCTGGTTTTATTGCTTCTTGAACTTCTTTTTCATTAATCGTAATCGTTTTCGGCATACCTTCTTTTACGCTACGACCTTTTATCTCCATCGTATTATCTTTATCAGCATCTTTAATAGCACCCAATTTTATTTTGATTTCTTCGGCTGTTTTTTCACCTACTAACAAGTCATACTTACTTTTGATGTATTCTGTTATGGCCTTATCAAAAGTATTACCAGCAATCTTAATTGAACTACTATTAACGATTGAACCGAGAGATAAAACAGCAATATCCGTCGTTCCACCACCAATATCAATGACCATTGAACCACTAGCAAGATTAATGTCTAATCCCGCTCCAATAGCCGCAACTTTTGGTTCATCTTCAATATATACTTTCTTAGCACCCATGTTTTCCGCTAGTTCATACATAGCATTTTTTTGAACCTGGGTGATGTTCGCAGGACAACAAATAAGAATACTACTCTTCTTCAAAGATCCTTTTTTCTTAATCTTTTTAATAAATTCTTCAAGCATCTTATTAGTGCTTTCAAAGTCCGCAATAACACCTTCTTGTAAGGGTTTAACAGCCTTTACTTTACTCGGTGTTCTACCTAGCATTAAATCAGCATCACGACCAACCGCTAAAACGTCTTTAGTATCACTATCATACGCAATAACTGATGGTTCATTAAGTAATATTCCTTCATCTTTTACATAAATAAGAACATTAGCTGTTCCAAGATCAATACCAATATCTTTCATTAAATATCCTTAATATTAGTATTATAGTATTTTTCAGGATTTACAACAGTTCCATCATAATACATTTCAAGATGAAGATGATTACCTAATTCACTACCAATTGAAGACTTACCACTCGTACCAATCTTTTGACCTTTGGTAACATTATCATTAGCTTTAACAGCGACTTCTGATAAACTTTGATAAGAAATAATGACATTATTGTCATATCTAACTTCAACAACATATCCCATCAAATCCGTTTTTTCAGCACTAATAACAGTTCCATCTAAACAACTTACAACATCAAAAGAATTATCTCCTACATAATCAACACCAGAGTTTTGAATATATGTTCCCTCATAATAAATAATAGACTTCTCTTGATTTTCACTACTCTCTTGATAATCGTAATAACTCTTACCAATTTTAACTGTTTCATCATTATAAGGTCTTACCATTATCTCTTCATCTTTCGTAATAGGAATTACATCTAGAAAGTTTAAATTAGTTACATAAGTTAAATGTTCATCACTTTCTTTGTAATTATTACTTATTAGACCATTGTAATAAACAGCTCCTAATAATACTAATACAAGTATCATATAAATGGCTGGAAATACATATGGTCTCAATCTTAATTTTTTTCTCATTTTATCCACCTCACTATAAATTGTGGATAATTTTTAAGAATTTATACAAAAAAATTAATGACTATATAAAAAAACATCATAAATAAATTCAGTTGATAAATAAATTAAAGAAATACCAAGTAAAAAGTATAAAACACGAGCTGATACAACATGATTCTTTTTAAAAATACCATTTATATTTAATGATGACATTCCAAAGATGACTAATGGTGTCATAGCTAAATACAAAAAGAATTTACTACTCATCTTTCGTTCCTTCTTTCTTTTTTCTCGTTCTCTTTAGTTTTGCTTCTTCTTTAATTTCTTCTTGTTTTTCTTCTACTTTTTCTTGTTTTTTATTTTCAACTTTTTCTTCTATTCTCTTTTCTTCTTCAACAGTTTCCTGTTCTTCTAAAATTTTCTTTTCTTTTTCTTCTCGAATTTGTTTTTTTATTAAATTGTTATTATTCTCATAATCTGTAATTTGTTTAATACGATTAATATGTTTATCTTCATTAGAAAAATTAGTTGAAAAGAAAGCATCAACTATATCTTTAGCACGATAAAGAGGCATATCACCATTCAAAGCTAGGATATTAGCGTCATTATGAAGTCTAGTCATCTTAGCTTCATTAGAAGTACTAACTTTAGCACATCTAATTCCTTTAACTTTATTACAAGCAATACTAATACCTATTCCTGTACCACAAATAGCGATACCAAAATCAACTACACCATTAACGACACCTTCCCCTAATTTAAAAGCATACTTAGGGTAATCAACACTTTCCTTTGAATTAGTACCAAAGTCAAATATTTGAAAATTCTTATTACTTAAATACTTTATTAATTTACCTTTTAGTTCGTAACCACGATGATCACTAGCAATACCTATTTTCATAAATTCACCTCAATTTTATTATCAAAATTATTATAACACAGTTTCGTCTTTTTTATTTTGAAAATTATGTGTAAAAAAAATAGAGATTTCTCTCTAATTTTCTTGTTTAAAACCATATTTTTTGTTGAACTTATCAACATTACCTGCGTGAGAACTTCTACTTTGTTTTCCAGTATAGAAAGGATGGCATTTAGAACATACCTCAACGTGCATTTCATCTTTTGTTGATCTTACTGTGAAAGTTTCTCCACAAGCACAAGTTACTTTAGTGTCTTTATATTCAGGATGAATTCCTGCTTTCATAGTTTTCACTCCTTCCGCCATGATTGATTACAATCATAGTAATTAATTGCTAATTTACTATAACAAATATTATCCTTTTTTGCAAGAACTTTATGATTTTTTTAGTTTAATAGCTTTAATTATTAACTGACTTATATCTTTATAACCTCTAATTGTAGGATAAATATTAATATTACCCTTTAAGTAATAAGTTATATTAGATGTATCAATATATATAATATTATGCTTTTTTGATAATTTTTTATAAATATCATTTAATTCCATAATCTTTTCATAATTGGAATCATTTATATCATAATGACCTAAGAGACATAGATTGGAGTTATATTTTTTTATTTCTAAAATGAGATTATTTAAATCTTCTTCTACTTCTTCTTTAGAGGTTTGTTCTTTTATTTCAACTTCACCAATAGATAGAATGATTAAATTAGATGTCTGAAGATAATTCTTTAAAGTTCTATCTTTTAAATAGATGATATCATTTGTTAGTTCGGATATCGAAATATCACGTTTAGAGTAATTATAGTAATAGATCTTTTGCTTATTTTCTTTTAAATATTCCTGGATGTAATCATTATAATCAAAACTTTTGACACCAAGAGGATTTAGTCCTTTTGATAGTCCATCACCAATTGATAAGTATTTATAAGAATTAGTACTCGTTTTTTCATAAATGATGAAGATGGAGATAGCCGTTAAAAAAGAAATTATTAATAATATTAGTATTTTACTTATTCTACTCATAATATCACCCAATAAAAAAAGTAGATTTTACTCTACTTAATTATATTTCTTTAAGTTCGATTTTAGCACCAACATCGGTTAGTTTTTCTACAATGTTTTCATAACCTCTTAAAATATGATTGATATTAGTAATAGTTGTTGTTCCTTCAGCTGTCAAAGCAGCAGCTACTAAAGCAGCACCAGCTCTTAAATCGGTTGCTTCGACTTCACAACCTTTTAAAGGGGTTGGGCCACTTATTTTAGCTTCCATTCCTTCAACTTCGATTTTAGCACCCATCTTATTTAAATAAGGAATGTGCATGAATCTGTTTTCCCAAATTGTCTCAACGATGGAAGACTCTCCATTACACTTCGTCAAAAGAACAGAAAAAGGTTGTTGTAAATCGGTTGGGAATCCAGGATACCCTAAAGTCTTAACATTGACAGGCTTATAATCTTTTTCACTATTGACAATTAAGTAATCTGGTCCAATATCTAAAGAAACGCCCATTTCCGTTAGTTTTGATGTCAATGACTCTAAATGTTCCGGAATAATATTATCAATCTTTAAATAATTTCCCATTAGTGCCCCAATAATCGTATAAGTTCCAGCTTCAATACGATCAGGTATTACTTCATGGAAACATCCTTTTAAACTTTCAACACCATCAATGACAATTTCACTCGTTCCAGCACCACTAATTTTAGCACCCATATTATTTAAGAACGTAGCAATATTAACGATTTCTGGCTCTTTTGCGGCATTGTCAATTGTCGTTTTACCTTTAGCTTTTACGGCTGCCAACATAATGTTAATCGTCGCTCCAACTGATGCAATATCCAAATAAATATTAGCACCATTTAATTCATCAGCATCCACAATATATTTATTTCCATCATTGGTAACTGTTGCTCCTAGAGCTTCAAAGCCTTTTAAATGTAAATTAATTGGTCTTTGACCGATGGAACAACCACCAGGAAAGTACATTTCCACATGTTTATATTTTCCAAGAAGAGCACCCATAAAATAATAAGATGCACGCAACTTCTTAGCTTGTTCCTCTTTTATTTCTTTATTTTCGATTGTTACTGGATTAATAACAATACTCTCACTAGCTCGTCTAACTTCCGCACCTAAATAAGTTAAAATATCACTCAAAGCATCAGTATCTGTTATCTCTGGAACATTACAAATAGTAACAGTATCATCAGCTAAGATTGCAGCAGGGATTAAAGCAACACTACTATTTTTCGCACCGCTAATACGGATTGTTCCACTTAATTCTTTTCCCCCTGTAATTTTTAATACTTTCATAAAACCTCCACTACAATATCATATTTGTTTTTTATTTATTTGTTATTAAACATTTCTACTTTTTCACGAACTTTATCTTTCATTGAAGAAGTACCACTACCAATTACTTTTCTTGGGTCATAGACATCAGGATTTTCTTTAACGAAAACTTTAACAGCATCACTCCAAGCAATTTGTAACTCGGTATTAATATTTATTTTACTAATTCCACAACTGATAGCTTTCTTTATGTCATAATCAGGTATTCCTGTTCCACCATGTAAAACCAAAGGAATTGTCAAATTCTGATTGATAGTAGCCATCGTTTCAAAATCAAGATTTGGTTCACCTTTATATAAGCCATGAACACTACCCAATGCTGGAGCAAGAGAATCAATTCCTGTTCCATTAACTAAAGTCAAGCAATCTTCCAAAGTTGCATTGAGACTTGTTCCAGAAACATTATCCTCTTGTCCCCCAATATGACCAACTTCTGCTTCAACAGTAACATCAAATTGATGAGCATAATCAACAACTTCTTTTGTAATACGAATATTTTCATCTAATGGATGTTTAGAAGCATCAATCATAACAGAACTAAAACCGGCATCAATAGCCTTTTTACAATTTTCAAAACTAGAGCCATGATCCAAATGTAGACATACTGGAATCGTTATATTTAAGTCTTCCATTAGTCCTTTTACCATACCACTTACAGCTTTATAGCCACCCATATATTTAGCTGCCCCTTCACTAACACCTAAAATGACAGCAACATTTAATTCCTGGCATTCCTCTAAAATATTCTTTGTCCACTCTAAATTATTGATGTTAAATTGCGGAACAGCATATTTTCCTTCTTTAGCATCTTGTAATATTTTTCTACCATTTACTAGCATCTTATTCACCATTCTTTCTTATCTTCATTTTATCAATTAAACTGAATATAATCAATAAATACAAAGGAAAAAAAGATTTTTCTATGTCAATAAATAATAGAATGATAAAAAAATTAACATTAAGCCACCAATCTTGGTCGTATACTTACCAAAAAGACCATTTATTTTTTTACCAATTATTAATCCAACATAAGTAAAAAGAAAACTGACAGTTGAAAACATACACATCGGCATAAAGATTTTCCCACTAGATGCAATCGCAATCCCAACACTAAAACTATCAATACTAACCGTAAAAGCAAATAATAAAATACTTGTCAACTTAGAAAAATTCATTAAAGTATCTTCTTCATTCTTACTAAAAAGCATCTCTAATCCTAAAATTAAGAAAATGACAAAGGCAATAAAATTAGTATTGGAGATAAATCTAGCAATAACTAAATTACTCATTAAATATCCTAGAAAAGGCATAAAAAAGTGAAAGATACCAACAGCTAAACTGAGTATTATAATAGTTCTTTTATCTTTTAAAACTGTACCATATATAATAGCTAGAGAAAAAGCATCTAAACTTAATGCAACAGCTGTTGTTAAGGTAATAAAAAAATACATTGAATCACCTATATAATTCTATGTATTTATTTTTTATTTATAGTTAGAAATTACCTCATTAACAAAGAAACCATATTCAACATTGGTAATATTTTCTTCTTCTGTTGGCAATAAGCATAAGGGTGGAAATAAGACACACCACCAATTGTTTCCTTTTCCTTTACCTAAAGTTACTACTAACGAGTCATAGTATCCAGACTCATATGTAATACCTTTAAACTCTTTTTCGGGAAAATAATTTAATCCATAATTAGTTTCATATTTAGTCTTAGATTCTAAGCTGTTTAAAGTATCTGTAATATTTTGATTAATATTAGAAATATTACTCTTAATTGTTTCTTCTGTCTCTTCTTTAGTTTTGGCACCTTTTAATAAATCGCTCAAAAAGATTTGTAAATTTTTTCTAACGACTAACTTTTCTTGTTGATCATCTAAAGAATTAGAGTTAGCAATAACTCTTATTCTAATAGCATCATTAGGAATTATTACTTGTTCTTCACTATTGTATTTGTTATAAGTTAAAGGAATTAAAATAATTGCCAAAGCAATAAATAGTTTTTTCATATCATCACCATTAAAATAATGATACTAAATAAATATTTTTATACAAAAAAAGATATTTATTCATTATAAATAAATATCATACGATCACGATTTTGATAATCTTTTAGACATTCTATTTTGTAATTAGTAAGGGTTTTACTGACCAAATCAAAGATAGCGTCTTTTTGTGTATCACCTATTTCAAAAGCAATTAAATATTTACTTTTAATATTTTCTTTGACGTGATTTAGAATTTTTCGATAATAGTCTAGACCATCAACACCAGCATATAAAGCCAAGTGCGGTTCATTATTTTTAACGATTTCCTCTATTTCTTCATCAGTCTTAATATATGGTGGATTAGATACAATAACATCGTATTGATTAGATAAATTCTCTAACATATCATTTAAAATAAACTTCGCTTTTAGACCTAATCCTTCAGCATTCCTTTTGGCAACTTCTAGTGCCTCTTCACTTATATCAAGAAGAGTGATATTAGCGCGTTCTATCTCTTTTTTTATTGATAGACCAATGGCTCCACTTCCACACCCCAAATCAATTAAGTCAAACTCCCCACTAGGGAATAATAGATTTATGCGTTTAATCGTTTCTTTGACTAATTGTTCAGTCTCAAATCTAGGAATTAAAACGCTTTCATTGACTTCTAAAAGGTTACCACAAAAGTTAACATTACCAATGATATATTGAATGGGACGACCTTTGCGTAACTCATCAACACGATATTTAAAAGTATTGACGATTTCCTCATCAACTTCTTGATCAAGAATGAATAATAACTCTAAGGAATTGATGCCCATTAAATCAGCTAAAAGCATTTTCGCTAAATCGGAATGAACTTTACTTTTACCATAGACAATTACATCATCAACAGTCATTATTCTTCATTTCCTTCTAATTTACGCTTTTGGTCTTCATTGATTAATGCTTCAATTATTTCATCTAATTGACCATTCATAATACGATCCAAATTATTAGTTGTATAACCGATACGATGATCCGTTACACGATTTTGTGGATAGTTGTAAGTACGAATTTTTTCAGAACGATCTCCTGTACCAATCTTACTCTTTCTTTCACTTCCAACTTCCGCATCTTGTTTGGCTTGTTCGGCTTCATATAGACGAGCACGTAAAACTTTCATTGCTTGTTCTTTATTTTGAATTTGACTACGTTCGTTTTGGCAAGTAACAACCGTATTAGTTGGAATGTGCGTAATACGAACAGCTGATGGTGTTGTATTAACTCCTTGTCCACCATGACCACTAGCACAATAAACATCAATTCTTAAA
Organism: uncultured Bacilli bacterium; assembly: GCA_947585665.1. GTDB lineage: Bacteria > Bacillota_I > Bacilli_A > RF39 > UBA660 > RUG11788. The sequence goes on along the minus strand of CANPXE010000003.1, from coordinate 97,634 downwards.
TCATTAGGATTTATATCAATACTTACATCTTCAACTTCTGGCATAACTAAAACTGTTGCCGTTGATGTTTGAATTCTTCCTTGCGACTCCGTTTCCGGTACTCTTTGAACTCGATGGGAACCACTTTCATATTTTAATTTTGAATAGACATTAGCTCCCTTAATCATAAATTCAATTTGTGCAAAACCACCCGCTGTTCCTTCAACTAAGTCAATGACTTCCGTCTTAAAACCTTGGCGTTCAGCATAACGCGTATACATGCGATATAAATCACCAGCAAAAATATTGGCTTCGTCTCCTCCTGCTGCTCCTCTTATTTCCATAATGATATTTTTTCCATCATTAGGGTCTTTTGGTATTAATAAAATTTCTAGTTTTCGCTCTAAATCTTCTTTTTCTTGAACTAAGGAATCATATTCTGATTTAGCCATTTCCCCAAGTTCGGGATCTTTCATAAGTTCTTTAGCTTCTTCTAATTCCTTATCTACTTCCATATATCTTTTATAGTGATTAACAATTTCTTCAAGTGAAGCCATCTCTCTTGATAACTCTGTTGTTTTATTTATATCACTAAGTACTTCTGGCTTCATCAATTCTTTTTGCATATCTTCATACTTGTTCTTTATTATTTCCAGTCTTTCAATCATATTAATCGCTCCATCTCTCAATAAATATCTATGCATATTATAGCATTAAAATATAATAATTAATAGTAAAAGTTAATAAGAAAAACAAGTCATTTTACCGACTTGTCACTAACTATTCTTCTAACTCTAACTCATCTTCATCTAGTATTACTAAATCTTTTAAGTCATCATCCGAGTCATCAAAATCATCATCACTTCTTGAAGAGTCATAATCATCATTATTGTCTTCATCATCAGAACTATCTTCATCATCTTTATTTTCAGATAAATCCTCTTCTTCTTCCTCTTCTTCTTCCTCTTCACTATCATTTATTATGACAACTTTATCAGATGTATGGTTTTCTCTTAAATCCCATTTTCCATCATCTAACATAATAAAGTGTTTATCATTAGTCAAAGTTGTATAATAATCTCCTATTTTATTCTCAAATACACTACTTGGTAACTCTAAAAGTTTAGTTATCTCTTTAAATAAATCAGCAGTATTCATTGCCCCTTTTTCCTTTAGTAGCATATTTGTTAAGTCTTTGTATGAATATAACTCCAATTCTTCTTTGGACATATCATAAATACTCATTTTCATTCCTCCTACATAAACATTTAATTTATGATATTTTCGGATATATAAATTCCTTTTTCTTTTATATCATTATTTCCTATGAAAAGCAACCTATTTTCTTACATTTTATCAGGAACTTCAATTCCCAATATTGTAAGAAGCATTTCATTTGTTGATTTAACAATATTTGAAAGGGCTAACCAAGAAGATCTAATTTCTTCATCACCCTCTGATAAAATTCTATTCTCAGCATAAAATTTGTTGTAGGCACTTGTCAATTTATATAGATATTCAGCAATATCATTCAATGATTTAACTTCATATGCTTTATCTAAAATATTAGGCAAACTTAACAACGTTATAGCAACATCACGATCACTTTCTTTAACTATTCTTTTTACATTGTATTTAAATGTATTAGATTTATTCAATAAAGATTTAATTCTAATCGTTGAGTATAACAAATATGGTCCTGTCTTACCTTCCAAGTCGACAAACTTTCCTGGATCAAAGATGTAATCAGTCGTTCTAAAAGGTAAAAAGTCCGCATACTTTAAAGCTGCAAGAGCAATTTGTTCAGCTGTTTTTTTTCGTTCAGTTGGATCAGTAATATTAGGATTTAGACGTGATGTAGCTTCATCGACAACTAAGGCGATCAAACTCTTTAAATCCATTACTCCACCATCTCTTGTTTTAAATGGTTTACCATCAGGTCCATTCATCGTTCCAAATTCTAAGTGTTTTAACTCGGTATTTTCATTTACTAAACCACTTTTTTTACTAGCACGAAAAACTTGTTCAAAATATAGTCCTTGACGGAAATCTGTAACATACCAAAACTCATCAGGATTAAAGCGTTGCATTCTTGAATAAATAGTCGCAAGTTCACGCGTTGCATAAAGCGTTGCCCCATTACTTTTAATGACAACTAATGGTGGCATAGGACTATTATCACTTTCAAGAGCAATATCCATTACTAAAGCTCCTTCACTCTCATACAAATAATTGCCATCTTTTAATTTCTTAACTACTTCAGGAATATAAGGATAACAATCCGTTTCACCTTCCCACAAGTCAAAATCAGTATTCAATTTTAAATAGATACTCTTAATATCTTCAATGGAAACTTTCTTTATTTTCTCCCAAAGTTTCGCATATCCAACATGACCATTTTCAAGATCCATAGTTATTTTACGCACTTCTTCTAAACGATCTTCATCTTCCTTACAAGCTAGTGATGCTTTAGGATAAATTTCCCCTAGTTCATCAGCTGTTATTTCGAAATCAACGTCTTCGCCATTATAGTCTTCCGCAAAATATTTTAAATCGGGATATCTTCTCTTAATCTCGGAAATGACCATTCCTGATTGACGACCAATATCTCCAAAATGAACATCAGAAATTACTTCATCACCCAAAGTCTTCGCAAGTCTTTTTAGGGCTCCACCAATATTAGCTGAACGCAAATGTCCAACATGAAGTGTCTTCGCAATATTCGCACCACCATAATCGAGGAAAAGTTTTTTACCCTCTCTAACATCAATATTATTTTTAACATCTTCATTCAATATATTCAAAAATTCAATTAGGGCTTTATCAGAAATAGAAAGGTTAATGAATCCAGGACCGGCAATATTAACATTAGTAAAATTATCATCTCTATCTAATAATTCTTTAACTTTTCCGGCAATACTAACTGGACTTTCACCATATATTTTCGCTAAACGCATTGCATCATTTATTTGAAAATCACCAAGTTCTGGTCGATTAGATGTCGTTAAATCAATGTCTGAAACTTCATATCCAGCTCTTTTAAACATATCGATTAAATCTTGTTTTAACTTCTTTATATAACTCATACTATTCCTCCCTAAATGCTATTTTATATATGAATTTATCTTTTTCAATTAAATATTCAACATAATATCTATTATTACTTTTTTCAATACATTCAGTATTTATATCAACTGTTACTTCTTTATTAAACTCTTTTATTAAAACATTACCTAAAGTTTTATTGTTTTCATCAAAAGTATATTTTAAATAAAGATCATCATTTTCGCGAATCAAAGAATTACGCTCAATATCTAAATATACATAGGTATTATTATCTTCTTGATAACTTATTATGCCTTCATTAATAGTACCCATTAAATTTTCTTTTATCTTATTTCCATTAGAAATAATAGTAATTGTCATTCTAATTTTTTTCATTTTTCCACCAACAATTTCTAAAACGAATTATAACATATAAGTACTATTTTTAACACATATTTTTAAGTTTTTACTACATAATAAAACTGGAATGGTGATTTTATGAAAATATTAAAAAAGATTATAAAAATTGGTCTTTTTCTTTTCATTTTTTTCATACTTGGTATTTTATCCATTTATGGTTATTCCAAATTTTCACCAAAATTAGAAATTGAACAGGCCAATAATATTGTTTTTTATGATAGTGAAGAAAATGTTTTTCTCCAAGGAAATAGTGGTAAAGAATGGGTTTCCTTAGATGACATTTCCGATAATTTAAAAAATGCGACAATATCAGCTGAAGATAAAAACTTTTATAAACACTTTGGTTTCGATGTCTTAAGAATTGGGAAAGCTCTATATACTAATATTAGAGCTGGTAAAACAGTTCAAGGGGCTTCTACCATTACGCAACAATACGTTAAAAATTTATTTTTAGAGTTTGATAAGACTTGGAAAAGAAAATGGAACGAGATGTGGTTAACACTAAATATGGAAACACATTATTCAAAAGATGAGATATTAGAGGGTTATTTAAATACCATTAATTATGGTAATGGTAAATATGGTGTAGAAAGTGCTTCTAAGTTTTATTTTGGAAAGAGTGCTAGCGAACTGGATGTCGCTGAATCAGCTCTTTTATGCGCTATTCCTAAATCACCTTCTAAATACTCACCAATAACTAATTTTGAAAATACTAAAACTCGTCAAGAAATGATTCTAAAAGGAATGTATAACAATAAATATTTAACTTATGATGAATATCAAGAAGCACTTAACGAAGAAATTACGATTGTTGGTAAAGAAGAAGAAAAAACGATATCATCAGTCATGTATTATAAAGATGCGGTTTTAGATGAGTTGGAAAAAATAAACAGTGTTCCTACTTCTTTTTTAGAAACTGGTGGATTAAAAATATATACTACTTTGGATCTAAAGGCTCAAGAAATGTTAGAAAATAGTATTAAAGATAATTTAAAGCAAGAAGGATTACAAGCATCAGGCCTCATGATGAATCCCAAAGATGGTTCCATCATTGCACTAATTGGAGGAAATAATTACGATAAATCCCAATACAATCGCGTTCTAAACTCTAAAAGACAAGTTGGTTCAACGATGAAGCCTTTTCTCTATTATACAGCCTTAGAAAATGGTTTTACTTCTAGTACTTCCTTTACGAGTGAAGAGACGACTTTTGTCTTTTCTAATGAAGAGACCTACGCTCCCCAAAATGCCGGAAAAATTTATGGCAACAAACCCATTTCGCTTGCGGCCGCCATATCGTATTCCGATAATATTTATGCCGTTAAAACACATATGTTCTTAGGTGAAGATAGTCTCGTCAATATGGCTAATCGTCTTGGCATAACCGCAAAATTAGAAGCTGTTCCTTCTCTTCCCTTAGGTACTTATGAAATAAATATGGTTGAAATGGCTACTGCCTATGCCACTTTTGCCAATTTAGGTTATAAAGTTGATCCCCATTTAATTACTAAAGTTGAAGATATGGATGGTAATATCTTGTACGAATGGGAAGATAATACCGAATTAATTCTCAATGAAAGTCTTGTCTACATTTTAAATGATTTATTAACGACAACATATGATGCTTCTTTAATCGATTATAATCAACCTACACTTTTATCAATTGCTTCTAAACTATCTAAAAAATATGCGATTAAGTCTGGAACAACCTCAACTGATAGTTGGACTATTGGTTATAATCCTGATGTTTTAACAACCGTTTGGATTGGTTATGATGATAATAGAGATTTAGAAAGCGGAATATCTGTTCAAGCCAAAAACATTTGGGCAAATGCTATGGAAAACTATTTAAAAGATAAAGAAGAAGTTTGGTATGAAAAGCCATCAAACGTCGTTGGTGTCTTAGTTGACCCCATAAGTGGTAAACCCGTCAACGAAAAAAGTGATAAAAAAAGAATCCTCTATTATTTAAAAGGAACCCAACCATCATCTGAACAACAAGTATTTGATGAAATATATGATGATAAGAAAAAATAAATCCACCATTATTGTGGATTATTTTTTTTATATTGTTCATATTGTTCAAGTAAAGCTTTTATAGAAGTATAATCAAAAGTAACTAAAGAAATTCCATTATATTCATAACCATCATCTTTGTATTCTAAAAAATACTTTTCAACAATGACCTCTAAGTCATCAGTTCCATACTTTTCTTCTAAATCAACTAACTTAGTCAAATTATAAAAACCAATTCTCTCATCACTTTCTAAAATATGCTTATCAAGAATTTCATAATATTCTTTTTTATTAAAATTAGTAAATTTCTTAGTTTTCTTATCATAAGTACCAAACAAAGGTTGAATAACTTTAAATATAAAACGATTATCATCCCCATAATATTTAAAAACTGAAGTCGCAAGATATAATTTATCTTTCATAAAAACCCCCTTTTAATTAATGGTTATTTGCTGACGCACCATTATAATATTAAATAACATATTTTTAATTAAAAGTAAATAAATAAAATATCAATAAATAATCTAACAATAAAAAACACTATAATTTAGTGCCTTTTATTCAACAAAAAAATCATTGGTACTTTCTTCTTGTTTTAATTTATTTTGATATTTTATCATTTCTTGGTCATAATTTTTATATCTATTAAGCAATGCTTCTTCAATATTGACCATCCTATCCAATATAGTTATATAGTCTCTATCACGATAATTAGGATACAAACCATACAAAACATCTTTTAAATAAGGATAATTTTCTTCTACTTTTTTAAATAAACCATCATAAGTATCTTTTTCATTATAAGATATCTTTCTATAATCTAACATTTCTTTAAATATATTAATAATTTTATTTTTTTCTTGGTCATAGAGATCTTCATATGTCTCACCATCTTTTAATTCAAATTCATGATAGAAGTATGCTACCGATTTATAATAGTCATTATCTTTTATATTTTTATACATAGTAGATAAATAATGTGCTATTTCTACTGGATCTTCATCTTTCTTTATATAATAATCTTCATCATAACTATCATCTTGAATGTATCCTTTTTCAATAGCATTTTCTATATTTTCTAATTCCTCTATGAAAAAATAATATGAAATAGATACTTTTTTTAATAATTCATTAAAAGATATATTTTTTTGATATTTTTTCTTTTTATAATCTAACATCTCTTTAAATAAATTTAAGAATTTATCTTTATATTCATTTCTTATATCAATAATAGATTTATCTTTTAACTTTTCTTTCTCTTCTTCATAAGTATCTATTAATTTTTGAAGATTATTATAATCATTTATATATGACTCTATTCTTTGAAGTGGTGTATCATATTCATCTAATGGTTCATAGTAATACTTCTCTAATTTAAATATTACATATTGAATGTATTTGAACATTCCACTTTCTTCACGAAAAACAGCATAATAATGATATAGTTCAGCTTCCAAATCTTGTGATCCATATTTACCCATTGTTATATCGATATTTTTAATCTTACTTATTTCTTTTATTAATTCAATGTCTTTTTGAACAATAACATCATATACTTTGTCATATTTTTTTGCTTCTATTTCTTTTTTAAAATCTTTTAACTCCATAATCTTCACCTCACTTTACCTAATTACTTTCACAAATATTAAATATCATATTTTTTTTTGAAAGTAAATTAAAAAATACTGATGAGAATCAGTACTTTATAATTGAAAATATTTATTTTAGTGTCTTATTACTATTTTTTGGAACAATTTTTCTAACTTTTACCTTTGACTTATCAAAAGCATCAATACTCTTAAAGTGTTCAATACCACCAAATTTAAAAATGCCCTTCTTAATTTCACCGAAATCAAATAATGCACCATCTTTAAATACTATTCTCATTTTAATATTCCTTTCTCATAGTTCATTAATATAAACTTTTATCAAATAATATTATATTATATAAAATTTTAGAAAAAATAAAAAGTGTAAAATTACACTTAAATAGTATTTGCACTTTTCATTTCTTTTACTTTTGGTTTATCAGAACTTTCTAATTTTGTCTTTCTTTCTCTTTGTTGTCTTTCAAGTTCACCTATGACACTACTTCTTGTATCAGCATAGGATGCTAAAAAGTTGTAATATATATCATACTTAGAGTTAGAAATACGACTAGCATTATCTCTAAATAAAAGACTATTTAAAGTTTTCTTTTCAGAAATTAATGCAAAATCTGGTTCTCCTTTTTCACCACTCAAAACAAAAGAAATAACTCCTAAATCTGAATGTGTGTCACTAGATAAAACAACTCTTTTTCCTTCTTTTTCATTTAGAACGTGTAACATCCAATCACCCAAGATAATATTTTCTTGTTTAGACCCAGGCATAACTCTTTGTCTACCAATAAAAATTTCATCCATATCACATTTAACTGCTGCTACTGCTCGTAAGTCATATTTTTTAGATAATTCAGTTAAATCTAATATGATATCTTGAATAGTGCTATCCATTCTACTTTTAAGTTCCTTAGTAAATCTTTTCATTTTAACCCCCTATTTTTAGTCTATCGACTTCTTCTTTAATAACGCCGTGTATTATAACACAAATCTTCCAAAAAGTCAATTTTTACCAAAATAAAGAGAATAGATAATTCTATTCTCTAATTGTTATCTAATTATTATTTTGGGCTTGAACAGCAGTTATCGCAACAACACCAACGATATCTTCTTTGGAACAACCACGCGATAAATCGTTAACTGGCTTAGCAATTCCTTGGCACAATGGACCATAAGCTTCGGCTTTAGCAAGACGTTCAACTAATTTGTAACCAATATTACCAGCGTCCAAATCGGGGAAAATCAAAACATTAGCTTTTCCTGCTACTTCACTATTAGGAGCTTTGGATTTAGCAATTTCGGGAACTATCGCAGCATCTAGTTGTAATTCTCCATCAATCTTGTATTGTGGATATTTTTCTTTGGCAATCCTTACGGCTTCAACAACTTTATCAACATCAGCATGCTTAGCACTTCCCATCGTCGAATGAGATAGTAACGCCACAATTGGTTCTTTTTGGACTAACAATTGGAAACTTTCAGCAGAAAGAGATGCAATCGCTGCCAATTTTTCAGAATTAGGATTTTGTTCTAGGCCACTATCACCAAAGACAAAAATACCATTTTCGCCATATTCACAATTAGGAACAACCATCAAGAAGAATGCTGATACTAAAGGAGCATCTTCTTTTGTCTTAATGATTTGTAAAGCTGGTTTTAACGTATTAGCACTCGAATGACACGCACCTGATACAACACCATCCGCAAGGTTCATCTTTAAAAGCATACAAGCAAAATACATAAAGTCTTCTGTTAAAAGATGTTTAGCTTCTTCTAAAGTCATACCCTTCCCTTTACGAAGTTCATAAAGAATTTTTGCTAATTCATCAGTTAATATCGATTTATTAGGATCTATAACCTCTATTTTAGATAAATCTAAATCACTATTATTTTTTAAAATTTCTTCTTTATTACCAAGAAGTATTATATTGGCAAAATCTTCTTTTTCAATAATTTCAATAGCTTCTAAAACTCTTCTATCCATACTCTCAGGAAGAACAATTGTCTTTTTATCACTTCTAGCACGCATCTTTATTTCATCTATGAAACTCATATATAGGCCCTCTTTCATTCTCTTCCAATTATAACATATTTCTATCTTTTTAAATTAATATTTATATCATTTTCTAGACATTTGACATATATTAGAATGAAAGGATGATAGTAAATGAATGGTGCTTTTTTTAGAAATGATAATATCCAAGGTCTTCCTAACTATAATGATTTTTTAAATACAAGTAATAATAGTGGTGTTAATTCAAATAGTAATCCTACTCTAACGGGTCCATTAAACAATTTAAATGGTTTTAGTAATACTGGTTATAATTCCAACAGTAGTAGTTATGCTCAAAATGTCTTAAAAAATAATGTTGGTATTTCTGGTTATTTCTTTGTTTCATTTCCTGATTCAGTTGATTGGCGTGACAAAATCTTCTATGGTGTTTTAGCGGAAGCAGGAGATGATTACATCTTGGTCTACAATGAAGATAATCGTGAATATTATTTGATATGGAGCATTTATTTAAATTATGCAACATTTGATCAAAAACCAAATATAAGTAAAGAGTGATTGAATCATTCTTTTTTTTTTGATATAATTCTTTTAGAATGGAGGTCCAAAGATGATTCCTTATATAATTTTATTAATCGTTATAATTACCGTTATATTTATTTATAAATTAAAAGACGTAACAAAAGATTTTAATTCTATTTTAGTACGAATTCATGATGGTGAAAATGAAATTGATGAGTTATTAAATCGTAAAGGTAGTATTTTAAATGAAATTTGTGAAGAGATTAATGAATTGAATGAAAACCGTGTTTTTTCTTCAGTTGCCAAAATAACCAAAAAGAATATTGATAGTTTAAAACTTGATCGTGAACTTTCCGAAGTATATTCCGAGTTAAAAGAATACTTATTAGTTAACAAATCATTCATTCCTGAAGAAGAATTAAAGAATAAGATAAATGCTTTAGAAGAATTAGAGACTAATCTTGATGCTACTAAATTGTTCTATAATGATAATTCAACTATTTTTAATGAATTATTAGATAAGTTCCCATCTAATTTAGTAGCAAGAAAAAAAGGATATGACTTTAAATTCTTATACACTTTCGAAGAAGATGAATTCTTTGAAATATTAAAAGATAAAAAGAAAAAAGAGGCAAATTCTTAAAAATTATAGTTGAGTTATCTCAACTTTTTTTATTTTATTATAAAAATAAAAGACATACATGAGTATGCCTTTATTAAGATTATTATTTCGTTTTTACTAATGTTTTTTCTTGTGAAGATTTTCTTACTTTAATATCTTCAATTTGTTTTTTTGCTTCTTCTTCATCTGTAGATAGCTTTACATAACCTTTCTTTTGGTAGTTAGCAAGTCTTAAATATAGTCTTGCTAAAGCAGGTGATGTTACTTCAGAACTTAATGAAAAATATTCTTCAATTGGTACAAAATAACTTAATATATCAGGATGTTTGTCATAAGATTGCGATGGTCCATTTTCACTACAATAAGGTCCACAATATTCAACTTCCCAAGGTCCTGATTCCGTACTATAAGATGAATTATAATTTTTTTCAAAAACTTGTTTTCCTTTAGGAAAACTATAGAATTTGGTCTCACCATTTTCATCAGTTACACCATAAACAAGAACCTTTCTTTGTGAAACAAATATGTTATGATCAATTTGTCCAAATGTCTCATATTGTATCCAATGCTCAATCAAAGCACACTCATGAAATACTGGTGAAGCAAAATAAAATTTTTTCTTTTCCATATTTTTTCCCCCCTATATTATTGTGAGGTAAAAGAAAAACAAGGCCTCACAATTAAATGTGAAAGTCTTGTTCAATAACAATGTTATCGTTTAATCCGGATTTAATATCGTAATGACGAATCAAACTATGAGAACTACTCCCTCTCAACATGACTACATTATACCATCTTTTTAACATTTTGTCAATAACAAATTTATTTAACTAAATTCCAATCAATTGGTGAAATGCCTTTGGACTTAAGAAAATTATTTGTTTTCGAAAAAGGTTTACTTCCAAAGAAACCATTATTAGCGGAATATGGTGATGGATGTGGTGATTCAATAATATAATGAATAGGATTAGTAATTAATATCTTTTTAGCACGAGCATAATTACCCCAAAGAATGAAAACAACCGGTGTTTCTTTTTCGTTTATTTTTGATATGACAGCATCCGTAAATGTTTCCCAACCGTGATCTTTATGGGATGCGGGTTTATCCTTTTCAACAGTTAAAACACTATTTAATAGGAGAACTCCTTCTTCAGTCCATTTAATAAGACTACCACTTTCACTTATTTCATACCCTAAATCATCATGTAATTCTTTAAAAATATTATTCAAAGATGGCGGCTTTCTAATACCAGTCTTAACCGAAAAAGATAACCCTTCAGCTTCGTTTTCACCATGATATGGATCTTGTCCTAAAATGACAACTTTAACATCTTTATAAGCCGTATGACGAAAAGCATTAAATACTTCACTCATCTTTGGATAAACAGTATGTTTTTGATACTCTTCTTTAACAAAACTAAATAATTCTTGAAAATAATCTTTATTTATTTCATCTTTCAATAATTCATCCCAGTCATTTCCCAACATATTACCACCAAATTAATTATACCCTATTTATTATTTTTTTTATAGATTAAGATAATGGCATAAATATTTATCAAACATAAAAAAGCAACCAATATATCAATTAAAGTCCATATTTTAGTAGCACTCATCCAACAAGATATGAAAATAAAGACTATGACTATTAATTTATAAATAAAATTGAAAACTTTTTTCTTAGTTAGATATTGTAAGGCAACTTCACCATAATAAAATCCGGAAATAATCGTTGAATAGGCAAAAAGAATGATACATATAAAAATAAATATTTTACCGATGCTACCAAAGTGATATTTAAAAGCAAAATAAGCAAGTTCTATACCATTAGTACTACTATCGATATAATTATGAAAGTTAGAAGATAGAATGATGAGAGCTGTTATAGTACAAATGATGAAACTTGTAATATAATTACCTAATATTTGTACATATCCTTGATTCTCATCTTGGGTATCCGTCATTGCGGAAGAAATAGCCGATGTTCCAATACCAACTTCAGTTGAAAAAATAGCTCTTTGCATCCCTACAATTAAAGAATAGATAACTGAACCACCAAGAGCTTTATAGTTGAAAGCAGTTATAACAATATCAATAATTATTTTACAAACTAATCGAAAATTAAATAATAAGACAAACACTCCTAATAATAAATATAGTCCGGTCATCAAAGGAACCATTTTACTAATTATTTTACTCTTTTTATGACTACTTGAAAAAAGACAATATAGCGCTGTAAGAAGGATAACGATACTAATTACTTTTAAGTTCCAATTTGTTGATAAAACAACCACTCTTGAAACAGTATTGGTTTGAATCGTAATAAAACCGATGCCATATGACACAATTATTAATAAAGCATAGATACGCGCTAAAACTTTTTTATTTAAAACTTTATCAATATAATAATGTGGTCCTCCAACTAATGTACTCCATTTTATTTTTTCTTTGTATCTAGCCCCATAAATACTTTCAAGATAAGAAATACTTGAAACAACAATAGTAATAACCCATATCCAAAAAATACTTCCTATACCGCCATACTTAATCGCAAGCGCAATTCCAGCGATTGACCCAACGCCTATTCGTGATGATAAAGACATCATAAGACTATCTAAAACACTAACACAATTATTACTTTTATTATTAATACTTTTAAAAATTTTCTTTATTCTAAATTGTGGAAAACCTAACTTAATAGAAAAAAAGATACCTGATAATAGAATTACTGATGTTGTAACTAACCATATTACTTTATTTATTATGTCCATATTTTCACCTAGTTAATTCTATTAAAAAAGTTTAATTACTTGAACTATTTTGTATTTTTATTTATTAAATTATATAGTCCAAGAATTAAACTTTCTTTTAGATTAGATTTAGTTGTACTAGAATAATCTTTTAAATAATAATCCGTAACATTATCTAGTTTTTGATAAGTAGAACTTTTAACTTTGTCATAATAGTTCTTTACTTTTAAAAGAGTATCTGATAAATTATATAAATTTTTAGATATACTAGGATTTTTATAATAATTTGTTTTATTTTGATATAAGTAAGCAATAGAGTATATTGCTTCTTCATTATTAGCAAGAGCAACCATTTCCATTCCATAGTATAAACCATTAATACTACCAATTTGAACATTCATTGATGGATAACCAGTAGCTGTTATAGTATAGGCAGCTGTCTTAGTAGAAACACTACGGCTAGCACTATAAGTTGAAAGTTTACTACGAATAGTTGGGTAGATTACAACATCAACATCATTATTATCAAAACGATCTTTAACATAGTTTTTATAATTATTACGAGCCGTTAAAGTGTTCTTATAAGCTGTTGACTCAGTATAATCAGTATCACACCAATTAGAGTTAACCCAATTCATATTGCTGACGTATTGCCCTGATGCCTTTAATTGTTGCCAAGTTCTAATTGGACCCGTTGTACCCTTTAAATATTCATTTAAGTCATAACAGAAAGATGTGTCATTAAAAGAATAATAACCATTATAGAAATTATTTATATAGACTATTTCGGCACCTAAACTCTTTAAATTATTAATTGCTTTTTGCATTAAGTTATAGATATCACTATCAACTTTAGAAGTTGCGATTCCTGTCGTCGTTGAAGAAAGACTCATAAATTGCGTAGCAACCCCAATTCTTACACCCTTTAAACTCTTTTTAGATGTTAAAGACTTTTCAAACTCTGTTTTATCTTTAGAAATAACATCCATTAAAATCGCATTATCTTCTACAAATCTTGTTATTGGTCCAATAGTATCACGAGTTTTATCATACTTGATAACACCATCTGGTGAAACACTTCCCCAAGTTGGACGAAGACCTACCAAATTGTTAGCGGCACTAGGTAATCTAACACTACCACCAGTATCTGTTCCAAGACCAGCAACAGCAAAATTTGCAGCTACTCCAACGGCTGTACCGCCAGATGATCCATAACTGGAATAATTAGTATTATAAGAATTGTATACATTACCATAACTACTATATGAGTTATAAGCTGAAATCGCAAATTCACTCATATTTGTTTTACCAATGATGATACCCCCAGCATCAATAATGTTTTGCACCGCAGGAGCATTCTCTTTAGGGTAATTATCTTTAAGAGCTTTTGTTCCCGCTGTTGTTGGAAGACCTTTAACATCAATATTATCTTTAACTAAAATAGGTAAACCAAATAATAAACTACTACGACCTTGACGTTTGTATTCTTCATCCTTTTTTCGTGCTTCTTCTAAAGCATTTTTATTAACATTTAAAACCGCATTATACTTACCATTATATTTATCAATTCGATCAAGATAAATCTGCATTATTTTTTCATACGTTAAGTATCCATCATCAACAGCTTCTTGAATTTCATATATATTCATTTTCGTTAAATCAACAACTGCTTCCGTTGGTTCATTAGCCATAACATTTTGATTAATAGTACCAAGGAACGCTGTTAAAACAAGTGCTTCTTTCATATAATCACTACTTTCTTTTTTATATTATCATTTTTAATAAAAAAAAACAATAATGCTTACTTATGATAAGACTCATTATTGTTTATTTTAAATGCTCTATATATTTGTTCTAAAAGAATGACTCTAAATAATTGATGAGGAAAAGTCATCTTTGAAAAAGATAAACGATATTTAGATATCTTTTTTACTTCTTCAGATAAACCATAACTACCACCAATGATGAAAGTTATGTTGCTGTTAGTGTTAAAGATAGAATCTAACTTTTCGGCTAGTTCGACGGATGTTAACTCTTTTCCTTCAATTTCTAGAGTTATTATGTAATCTTTAGGATTTACTTGTTTTAGAATCTTTTCCCCTTCAAGTTTCAAAGATGTTTTAACATCGGTTAAACCTTCATCCATTATTTCAACAATTTCTAATTGTGTATATTTAGAAAGACGTTTTTTATACTCTTCAATTGCTTCACGATAAAAATTTTCTTTTACCTTGCCAACACAAATTATTTTAATCATATTTCCACCATCTCACAAGCAGTATTTTGATGTGTTACTATTAATTTATCAACATCGAAATCAATATCTTTTAATTCATCTTTAACTTCTTCTAAAGCTAAATCATAAGTATTATTGTTTTCACTAATGTGCGCTAAGAAAACATACTTAGTATTAGGACCAATACATTTCGCAAGCAATTTTCCTGTATAACGATTAGATAGATGTCCACTATCACCAAGAATTCTTTGTTTTAACAAATAGGGATATGGGCCATTCATTAACATTTCTTCATTATAATTAGTTTCAACTATATATAAATCTTTATTGGTAAGTTTAGGTAAATATTTCTTATTAACATAGCCAGTATCAGTAATATATACCAATTCTTTATCATCATATTTGATAATCATTCCGTCACAAGAAACATCATGTGAAAGTGGTAATAGTTCAATGAATACATCATCTAGTTGAAAGAATTTATCAATTAGTTCGATTGAACTAGCCGGTACAATCTTAATTATGTCTTCAATTTTTTCTTCCGTAACACAGACTTTAGCATTAGTCTTTTTTAGAAAGGTTTGTAATCCCTTAATGTGATCACTATGCGTATGCGTTATAATAATTGCCTTAATATCTTTAGGCGTTAAATTTTCTTTTTCTAGTTCCGTACTTATAAAACTAGCAGTTGGTCCAGCATCAATTAAAATATTAGTTTTACCACAACTGATCAAAGTACAATTAGCTTTAGACCCACTTGAAATAATTTTTATTTTCATTATTTGAACTTCAACACACGCATCGCATTATAACTTGTACCACCGCGGAATGGATATCCTTTCCAAATACTGAAGTGTAAATGTACTCCAGTTGCATATCCTGTTTGTCCCATTTTACCAATTACTTGTCCCATTTCAACTGTTTCACCAGCTTGAACTAAACGTTTAGACAAGTGACCATATGTCGTATAATATCCATTATTATGATTGATGATGATATAGTTACCATTATATCCAGTATAACCAGATTCAACAACAACACCATTATTAGAAGCATAAATATTAGAACCATAAGATCCACCTATATCAGTACCAGTATGAAGTTTACCACCACGATAACCATAAGGACTATTAAGTGTATAAGGTTTCTCCGTTGGCCAGAACCAAACACCACCAATACTAACACCAACACCTGATACAACTTTTGTTCCACGAATAACAATCTTATTTTGAGCTTCTTTAATTGTTTCTGTTGATTGTGTCTCTGTACTCAAGATTTCACCATTGGCCTTTTTAACAATATATGATACTTTGGCTTTACCATCAACTCCTTCACGTTTAACACGTTCTGTTCCTTTAGGAAGAGTATTATCATACTCATAAGTCGTATGATAATCAATTGTTTGATATTCAACAACATAATCTTCTTCAATTACTTTAAAAGCCGGATTAATCGTACCAATATTAACAGTTTCGCCTTCTGTCAATAAAACATTTTCATTAGTAATTTCCGGGTTAGCTACTAAGAATTCATTTGTTGACATCTTATGATTAAAAGCAATATCTTCAATTGTTTCCCCACTTTTTACTTTATAGTCTTTTTGTGTTTCCAAAGTTCCAAATAATAAATATTGACTTAAATCTTCTGGTGTCGTAAAAATTTGTTCTTCAGTAGAAATATTAGTCTTTTTAATAGTTATGTTATTTTGAATATAAAGATTTTCTACTTTCTTTCCAACATCTTCTATTTCTTTTTGTTTATTATTACGAAAAGCATCATAAGTATTTTCATCAATGAAAGCTTGTATAGTTCCCTCAGTTGCTTCACTGAAAAGATCTTTATCTAAAACAAATAGCTTAACTGTCTTAGTTTGTTCAACACCATCCTCAGTCATCTCTTCAACACCTTTAATCTTTATTTCATAACCATTAATAGTAAAAGGTGCAATGTCAACAATCTTTTTATAAATATCTTCAACACTACTGATATTGTCACTATATGTTGTTTCTTTTTCAATATCTAAGTTATTAGGTAAATATACCTTATCAACCCCATATCTTTCTTTAATATTGTTTTGTTCCTGATCAATATATGTTTCTAATTCCTTCTTAGAATTAATTAAACCAATTGTTTTTCCATCCAAATATACTTTATATACTGTTTGTGGTGTTTTTACTTTATCAACACCAAATAGAAAAACAGTAGAACTAAGTAATAAGGCTAAGATAACGAAAAAAATAGTCTTCTTATCCATATTATTCTCCCTTCATATCACTACGATAACTTAAAAAAGTTGAAGTATCACGTTTAAATAATAATTCAATAGTAGCTGTTGGACCATTACGATGTTTTGCGACAATGAATTCACTAATACTAGTGTTATTATCAGTTACTTTTTCTTTGTTATAATAATCTTCACGATATAAGAATGCTACTATATCAGCATCTTGCTCAATAGAACCAGATTCACGTAAGTCACTGATCATTGGTCGCTTATTTTCACGTGAATCAACAGCACGTGATAATTGCGCAAGAGCAACAACTGGAACGTTTAGCTCTAAAGCCATCAATTTTAAAGCACGAGAAATGTCCGCTACTTCTTGTTGACGATTACTACCATAGTTTCCATTAGTAGATACTTGTTGTAAGTAATCGACTATGACTAAGCCAAGCCCTTCCTCACTGTTAGCAAGTCTTCGACATTTACTTCTTATTTCACCAATTGTAATTCCTGGTGTGTCATCCATATATAGTTTAGCATCAGATAATTGACTAATAGCTTCATTGACTCTCTTCCAGTCATCATTTAATAAATTACCTGTAGCTAGTTTTTTTCCTTCAACTTGTCCTAAAGATGATAACATACGATTAGCTAACTGTTCAGCATTCATTTCCAAGTTAAATAAAGCAACTGGTTTACCATTTAAAGCAACATTAGTGGCAAGATTAACAGCAAATGCTGTTTTTCCCATGGCAGGACGAGCCGCAATAATAATTAATTGACCCTCATGTAATCCTGTTGTAAGTTTATCAATATCATACCATCCTGTCGCAATACCAGTAACTTCGCCTTTAGATTGTGATAAAAATTCCAAATTCTGTTGTGTCTTTACCAAGACATCTTTAATCGTCTTAAATTCTGTTGAACGTTTATTTTTAACGACACTTAAAATCTTTCTTTCAGCTTCATCAATCGTTTCATTAACACTTTTTTCTGAAGAATAAGCCATTGTTGTAATATCTGTACTAACTTCAATTAATTTTCTTAGCATTGATGCATCTTCAACAGATTTAATATATTGATCAACATTAGCAGCACTAACTGTATTATCTAGTATTTCTGTTAAGTACTCAACACCACCAACTTCATTCAATATATTTTTATTTTTTAACTCTGTTGTAACAGTCGTTAAATCAACTGGAACTTTATTATCAGCCATTTCTTTAATAGTAGCAAAAATCTTTGCATTATTATTTTGATAAAAAGATTCACCTGTTAAAGTTTCACAAGCTTTTTGTAAAGCACCACGCTCTAAGAACATAGAACCAATAACAGCTTGTTCCGCTTCTGGATTATGTGGTATTTCTTTTACTGCCATAATTTCACTTCCTATTTTTCCAATTGAACTCTAATTTTTACTTCAACTTCTTTATATAAAACTAGCTTTACATCATGATATCCAAGTGCTGAAAGAGAATGATCAAGTTCAATTTGTTTCTTATCAAGAGTATATCCCTTTTTCTCTAATTCATCTTTTATTTGCTTAGGACTTACACTTCCAAAAACTTTATCAGAAGCACCTGTTTTAACTTTAAAATGTAATGTTACATCTTTTAACTTTTCTTTTAATTCCAAAGCTTTTTTACGATATTCAGCATCTATTTCTGCTTCTTGTTTCTTCTCTCTTTGATAACGTCCAAGACTTTGTTCCGTCAATTTTTCCGCAAACCCTCTAGCGATTAAAAAGTTTTGCGCATAACCATCTTTTACTTCTTTAATATCACCTTTTTTACCTTGACCCCTAACATCCTTTAAAAAGATAACTTTCATAATACCTCCTAAAGATTTCTAATTATTTTTAACAACTCCTCCATTGTTTTTTTAACATTAGAATTTTCAATTTGCGCAGCACCTTCGTTTTCATCCCCGCCACCACCAAATTGTTCTAAAATCTTACCAACATTTATTTCACCAGTCGAACGTCCACTAATACCAATCTCATTCTTAGAAATATTAGCAATCACAAAAGATGCTTTAATCTTACTAAAAGTTAAGAGACTATCAGCACTCTTGGCTATTTCTTCTTTCTTATATTCACTTCTTTGAAGACCATGACCAATAGCGATCCCCCTAACAACTTTAACAGAAGAAATTATTTTTTGACGTTTGATGTAATCATGAATATTTTGCTTTAATAACTCATTAACATCATTCATATTAGCTCCACACATCATCAAATAATAAGCAATATAAAATGTTTCACTAGAAGTCTTTAACCTAAAATTATTAGTATCAAGAACAATCCCAGACAATAATAATGTCGCAAGGCGTCTTGTTATTTTCATATTATTTTCTCTTAAGAAATTAGTAATCATTTCACAAGTACTAGAAACATCTTCATCAATAACTCTTAAATCACATCTTAAACTCTCTCTTGATACATCATGATGATCAATATTAATAACTTTATTAAATTCATAAATGACATCAGGATTTTGCGTAATCTTAGACTTACTCGTATCTAAAACAATTAAAAGACTATTTTCATCACGATATTCATTTAGTCTACGACTTCTAATAACATTTATCTTTTTTCTTTCTACTTCTAATACTTTTTTAACACCTAATTCTTGTTCTTCATCATCAATAATTATATAAGATTTCTTCTTTTTAGACTTAACATAAAAATCCATTCCTATACAACTATTAATCGCATCCAAATCCAAATCACGATGCGCCATCAAAAAGACAGACGTTGCTTGTTCAATCATTTTGTTTATTTCTTTAATTTTCGCTTGTATCCTCATTTCTGCCTCCTTAAAATTCTTTATCTATATTATACTATAAAATATATTTTATGTCATTTAAAAAAGACAAGTTATAAAACTAGTCTTTAAAAATAAATTTATCTATCTCTATTTAAATAAGTTTTTATTCGCATAATTATAATTTTTTGAAAAATAATTCCTATAATAATAAAAAGATAAGAATAATAAGTAATAATACCATTATTAATATATCTAATCATTATAAAATAGATTAAAGTCATATCAAGTATAAATAAGATATTAGAAACAAGTCTCTTCGTTAATTTTTTCTGAAAAAGAATTTTTCTATTAAAATATACTAATAAATAGAAAAACAATCCATATCCAAAAGATGAGAAAATAGTTAATATTTGTTGAGATAAAGGCATTATTTAAAAAGACGATTAATTATACTTGTTTCTTTATCTTTACTCTTATTATTTTCCATATAGGCCATACTATTTATTTGTCCTTTAATAGATACTGTTTGTTGCATTGTATCTAATTTTAATAATTCTAAATCTTTACCTTTAACAATTAAATAACCCATAACTGTATCCATTAAAAATTCTTCACTATCAAAATTATCTATTTTTTTAACTCCTGTTACTAACATACTCTTTCTTTCAACTAGATTAATAGCGTGATTAAAATTATCAATATTGTTCTCCATATGAGCCTCCCTATAAGCATTATATGTAAGAAAAATATTTATATTAAAAAAAACAGTTATTTAACTGTTTTTACTTTTTGTTTAATTTTTGTCTTAGGTGTTACTCCTAGTTTTATACCATTAAAATCTAATGTTGGCCAATTACAATCACCCATGCGACGATATGTAACTTGCACACTATCAACTGTAAAAGGCTCATCTTTCAAGACAACACCTAAAATTGCTTTAAGACTTCTAGGTGTTACATTTTCAGCAATATTTACTTTTAAATTTAATTCATTGTCATATCTCCCTCTAACGACAAAAAGTGGTTCGTCATCAAGATCTTGGCAACTATTTTCACCAATTAAACTACTCAATTTATTTTTAAAGAAGTCACGTTCAACAACTATTTGTACACCATTAACACCTTTTACTTTTTCATAATAACTTCTTACAAGTAATAAAGTCTCATCTCTATTATATCCTACTTCCATTTTTTACCTCCCTGATTTTTATGTGATAAAAAAAGACCTTTTGGCCTTTCTTATTATTCCTCTTCGTCAGTAGTTGGTTCTTCAGCATTTTCGTATGCTTCAAAAATTGCTTCTTCGAACATTGTACGAACTTGTGGATTAATAGGATGTGCTATATCACGATATCCACCAGTAGCAGTCTTTCTACTTGGCATAGCAATAAACAAACCATTGTCTCCTTCAATAATTCTAATGTCGTGTACAGCAAAACTATCATCAATTAATACTGATGCTATTCCTTTCATACGAGAACTTTCCTTATTGATCTTGCGTACATTTACAGATGTTATTTTCATTCTGTATATCCTCCCTCTTAAAGTATCTAACTTTATACTTTAATTTTAGTATTATATATATGAAAAGTCAATATTTTTTGCATTTTCTAGGAAATCTCAATATTATTTATTAATACATCAGAATAACTAAAACTTTTCTTGACATTTTCTGTTTCGACGACAAATATATAATTGTATGATTCAGTAATAATACCATCAAATTCTTCGATTTGATTTCGTGAACCATTTATTTTAAAATGCTTCTTTTGATTCTTTATTCCTTCTATCTTGGTCTTTATCTTTTCTATATTCATCGTGGATACCCCTTATACATAGTACCATTAGTGATAATACCGCCAACGCCCTCTTCTTTATACTTAGTTCTTTCAATTATATCTAATAAATCAATTGGTGTACTTCTGTCTGACAAAGCAATGGATGACGCAATAATAGCAGGATCTAGGGCATGAATGTTAACTCTTTTAGGACTACTAGCAAAGTTGGCACCACTCTTAATCAATTCTTCATAATTGGACTGACATGCTCCCGCAACAATTATCAAGCGTTCTTGGTTGTCTTCATATTTACGAGCTTCTTCAATAGCTTTAATAAAATTATCACTATTTTTATAACTGACTTTATTATCACGATTGTACATAGCATCATGTCCAGTAATAACTAAAATATTAGGTTTAAATTTATTTAAATAATTAGTTACTTCATAAGGAATATCTTGTTCTTGAATTTTAACACCATAAGCCATAATTTTTAAATCATTATAGAATTTCATACAACGTTCTAAATACTCATCATCACCATCGATGTGCAAAACTTTACCAGGAAGATAAAAATATTCACTGCGATCAAGCATAATTTCTTCTTTCATACGCGTAATACTATCATCATCATTATCACTTTTATCTTCCGTTGCAATTACTAGATCTTCTACTTCACTATCCGCATAAAGACGAATATCTTTACCCTTAAGATAGGCAATCTTATCCTCTATCTTCAATATTTCAAAGACGACATCATTATTATGTGATTTTCTTGTAACTAAATCACCAATATTAAAAAGCATATAATCATCTCCACGAAATTATATGCTTTTAATTTTATTATTATTAATTCAAATTATTTAATTGGTAAATTTTTGTTAAGATCACTATCAGCAACTTTCTCATCAAATTTTATACTATCATTATTCCAAATACCAAGTTTTTCTCCATATTCTTGTATATTAGAACCTGCATTTTTGTCACTAGAAGAAACATTAGCAGGAGTATTATCTAGTTGAGGTGTATCATTTGGCTTTGTATATGATGGATTAATAACTGTTGTTCTACTAATATCATCTGGCACTTGAGAAGGTGCTACTGTAGAATTTGGTTGAACAAAAGCCTTACTTGAATCAACCTCCAAATTACTTCCAGGATTTATCATAGTATCTTGACTAATAGGAGATTGCTTATAATCTTTTGGAACATTTTCTTTTTTACTGAATTGATCCATTACAGGTCCTAAAGTTTGTTTTTCTGTATCAACTACTGATGACTCAGCATTATAACCTTGGTCAATTTTTCTAGCTGCAGCAACTGATTCTTGTGTAACTTGCGTAGGCATAACTAATGGATCATGTAGTGGAATATAATTGCTTTCTACTTTTAAATCACTAGGAACTTCTAAATTATCTTGAATTGGTTTTTGAATTTCATCAGTTGTACTTGGACCAATATTTCCAGATGCTTCTAAAGGATTTATGATACTTTCGTCTAGTATTGGTTCTTCAGGAATTGATGGTTTTGAAGGTTGTTGTTCTGGCATAACATCACCAGTATTAAGTTCATTATTGTTAGGAATTAATTCTTTACTATCTTTTTCATCTTCTAAAGAAGAAACATCAAAAGCCGCATTTTTCATCTCTTCACTAACAACTTGTGATTTACCAAAATTAGAATCAGTAACATTCATACTTGCATCTAAAGTCATATCATTATGATTCAATTTAGGATGACGCACATCTCTTGAAAACTCATGAGCAAATTTTTCAACCAATTTATCATCTAGTGAAGTAATTTTATCAATTGTTTCATCTAATTTTCCTGGAACTACTTCAACACCTAATTTAGTCTTACATCTTTCAATTAAAATACTAATAACACTAGATAAATGTTGTGTAATATTGAGAGCTAATTGTTGTGGCCAACCATTTAAAAAATATACAAGTGGTAATGATGAAAGAATGCTTGCAAGTTGATCTTTTTTACTAGCATGTAAAAACACTTCTGGATTACATGTTGGATCCTTTTTCTTCTCTACCAAAATTTGACCCATTAAGCCTAAAACATCTACAGCAGGAGCAGTTATATAATTACGTCTTGCTGGTGGTGCATCATCAAGCAAAACCTCTTCCTCACTACGTTCAATATAACTTGCACTTAAAACAACAAATTCACCTTTAGTCTCTCTAGTTGGATCATCTACTACAATAAGCTGAACTCCTTCTTTACGACCATCAATAAATATGTTTACAATTTCCACCTTATTATCCAATACTTTATCATGAGGAGGTGGATCCATTTCTTTGCTAACTACTGCAAGTTGTAAACCATCTTCCATTCCTGGTTGTTGTTGTGGTTGCGGTTGCGGTTGTGGCAACTCAATAGTTGGACCTATCACACGAATTTCTTCTTCTCTATCCATTTATATACACCTCTATTCTACGTTAATAATACATTTAATTTACAACTAAGTCAACTATTTCTGAAAAATGATTTACATTAATTTGAAAAATGATTTACATTAATTTTACTAACAAAAAACAATCTAAATTATAGATTGTTTGCTATCTCAACAAAAGTTTCTAAATCAAGTGATTCTGCACGTGATGTTAAATCTTTATTCTTCTTTTTTAAAATTTCCTTAACTTTTTCTAAATCATAATTCTTCAAATTATTCTTTAAATTCTTTCTTTTATATTGAAAACTATCACGAATTAGTTTAAAGAATTTCTCTTCATCTTTAACTTTTAATCTATCTATTTTTTTCTCTAAAGATATTACGACACTATCAACATTAGGTTTAGGTATAAAACAATTTTTACTAACGACAAATAATTCTTTAATGTCATAGAAATAATTTAAGAAAACAGAAATAGATCCATAATTCTTATTTCCAGGGATTGCACTAAATCTTTCCCCAACTTCTTTTTGCACCATTAAAATTACTTTTGATATATCAATATCACTTGCAATAATCTTTTCAATAATTGGTGTTGTAATATAATAAGGAATATTGGCAACAACATAAATGTTTTTATTTTTATATTCTTTTATATCTTCTTTAATATCTCTATTTAAAAAATCATCAAAGACAAATTTAACATTACTATTTGAAAACTTTTCTAATAAAGTATCTTTTAATTCCAAATCAATCTCATAAGATAAAACATTAGAAGCTACTACTTGTAGTTTTTCAGTTAAAGCACCACTTCCTGCTCCTATTTCAATTACCAATGTATCATTTGGAATATTTGCTTCTTTTATTATTTTATTTAAAACATTTTCATCTTTTAAGAAGTTTTGACCAAACTTCTTTTTAAAATGATGTTGATAATTCATTACCATCCCCACCTAACAATGGTATAAGTAGCTGTTCTTCTACCAAAACCACTGGTTTTAGTCTCTGATGTGAATAATAAATCAAATAAAGTTCCTTTTATAGCACCACCACGATCTAAAACAATAGCATAAAATGGATCATAGTTTTTTACATTTTCAACTTTAACAATCGTACCACAAGGAATATTTTTATCACCAGCAAGTATTCTTAGCTTACCATACTCATTATCATTAAAATAAATATTTCCATTTTTAGCATTATGTCTTGGCGGACAAGCTAAAGTTCCACCACAACCAACACAATCAGGTCCATATCCCGTCATTGTACCTTCAAATTTAACAGGATTAGTTTTAGCGTATTTAAGCATTTCATTAAAAGTATCTACAACTTTTGTCTCTGTTTCTTCAGGTACATATTTTGAAACCAAATTAATAGCTTTCATTGAATTATTTTTACTCAAGTCATAAGTCAAATTAGTATTAACTTTAAATTCTCCTGACATAAGAACAAAAAAACTTATGATAAAAACTACAACTACAGCTAAGCGAGATATAAAAATAAGATTTCTTTCTTTTTTCTTTTTCATTGTCGACCTCATTCTAACCTATATACAACGATATCATATATGATTTTTTAAGTCAAATAAAGTATGCACATTTTTAGTTGTTTTTGAAGCAATTTCTTCTATAGTCGTCTCTTTAATTTCTGCTATTTTTTCAGCAATTATAGGAATGTATTCAGGAGAGTTTTTAGAACCACGATAAGGTGTTGGTGCTAGATACGGACTATCAGTCTCCAAAGTGATATTATCAAGAGATATTTCTTTAACTACATCTTTTAAGTTACTATTCTTGAATGTTAATACCCCACCAATTCCTAGATAATATCCTAACTTGATATATTCTCTTGCCATTTCTAATGATCCACTATAACAATGAATTATTCCTTTAATTTTATGCTTTTTTAAAATATTATATGTATCTTGAGTTGCTTCACGCGAATGAATGACAATAGGTAAATTTAGTTTTTCGGCAAGATTTAATTGTTTTTCAAAAAGTTCTTTTTGGGCTTCTTTATTATCTCTTTCCCAATAATAATCTAAACCTATTTCCCCAATACCAACGATTTTTTTATTTTCCTTAATTAACTTTTCTAACCAAGCAATATCTTCATCAGTTGTTGTACTAACCTCACTAGGATGAAAGCCAATCGTCATATAAATATTAGGATATTTTTTGATTATTTCTAATCCTTCTATAATACCTTCTTTATCACAACCACTAATGATTAAAGCATCTACTTCATTTTTAGTACATCTATTAATTAATTCATCTATATTATCTTCCTTTGTTAAATGACAATGTGTATCTATAAACATAAAAAGACCTCCAAAATCAATTATAGCATATCTCTCAATCATTCAACTTGTAAATAATAACCAATTAATAAACTATGATGATGACGCGATATAGTCCACGATCATTGACTTCATAGTTTTGAATGAATAGGTCACCTTTCATATAACCATATGTCGACGAATCTTCAAAATATTTAAAGTCTTTCAAGTAATTATCTATTTCTTTTTGTATAGATTTTTCACTTCTAAACGAATAGAAAGTAGCTGCTGTCATACCAGCTTCACGATAAAAAAATGAATATTTAGGAATGAATATTTCCTGGTTTTGTACACCAATATAAGTATTTTTAAAAAATGTTTTATTAGTTATTAAATAGAATGATATAACCAATAAAAAGATTATTAATACTGGTAAAACAATTATGAATGTATTCTTAACTTTCTTCTTTTTATCCTGTTTTTTACTATTGCTAAATTTTGATCCTAGAAATTGACCAAACGTCATTATTAGAAAAAAGATTAAAAATGTTAATAAACGTTGATTACTTGTCTCTAAACAAATCATTGGTAATAATACTATACATTGTGTTCCTAAAACAAAGATATTTATATCTTTATATTTTGCTGAATAGACAAAGTTGAGGATAAATAGCATTATTGGTAAACCAAACATCAAATAATAAACTATATACATGGAATTAATATTGGGATTTTTATTTAAGAACCAATATACTATATAGATTAAGATAAAACTTATTAGGAAAATAATGGCATATAAATTATTTATTAATTTATTTCTTGTCTCTAATTCTTTTAAAGTCATCTTGATATTTTCATTAAATTGTTCTTCTTGTTTTTCTTTCTTAATTCTTTCTCCTTTTATTAGTTCATTAATGGTAATACCTAGTTCTTCAGTCAATGGTTCTAAAATAGAAATATCAGGCATACATCGACCATTTTCCCACTTACTAATAGCTTTGTCAGTAATACCAAGTTTATCAGCTAGTTCTTGTTGAGTCATTTTCTTCTTTTTACGACATTCCGCAATAAACTTACCTATCTTTTCTTGATTCATAGT
The DNA here is from genome assembly GCA_947585665.1 of uncultured Bacilli bacterium. Lineage (GTDB taxonomy): Bacteria > Bacillota_I > Bacilli_A > RF39 > UBA660 > RUG11788. The sequence continues at coordinate 69,885 of CANPXE010000003.1, read as the reverse complement.
ATTTCACCTCTACATCAACATTATACGATGAAATAGATTAAAAGTATCTATACTAGTGGTAGAGTTTACTTATAATCCATCAAAAAATAAAGTACATTTCAATACCACAATTACTATTCTTATCCATGTATATTACTTCATCATTTTGAGTGAATGTTATCTTGATATTTTCTTGTTCATTCTACCTCTTAATAGATGATAATAAAATATGAGCATCTTCTTTTGACCTTGAAAATTATAAAAATTTTTTATCAATAATTTATTCATAGTTAAAATATTAAAAACTGCACAGGAATTATTGTGCAGTTCATAATTTCCTATTTATTCTCTAATTCAGCTAATTTCTTTTCTTTATCTATTCTTTGGAATAGTGGTGATGGCGTTCCTACTTGATATACATTTTCTTCATCATAATAAGTCTTATCATTTGTTGTATTTAATTGTGCAAAAATATTATCAGAAGTATCAGGAAGATATGGTTTTAAATATATTGCAGCAACTCTAATAGATTCTAGCAAATTAAATAGAACAGTTTCTAAACGATCCTTTTTATCTTCTTCTTTTGCTAAAGTCCAAGGCGTTGTTTCATCAATATATTTATTACTTCTTCTAAGTAAATCAAAAATTACATCAAGAGAAGCACCAATCTCTAATTTTTCCATCTTTTCATCAACGTTCTTATCAAGAGCATTAATCATATCGATTAATTCTTTATCCACAGATTCTGTGACTTTTTTATTTGTAACTTTACCTTCAAAATATTTATTAGCCATAGAAATAGTTCTATTAACTAAATTACCTAAAATATTAGCTAAATCACTATTAATTCTTTCAATCATTAATTCATAAGTAATGGTTCCATCATTAGCGAAAGGTATTTCATGTAAAACATAATATCTTACAGCATCAACACCAAACTCTTTTACTAAATCATCGGCATATATAATATTTCCCTTTGATTTACTCATCTTATCATTACCAAATAATAACCAAGGATGACCAAATACTTGTTTAGGTAGAGGTACATCTAAGGCCATTAAGAAAATAGGCCAATAAATAGTATGGAACCTTATAATATCTTTACCAATTAAATGTAAGTCAGCTGGCCAATACTTTTTAAACTCTTCGGTTTGATTATCAACATCATAACCAATATTAGTAATATAGTTCGTTAAAGCATCAAGCCATACATAAACGACATGTTTAGGATCAAAATCAACTGGTATTCCCCATGAAAAAGAAGTACGAGAAACACATAAATCTTGTAGTCCTGGTTTCAAGAAATTATTAATCATTTCATTCTTTCTTGATTCTGGTTGAATGAACTCGGGATGTTCTTCAATGTATTTCATTAATCGATCTTGATATTTAGATAATTTGAAGAAATATGCTTCTTCACTTTTCTTACTAACTTCTCTTCCACAATCAGGACATTTTCCATCAACTAATTGTGTTTCGGTAAAGAATGATTCACAAGGTGTACAGTACCATCCTTCATATTTTCCTAAATAAATATCTCCTTGATCAAATAACTTTTTAAAAATATGTTGTACTTTTAACTCATGATTTTTATCAGTTGTTCTAACAAAACGATCATAAGTCGTATTCATACAATCCCAAATTCTTTTTATTTCCGCCGCAACTTCATCAACATATTGTTGAGGTTCTACGCCTTTTTCTTCAGCTTTTAATTGAATTTTTTCACCATGTTCATCAGTACCTGTTTGAAAATAAACATCATACCCTTTAAACCTTTTATATCTTGCGATAGCATCAGCTAAAACTATTTCATAAGTATTACCAATATGAGGTTTACCTGATGTATAAGCAATAGCTGTTGATATATAATATTTTTCTTTTTCCATTTCTTCCATCTCCAACATTTATATTTATCATTATTTTTTTAATCATTATTAAAACATATTAGTTACACATCCGTTTATACCTATCCCTATTAACAAATATTAAATTATTCATCTAAATCACCACTTTTTCCTAAAGATGACCAACCGGTTCGTTCTTTATCTATTTTTTCTTCATTATCAACTGTTAAATATTTCATAAATATTCCTTGGCAATAAGCCTCACCTTTTTTAACGACATATTCTTTATCACCATGATTTTGAAGTGATACAAACATGTGTCCATTATTTTTTAAATTACTATAAAAATCACTATCAATAACCCCTACTTGATTAGTCATTCGAACATTATGTTTAAACCCCATACTACTTCTAACAACTAAAAATAGAACTTCATCTTCTTCAAACTTAGCACGATATCCCGTTGGAATTTTCTTTACCTCGCCTGGACTAATTACAAAGTCTTCAATAGCAAAAAAATCATAACCAGCACTATTCTTAGTTGATCTTTTAGGTAAAAGATATTCTTCATATAACTTTTTATCATCTTTAATATCTTTCTTAAATTGTTCAAAACTAATCTTTTCAAAGTATCTACTCATACACACCTCAATAAAAAAACGATAACTCACCACAAAAGGACGAGTTACCGTGTTACCACCTTATTTTATAGAATAATCTATACACTTAATAATTTAACGCAATTCTACGCATCAGTCTAATTATTCAACTGATGAACTCAGGAGCCATTTTCAATATCTAATTACATACTTCCTTTCACCTTACGAAGCTCTCTTTTAATGTAATTGTTGATATATCTCTTTCCTTCTTCGTCTTTCAACATGAGTGTATTATAGCATCAAAATATTTATTCTTCAAGATTTTTTATTAAAATTAACTGAACCATCTCTAAAATTCTCTTATCCTGTTCAGTTATTTCTCTTTTGGTAGAATAACCTATCAATGAACCAATTACTTCACCAAAGAAAAATATGGGAACGATGATAAAATTAATAAAATCATCATTATGAAATAAAATGTCTTTCTCTCTATTAAAAACTTCAATTTTACCATATTTAATCTTATTTATTATTTTCTCCGATAATTCTTTTCTATTAGTGAGATTTTCTTCTAAATCTGTAATGATAATATTCAAATCTAAATACTTATTCAATATCTTTTGATACTTCTCTAATTCTGTTATGTTATCATCAATATCCGAATATTTTTCAACTTTTATATAATTATCATTAATACTTATTTTTAGTTTACTATCATCACTTATCTTTAACTTTTTACGATATTCTTTTGGTATGACAATTCTTCCTAAACCATCTAGTTTTCTTATAAATTCATTCAAAACAATCAACTCTTTCCGCTAATTATTATTAACTAAAAAGAGATTTTGATACAAAAAAAGACTAAATCTAGTCAACTGTTTTAGCATTCATAGATTTAAATCTTTCAAAAGCTTCTTTAGATAAATTTTTTAAAGTTGCATTTCTAAGTGTTGCTTCACTCTTTATTTTTTCAATAAGACTATTACAATATGAATTATTAATATACTCAATGAGATTTTCTTTGGAAACTTCATCTGGTAGTTTATAAAGTTTAACAATTTTTTCTGAAAAATTAGTACATATCTCAGAAAGAACATCAAGTTTAATATTTTCTTCAAGAGTATCTGTTAAATTATCAATATGTTCATGATATTCATCTAAATAAATATCTGTTATTTTAGTAAAGTCAACGTCAGCATTAAAGAATGAAGATATCTGTTCTTGACGATTTTTTATATGTTTCAAAAATATTTCTTTTAAAGTTTCTGCTTCTTTATCAATTAATTCTTTTACTTTTTCTTCATCATATTTTATATTGGAACTATTATATACTTCTAAGATGTACTTAGTTAAACCAATAGCTTTTAAATCAATGAAATTACTCATTGTATGATTTAAAGAATCAGCATTATTATTGATATCGAGATCTAACTTCTTTTTAAGAATCTCATAATTTTTTTCTTGAAACATTTTATTTATATCCATATTTATCTTCACCTATCATATTAAAATATTATCAAATCGATGTTTTTTAGTCAAGATTTGGAACTTCTTTAACCTTTATTTTATTGAGTAATGACAATAAATAGAATAAATAATGTCTTTCTAGTTTAATTGTATCTAAGACAACTATTAAATTATTATTTTTAAATTGAAAACGAAACATTCTTGATATATTACAAGCATCAAGGAATAATTGTTCACCATCGATTTTCGAAGACATCTCTTCATTGAAGACAAGTGATATAGAATTTCTATTTTGATTTACTTCAACAACACCTAGTTTTTTAGCTAATTTTTCAAACCATTCTTCATGCATATAAAGAATTAAGTCATCATCTAACTTACCAAAACGATCTTCTAATTCTGTTTTTATTTCAATTAATTTAGTATAAGAGTCAATTTCATTAATCTTACGATGAATTTCAATTTTTAGATTTTCATCATCAATGTATTCATCTTTGATATGCGTAGATACTTGAATAAATGGTTTTTCTTTTTTCTTCACTTCTTCCTCTTCTTCAACAACTTCGCCTTTTAAGCGTTTAACTTCTTCATCAAGAATTTTTAAATATAGATCAATTCCGACACTATCGATGAAACCAGCTTGTTCACTACCTAAAATATCTCCAGCACCACGGATGGATAAGTCACGAGTCGCAATCGCAAAACCACTACCAAGTTCAGTAAACTCTTTAATGACATTTAAGCGCTTAACCGCTGTTTCATTCAACTGTTTTTGATGATCATACATCAAATAAGCATAAGCAATTTTATCACTTCGTCCAACACGACCACGAATTTGATACAACTGACTCAATCCAAAACGATCAGCATCCAAAATAATCAAAGTATTAACATTAGGTATATCTATACCAGTTTCGATAATCGTCGTACAAAGCATGATGTCATATTCTTGATTGATAAAAGCTTCCATACGATCTTCTATCTCATTCTTTGACAATTGTCCATGAGCACAAACAATTCTAGCTTCTGGAACTAACTTTTGAATTTCATACATTTTATGTTCTATTTTCTCAACACTATTATAAAGAATATAAACTTGACCATTACGTGACATCTCTTTGTAAATGGCATCCTTAATCAATTGGTCGTTCTCTTCAATGACATAAGTTTGAACAGGATAACGATTAGTTGGTGGAGTTTCTATTAAGGATAAATTTCTAATACCAATAAGTGACATTTGAAGCGTTCTAGGAATTGGTGTAGCTGTTAGTGTTAAAACATCAACATTCTCTTTGTATTTTTTAATTTTTTCTTTATGAGCAACTCCAAAACGTTGTTCTTCATCAACAACTAATAACCCTAAGTCTTTAGGCTTTATATCATCACTTAAAAGACGATGTGTTCCAAATAAAATATCAACTTTTCCCTCTTCTAATTCTTTAACAATTCTTTTTGCATCCTTACTAGAAGTAAAGCGATTTAATACTTCTATATTAACAGGATAATTTTTAAATCTCGTAACAGCATTATTATATTGTTGCATTGAAAGAATCGTCGTTGGACATAAATATAGAACTTGTTTAGAATCAAGAACAGCTTTAAACATGGCACGAAAAGCGACTTCTGTTTTACCGAATCCAACATCACCACATAGTAAACGATCCATTGGTATGGTAGATTCCATATCTTGTTTTATTTGTGAAATAGCAAGTAATTGGTCGTTTGTCTCTTCATATTCAAACTCTTTTTCAAACATTATTTGATATTCATTATCAGGACTAAATTTAAAACCTTGTTTCATCTCCCTTGTCGCATATAACTTTATTAAATCCCCAGCAATATCTTGAACTTTCTTCTTAATGCGTAACTTCGTCTTTTGCCACTCTGTTCCACCTAATTTATTAACTTTAGGTACAACGCCTTCTTTACCCGTAAACTTACTTATTAAATCTATCTTTTCAACAGGAATATATAATTTATCTTTACCACTATATATAATTTCTAAATAATCTTTTAATAGACCATTTTGTGATAAAGATTTTATTCCATTATAAATTCCAATACCATTGACGTTATGAACGACATAGTCACCTATTTCAATATTAGAAATATTCTTTATCTTAGATGCATATTTAAAACTACTCTTATACTTCTTCTTTGGTTGAACAACTTTAAATAATTCTTGTTCAGTTAAAACTATATAGTTCTTATATTCAAATCCTTCATTAATACTCTTTTCTATTATATTAACTGCATTATCTATTATTTGATTTTCATTAGTTATTATATATGAACAAGTTAAATATTTAGAAAAACTCTTTATTTGATATTTTTTTAGACAGATGACAATCGTTTTATTTATGTATAAACTCTTATTTAAGTAATCATTAATTGCATCAATATCTTCATTAAACTTACGAATTGTTTTAACATCATAAGAATAAGTTCTATTTTTAGGAATGATATTATCTAAATTATTAATTGTATTATAATGAATTACTTCATCGTATAAAATCTCATCAAAATCAAACATATATGTATAAGAATAATCTTGATCACGGCTTGTTTTATACTCCATAATTTGATTTCTTAAAGTATCTACTCCCGTTATTATTTGAGCATAATCTTTAAATACAAAAAGAGGATTATCTAAATACTCACTAATATTACTTACTTTTTGACTATAAAGAGGTAAGTTTTTCTGATTATCGTTATCTAGCTCTATATCCTCATCGATTAAAAACTCTGTATAAGGATTTATTACTATTTCTTCAATCTCATCAATTGTCTTTTGGGTTTCCTCATCAAAATATCTAATGGAATCAATAGTATCACCAAAATACTCAATTCTAATAGGATGATTTTCACCAAAAGGAAAGACATCAATAACGAAACCACGAATTCCCATTTCCCCAGTTTTATTAACTATTGTTTCACGATTGTAACCAAGACTTGTCAAATTTTTAATCAATTCATCACGTTCATAATCTTCATCTTTTTTCAAATGAATTTTTTTCTTTATAAATAAATCTTTCGTTGGCAAATAACGAAGTAAACCATTTAGATGTGTTACAACAATGTGTTTTTGTCCATCTAATAATTGATTTATCGTATCAAGTCTTGTTATTTTTAAATCAGGACTAATCGCAATTGATTCACTTGTTAAGAAGTCATCCATGGGAAATAAAAGTGTCTTATCATTATAATTATTAAGAGAATTATTTAATTTATTTGCTTCATACAAAGTTGATGTAACAACGATAATATCTCTTTTTTCTTCTTTGAATAATTTTGATAAATAAACACAAAAAAACTCATCTGTCATTCCTGTTAAACAGATGTTTTTTTCTTTTCTTATATCAATTATTTGTTCAAAGAAATTATTCATATAACCCCCTATTTGTGATTATATTTAGCCATTAATGCCTCAAAATCTAATTTATAGAAATCGTCTATTATATTATTAACAGTATCTTTTAATTCATCTATTATTTTTTGATTTTCTTTTGATATATCACCTAAAACATAATCTTTTGTATCCATTTCTTTATTGTTAGAAATTCCTATTTTTAATCTTTTATAATCTTGAGTATGAAGATGTGCTTCAATATTTTTTAAACCATTGTGTCCTCCACTTGAACCAGTAGGACGAAGTTTATATTTACCAATTGGTAAGTCTAAATCATCATTAATAATTAAAATATCTTCAATATTAATCTTATAAAAATCAACAAAAGATTTAACTACTTCACCAGATAGATTGATATAAGATTGTGGTTTTAAAAGAATTGTCTTTTCACCATTATTAATGAATTCAACATATAATCCCTGAAACTTTTTCTTAGTAATTTCAACATTCTTTTTTTTAGCGTAATCATCTATGAACATAAACCCCATATTATGACGAGTCTTTTCATATTCTTTTCCTGGATTTCCTAATCCTACTATCAACTTCATAACATCACTTCCCTATATGATAAGCTTTATAAATCTCTGACTTTGTCGTATTACGATCTTTTGCGACTTTCTTTAAAGCGTCTTTTTCTGATAAACCTTCTTCTATATACATATTGACATGTTCTTCAATGGTCATATCATCAAAATTAACTTTTCCTTTATTTCCTTCAACGACAACGACGAATTCACCTCTTATTTCCTGGCTGTTCAATTCGTCGATTACTTCACTAATTGTGCCACGATATATTTCTTCATACATTTTTGAAATTTCACGAGCTATAGATACTTTTCTATCACCAAATATATATTTAAGTGATTCAAGCATTTCAATGATGCGATGTGGAGCTTCATAAAAAATAATCGTAACTGGATAATTCTTTAAATTTTCCAACTCTTTTTCACGTTTACTCTTTCTAGCATTCAAAAAACCATAAAACATGAAAGGAGAAGGATTAAGTCCTGATGAAATTAAAGCTGGTATCAAAGCATTTGCACCAGGTAACGGTATTACATTATACCTCTTTTTGATTACTTCTTCAACTATTTTATATCCCGGATCACTAATAATTGGTGTTCCACGATCAGTAACAATTCCAACATTCTTACCTTCTTCTAAATATTGGACTGCCAAAGATTTAGTACTTTCTTCATTGTGATCATTAGAACTAACCAACTTTTTATTAATTTCTAATCGTGATAACATTTGCTTAGTTATTCTCGTATCTTCACAAAATAAGACATCGACTAATTTCAATGTCTCTATAGAACGCAAAGTCATATCATCAAAGTTACCAATTGGTGTTGGAATTAAATATAAAGCATTACTACCATCATAACTCTTTTGACTCATAATTACCTCCTAAAGAATAATTTGTTTATTTCATCTAAATAATTACCCTGCTCATCATGAATGAATAAAGGTTCTTTAACGATTAATCCCGAATGACCATTCTTTCTTCCCTCAATTAAAACCATATTTGATTCACTATTTTTCTTTGGATAAATAAATTGCACTTTCTTAGGTTCAATATTATTCTTTCGCATTTCTTCTATTATTTCAATTAGACGATCAGTACGATGAATCATTGCGAAAGTACCATTATTATTTAAGAATTTACGAGCAATCTTTATTAACTCAGCTAAATTGATATTTTTTTCATGACGCGCTATCGTCTTATGTTCATCATCATTTTGCTTGGAAAGTTCTTCTAAACGAAAGTATGGTGGATTAGAGACAATAACGTCAAAAAAATTAGCATCAAAATATTGGTCTAATTTTTTCATATCATCATTAATAATTTTTATTTGATCATCTAATTTATTTATAGAAATTGATTCTTGAGCTAAATCATAAACATCTTTTTGAATTTCAATTCCATAGATTTTCGCCTTTGTCAAAGTTGATAAAATTAGCGGAATAGGTGCATTACCAGTTCCTAAATCAAGAATATTTTTAACATTTTTATTAATAGTAACAAAATTAGGTAATAAGACAGAATCTAAAGAAAAACTAAACCAATCAGGATTTTGAACTATTTTTAAATTATCATATCCTAATAAATCATTTACTACTTTCATCTAAGTTTCTTTCCTCTAAAATTTTTCCTGGTCTCTCAACTGTATAAGTTCTCTTAAATAAATTATGACTGACAACTTTAACCGTTTCATCACCATCTTTAATTATTGAACCAATTGGTGGATATTCCTTTTTCATTTCTTTATATTGATCATCTTCATAATTTAGGCAACATAATAATCTTCCACAAATACCATTTATCTTAGTTGGATTTAAAGCTATATATTGATTTTTAGCCATATTGATAGATACACTATTAAAATCATTTAGGAATGTACTACAACATAAAAAGCGACCACAAGGACCAATACCTCCTATTTCTTTAGCTTTATCTCTTACACCAATTTGTCTCAATTCAATTCTTGTCTTATAAATGGATGCTAGTTTCTTAGCCAACTCTCTAAAATCAATTCTTTCGTCAGCTAAAAAATTTAATATTAATTGCTTACGATCAAAGGTAAATGTTGCATCTATAAAATTCATATCTAAATCTAATTTTTCAGCAATAGATCTTGCATCTTTTAAAGCTTTTTTACCTTTTTCTTCATTTATTTTTTCTTGTTTTAAATCATCTTTATTAGCAACTCGTATTATATTTTTTAAAGGAAAGACTAACTTTTCTTCAGACATTTCTGAAGGATCACCCATTACAGTTCCAAACTGCATTCCCTTTTCTGTTTCAACAATTACTTTATCGCCATTCTTAATTTTTAATTTATTTGTTGCAAAATAATAAACACGATTTGAGTTAATAAATTTTACTGCTACTACTTCATACATATTATTCACCACCATATACATCAGCTATTATTTTATCTATTACTGTTTTTATATTAACATTACAATTCAAATAATTACTGTTTTCATTAATTGTTTCAATTTTTTTAATTATTATATCAGTATTTTTTTCATAATCTAAAAAATCTAATAAACCATCTCTAAAATAATTATATTTAGAATCAAATGAATTACTATTATGAAGTAAATCACTATATATTCTTTGAACTTGTTCTAAAACAACAAAAAAATCTTTTCTTTCTAAATCATTATCCAATACTAATTGATACAAATATGGTAAAGATTTTTTTTGATATTTCTCAATTATTTCAACAAACTTATAACTAATATCTTCCTTATCTAAATCTAAATATGTCTTCTTTTTTAAACTGATATTTATACATCTAGATAAAATTGTTTTAATAACACTATATTTATTCTTAGTTAGTAAAATAGCAACAATTTTATCTTCTGGCTCCTCTAAGAACTTCAACAAAGTATTTGCTGAAGAATTATTCAATTTTGAAGCATCTTCAATTACATATATTTTTAAATTATTATCAAAAGATTCTTTTCTAAAATCATTTTGAATTTCTAATATTTGTTCTTTTTTTATCCATAAACCATCAGCTTTAATTATCTTAATATTGGGATAATTTCCACTATCAATTAGAGAATTTAAATATTCGTTTTCTTTTTTGTTCCTAATCATTAATGCTTTGCACATATCTTTGATAAAATCTTCCATATCAATTGCTTCATCTAATTCAAACATATAAGCATGACTTATTTTATCTTCTTTAATAGCATTATTCATAATTGTATAAAATTCGCCATAATCATCTTTGTATTTTTCTAACATATTTACCTCCTAAAATAATACTATTAAAGATATAATTAACATTGCTAATCCAGGAAAATCAAGAAAATAAACAATTGCTAACGTAACAACATTTATAGGAATGAGCATATTAAAATTTAATCCTATTTTATTAAACCAATACAATAAAAAGAAACTTAAAACTAATTTTTGAATAAATTTTTTAATCATAAACACACCTATTAAAATTTATGATTTTAGATGTGTTCATTATTCTATTTCTTTACGATCAGTTAAGGCTCTTTCCAAAGTTATAGAATCAATATATTCCATATCAGCACCAATTGGAATCCCACTAGCAATACGAGTTACTTTAACATTTAAACCTTCTAAAATCTTCTTTATATATAAACTCGTAGTCTCTCCCTCAATACTTGGTTTAACAGCAATTATAACTTCTTTAAAACTTCCTTCTTTAATTCTTTTTAATAGTTTTTCTAAACCAATATCTTCAGGATTAATTCCATCTAGTGGTGATATTAAATTATCAATAACATGGTAATATCCATTATAACTTCCTAATTTTTCAAATAAAAATATATTTTTTTTATCTTCTAAAACGCACAATAAATCCTTATTACGATTTTTATCAGCACATATTGAACATATTTCATTTTCCGTTATATTTGAACAAATGGGACATTTTTTTATTTTAGTTTTAACTTCTTTTATACTATCAGTAAAGAAATCCGTTTTTTCCTCATCGAGATCAAGAATGAAAAAAGCCATTCTCTCAGCTGATTTCTCACCTATTCCTGGTAGTAATTTAAAACTTTCAATTAAATTTCTTAAACTATCGGGATACATTAAAATAATCCTGGCATTCCGTTAGCAAATTTTCCCATTTTTTCTTGTGTCATCTTATCGACTTTTTTCATAGCATCATTAACAGCAAGCATAATCATATCTTGTAATGCTTCAATATCATCACTCTCTAAAGTTGCTGATTTATCAATATTAACCTCTAATATTTCTTTTTTTCCATTTACTTTTACTTTAACTAAAGCATTCTCTCCTTCAAATGTTGTTGCTTCAATTTTTTCTTGTTCCTTTTGCATATCTCTTTGTAAACTTTGGGCTTGTTTCAAAATAGCTTGCATATTCATATTAAACACTCTCCTTTATTTCTATTTTACTCATATCAAATAATTCATTTGCTTTTTCAATAATATCACTATTTTTTTTAGAATTAGAAGTAATCTTTTTAGTAATATTATCAGGCATTTGTTTTTCTTCAATATAATTATATTTTACATTATTTTTTATATTTTCTATATAATTTTTCTTTATTTCTAACCATTCATTTTTAGTAACAAATATTAATTTTCGATCAATAGCAATAGTCCTCTTTAAAGCATCTTCATATTTTTGAATATACATATTTCCTTTTTCCACAAAAGAATCATAACTATATTCAAGAATCAAATATTCATTACTTGCAGCAATCGGCGTTGCATCAATTAATTCACAAACAAGTGCTCCAAACTCTTTGTCAAAAGTAAAGTTATTTAAATCATTCCACTTATCTTTAATTTCATTTAAAGATTGTTTGTTAACACCAACAAAAGTATTATTGATTCTTATTTTTTTAAACTCTTCATCGATACTGTTATTAACATCAACTACTTCTTTCGATTCTATAGTTACACTCTTTTCTTCTTTTTTCTCAATTTCAGGTTTTATTATATTTTTTTCTTCATGCATAATTACATCTAAATTTTCATTAGTTTTAACTATCTCATCATTTGCATTTTTACAAATATTAAATATTGCAATTTCTAAATATATTTTACCAAGAACAGAATTTTGCATTTTATCGAGTGCATCAGTTAAACAATTTATTATAGAACAAATGTTTATATCATTTTCTTTTATCATTTTATCTTTTAAATTAATTATTACTTTTTCCACAATCTTTGTTAAATCTTTACCAGTATCAAAATAGTCATTAATTATTTTCAAGGATGTATTTAATTCTTTCTTAATTAATAAATCAGATAAATAATCTATTTCATTATTAGAAACATTACCATTTATAATATAAATATCTTCTTCTGTTATTTTATCATTTGTATAAGCTGTAGCCATATCTAATAACCCAATAGCATCTCTTAAACCACCATCTGATGCATTAACAATTTCCCAAATTGCGTCATCAGTTATATTTATTTTTTCTAAATCACTTATTTCTTTTAATCTTGCAAACATATCATTATTATTTATCTTTTTAAACTCTAAAGTTTGGCAACGAGAAACAATTGTAATTGGAACTTTATGTAGTTCAGTAGTAGCTAAAATAAATACAATATGTTCAGGAGGTTCTTCTAATGTTTTTAGTAATGCATTAAATGCACCAATTGTTAACATGTGTACCTCATCTATTATATATACTTTATATTTTAAAACTGCTGGTGTTAAATTAACTTTACTTTTCAACTCTCTTATTTCATCAACACCATTATTAGATGCAGCATCAATTTCTAAAATATCAACACAAGAATTTGATTCACTATTTAAACACCCATTACATTTTCCACAAGGGATACCATCTTTAATATTTTCACAATTTATCATTCGTGCTAATATTTTAGCAACACTAGTTTTACCGCAACCTCTAGATCCAGTAAATAAATATGCATGGCCAAACTTATTATTTTGAACAGCATTTTTCAAAATATTAACAACAACATTTTGTCCATAAACTTCATTTAGATTTTTTGGTCGATATTTTCTATATAAGGCCTGATAACTCATAAACCATAACCTCCTTTTTCTAACAATTATTATAACATTTTATTATCACTTTCGGAATGAAATAATTAATCTTTTATAAATAATATTTCAATGTTTCACGTGAAACATTGAAAAAATATTTCCCGGGAAATATTTTTACTTTCTTTAATTATTTTTTATATTTCAAAATTATTTCCCGGGAAATAATTTTGAATATTTTATTACCCAAGATATTTACTAATCTATACAATTTTATTTACATATATTAAACAAATTATTGTCATTTTTATTTACAAGTAATAATTTTTATTTGATTCGGAATTTCATAAATTTATAAAAATTTAATTAACATTTTAAAATTATTATATTTTATTATTTACATTAAAAAGTGTTAAATATTTATTAATATTTAGTTATTTTTGACATATTTTCAACTATTTTATGTAAACAATGTTTCACGTGAAACATTGGTTTTTGCTATTATTAATATTTTTAAACTTGTTTATATTACAAAAATATATATTATTTTGGGAAATAATTTTGATCATTATTTATAGTTTCACGTGAAACATTATCTTGTTGAGTTTACACATACTTCTATTAATTTCTTCCATTTAATTATTTATTAAATTATTTCTCGGGAAATAATTTGGTCACTTGATCAATATGTTTCACGTGAAACATTACAAAAAAAAATATTTCTCGGGAAATATTTTTACTTTCTTTTATCTATAAAAAAATCATTTATTATTTTAGAACATTCATATTTTAATACATTTTTTTGCCAATTATCTGTCTTTAATATTTTTTCCACAATAATACTTGTATCAGTATTGTTGTTATTAGCACCTGTTATTATTCTTCTAAAACGAGATTGTTCAATAGCACTTGCACACATTGGACAAGGTTCCAATGTTATATATATATCACAATCTTCTAGACGCCAATTATCTAATTTTTTGTTAGCTTTATTAATAGCAATTATTTCGGCATGATCAGTTATAATATTAGTTTTATTACGCTTATTATATCCTCTTGCGATTACTCTATTATCTTTTACTATAACAGCACCAACAGGTATTTCGTCTTGAATTAATGCTTTCTTTGCTTCTTTTAAAGCTAGCCTCATAAAATATTCATCATTCATATTATCACCATAAAAAATGATGCACATATATATAATTCGTTAAGGCTGCTACCTTCCGATTCTGACCTGGTTCCAAACATATATATTGCATCAATAAATAATATATTATATTTATTATTTTTTTTCAACAAAAAAAGAGAATTTTTACAAATCCTCTTCTTCTAATTCTTCATTATTTAAATTATCAACAGGTATAGAACTATCAATATTATCATCATTAATTTCATCATCATCAGACTTTATTAATGTTGTAACAGTAGATACTTTTTGATCATCTTTTAAATGAATTAATCTAACACCTTGTGTATTTCTTCCTAATGATGATACTTGTTCCATTGATATTCTAATAGTAATACCACTATCAGTAATGATAACTAAATCTTCGTTACCATCAACACATTTTAATGCAACCATACGACCTGTCTTTTCTGTTGTATTTAATGCTTTAACTCCTTTGCTACCACGATGTGTTAATCGGTATTCACCGACATTAGTCTTTTTACCATAACCATTTTCAGTTACGACAAGAATTTGTCGATCAGGAGTTACTACTTCAGCTCCTACAACATCATATTCATCTTCAAATTCAATTCCTTTAACACCAGTACTTGATCGACCCATAATTCTTACTTCGTTCTCATTAAATCTAACCATTCGACCATTATTAGCACCGATAGCAATTTCTTTAGAACCATCAGATTTATTAACAGTAATTAACTCATCACCTTCACGTAATACGATTGCTTTCTTACCATTATTTCTAATACTTTCAAATTCTTCAAGTTTAGTACGTTTTACTACACCTTTCTTAGTTACAAATACCAAATACTTATTCTCTTCTTCTTCAGCTTTAACCATTACCATTGATGTAATTTTTTCTTCTTTCTCAATAGGAAGTAAATTAATAATTGGTAATCCTTTAGATTGTCTACTAAATTCAGGTACTTCATAACCTTTCATTCGATAAACCTTACCAAGGTTACTGAACATTAGTATGTAGTCATGTGTTTTCATTGAAATCAATTTTTCTGGGAAATCTTCTTCATTTGTACCCATTCCTTTAATTCCAACTCCACCTCTGTTTTGTACTTTAAATGTGTCATTTTGTACACGTTTAATATAACCCTTATTTGTTAAAGTAATTATTATATTTTCCACAGGAATTAATGACTCATCTTCAATATAATCAATAGCTGTCATATCAATAGCTGTACGACGCTCATCACCATATTTCTTTTTGATTTCTAACATTTCTTCTTTAATTATATCTAGAACTCTTTGTGGCTTTGCTAAAATGTCTTTATAATCAGCAATTTTAACTAATAAGTCATTTAATTCATTTTCAACTTTTCCACGCTCTAGACCAGTTAAACGACGAATCTTCATCTCTAATATACTATTAGATTGAATTTCATCTAAACCAAATCTTTCTTGTAATTTAGCTCTTGCTTCATCATCTGTTTCCGCAGATCTAACAATGTGTACTACTTCATCAATATTATCAAGAGCTATTCTTAATCCTTCTAAAATATGAACTCTTTCTTCAGCTTTTCCTAAATCGTATTTAGTTCTACGAACTATTACTTCTTTTTGATGTTCAATATATTTAGAAATAATATCTTTTAGACCAAGCGTCTTAGGTGTTTGACCATCAAGAACTAAGAATATTATTCCATAATTAATTTGAAAATTAGTATGTTTATATAATTGATTTAAAATAACTTGTGGATTAGCATCTCTTTTTAAAGTTATTGTGATTTTAACACCATCTTTTAAATCAGTATGATAATCAGCAATACCTTCAATTGTCTTATTGTGTACTAATTCAGCAACTTTATTTTTTAATTCCATAGTATTAACACCATATGGAACTTCATCAATGACAATATTACTATGGCTTCCAACATCTTCAATTGTCGCTCTACTACGAATTGTAATAGATCCATGACCTGTTTCATAAGCCTTTATAATACCTGCATTTCCTAAGATAATACCACCTGTAGGAAAATCTGGTCCCTTGATATATTTCATTAGACCAAGAGTATCAATATCAGGATTATCAATATAAGCAACACATCCATCAATTACTTCACCTAAGTTATGAGGTGGAATATTTGTTGCCATACCAACAGCAATTCCCATTGAACCATTAACTAAAACATTTGGAAAACGTGATGGTAATACAGTTGGTTCTTTCATCGTAACATCGAAGTTATCTTCCATATTAACTGTATCTTTGTTGATATCTCGCAATAATTCCAATGATATTTTAGCAAGACGAGATTCGGTATAACGCATTGCTGCTGCTCCATCACCCTCAATATTACCAAAGTTTCCATGACCATCAATCAACATATATCTTTGGTTAAAATCTTGAGCTAAACGAACCATTGCTTCATAAATTGAACTATCACCATGTGGATGATAATGACCCATAACGTAACCTACCGTAGTAGCACATTTACGATGTGGTTTATCAGGAGTATATCCAGATTCATACATTGACCATAAAATACGTCTATGAACAGGTTTTAATCCATCACGCAAATCAGGTAAAGCACGCGATTTAATAACACTCATTGAATATTCCATAAATGATGTCTTTACTTCATCAACTATATTATTATGATCTAATCTATCACGTTCATGAAAATATCCACTAAAATTGTTATCAATATTAACTTTTTCAGTATCTTCTACATTTTCTTTTGGAGTATTATCAATAGGTTCATCATCATTTGAACTTGCTCTATCTAATAATTCATCTAAATCTTCTCTATTATCCATAATACACCACCCTAAATATCAATATTTTGCACATTCCATGCATTTTCCTCAATAAATTTTCTTCTTGGATCAACTTCGTCACCCATTAATTTTTCAAATATAGCATCAGCAGCAACACAATCATCAACAGTTATCTTTCTCAAAACACGCTTTTCAATGTCCATTGTTGTTTCATTTAATTCATCAGCATCCATTTCTCCTAAACCTTTCATACGTGCTATCTCGGCTCTTGAACGTACATTTTCAGGAAGAGAATTCATATAATCATCTAATTCTTCTTCATTCAATACATATTTTCTTGTCTTACCATGCATGATGCGGAATAATGGTGGTTGTGCTGCATAAACGTGTCCTGCTTCAACGATTGGTCTAAAGAAACGATAAAATAATGTTAGTAACAAAACACGAATGTGAGAACCATCAACATCGGCATCAGTCATTATTATAATCTTGTCATAACGTAATTTTGATAGATCAAAATATTCACCAATACCTGTACCAAATGCAGTAATGATTGTCTTTATTTCTTCATTTCCCAATGCTCTATCAAGACGTGCTTTTTCAACATTTAATATTTTTCCTCTAAGTGGAAGAATAGCTTGTGTCATGGAATCTCTACCCTTTTTAGCAGATCCACCAGCAGAATCACCCTCGACGATAAATATTTCAGATATTGTTGGATCTTTACTCTTACAATCTGATAATTTTCCAAAGAAGTTAGTCGTTGCTAAATCGCTCTTACGAGTTGCTTCTCTTGCTTTTTTAGCAGCCATACGAGCATTTCTTGCAAGAACAGCTTTATTTATAATAATTCTTGCTTCTTCTGGATTCTCTAATAAAAATCTTTCAAATCCTTCAGCAAATATATTATCTGCTAAATTTTTAACTTCTGAATTACCTAAACGTCCTTTTGTTTGTCCTTCAAATTGCGGATTTGGATGTTTACAAGAAATAATCATTGTAAGACCTTCTTTAACATCGTCATCCTTTAAATTTTCATCTTTTTCTTTTAAAATATTATTTTTTCTAGCATAGTTATTAATAACACGCGTTAAAGCTCTTTTTACACCATCTTCATGAGTTCCACCATCATGAGTATTGATATTATTAACAAAAGAATAAATATTAGCATTATATGAAGTGTTATATTGCATTGCTACTTCAAAGAAAACACCATTTTTTTCACCACTTAAATGAATGATATCTTCATGAATTGGCGTCTTTCCTTGATTAATAAATCTAACATATTCACTAATACCACCTTCATACATAAATGTTTCACCAGTAGTATCTTCCATATCACGGTCATCTCTTATATTAATTGATAAACCACGATTTAAAAAAGCTAATTCACGAATTCTTGTTTTAAGTGTTTCATAATCATAAATATCAGTATCAAATATATCTGGATCTGGTTTAAAAGTAACAGTAGTACCTGTACGTTCTTCAGAACATTCACCAATGACATGTAATGGTTCTGTTGTATGTCCCCCATTTTCAAAACGCATTTTATAAATTTTACCATGTTTATAAACTGTTACTTCAACCCATTTAGATAAGGCATTAACAACACTTGCTCCAACACCATGAAGTCCTCCAGATACCTTATATCCGCCACCACCAAATTTACCACCAGCATGCAATACTGTATAAACGGTTTCAACTGTTGATACACCAGTCTTTGGATGGATATCAACTGGAATTCCACGACCATTATCTTTTACAGTTATTGAATTATCTTTATTAATAACAACTTCAATCGTATCGCAAAAACCTGCTAAAGCTTCATCTATTGAGTTATCAACAATTTCCCAAACAAGATGATGTAATCCTTTAACATCAGTCGTTCCTATATACATTCCTGGTCTTCTTCTTACAGCTTCTAATCCCTCTAATACTTGAATTGCTGAAGAATCATAATCAGTGTCACTATCTACTGTTGTATCAATTTCATTCTCTAGATTCTTTTCTACTACTTTCTCTTCCATTATTATCTCCACCTTTTTCAATTATTTTTCCATCTTTTACTTTAATAATTTTTGAATTCATTAATATTTCTTTACCAATATCCTTAGTATCATTTGATGTAATAATTACTTGATAATCATCATTAATATATTTCATTAATCTATTTTTCTTTTTCTTATCTAATTCACTAAATATATCATCTAATAATATTACTGGTTTAGTTCCTGTTTTCTCTTCAAATATAGGAATTTCTGCAAATTTCAAAGCAATAAAAGCAATCTTTTGTTGACCTTGTGAACCATATATTTTAATATCATTTTCTTCGATAATAAAAGTGAAATCATCACGATGTGGTCCATATAAAGTCATCCCCATTAAGATTTCTCTCTTTATATTTTTCTTATATTTATCTTTTAAAATTTCTCTTAGATTATCTCTATCAAAATCATTAATCTCTATATTTGGTTGATATAATATTTTTAAATTACTAATATCCATAATATTTTCATATATTTTAGATAAATTTTCATTAATATTATTAATAAAATTATTTCTTTCAATATAGATATCTAACTCACGTTCAATAAGATTATTAGTCAATATATCTAAATAACTATAATCACTTAAATTATTAGTTAATAATAATTTTAAATAATCATTACGCATTTTTAATATCTTATTAAATTCATTATATTTTTTTATATAATTACTCGATAATTGACTTATTTCGATATTTAAAAAATTACGACGTTCGGAAGGTGATCCTTTTATTATTTGTAAATCATCAGGAGAAGATAAAATTACATATAAATTACCTATATAATCCGATATTTTATTTATGATATTATCGTTTAATTTAACTGTTTTATTGTTATTATGTAACTCTACTGATAATTTTTTAAAAACACTACTATCTTTTATCTCACCAACTACGATAAATTTTTCTTGATTATTTCTTATCAAATTTACATCATTAGTTGTACGATAAGATTTTGTTAAAGCTAAGGTATATATACTTTCTAATAAATTTGTCTTTCCTTGAGCATTATCTCCTATAATAATATTTATATTTTTCGAAAAGTTAATATTTAAATTCGCATAATTTCTAAAATTTACTAATTTAATTTTTCTTAAAATCAATTTAAAGTATCATAAATGCTCATATTTCCACCTTAACCCTTTACTACTAGTCCTATACATACATTTACATTATATCATAATTTGGGCGTTTTTTAAATAAAAAAAGGTTTTTTAGGCCTTTTTTTAACTTTTTATTTTTTAATTCTTATTAATCTTTCTTTTTCGACAAATAAGTTCCAACATAGATGACCTTGATATCTGATTTTCTAATGATAATTTTGACATATCAATCTCTACTTCTTCATTATTAGTAAAGGTTATTTTTATATTTTGTCCTTTTTTATCATATCTCTTTATAAAATTATAATTTATCCAACAGCAATCACTCAATAAACTAGATTTAGTAGGAAAAAAGATAATATTTTCACTTTCTTCAATAACGATAGGTATTTTATAACTACTATTGAGCATCTTTTTAGCAGCTGATAACCTTCCTTTATAACTACTACCATAATATTCACAACTATCTTCCATTATTTCATATGCAGTTTTATCAATTACATATTCATTATCATACTCTTTTATTAATGTCTGATTGTAATTAATTGGTATTACAGCCATAGTCAACTCATTAATTTCATATTCATTCATAAAAATTCCCCCTTCAAATACAAATTAAAAAGTTATGATAATAATATCATAACCCTTTGTCGAAATTTTTCCTATTTTGTCGAATAATATTTTTTTATGTCAAATTTTAATATGTTCTAATTGGAAGAACTAATTGTGTTAATTCTTCATCATCTTTATTTTTAATAATAATTGGCTTTACTTCACCTACAAAACTTAATTCAACTTTATCACCAGTAAATGAACGCAATGCTTCCATCATATATCTAGCACTAAATGAAATCTTTATATTTTCATCATTATCTTTTTCAATAGCCATTTTTTCTTCAACACGCCCTATTTCAGCTGATGAAGAACGCATGATTAAAGTATTATCATTTGTTTCAAGCGTTACTATATTCTTTTCACGATCAGATGTTAAAATACTAGCACGATCAATTACATCATATAAGTCATTTAAATTAGCTGTAACTTTTAAAATACAATCATTTGGGAATAAATTACTTGTATTTGGATAACTTCCACTAATTAAACGAGATTGAAAGATAATATTATCATATTTAAATAGAATCTTATTATTAAAAATATGAATTTCTATATTATTATCATTATCATTTAAGATTCTTGAAAACTCAATAACATTTTTTCCAGGAACAACAACATTATAATTTTCTTCAGATGGTGTTGGTAAAGTAATAACTTTTCTTGCTAAACGATAAGAATCAGTTGCATTACATTCCATAATATTACCATTTATTTTAAAGTTAATTCCTGTTAATATTTGTCTTGATTCATCATTAGAAGTTGCAAAAGCTGTTTGATTAACAATTGCTTTAAAAATACGATTATTAATAGAAACAAAATCTTCTTTTTCTTCTAAATTAATTTTAGGATATTCACTTTGACTAATACCATTTAAATTAAATTCACTATTTTCTGTGTAAATTAATATTTTTAAATCATCTATTACTTCAATATTAATAAATTCATCTGGTAGTTTCTTTACTATATCTAATATATATTTACCTTGAATTATAATAATACCTTCTTTTTCAATAGTCATATCATCTTTATCAACAGGTATAAATGTTTGAATAGTTATATCGTTATCAGATGCTGTTAAAGTAAGACCATCTTGTTTTAATTCAAATTTTATTCCTGATAAGACTGGTATTAAATTTTTAGTAGAAATAGCTTTAGATACTTTATTTAAGTTTTCTAATAATAAATCTTTCTTAATTTTTAATTTCATAATTATTCCTTCTTTCTTATTTATTATTTTATATTTTTTGTATTATTAAAGTTAATATTGTTCATAACTTTCTTTTTTCCTTATTTTTTAATGATTTTTAATAAATTTAATTGTTCATAACTTGTGGATATTTTTTTATTGTCAGTGGATTTCTTGTTCAATGTTATCAATCGTACGTGCTAATTCTTTGTTTTTTTTCATTTCTTTTTCTATCTTATCACAAGAATGCATAACTGTTGAATGATCTTTACCTCCAAATTCACTACCTATTTTAGGAAATGATTCATCAGTAAGTTTTCGACATAAGTACATAGCAATCTGCCTTGGAAAAGCTACATTTGAACTGCGTTTTTTACTTCTTAAATCATCAACACTTATTTGGAAATGTTTCGCAACAATACTTTGAATTCTTGCAACATCATTCTTTTCACTAATCATACCTTTATTAACATAACTAGTTAAAGCTTCTTGAGCTAAATTTAGATCAATATCTTTACCCCAAGTTGCTGAGTATGCAACAAGTCTTGTTAAGGCTCCTTCAAGATTACGAATATCACCATTTATCATAGAAGCCATATATTCAATAACATCTTCTGGTATTAATTGATTGATATCCTCCCCTACTATTTTCTTTTTTAATATAGCTTTACGAAGTTCTAAATCAGGTGGAAATATATCAACTGCTAATCCCCAACCAAACCTTGTTTTTAGCCTATCTTCAAGTCTTTTTAAATCATCTGGTGAAGAATCTGATGAAATAATTATTTGTTTATTACTATCATATAAAGTATTAAATGTGTGGAAAAACTCTTTTTGTGTTTCAGTAGCACCGCCTAAAAATTGAATATCATCAATGATCAAAACATCAATATTACGATATTTTTGTTTAAAGAAGTCAACATAATCAAAGTTAGTTCCACTATCATCTTTCCGATTCATTGATACAAAGTCTGTAACAAATTGTTCACTTGTTATATATAAAACTTTTTTATTACTATGTTCAACTATATAATTTCCAATCGCATGCATTAAATGAGTCTTCCCTAACCCACTATTTCCATATATAAATAAAGGATTATATATTTTTCCAGGATCTTCTGCAACGGCTAAAGCTGCTGCCTGTGCAAAACGATTACTATTCCCTACTACAAAGTTTTCAAAAGTATATTTCTTGGATAGATTATTACTAATATGATATTCTTCTCTTCTATTTTCTTCTGGTTCATTCTCTTCAACAACTGGTTCTTCTTCTTGAATATCATCAATTGTCAATAATTCTAATTCATAATTAATTCCCGTTTCTTCAAAAATACATTTATTTAATAAATCTTTATAATGTAATGTTATATGTTTTATTGCTGCACTTGTTAATAAAATAATTTTAGCTACACCATTTTCAATACTATAAAGGGATGTTCCTTCAAACCAGGTCTTATATGCTAAGTCATTTAATTCATTCTTAATTCTATCTAAAATGTTAGACCAAATGATATCCTTATCCATATTACCACTCCCCCCGGATTTATAAGATTTAATTTCAAAAATATTGTAACTTAATTTGTTTAAAAAATAAACAGAAAAAATGCAAAAAAAGTTTTCAACAAAAAATTCACAAACTTATCCACAAATTTAAAGTATATTGTATATGAAAAAAATGAATTTTTCCACATTTTCCACAAATTTTTTGTAACAAGTTATTTTTGAATTATAAACAGGTTGTGAATAATGTTAATAAAATAACAAATATAATTAAAATCAATAAAAAAACACTTTGAATTAAGTGTTAATAATTATTATTTATTTTAATTTTATACATTGCTATCCCCTACTTCAATTCTTCTATCAATTCATCAATATTATTATAGTTTTTATACTTTTCAGGATTTTTCTCCATTTTTTCAACTTCTTTTAATACTTTTATTAAATCTTTATTTGGTTGATCTTCACGTATTTCGAATGGTATTGCCTGTTCTCTAACACTTTGAGTTAAAAAAACATTTATTGCACTACTTATATTAAGACCTAATCTTTTAAATAAGTCTTCAGCTTCATTTTTTAATTCACTATCTATTCTAATATTTAAATTAGTAGACTTTTTTGCATTTCCCATAGTTTACCTCCATTTAATTATGATAATTATAATATAATTTTATATATATTGTCAATACAATGTCATTATATTGTATTATATGTAATTTTTTTATTTTAATACATATAATTTTATAATTTAGTAAAAAATATTTATTATTATCAAAATTTTGAAATATATCAATACATTACACATTTATCACTTTATATTATTTTTATTGACAAATCGTTATTTTTCCTATTATAATAATGTAGATTTCAGTTTGGAGGTGGAATTTATATGAAGCGTACATATCAACCAAATAATAGAAAAAAAGCCAAGAAACACGGATTTTTTGCACGTATTAAAACAAATGTAATTAATAATCGTAGAAAAAAAGGTCGTAAAGAATTAGTTAAATAAACTACTACTAACGGTAGTTTTTTTATTTGTTTTAATGTATAATACACTGTATGAGGTGCGTTTATGAAGAAAAAATATATCGTAAAGAAACCTTTAGAATTTACCGAAGCCATAAAAAAAGGTAAATATTATAAAGATAGATTATTTGTTATATATATTAAGGATAATAACTTAGATCATTATCGTTTTGGTATTTCAGTCAGTAAAAAAATAGGAAATGCTGTTGTACGTAATAAAGTTAAAAGACAAATGCGTATGATTATTGATAATTATAAAAAAAACTATCAAAATGGCAAAGATTATATTATAATAGTTAGGAACGAATACATAGGTCCTTCGTTTGCTGAAATAAATGCTAAATATATGAATATAATAGATAAAATTAATAGAGATAGTAAGGAGAAAAAGGATGAAGATAAATAAAAAAATAAAATTAATGTTGATATTAATAATCGGCGTATTGTTCTTATCTGGATGTACAAAAACAATGGAAGCTGATGGAAAAGCTGTTAAAAATCCTGAAACTGGTCAAAATTTAACTCAAAATATTCTATGTCGTCCAACTGATGAAGAGACTATTAAGGTATATGAAAAATATCCTGATAAAGTAGATTTAGAGAAATTACCTGAATGTAAAACAATGAAATTTAATTCAGGAAAAGATGAAGGTTTATGGACTAATGTCTTTGTAAAACCGCTTGCTTGGTTAATTATAACAATTGGTAACTTTGTTAAAAATTATGGTTTATCTGTAATTATTACTAGTTTATTAATTAGATTGGTAGCTTTCCCAGTTACTAGAAAAACAGCAATGCAATCTGAATTATTAAATCAAGCTAAACCAGAATTAGATCGTATTGAGAAAAAATATGAAAACAAAACAGATCAAGAATCAATGTTTAAAAAGACTCAAGAAATTAGTATGGTCTATAAAAAATATAATATTTCACCAGCATCTGGTTGTTTATATGCTTTCTTACAATTACCTTTATTTATTGCATTTTTAGAAGCAATCAATAGGGTACCAGCTATTTTTGAAGATAAGATGTGGATATTTAAATTAGGTACAACTCCTTGGACAGGAATTCAAAATGGTAATTTCCAATATCTTGCAATTATCGTTATTTTAGGTTTAATAACTTATTTCTCATTTAAATTAAATGTTTCAACAGTTCAAAATGATCAAACTAAAATGATGAATAGAACAATGGTTGTAATGATTGTTGTTATGTCAATATTTATGACAACAGCATTAGATATATATTGGTTGACGAGTAATTTATTTACAATAGGTCAAAATTTGTTAATTAAAAGGAGTAAGAAAGTAAATGGAAAAGTATGAATTTGTTGGAAAAATAAGAGAAGAAGCAATTGATGCAGCGCTTGCTGAATTAAACGTAGAAGAAAAAGACTTAATAATTAACGAAAAAGAACAAAAGGGTGGACTATTTAAGAGTAAAAAGGTTGTTGTTGAAGTAATTAAAAAAAGTGATATTGTTGATTTTATAAAAGAATCATTAATAAATATTACGAAAGCAATGGGAGTAAAATCTAATATTGAAGTAAAAGTTCGTGATGACGTATTAAATATTGTTTTATATAGTGATAATAATAATATTTTAATAGGAAAGAATGGACGTACAATTGATGCCTTATCATTAATAATTAAACAAATGATATTAAATGAAGTAGGGGAGCCATTTAAATTTAATTTAGATGTAGCTGAATACAAATTAAAACAACAAAAACGTTTAGAACATTTAGTAAAGAGAACAGCAAGAGAAGTAGCTAAAACAAAGATAGACGCTAAATTAGATCCAATGAATTCTTATGAAAGAAGAATTGTACATAATGTTCTAAATGATGATAAATATGTTTATACTGAAAGTGAAGGCGAAGAGCCAAATCGTTATGTAGTAATAAAATGCCGAGAGAATAAATAGTTATTCTCTTTTTTATATTATTGTGCTATAATATGCTAGATTTAAGTATTTATTTGGAGGTGATTTTATGAATGATACTATCGCAAGTATTTCGACAACATTAGGAGTAGGAGCTATTTCTATTGTTAGAGTTAGTGGAAAAGACGCTATTAAAATAATTAATTCTATTTTTAAAGGTAAAGATTTAGAAAAAGTAGAAAGTCATACGATAAATTATGGTCATATTGTTGATAATGATGAAATTATCGATGAAGTTTTAGTATCAGTTATGAAGTCACCAAAGACTTTTACGATGGAAGACATTGTGGAAGTAAATTGTCATGGTGGAATTGCGACAACTAATAAAGTATTAGAATTATTACTTTTAAAAGGTGCAAGACTTGCTGAAAGAGGAGAGTTTACAAAAAGAGCATTCTTAAATGGAAGAATTGATTTAGTTGAAGCTGAATCAGTAATGGATATCATAAGTGCTAAAACAGATAAAGCTCGAAAACTATCAATGAATCAATTAGAAGGGCGAGTAAGTACTATAATTCGTAAATTTAGACAAGAATTATTAGAATTGCTTGCTAGTATTGAAGTAAATATTGATTATCCTGAATATGAAGATATTGAAGTTATGACTATTGATAGTATAAAAAAAGAAATGAAAAATATTCGTAAGAAACTTGAAAAAATAGTTAAAGAAAGTGAAAATGGTAAGATTATTAAAGATGGTATAAAAACAGTTATTGTTGGTCGTCCTAATGTTGGAAAAAGTAGTATTTTGAATCGTTTATTAGATTACGATAAAGCCATTGTTACTGATATTGCAGGAACGACAAGAGATATTGTTGAAGGAGAAATAAATCTTGATGGTATACTATTGAAACTTGTCGATACAGCAGGTATTCGTGAAACAAAAGATGTTGTTGAAAAAATAGGGGTAGATCGTAGTTTTAAAGAATTAGAAGAAGCTGATTTAATCATTATGGTTTTAGATAATAGTGAAGAATTAACGGATTATGATTTAGAATTATTAGATCGTATTAAAGATAAAAAAGCCATAGTTGTCATAAATAAAAATGATTTAAAAAGAAAATTAGATATAAACAAAATTAAAAATGCTAATATCATTGAAATAAATACTGTGGATTTAGATAAGATTGATATTTTAAAAGATAAAATAAAAGAAATGTTTAATTTAGATGAGATAGATCAAGGGGATTATAATTATTTGAGTAATGTTCGTCAAATTACTTTGGCCAAAGAAAGTCTTGTTATTCTTGATGAAGTAGAAGAAGAAGTAAAAAGAGAAGATCCCGTTGATTTAATTGAAATTGATATAAAAAGAATTTGGACAAAATTAGGGGAAATAATTGGTGAAAATTATTCTGATGAATTAATTGATCAATTGTTTAGCCAATTCTGTTTAGGAAAATAGGAAGTGGTAGTATGAATTATGATACTATAGTTGTTGGTGGAGGACACGCTGGATGTGAAGCTAGTCTTGCTAGTAGTCGTTTAGGTAAAAAGACTCTTTTAGTAACTGGTAATATTAAAAATATTGCTGATATGCCTTGTAATCCATCAATAGGTGGACCAGCTAAAGGAATAGTTGTCCGTGAAATAGATGCTCTTGGTGGCGAAATGGCTCGAAATACTGATAAGAGTTTCCTTCAAATGAAAATGTTAAATACGAAAAAAGGACCAGCCGTTCGTGCTTTACGTGCCCAAGCAGACAAGATAACGTATCGTAAAGAAATGTTAAAAACATTGGAAAATCAAGAAAATTTAACTATTTTGGAAGGTATGGTAGAAGATTTAATCGTTAAAGATAAAAAAGTCCTTGGTGTGATTTTAAATGATGGTACAAAAATAAATTCGAAAACAGTTATTTTAACAACAGGAACTTATTTAAAGGGAGCTGTTTTATATGGTTCAACGAAATTTAGTAGTGGACCACACGATGAAAAGCCATCACTTCATTTAAGTGATAAACTTCGTGATTTAGGGTTTACTATTAAAAGATTAAAAACAGGAACACCACCTCGAATTGAAAAGAGTAGTATTGATTTTAGTAAGACTTCATTAGAGCCAGGAGATGATGTTTGTCATAACTTTTCCATATCTAATAAAGTAGAATATGATCCTGATAAACAAATTCCTTGTCATTTGATTTATACTACTAAAGAAACGCATCAAATAATAAAAGAAAATCTTAATAAATCAAGTATGTATGGTGGATATGTTGAAGGTGTGGGACCAAGATATTGCCCAAGTATTGAAGATAAGATTGTTCGTTTTGCTGATAAAGAAAGACATCAATTATTCCTAGAACCAGAAAGTATTTATTATGATGACATTTATATTCAAGGTTTTTCAACTAGTATGCCTCACGATGTTCAAGAAAAAATGGTTCATTCTCTTCCAGGACTTGAGAACGCCATCATTAATAAATATGCTTATGCGATTGAATATGATGCGATTGATTCTCTACAATTAAAGCCAAGTTTAGAGACAAAAGTAATTGAAAACTTATTCACAGCTGGACAAATAAATGGAACTAGTGGTTATGAAGAAGCTGCTGGTCAAGGTCTAATTGCAGGTATCAATTCTTCTTTAAAAATAGATGGGAAAGATCCTTTAATATTAAAACGTAATGAAGCATATATTGGTGTTTTAATTGATGATTTAGTTGTTAAAGGTGTAATTGATCCTTATCGTCTTCTTACTTCACGTGCTGAATATCGTCTTCTTTTAAGACATGATAATGCTGATATTAGATTGCGTGAATATGGTCATAAAATTGGTTTAATTAGTGATTTAGAATATAGTAAATTTCAAAAGAAACTTGCTGATATAAAAGAGTTAGAAGAGGAGTTGAAAAATAATAAAATAACTCCTAAAAAAGAGATAAATGAATATTTAAAGTCTTTAAATTCCGCTGAACTACTAGATAGTATTACTCTTTATAATTTAGTAAAAAGACCAGAGATTTCTATAAATGATGTTATGAAATTCTTGGATAAAGATTACGAAGATGATGTTAAAGAACAAGTAGAAATAAGTATTAAATACGAAGGATATATTAAGAAAGCCAATAGTGAAGCCGAAAAAATGCTTGAATATGAAAATATTAAAATACCTGAAAATATTGATTATGACAAAGTTATTAATCTTGCTAGTGAAGCTCGTCAAAAATTATCAGAAGTACGTCCTATTTCTGTTGGTCAAGCCATGCGTATAAGTGGTGTTAATCCAAGTGATATCACAATGATTATGATGTATTTACGAAAGGGTAGTGCTAATGAATAAAGAAACTTTTATTTTAGAAGTAGAAAAGTTAGGAATAGAAGTTACACCTGATAAATTAGAAAAAATAGATCAATTTTATCAATTGTTAATTGAATGGAATCAAAAGATAAACTTAACGACAATCATTGAAGAAGAAAGTGTTTATTTAAAACATTTCTATGATAGTTTAACGCTTTTTCGTGATTACGACTTAAATCAAAATATAAAATTATGTGATGTTGGTAGTGGAGCTGGTTTTCCAGGAATCATTTTAAAAATATTCTTTCCTAATCTTGAAGTAACATTAATAGATTCTTTAAATAAGCGAATTGTTTACTTAAATGATGTCATTACGAAATTAGATTTAAAGAACATTGAAGCAGTTCATGCTCGTATGGAAGAATATAGTAGAATGCATGAGGAAGAGTTCGACATAATAACAGCTCGTGCTGTTGCATCTTTAACCAT
This sequence comes from uncultured Bacilli bacterium, assembly GCA_947585665.1. Lineage (GTDB taxonomy): Bacteria > Bacillota_I > Bacilli_A > RF39 > UBA660 > RUG11788. The sequence continues at coordinate 39,031 of CANPXE010000003.1, read as the reverse complement.
TCTTTCAGAAATTTGTGTAAGATCACTTAAAATAGATGGTTATCTTCTTTTTATGAAAGGTAATTGTGATGAAGAATTAGATAATGCTAAAACTAATTTTTCTAATTTATCTCTAAAAATAATAAATATTGATAAATTTCTTTTACCAATTGAAAAAAGTAATAGAACTATTATAAAAATGCAAAAGACAAATAAGACTGATAAGAAATATCCAAGACGATTTGATAAAATTAAATAACTATAAAAATAAAAAATCCATTGTAAAATGGGTTTTTATATTATATAATTTATATTAGAGTAAAAGGATAAACGGAGGGTTGATTATGGAAAATGAAGAAGTAGTCCAATTATATCTTGATGACATCATCCCAAATAGATTTCAACCAAGGGAAATATTTAATGATCAAGCATTGAAAGAATTAGCTGTTTCAATTAGAGAACATGGCGTAATTCAACCTATAATTGTAAGAAAATTTGGTGATAAATATGAAATAATTGCAGGAGAAAGACGTTATAAAGCCTCAACAATGGCTGGATTAACAAAGATTCCCGCAATTGTTAAAAATCTAGATGATAAAGAAGCTTCTAAAGTTGCTTTGATAGAAAATCTCCAAAGACGTGATTTAACACCAATTGAAGAAGCAAGAACATATCAAAAGATTCTTGATTTAGATGAAATGACGCAAGAAAATCTTGCTAAAACAATGGGAAAAAGTCAGGCATCAGTATCTAACAAATTGCGTTTGTTATCATTACCTGACGAAATTCAAGAAGCTTTGTTGAAAGAACAAATTTCTGAAAGACATGCGCGTAGTTTATTAAATGTTCCTGATCGTAATCTTCAAGTTGATTTATTAAAAGAAATTATTAATAATAAAATGACTGTTCGTGAGTTAGATAGTAAAATAAAACAATTAGTAGGTGATAACCAAACTAGTCAACCAGTTAATGAAAATAGTGGTGGTAGTGAATTGTTTGGACCAGCACCTCAACCGCAACCAGAAGTACTGGCACCTCAACCAGAAACTCCAACGCCTATACCTAATACTTCAAATGAAGTTGAGAGCTTGTTTGGAACGACGACTCCACCAAATCAAGCACCAGCATCAGAATCATTATTTGGTAGTTCAACAAATACTCCTGCTGAACCAGAATCTTTATTTGGTTCTTCTACGCCAACTAATGAATCTAACAATATGAATCCTACTAATAATGATGTAGAAGTAATTAATAATAATGGAGGAGTTGATAGTAATATGAATGGAAATGGTTTATTTGGAAATACAACTCCACCAAGTGCTAGTGAGTTCTTTCCTCAAAATAATGAATCTACACCAAGTTCAAATGACAGTTTATTTGGAGGTAGTGATCCAACGACTGTTGATATAAATAAAATTCGTGAACGTTCTGTTGATATCGGTTCAAATGTTCCGGTTGTTGAAGAAAAGAGTGAAAGTGATATTGATAACTTATTAAAGACGACTGGTAAACCAACATTTGATGCTAATCGTTTTGTACCAAATGCTACAGATAATGCTATTGAAAAAACAGAAGATGGTAATGAAGTTATTGGCAATGGTCTTTTAGCTGGAATGCCAGTTATGAAACCTGCTGATACTCCACCAAAACTTAACTTAGATGGTATGGAAAGTGATTTAACACCTGCTAATAATGATTCACCTAGTGATTTATTTGGACAACCTACACCTTCTATGAATAATGATTTAACAAATCCAAATAATACGAATCAAGGATTAGTTAATGATAGTCCAATGGCACCAAGTCAATATTCACAACCAACTTATGATATGCCTAGTCAAAACTATGCTGCACCACAAAATGATATTAACCTTGCTGTTAGCGATATTAAGAACTTAATAAATACATATCAAGGAAAGGGTTACAAAGTAACTATTGAAGAATTAAATCTTGATAATCAAGTACAATTAATTGTAAAATTTGATAAAAATTAAAGACAGAAGTTCTGTCTTTTTTTTCTAAAAACTATTTTCTTATATTCCTTTTTTTGTTAGAATATATATAGTTACATTGAGAAGGTGATAAGGATGGGAAAGATAATATCATTAGTTAATCAAAAAGGTGGCGTAGGAAAGACAACAACAAGTATTAATCTTTCGGCATCACTTGCTGTATTAGGTAAAAAAGTATTATTAATTGATTTAGACCCACAAGGAAATGCAACGACAGGAATTGGTTTTAATAAAGGTGATATAGATAATAGTATTTATGACGTTTTAATTGGAAAATGTCCTATTGAAAAAGCTATTTTGGAGAGTAAATATAAAAGATTATATGTTGTTCCTTCAACGATTAATCTAGCAGGAATTGATATTGAATTTATGGAAAAGAGTAATGAAGACCCATCTTTTTCAAGAGGAGGACAATTAAAGAATAGATTGACTTCTATAAAACAAGATTTTGACTACATCATAATGGATTGTCCACCATCATTAGGATTGATAACAACCAATGCTTTGACAGCGTCTGATTCCGTCATTATTCCTGTTCAATGTGAGTTCTTTGCTTTGCAAGGAATAATGCAATTATTAAATAGTATTGTTTTAGCACAAAAGAATTTGAACCCTAATTTGGATATTGAAGGTGTTCTCTTAACGATGTTAGATTCACGTACTAATTTAGGATTTGAAGTTGTTGATGATGTAAGAAAATTCTTTAAAGAACGTGTTTATAACACAATAATTCCAAGATTGATTAGACTTACAGAAGCCCCATCACACGGAAAACCAATTGTTGCTTACGATCCAAAGAGTAAAGGGACTGAGGCTTATTTGAATTTAGCAAAGGAAGTGATTGAGCGAAATGGACACAAATAAAAGAAGAGCCCTAGGAAAAGGACTTGAAGAATTATTTAATAATGAACAAATTGATTTCAATAAAATGGAAGAAAAAATTGTTGCTTCAACACCAAAAGAAGAAATTGTTGAAGTAAATATTAATGAACTTCGTAGTAATCCATATCAACCACGAAAAATTTTTGATGAAGAGAAATTACAAGAGTTAGCTTCATCTATTAAGGAGCACGGTGTCTTCCAACCAATTATCATTAAAAAGAGTATTAAAGGTTATGAAATAATTGCAGGTGAAAGACGTGTTAAAGCTTGCGAAAGAGCTGGACTTACAACTATTCCCGCTATAATTCGTAATTTTGATGACACTGATATGATGGAAATTGCACTATTAGAAAATCTTCAAAGGGAGAACTTAACTTCTATTGAAGAAGCTAATGCTTATAAGAAATTGCTAGACAATCTTGCTTTAACTCAAGATGAACTAGCTAAGAAATTAGGAAAGAGTCGTAGTCATATCACTAATATGTTAGGATTACTAAATCTTCCTGATGAAGTAAAGAATTTAATTAATGAGAACAAGATTTCAATGAGTCATGCTCGTGTATTGAGTAAACTTGAAGATAAAGAAAAAATCGATGAATTTGTTCAAAAAATATTAGAAGAAGACATTAGTGTTCGTGATATTGAAGAATTATCACGACAAGGTGAAGTTGAGAAAAAACATAAAGTAAATCGTAAACCTGTGGAAAATGAATTTAGTCATCTAGAAGATGAACTATCTGAAAAACTAGGAACAAGAGTAAAAGTAAAAAAGAATAGAGTTGAAATAAACTTTACTAATGTTAATGATTTAAATAGAATTCTTGAAATAATGAATTTAAATGATTAGAGGTAAATATGAAATTTATTAATTTTTTGATTAATCCTAAAATATATTTGCCAGTTATTTATATAATTATTGGTATTATTTCTTTTGCTTTGATTAGAAAAATAATAGTTACTGTTTTTAAACAAAGAAAGAGATTAAGTGTTAAAAATAATAAAAAGTATAATACATTAATGCAGGTCATTATTGACTGTATTAAAATTATAATTATTTTTCTTGTAGCTTTATCAATATTAAGTTTATATGGTATTGATGTTAAAGCTGCCCTTGCCGGATTAGGAATCATATCCGTCTTAATTGGTCTTGCTTTTCAAGATTTATTTAAAGACGTCATTGTTGGTTTTTCAATAATTGTTGAAGATTACTTTTCTGTTGGCGACACTATTGAAGTAGCGGGATTTAAAGGAGAAGTTCTCCATATCGGTATTAAGAGTACAAAAATTAAAAGGTTTGATGGCCCAGTAATGATCATTTCTAATCGCAATATCGATAAAGTTATTAATTATACTACTACCAATTCTTTGGCTATTGTTGAAATACCAGTTGCTTATGAAGAGAATATCGAAGAAGTTGAAAAAGTTCTTAATAATCTATTTAAAAAGTTATCTAAAGAATTAGAACATCTTCAAGAAGATATTCAAATTTGGGGTGTTGAAGAATTAGGGGATTCCGCTGTTGTCATTAAAGTCGCAGTTAAAACTGATTCTCTTGAACAATTTGATATCCAAAGAAAAATTCGTAAAGCTGTAAAACAAGAATTTGATAAAAAAGGAATTAAGATACCTTATACCCAAATTGAGGTGCATAATGGAAAATAAAGAATATAATTTAGGTACTATTGTCGAAATGAAAAAAGGGCATCCTTGTGGTGCTAACGAATGGGAAATTATCCGTCTAGGAGCTGACATAAAAATAAAATGTGTTAATTGTGGACGTATAGTTATGCTTCCTAGAATAGAATTTAATAAGAAAATAAAGAAAATATTAAAGTAGGAGTGCTTATGAACGAAAAGAGAAAAAGAAAATTAAAAAAGATTAATTTTCATCCAACGACAACTTTTGTTTTACTAACAATATTAATAATATTTTTAAGTTGGATTTTAGCAAAATTAAATTTTCAATCATCATATAGTATTATTGATCCAAATACTTTTGAATTGACAACAGAAATAGTTAAAGTTAATAATCTATTTAGTGCAGAGGGCTTTAAATTTATAGTAGGTGGTGCTGTTAGCAATTTTGCATCATTCTCATCATTTATCAATTTAATGGTTGCTTTAATTGGTTTATCAGTTGCTCATGCATCAGGATTTATTAAAGCTTTTATTAAAAAGAATACATTAAAATTAAATAATAAGTTTATAACTTTTTTAATTATTGCTTTAGGTATTTTTTCTAGTATTATAAACGATGTTGGATTTGTTGTTTTAATACCATTAGCGGCTCTTATTTTTGTTGCTAACAAAAGAAATCCTTTACTTGGAATAACAGCGGCTTTCTGTGGTGTTGCTTTTGGAAATGCCATATCTTTCTTTACTGGTAGCTTAGATGTTAGTCTAGTAAAACAAACAGAACTTGCATCACATATGATTGATTCTAGTTATCATGTAGCTCTTTTATCAAATATATTTATTATGGTTGTAACAGCTATAGTTTTAGCTATTGTTGGAACGATTGCTATTGAAACTATGGTGGCTAGACGTATTGGTAAATATAAAAATGGTGAAGAAATAGAAAATACAATGGAATTGACTGATTTAGTTTCTTTAGATGATAAAGAAAAAGTTGAAATGGAAATTAATAATAAAAAAGGACTTCGTAATGCTTATATCGTCGCCATAATAATGATATTACTTTTTGTTTATATGATAATTCCAGGATTACCACATTCAGGATTATTACTTGATATGCAAGAGAATACTTATGTAAATCAATTATTTGGACCAAATTCTTATTTCCAATCAGGATTTACTTATCTTGTATCAATTCTTTTTATAGCTGTTGGTATTGCTTATGCCTTAGGAGCTAAAACTATTAAGAATGATAAAGAATTGATTGAAAAAGTATCTGTTTTCTTTAAGGATATTGGTGGTCTAGTTGTAACAATTTTCTTCTTTGTTCAATTTATTGCCATATTTAGAAAGAGTAACATTGGTGTAGTACTTGCTTGTACAGGAGTTAATTTATTGAGTAGATTATCAACTAGTGGTATTGTTCTAATTATTTTATCACTTATCATTATGGCTCTTGCAGGAATATTCTTACCTACAGCTACAAGTAAATGGACTATCTTCTCACCAGTTGTTGTTCCACTTATGATGCAATCAAATATTGCTCCTGAATTTGCTCAATTCGTTTTACGAGCTGCTGATTCAATGACGAAGGGAATAACACCATTCCTTGCTTATTTCATTATCTATTTAGGATATTTAAATATTTATAATAATCATAAAGAACCAATAACAATTCGCAAAGCACTATCATTTGTAATGCCATATTTCTTACTGGTATCAGTTGCATGGTTCGTCATTGTCATTGGTTGGTATATCATTGGCTTACCTTTAGGACCAAATGTTTTCCCAACTCTCTAAACAACTTAAAAAGTTGTTTTTTTTCTTTATTGTTTATGATAAAATATATTGGTGAATGGAGGCGTAACTATGAGTTTAAAAGCGGGAATTGTTGGCTTACCCAATGTTGGAAAGTCTACTTTGTTTAATGCTATTACAAAACAAAATATTTTAGCGGCTAATTATCCTTTCGCAACAATTGATCCCAATGTTGGTGTTGTTGTAGTACCAGATGAAAGATTAGATAAATTAAATGATTTATATCAACCAGCCCGTTTAATACCAACTAGTTTTGAATTTACAGATATTGCTGGTCTTGTAAAAGGAGCTAGTCAAGGCGAAGGTTTAGGTAATAAGTTCTTATCACACATTCGTGAAGTTGATGCTATCTGTGAAGTAGTTAGATGTTTTGAAGATAGTAATATTATTAATGTTGAAGATGGTATTGATCCCATTCGTGACATTGAGATAATTAATTTAGAATTAGCTATATCTGATTTGGAAATATTAAATAACCGTATTGATAAAATAAAAAAGAAAGCGGAAACTAATCGTGATAAAGAAGCATTAGTTGAATTAGAAGTTTTAAAGAAAGCAAAAGCATCACTTGAACAAAATATTCCTTTAAGAAATGTTCAATTTACTGATGATGAGATGGTCTACATCAAGAATTTTAGTCTTTTGACTATTAAACCAATTATTTATTTAGCTAATGTTAGTGAAGATGAATTAGCAGGTGAAAATAAATACGTTGATGAAGTTATGAAGTATGCTTCAAAAGAAAATGCTAAGACTATTAAAATTTGTGCAAAACTTGAATGTGATCTATGTGATTTGCCTAATGAAGAAAAATTGGAAATGTTGAGTGCTGTTGGTGTTAGTGAAAGTGGTCTACAACAACTAATAAAAGCAACTTATGACTTATTAGGACTTGAGACTTTCTTCACAGTTGGAAAAGATGAAGTTCGTGCTTGGACCTATAAAAAAGGTACTAATGCTAAGAAATGTGCTGGAATTATTCATACTGATTTTGAAAAAGGATTTATTAAAGCTGAAGTTATGTCATATGAAGACTTAATCAAGTATGGTGATGAATTAAAAGTAAGAGAAGCAGGTCGTTATCGTCTTGAAGGAAAAGACTATGTCATGCAAGACGGAGACATTTGCTTATTTAGATTTAATGTTTGAGAAAAGAGATTAAATAGTCTCTTTTTTTAGAAAGGATTCTTATATATGAAGAAAATCATTAGAAAAAATAAAGTGGAACTTGCTACTAGAAAATTTACTGATCGTGAAGAACCAAGAAAAGTTTTTTGGGATAAGTATCGAGAACTAGAACAAAATATAAAAAATGTCGAAGATATCTATGTTATCAATTATTATGGTGTTGGTGGTATTGGAAAAAGTTCACTCCTTCGCCAAATAGTTAGTGAACTAAAAGAAAATGAAGCTTATTATTGCTTATATGATTTTGAAACTGCACAAGACCCCAAGACCGTTTTATCTCTCATAAAAAAGAAATTAGAAGAATCATATAAATTTGATTTTCCTATTTTTGACTTAGCTCTTTATTGTTATGCTAGAAAAATTGGAGAGGATCCTGCCAAACCAGAAGTTAAATCACTTGTTGAAAAGAGTCGTACATTGAGTTTTATTCTAAATACAGTAAATGATATACCTGTTGTTGGTCTTGCATCATCTATTTTTAAATGGGCTGACGAAGGATTAGCTGTTTTAAAAAACAATAGTAATAAGTATAAAAAAGATTTAGAAGAATTAGAAAATGAGGAACCACAAGATACTTATAATCGTTTACCTTATTATTTTGCTCAAGATTTAGCTGCTAATATGGAGAAATTAGATAAACCATTAGTCATTTTATTAGACACATATGAAAAATTAGTAAATGAAGTAAAAAGTGAAGGTTATGCACTAATGCAAGATTATTGGTTGCGCAATGATGATGGACCTATTGTTCAAGTTCCAGGAGTTCTTTGGGTTATAGCGGGACGTGAAAAAATAAAATGGGGAGAAAATGATAAAGATTGGAATGAGACATTAGACCAACATATTCTTGGCGATTTATCTTTTGATGATGCTAATGATTTTCTAAAAGAAGCAGGAATAGTTGAAGAAAGTCTTCGTAATGATATATATAATCTTACTAATGGAACGCCAGTATATCTAGATATTTGTGTCAGTACGTATGAGTATTTAAAAAATAATGATGAAAAAATATCTATTGATAAGTTTGGTAATGATGTTGATATTCTTGTTGAAAGACTAATTCGTTACATGGATAACCAAAGTAGTGAAATAACTTATATGTTAAGTGTAATTGGTAATTGGGATGATGATTTGATTTTTGATATTGGACCAAAGATACTACCATCTTTTTCAATAAGTTTATATGAAAAAATAAAAAACTTATCTTATATTATTCGTGAAAATGACAAGTATTATATGCATCAAACAGTTAGAAATATTTTTAAAAAGAAATGTCCAATAATGCTTGCCAATAAGACTTTAGAAAATATGAATATTTATTATTTAAATTATATAGTTGATCATGATGTTTTAGATGATAATTATGTTAATTGTTTAGATAGTTATACAAATGTTTTTTTAGAGTATACTAACTCTGAAAATTTAAATCAACAAGTTGTTAATTTAGACGCTGTTTTATATAGTATAGATTATTCTTTAGATAAAAAGAAAAAAGAAATATTGGATAGGACTTATTCATACATAATAAAAAATTTTCCTAAATGTGAATACCTTTATTGCTTAGAATTACAATATGCAGGATATTATCTTTATCATTCGGATTTTAAAAGTAGTATTGAAAAGTGCTATGAAACAATAGATAAACTTATTAACGAAAGAATTCTTGATTATGATAATATGTTAAATATTAGTAATTATCTTAGAAGTATGAAAGGAATAGTAAATATAAATAAAGTTAATGAATTTATTAATTTTGTAAATATAATTCCGATGCCAGGTGATCATGATAATGCTCAATCTTTATTATTAACGCTTGCTAATTTATCTTTTGCTAAAAATGATTATGAAACAGCAATAAAATATTATGATCAAGCTGATAGTGAAATGGATAAAAATATGCGCTTTCTCATGTTGACAGAAATTTTATTAACCAAATTGAATAATGAAACGTTGTCAGAAAGAGAAAAAGAATATGCTCAAGAATTAGAAGAGCTATTTAATGATGAATTAAATGATGATGTACCTTATGGATTAGGTTGTTTAGCTTTAGCTCGTTATTCTATCTTAAACAATGATAACGATAAAGCATTATATTGGATAGAAAAAGGTGATGATTTTTATCAAAAACAAGAAAAAGAACGAGAAGATAATAGTTATTTATCATATATGGTAAGTAAAGCTTTAATAATTCATTCAATAGATTGCAATGAAGGTAAAGAGTATTCTAAATATGTACTTGATTACATAAATAATAATTGCGATTTAGATGATTCAACCATAGAATTGTCACTAATACAAATTTATAGTATCTATAGTCTTGAAGAAGAAAACAAATTGTTACTAAAATTGTGTGATAAATATGGTAAAAAAGAAAAGAGTCTAGAACAATTATCAATAATTTCTAATTTTTTAAATAGAGATATTGATGAAGAAATTATAAATAAGATGGTAGATTTTTGTACAAACGATATCGTTATTGAAGAAGATGATGTTAACGAAAATAATCTTGCTCTCTTTGATAATCTTATTAAGAATCTTTTGAAATATACTGATAATATTGAACAGCAACTTGATTTAAATGAACAATTATTAATAGCATATATGCAAATTCAACCTACAAATATTAATAATATAAATGATATATTTGATGAAATAATAAGTTTGAATTTAATTGTTAAGAACTATGAAGAAGTTATTGAATTTGTCAGTGGTCTTGATGAGGTGTTCTTCGGTATTAATAGACATAGTGGTGTTCTTGCATATGCTAACTTCTTAAAGAGAAACATAGATAAAAGTTTAGTTTCTAATGAGAAAATTACTGAAAAAGCAGAAAAATCTTATGATGGAGTTAGTACTATTAGAGATTGTGTATATTTAATAAAGGCTTTAAAAATGTTAAATGACAACAATTTTGATAAGTCAATTGATACATTATTAAAAAAAGTCTTAGATAATATCAATTTGGTTAATGATCAAGAACTATACCAAGAAATTATTGATATGGAAGAACAAAATAAAAAATAAAAATGTTTACAAAAATAATATAATTTGCTATACTACTTGCGAGTATTAAATTACTCCTTGCTTCATTTAATGTAATGAAGCCATAAGTCCAAAAGGAGGTGCAAGATAATGTTAAAATATGAAATGATGTTTATCGTAAGACCTGACTTAGAAGAAGCCAATATCAAACAAGTTGGTGAATCTATGAAAGCACTTGTTGAAGGAAAAGGTGCTAAAGTTGTTGAATACAAAGAAATGGGTCAAAGAGAATTAGCATACACTATTAAGAACTACAAAAATGGATATTATTTCTTAATAATTGCTGAAAGTGAAAACGATGAAGCAGTTAAAGAATTTGATCGTGTAGCATTGATCAATGAAGATATCATTCGTCATCTAGTTGTTAAAGATGGAGATTAAGAAAAGAGGAATAATGTATGAATAAAGTATTTTTAATAGGAAGATTAACTCGTGATCCAGAACTTAGATACACTGACTCTAATGTTCCTGTTGCAACATTTAGTATTGCTGTAAATAGGAATTTTACTAATCAAGCCGGAGAAAGAGAAGCCGATTTTATTAACATTATTGTTTGGAGAAAACAAGCTGAAAATGTTAAGAACTATATTAAAAAGGGTAGCCAGGTAGCCATTGATGGAAGAATTCAAACAAGAAATTATGAAAAAGATGGACAAAAACGTTATGTGACTGAAGTTGTTGCTGACAATGTTCAATTCTTAGATTCTAAATCAAGTGGTAATAGTGGTAGTCAAGATAATTTTGGAGACTTTGGTGACGTTACACCAAATGATTTCTCTAGTCAAATGCCAACTACTGAAGTAAAGAATGATCCTTTTGCCGACTTTGGAGCAAGTATCGAAATTAATGATGATGAGTTACCATTCTAAGAAAGGGAGGATTAATAATGGCAGAATTTTTTAGAAAAAAGAAAAAAGTATGTTATATGTGTACTGGTAAAGATATAGATTATAAAGATGTTGAAACTTTAAAGAGATATGTCAATGAAAGAGGTAAGATTTTACCAAGAAGAATTACTGGTGCTTGTGCTAAACATCAAAGACATATAGCAAAACAAGTTAAAAGAGCAAGAAATATTGCTTTATTACCATTTTCAAAATAAGATACTTTTGAGTATCTTTTTTAATATTTTAATACTTTACATTTTAATTGCTGTTTTTGTGTAAAGAAAGATAATAATTAAACCATTAAAGTGCAAATTGACAGTCAATTGTGATATAATTAGAGTTACAAAAGTGGGTGATGAAATGGCAGTTAAAGTTGTAAAAAAGAAACCAAAGCAATTTACGTTTAGGTTTTTACTTTTTGGTGTGCTTTCAATTGTAATCATATCCGCTGTTTTGGGATCACTAAGTAAAGTATGGTTAAATATATATGAAAAGTATAAAGAAAAGAAAGAATTAGAAGAAAAATTAGTTCTTTTAAAAGAAGATGGAGAATCGTTATCAATTGATGTTGAAAAATTAAAAGATCCAGAATATGTGGCAAGATACTTAAAAGAAAAATATTTCTATTCAAGTGATGGTGAATATATCATTAGATTACCACAATCTGATTCTGAAGAATAATGGAGATAATATGCATAAAGTAAAAGAGTTCTTAGAAAAAGAATTGAAACTAAAAGATGGTGATGTCTTGGTCATTGGTAATTCTTATGGACCAGATTCAATGGCCTTAATGGACATCTTATTAAAGTTAAAAAAGAAAATAAATATATCAATTGTGGTTGCGCATGTCAATCATAATGTACGAGAAGAAAGCGCTAAGGAAAAACAAGACTTAGAGTCTTTTTGTCGTGATAAGGATGTTATTTTTGAGTCAATGGTCATTGAACAATATGGTGATGATAATTTTGAGAATGAAGCTCGTAACATCCGTTATAATTTTTTTGAAGATTTAGTGAGAAAATATAATGCTAATTATTTGTTAACAGCCCATCATGGTGATGATTTGATTGAGACGGTGATAATGCGTATCGTTAGAGGGTCAACTCTAAAAGGGTATAGTGGTTTTAGTAAAATTGTTGATATGGGAAATTATAAAATAGTAAGACCTCTCATATATGTTACTAAAGATGAAATAATTGAATATGATGAAAAGAACAAAATTCCTTATGCGATTGATAAGTCAAACTTTAAAGATACGCATACGAGAAATCGCTATCGTCATACCATTCTTCCTTTTTTAAAGAGTGAAGATCCTAAGGTTCATGAGAAATTCTTAAAATACAGTACGACATTACTAGAGTATGACGAATACATCAATAAAGAAATAAGTCGTACAATATCTAAAGTATATAGGGATCGAACGATTGATTTACCAAAGTATCTAGAATTAGATCCCCTCATTCAAAAGAAATTAATTTATTGTATTTTGGAAGATATATATAAAGATGATTTAATGATAATTAATGATAATCATGTTAAACTTTTAAAAATGCTCATTAAATCTAAAAAGGCCAATTCTTATGTCTATTTGCCACACAATATAAAAGCTGTTAAAGCCTATGATAAGATAACGATATCTGATCGTATAAAAGAACCTGTTAATTATGAAATCGAATTATCAGACTATGTCGAACTACCCAATGGACATTCTATTACCAAAATATTAGAGAGTGATAAAAACGATAATAACATCTGTCGTATATCTAATGATGACATCGTTTATCCACTATATGTTAGAACGCGTAAGTATGGTGATAAGATGCAGTTGAAGAAGATAAATGGTAGTCGTCGTGTCAAAGATATTTTCATTGATGCAAAGGTTCCTTTACTCGAAAGAGATACCTGGCCAATTGTTGTTGATTCTTGTGATAAAATCATTTGGATTCCAGGAATAAAAAAATCTAAATTTACTAAGCAAAAAAGTGAAACTTATGATATAATACTAAGATATGATTAACAAGGAGGACTTTTATGAATAAAAAAAGTGTTAAGCGTGGGTTAATGCCATATATATTTTTAATAGTATTTGTAATAGTTGTTTACTTTATATTTAGTTCTATGAATCAAAAAGTTAATAAAATGACTTATGATGAGTTCATTGTTCAACTAAATAAAAATAATATTACAGAATTAGAAGTTACGCCGAGAGAGCGTTCTGTTGTGTATCTATTAGAAGGAAAATTAAAGGGTTATAAAGAAAATGAGACTTTCAGTTTAAATGTTCCTTTTTCTGATGAAGTTATTAAAGAAATTTTAAAGACTGATGAAGAAGGAAACTTAGGATTTAAATTAGTTGCTAACTCTGATCCAGAATCTAGTACGCTTCTAATGATTATATTAAATATATTACCAGTTGTTCTATTAGTAGGAATTGCTTTGTGGTTCTTCTCACGTCAAGTTAGTACTAATGCTAAATCAATGGACTTTGGTCGTAGTAAGGCTAGATTGAGTAATGGTGAGAGTGGAGTAACATTCAAAGATGTTGCTGGATTAAAAGAAGAAAAAGAAGAAGTTAGTGAACTTATTGATTTCTTAAAGAATCCTAAGAAATTCCAACAATTAGGAGCAAGAATTCCTAAAGGAGTTCTATTAGTCGGACCTCCAGGTACTGGTAAAACTTTACTTGCGAAAGCTGTCGCAGGAGAAGCTAATGTTCCTTTCTACTACATTAGTGGTTCTGATTTTGTTGAATTATTTGTAGGTATTGGTGCTAGTCGTGTTCGTGATATGTTTAAACAAGCTAAACAAAATGCTCCTTGTCTAATATTCATTGATGAAATTGATGCTGTTGGACGTCAAAGAGGAACTGGTTTAGGTGGTGGACACGATGAACGTGAACAAACTCTTAACCAATTACTTACGGAAATGGACGGTTTTGGAACTAATGAAGGAATTATCATTATTGCTGCAACAAACCGTGCTGACGTTCTAGATCCAGCATTGCTTAGACCAGGACGTTTTGATAGGCAAGTAACTGTTAACTTACCTGATATTAAAGCTCGTGAAGAAATATTAAAAGTTCATGCTCGTAATAAAGTATTAGGTGAAGGTGTCACTTTAAAAAATCTTGCTAAGAGAACGCCAGGATTTAGTGGAGCTGATTTGGAAAACTTACTTAACGAAGCTGCTTTACTTGCTGTAAGACGTAATAAAGAGAGTATTACAATGGCTGAAATTGATGAAGCAACGGATAGAGTTCTAATGGGTCCTGCTAAAAAGAGTAAGAAATATACTGAATCTGAAAAGAGACTTGTGGCTTTCCATGAAGCTGGTCACGTTGTTCTTGGTCTAAAATTAGATGATGCTAATGATGTACAAAAAGTAACAATCATTCCAAGAAGTTATGCTGGTGGATATGCAATGATGGTTCCAAAAGAAGAACGTTATACATCAACTAAGAAAGAATTACTAGAACAAATTACTGGTTTACTTGGTGGTCGTGTTTCTGAAGAAATAAACTTTGGTGAAATTACAACAGGAGCTCATAACGATTTTGAAAAAGCTACTAAGATTGCGCGTGCTATGGTAACTGAATATGGTATGAGTGATTTAGGACCAGTTCAATTAGAACAACAAGAAGGCGGAGTCTTCTTAGGAAGAGACTATAACAAGAGTCGTAACTTCTCTAATGAAATTGCTCATGAAATTGACCTTGAAATGCGTAAGATAATGGATGAATGCTATAAGAAAGCTAAAGAGATTCTAACTAAAGAAAAAGACTTAGTTAAATTAATTGCTGAAACATTATTAGAATATGAGACTTTAACTAAAGAACAAATTGATTACTTAGTTGAAAATGGTCATATGCCAGAAGTTGAAAGTTTAAGTGATTTCAACATTTCTGAATTGAAGACAAGAGCTAAAGAAGCTGGTATCAAAGGTTATAGTAAAATGACTAAAGAAGAACTTATTGATTCTTTAGACAATTTAGATAAAGAAGATGAAGAAAAGGAAGATGCTAAATAGTATCTTCTTTTTTTGAAAAACGTTGCTAAAAGTTATAAATTAAGTTATTATAAAATAAAGGAGTGAGAAAATGAAAAAAATCTTTTGTCTATTATGCTTGTTAGGACTATCTTTTACATTGTCAGGATGTGGTACAAAAACATTAACTTGTACTAAATCAGAAACAGAGTCAGGTATGACTAATGAAGAAACAATGACAGTAAAATTCAAAGATGATAAACCTTCATCAGCAACAATGAAAATGGATATCAAATTTGATGATAGCACAAAAAGTAGTGTTGATATGATGTATAGTCTTTTAGAATCAGGTCTAAAAGAAGCAGAACAAGATGGTGTAAAAGTTGATACTAAAAAGACAGACAACAGCATAACTGTAAAACTAGATGTTGATTTTTCTAAAGTAAAAGATGAAGATGGTCTTGATTTAGATTTTGATTCAACAAAATCTTTTAGCGAAGTCAAAGAAGAGATGGAAGAAGAAGGATACAAATGCAAATAGAGAGATATAAATCTCTCTTTTTTTTAAAAATAATAAAAATAAATTAAATGAGAATTAAAAAAGATATCTTCACAGATACCTTTTCTTTATTAATATTATTTTATAAATATGCTTTTTTCTTAAGTAAAATAAGAACTGTAGAACTAGCAACTACCAATAGAGTAATTAATGCAAATGGTGAATCAATACCAGTACTAGGATTTTCGATTCCTGGATTTTCTACTTTTGGTGGAATAATTGTTTTATAGTCAGCACTATATTTTTCAATTAAAGTACTGATTACTTCAGTATCTAATGACATTTTAAAGTGTTTTACAAGATCAATTGAAATATAAGCATAATCTTCATCATCAGGTTCAGGTTTTTCACCATACTCATAGTTACTTAATTCAAGTTGTAATCCATACTTTTCATAAGTATCACTAAAATTATGTTCATCAATTGTTTTAATTTCTTCTTTACTAACACCACTTAATTCAAAAATTGCATTAATAACTTCACCAACAGTAAAATATCTTATAACTTCAGCTGGCAATTTTTCTTCAGCATCATCATCTGTTATTTTTACATCATAGTTTTCAAGTTCGATGTATTCTTCATTAATAGTAAAACTAAAAAGTTTTTCTTCATTAGAATAAATTTCAATAGTACCATCATCATCATTTGCTTTAGCACTCATTTTTTGTTCTCCTGAAGTAAATAAATCACTACTATTAAGTTTTTCAATTATTTTTTCTTTTGCTATAACATCAGCACTAACAATATTTGTTGAACTAAAAAACATAATTCCAACTAAAATTAATCCTATAAATTTTTTCATTTTTCACCTTCTTCTATTCTAAATATATAATCTCAATTTATTTGTGTCAATTTGTAATGTAAAATTTTGAAACTAACGTAGTAAATAAATGTAAAACAAATAATGATTAAAATCTTTGTATAAATTATAAGTTATGCTATAATATGCCTAGGTGATTTCAATGTGGAAAATTGGCAATATTGAAATAAAAAATAGAGTAGTTTTAGCGCCTATGGCTGGAATATCAAGTCCGGCTTATATGAAAATTTGTGAAGAAATGGGAATTGGTTATGCAGTTACTGAATTGATAAGTGCTGAAGCAATTGTTCGTAATAATAAAAAGACTTTAGAAATGCTTAAAGGATTAGATGCTCTTAATATTCCTGTTGCTGTTCAACTTTTTGGTTCTAACGCAGAAACACTAGCGAATGCTGCTAAAATAGTTAGTGATTTATATCCTAATGTTTTTATTGATATAAATATGGGATGTCCTGTTCCTAAAGTTGCTTTAAGGTCACAAGCTGGTTCGGCTTTGTTGAAAAATCCTAAAAAGATAGGTGAAATTATTAACAAAGTAGTGAGTTCTGTGAGTTGTCCTGTTACAGTAAAAATTCGTAGTGGCTGGGATCAAAATAGTATTAATGCAGTTGAAGTTGCTAGAGTATGTGAAGAAAATGGTGCTAGTGCTATTTGTATTCATGGACGAACAAGAAGTCAAGGTTATAGTGGTAAAGCTGATTGGGAGATAATTAAAGAAGTTAAAGAGAATGTTTCAATTCCCGTTATCGGTAATGGGGACGTTGTTGATGTTCAAAGTGCTCAAAAGATGTTTTTAGAAACAGGAGTAGATGCCATTATGATTGGTCGTGCAGCTTTAGGAAACCCTTGGATTTTTAAAGAAATTAAAACATTTTTAGATAAAGGAATAATTATTGATAAACCAACACCTCTTGAAAAAATAGATATGTGTCTTAAACATATGAATTATCTTTTAAAATTTAAACCTGAAAAAATAGTATGTTTAGAAATGCGTAATCATATAGCGTGGTACTTAAAAGGTTTAAAAAATTCTAGTGAAATAAAAAAGAAAATATATCTAACTACATCAATAAATGATATAATTTTTATATTAAATGAATATAAAAAAGAATTAATGGAGGAATTATAATGCAATTTAAAAGAATATGTGCTTATTTAATTGATTTTTTAATCGTAATGATTTTGGGTTCCTTACTTACATCGGTGATGCCGAATAATAAAAAGGCTGTAGATATATCTAATGAGAGTGTTAAAGTAATGGAGGAATATTTTGATGCTGTTA
This sequence comes from uncultured Bacilli bacterium, assembly GCA_947585665.1. Lineage (GTDB taxonomy): Bacteria > Bacillota_I > Bacilli_A > RF39 > UBA660 > RUG11788. Next base: position 20,943 of record CANPXE010000003.1, on the reverse strand, counting down.
AAGATAATGATGTAGAGCAAATAAAAGAATTAGAAGTAAAAGTTAATGATTTGTCTTATGATTTAGCTAAAGTAAATACTTATAGTACAATCATAACAATTGTATTATATTTTCTTTACTTTATTGTTTTTCAAAGTTATAATAAGGGACAAACTCTTGGAAAAGTTTTATTTAAAATTGAAACAGTCAACGAACTGGGAATACGAGCTAGTTTTGGACAAATATTATTAAGAGGATTAATACTATATCCAATACTACCTAATTTATTATCTTTAATCTTATTATATTGTAGTAAGACTCTTTATATAAATTTTGCTGGTTATTTCTCCATAATTTATTACATTATTTTAGTAGTTTCTTTCTTCATGGTAATTGCTTCAAATCGTGGCTTACATGATCGTTTATCTAAGACTAGAGTTATGGAAGTTTCTAAAGAAGAGATTGAAGGAAATGTTAATAAATGGCAAGAAAATAGTGAAAAGAGTAATAAGATAAAAAATAGTAATATAAAACATACAACTGGAAAAAGAAAGGGTGGAAAATAATGAATGAACTAACAGAACAAGAACAAGTAAGACGTACTAAGATGGAGGAGATTCGTTCTAAAGGAATGGATCCATTTGGTCAAAGATTTGATCGTACACACACATCTTTAGAAATTAAAAATAATTATGGTGATAAGACTAATGAGGAATTAGAAGCAAATCCTGTTGAAGTTAAAGTTGCTGGAAGAATAATGACTAAAAGAGGAAAAGGGAAAGCAGGATTTATGCACATTCAAGATCGTGATGGACAAATTCAAATATATATGAAGCTAGATAACGTTGGAGAAGAAAATTATGAGTTATTCAACAAGGCTGATATTGGGGACATAGTAGGAATCGAAGGAACATTATTTGTAACGCATACTGGAGAATTATCAGTGCGTGCTAGTAAGTATGTGCATTTGGTTAAAGCCTTACGCCCTCTTCCTGAAAAATTTCATGGATTAACAGATATTGAAGAGCGTTATCGTCGTCGTTATGTTGATTTAATCATGAATGAAGAATCTAAAAAAGTTGCTTTAATGCGACCAAAAATAATTAGAACAATTCAAAACTTTATGGATAGTCAAGGCTTTGTTGAAGTCGAAACACCTATTCTTCAACCAGTATTAACAGGGGCAAGCGCAAGACCTTTTACAACATATCACAATGCCTTAGATATGCCGTTCTATTTAAGAATTGCTCTTGAACTTCCACTAAAGAGATTATTAGTTGGTGGCTTAGAAGCTGTTTATGAAATAGGAAGAGCTTTTAGAAATGAAGGTGTTGATCCCCGTCATAATCCTGAATTTACTTTAATGGAAGCCTATCTTGCATATTCTGATTTAGAGGGGATGATGGATTTAACAGAAAAGATGTTCCAAAAGATTGCTCAAGATGTTCGTGGTACATTAGAACTCGAATGGAATGGTAAGACAATTAATCTTGCTGGTCCTTGGAAAAGAATTCATATGGTTGATGCCATTAAAGAAGTAACAGGAATTGATTTTTGGAAAGAAATGACTTTTGAGGAAGCTAAAAATTTAGCTTTGGAACATCACTTACAATTAGAAGAGCATTTTACGACAGTTGGTCACATCATCAATTTATTCTTTGAAGAGTATGTTGAGGAAACATTAGTTCAACCAACATTCTTATATGGTCATCCTGTTGAAATTTCCCCACTTACAAAGAAAAATAAAGATGATCCAAGATTTGTTGATCGTTTTGAATTGTTCATCGATGGTAAAGAATTTGCTAATGCCTATACAGAGTTAAATGATCCAATCGATCAATTAGCACGTTTTGAAGAACAATTAAAAGAAAGGGAACTTGGTAATGAAGAAGCTAATGACATCGATTATGATTTCATTGAAGCATTAGAGTATGGTATGCCTCCAGCTGGAGGAATTGGATACGGAATTGATCGTCTTTGTATGTTAATAACAGGATCTGATTCCATTCGTGATGTTTTATTGTTCCCTCACATGAAAAATAAGAATTAATTAGGAAGCACTTTAAGTGCTTTTTTTAATTGATAAGATAATCTTTCTATGATATAATATAGAGCGTTTTATAACTTTATAGGATGATTATATATTTTCCCCCAAAAATGTAAGGAGTGGAATAGATGGAGTATTGTTTTACAAAAGCACAAGAAAGAAAAATCAACAAAGAACTTAAAAAAGTAGTAAATGATATGTTAAAAATTTTAAAAGAAAGTGGACTTAAAGAAATTACTATTTTTTATCAAATGACAAATAAAATTGATCCTTCATTATTTGTTCAAAACTTTTTAAACGGAGATTTGCGATTAATAATAAAGTCTGATGATATTATGCTTCGCGGAATAGAACATAGTTGGTGGAAACTTTATATGAATAAAAAACTTACTCTTATGGATGAAGACAAACAAAAAAAAGTACCTGTAGCTTGTCAATTTCTAATGAACTATGCTCAAAATCGTCCTAAAATAATGGAAGCTGCTACTCTTGGTAAAGAAGAAAAAGAGACTATCTCTTCGAAGGTTGATAAACAATTAGAAGAGGGAATAAGCCATATAGAACAAGTTTTAAAAGATGAAGTATTAGTTGAATTTAATTTGCCAGAAACAACAGATCAAAAACAAATAGAATTACATAATGAAAATGGAGTAAATATTGGTATTATTGATTTTGGAGGAAAAACAGTCAAAATAATTACTACTGGTGATATTGTTTTAGTTAATAGAGAAAAAGCACAAAGTAGAATAAAGAGTAAAAATAAATAGGAGATTTATATGTTCAGTTTTAATAAGGAGCAAGAACGCGAAATAAGAAAACAATATAAAAAAGTTATAAAAGACATGAAACAACTGTTTAATAAGGCAAATTTAACAGAATTAGAAGTTCATTTAAGGCATGGTCCTACGCCTATTGAGTTAAGCTATTCAAATTATGGTGGAAACATGATAAGTAGACCATGGATAATTTCATTTGAAGAGAATGGATTAATTACATTGTTTGCTGAAGATTATTTTAATGGTACTAAGGATAGAAGTACTTCATTTGTAATGTCTGGTCCTGTTAGAACAGATTTTGACAAGTATCCAAAAACTTTTATACCAATAGCATACGTATTTATCATGAATTATGAAGAAAATCGTAAAAAAATAATTGCTGCTATTGATAAAAAGTTAAGTGAAAATAAAATAATCGATGAAAGTTTGGGTAAAACGAGTAAATTATTAGATAGATTAAATAATGATGAAGTGCGTGTTGAACTAAATTTACCAGAAAGTACTGATCAAAGGCAAATAAATATTCATCGAGAAGATGGAAAAACAGTTGGTATATTTGATTTTGGAGGGAAAATAGTAAAAATTATAACTTCCAATGATATTGTTTTGGTAAGAAACAGTAGTCAGAAACAAAAAGTAAAAAAGTAATAGGAGTATTTATGGAGTACACAGATAAACAAAAAAAAGAAATTGCAAAAGCTATAGATTTTGTTTCACATGATATTATGAAACTAATTCGTCAAGCTAAACTTTCTTCTTTTACTTTTAAGATGAAATTTAAAAATGGACATTCATATAATGGTGAAAATTATAGAACAAAATGTCTTTTTCAAGATAAGGCATTATGGCAAATTGTTTATGATGGAGATAAATCTTTATCTTTAAAAGTTACTAGTGAAGATTTATATTTTTCAGATGATATTAGTTTAAGCAAAAAAATTGTTAAACAAAAAATGACTAAATCGATGTGGGCAATTTGTTTAGACTTCATTATGAATTATTCTGAAATAAGAAAAGATTTAATTTCTAAAATAGAAAAAAGAGCTAGTGAAGTAAATGCTTATAACTCTTTAATCGATGGAAATATAAAGGAAGCTAAGGAGAAGTTGCGTAACTTAGAAAATGCTGTAATTGAGTTTAATTTTCCACCATCAATTGCTGAAAAAGAAATAGAGATAGAGAAAAAAGATGGAAAAACTATTGGAACTATAAACTTTGGTGAAAGAAGTATTAGTATTATTACTGATGGTGATATTGTTTTAGTACCAAAATTGGAAAAAGAGAAGCAAAAAGTAAAAAGTAATAGTTGAGGTGAAAACTATGGCAAGTTGTTTTACAAACAAACAAAAAAGAGAAATTAAAAAGGCTATGATTACTATTTATAAAGATATAAAAGAATTATTAGAAGCAGCTAAAGTAACTAGTTATTTCGCTGTTGATTTAAAACACCAAATACCTGATGTTGATTATGATAATCATTTTCACAGGTATGTCTTTCAACGAGAATGGTCATTACGTTATTATGAAAACAGTGACTTAGATATTGTTGTTACTGATGGTTATAGTTCTGAACGTTATAGTTTGAATTCTTACAATGATTCTTCTGATGATGATGAATTATTATTAAAGTTAGAGTTCATTGAAAGATATCCTGAAAATAGAAAGTTAATTATTGCTGCAGTTAATAAAAGGATTCCTTATGAAATAAGAAAAAAGGAAAAACAAAAAGAGAGTCAAACTAATATTGATGATAAAGTTTCTAATGGTATAAGAGAAGCAATGTTAAAGTTAAAACAAGCGCGTGAAGCTTCGATTGAATTTAATTTTCCCAGTTCTGTTGCTCCTTATGAAATAGAAGTTACTAAAGAAGATGGACGAACAGTCGGAACAATTGATTTTGGTGATAGAACAATAAAAGTTATAACCGATGGTAATATTGTTTTAGTACCAAAAAGAGAAGAAAAAATAAAAGTAAAAGAGAAGTGATTTTATGATTACATTTCCAAATGATCAAATCAATAAGATAAATAAGACTTTTATGAAGATTCATTTAGATATATTAAAGATGATGCGAAAAGCACATTTATCACACGCTCTTATTAAATTTAAAACTTCTGAAATAGAAGGTTTTGATGATAAGTGGCTAAAAGAATATGTCGGTAGTGAATTTTATTTAAAAATGGCTGATGGTGATTTAAGTATTCAACAACCTAATACAACACGATATTACCTTACTCTTTCATATATTCGCAAGAAAAAAATATTTGTAATGTCACCTGAAGATGATAATAATATTTTTTTACGATATAACATAGTGCGCAATTACCCACAAAATAGAAATAGAGTTTATGAGCAAATAATGGCTCAACGTCAAAATCAATTATCAAGTGAATTTGATGATGTATATAAAAAAGCTAATGCTTCTTTACGTGAAGAACCACACAGTGAAGTATCGATAGAATTTAATTTTCCTGAGAGTATAGATACGCACCAATTAGAAGTTACAAAAGAAAATGGCTATAATATTGGTATTATTGATTTTGGGGATAAAACTATTAAAATTATTACATCCGGTGATATTGTCTTGGTTGAAAAAGATAAAGTTGATAAATTAAAACAAAAAAGGCCACTAAATAATTAGTGGTTTTATACTAGTTAAATTTATTATTTTGCTCCAGTAGTATTACTTTGATATTTTTCAACAATTTCTTTTTTAGTTGCTGCACAATCATATGTTGTTTTCATTACACTTCCATTTATTACTCTAGGTGAGTATAATTTAGCAGTCTCTTTTGTATTTCTTACTTCCTCTGGTAATTCCATATATTCTGGTAATCCTGGAATGTGTTTTGCAACTACATAATCACCTTCTTCATGTGAAACCATTGATGATTCAGAATTAGCAATCATTGCTTGTGATTCGTCAATTTTACCATCACTTGAAAAGGCCCAACTAGGAATAATTTTAAAAGTTTCACCAACTGGAATAAGTTTCGCAACCATAAATTCTTGTTCTGATGGATCTTTAGTTGATATTGTTGTTGGTTCTATTCCAATTGTATCAGGATCAACATCATATGCTGTCATATTAGATGGTTTAACAGGCCATCTTTCACCAACAGTTCCTGTTAAAACGTATGGTCTATCAGGACTAGTAGTCCAACTGTTTTGTTCTAAAACATTAAATCCTGATTTTACTGCAAAACTTTTTTCAACACCATCAATAACGAATGCTTTTTCTTCAAAACCGTCTAGTAGAGAGTGACTACTATCAAGTTCATAACAAGCTCTTTCAGCTTGAACCTCATATTTTGCTTTTCGACACCATAAAAAATCATCTGGTAGTTTTTCTAATTCATTTTCTATTTCCATTTTTCCTCCTCAATTTTATGTATTATCTATAAAATAAGTATAATTATTTTTTTATATATTGTCAGTATAAATATAATAAATATTTTAAATTTAAAAGGACTAATGTAAAAAAAATATTCATATATTTCATGAAATTTTCATCAAAAAATCTATACTTAAAAGCCTAAAGAGTGTATAATTTTAAGTGGGAGGGTAGAAGATGAAAAAAAATAATATTTTTAAGGTAGTATGCGTTACACTATTACTAATAGTTCTATTAACTTGGATATTACCTACTACTACTTATTATGGTGGTGAGTTAACTGTTGGTGACCGCATTCAAGTAGGATTCTTTGATTTATTCACATATATCGGAATGCTTATAACTAACTTTGGACAAATTCCATTATATATTTTAGTTGTAGGTGGTTTCTATGGTGTCTTACATAAGACAAACGGATATCGCAACCTACTAGATAAAATCGTTCAAAAGTATAAAGGCAACGAGTGGATTTTCTTAACATTAGTAATGATTTTATTTGCTGTTATTACTTCAGTAGCAGGATTAAATATTGGTCTATTATTTTTATTTCCATTTGTAATTACTGTTGTTCTATTAATGGGATATAGTAAGATGACTGCTGCACTAGTAACAGTTGGTAGTGTATGTGTTGGTTTAATGGGAACAACTTATTCAGCACATGATTTAGGTGTTTTAAGTCAAGTATTAAATGTACCAGCAAGTAGTGAGATACTATATAAGATAGTTATTTTAGTACTAGGTCTAGTTCTTTTAATAGTTAACACATTACTATATGCTAAGAAGCATAAGATTGATGAACCAAGAAAAGGATTCCATTATCCAGAGACTGAAAATAATAAAGCTAAATCTTGGCCAATCGTCTTAGTAATGGATTTAGCATTATTAATAATGATTTTATCATTTATTTCTTGGGAAGATGTTTTTGAAGTTAAAATATTTGCTAATGCTTTAACCGCTATTCAAGATTTCAAATTATTTGGATTCCCTATTTTTGCTAAATTATTAGGAACTGTTTCAGCATTTGGAAGTTGGCAAATTACTGAATTAACGACATTAGTTCTAGTTGCTACTGCTTTTGTTGCACTATTTTGCAAAGTTAAACTTAATGATATGTTCCAAGCATTTGGTGAAGGTGCAAGACGTGCTTTAAGACCTGCTTTTATGGCAACTTTAGTATATCTTTCATTAGTAGTAGTTGTATATAGTCCTATTGCTTTAACAATTATTAAACCATTAATGGATATAACTAAAGAATTTAATGTTATTACTACTTCAGTAGCTGGTATACTTTCTCAATTCTTTAGTGTTGAAATGTACTATAATGTATATCCACAAATGGCAAGTGCAATATTACCTTATGTTATTAGTTTATATTCTGATAGCGTTTATAGTGTAATTGGTGTAATTTGGCAAGCAATGTCTGGATTTGCAATGTTATTTGTACCAACTAGTGTTGTTCTAGTAGCTACACTTTCTTACTTAAAAGTTTCATACTTTAAGTGGTTAAAAGCTATTTGGAAATTCTTATTAGAATTATTCGTAGTATTATTAATTATCTTTTTCTTAATGATAATGCTATAGAGAACTTTGTAAGAACAAAGTTCTTTTTTTGTATATTTTTTAAAAGTTTGCTTCATCATATTCATAGAATTATTTGAAAGGGGTTGTTTTATTATGCTTTTTAAATTTAGTGATGAAGCCCAAAAATTATTATTACTTTCATTAAAAGAGAAGAATAAATTAAATGATTCTTTGATTGGAACAGAACATATCTTTCTAGCAATCTTATCAATGAAAAATAATTACATATGTAAATTGTTGAATGAGAATGGTATTACATATGATGCTTTTTTATCTTTCCTTCATAAAAAAGATAAAGGAGATAAAAGTAATTACTATATTTTTACACCACTTATGAATGACATTTTTAATTCTTTATCTGAAAATCATAATAAGAAGAATAGTGAAATATCCGTAAGTGATATCATAACCGCAATTATTGATAGTAATAATTCTAAAGTAATTTACATTTTGAAGAAAATGAATATTGATATTCGTAATTTAATAAAGAGTCTAAATATTACTAATAAAAAGAAAACTTTAAAAAAAGGTATATTAAATGAATTAGGAATTAATCTAAATGAAAAATATCAAAATAGTGATGAAGTAGTTTTAGGTCGTGATGAAGAGATTAATATGATTGTTGAAATACTTTGTTGTAAAAATAAGAATAATCCTTTATTAATAGGGGACGCTGGTGTTGGGAAAACAGCCATTGTTGAAGAGCTAGCAAGAAAAATAAATGAAGGTGATATCCCATATAAATTAAAAAATAAAAAGATATATTCGGTTGCAATGTCATCTTTAGTAGCTGGAACAAAGTATCGTGGTGAGTTTGAAGAAAAAATAAATAAATTGATTAATGAAGTAGAAACAAGTGATGATGTCATCCTTTTCATAGATGAAATACATACACTCGTTGGAGCAGGTGGTGCTGATGGAGCTATTGATGCTTCAAACATTTTAAAACCTTATTTAGCTCGTGGTAATATTAAAATAATTGGTGCTACAACAAAAGAAGAATATAAAAAATATATTGCTGATGATAAAGCTTTATCAAGACGTTTTCAAATCGTTAATATTGATGAACCAGATCTCGATAAAGTAAAAACCATTCTTTTAGGAATAAGACCAATTTATGAGAAGTATCACAATGTTAAAATATCTGATATTATTATTGATAAAATTATTTATTACAGCAATAAATATCTAAATAATCGTAAATTTCCAGATAAAGCCATTGATATTTTAGATGAAGTATCCGTTTTAGCATCCATTTTTTACAATAAAGAATATAATGAAATGGTAAGTTTAGATAAAGAAATAAATAATATTATTAATTTGAAAAATAAAGCACTGATTGAAGAAAATTATAAAGAAGCTATAAAATATAGTCATAATGAAAAGAAACTTCAACAAAAAATGGGACGTACTAAGAAAAATATTTTTAATCATAATAAAATAATTGAAGTTGATGAAGAAATACTTTTAAAAGTTATGGAAAGAAAAACCAATATTCCTTTTTATACTTATCATTATCAATACAATAAAATAAACAAAAAGATAAATAAGTATAAAAGTAGTTCCATATACAACGATAAAACTATAACTAAAATAGTTGACTTTACGAAAGAAGTATATGAAAACTTAGTAAATAGTGGAATATCAAGATCTCTATTCGTAAAATCTAGTAAGCTTGGATTAAATAATTATTTTATTGATAACTACATAAAATCCTTTTTCCCTAAAACTAATACAATTAGAGTTGATGTAAATAATTTTCGTAATATTGATGACTTATTAAATGACACGGATACTTCACATAAAAATATTACTTTTATAGATAAAGTTAAGAGTAATTCTTTTTCTATAATAGTTATTGATGATTATGATAAATGTGATTATAGTATTAAAGATTTCTTTGCCAAAATAGATAAGTATGGCTATTATATTGATCGTCATAATGAAAAAATAGATTTTTCTAATGTATTATTCATCTATAGTACTTTAAAAAGTGAACAATTAGGATTTAATAATGAACAGAGTATTAATAAACATATATTTTGCTTAGATGTAGAAGATATATCTAGTATTAAATTAAGAAAACAAATTAAAGATATTTGTTTAAAAAATAATTATTATTTTGATAATAAAATGTTACAAGTCATTTGTAATAAAGTCCTTTTAGATTATGATAATTTTAATAATTTAGAATTTATTATCAATAAAGAGTTTAGTAATAATTCATCATTAAGAGAAAAAAATAAAAAAATAGTGAAAGTTTAAGAATTTAAAATATTTAAATTCTTTTTTATATGCATAAAGTTTATGATACAATAAGAATAGAAGAGAGTGATATTATGGATATTAATGAAATTAATAGAATGCTTAATAATTATTTAAATAAAGTTGAAGATTTATGGAGGTCACTTTGACATTGATGGTAAAAATGAAAAAATAAAAGTTCTAACAGAAGAAATGAATCGTCCTAATTTTTGGGATAATAAAGATAGTGCTGATGAAACTATTGAAGAGTTAAATAGTTTAAAAGATAATGTTAGTGGTATCAGTTCTTTAAAAAGTGAACTTGAAAATGATTTAGAGATGTTAGAGTTATTAAAAGAAGAAGATAATTTAGAAATAAGAGATTTATTAAAAGAAAAAATTAATTCTTACGAAGAAAGATTTGACGAATTAGAAATTCAATTATTATTAAATGGTGAATACGATGACTGTAATTGTATTCTTGAAGTTCATTCCGGAGCCGGTGGAACTGAAGCTTGTGATTGGGCTAATATGTTATATCGCATGTATAGTCGTTTTTGTGAAAGACATAATTATAAAGTAGAAGTAATTGATAGTCTTCCTGGAGATGAAACAGGAATAAAAAGTATTACTTTAAGTATAAAAGGGACCAATGCTTATGGTTATTTAAAGGGAGAGAAAGGAGTTCATCGTCTAGTTAGATTATCACCATTTGATGCTAATCACAAGAGACACACTTCTTTTGCGTCTGTTGATGTCATTCCGGAAATTAAGAGAAATCTTGATATTGTCATTGATGAAAAAGATTTGCGAATAGATGTTTATCGTTCTAGTGGTCATGGTGGACAAGGTGTTAATACGACTGATAGTGCAGTTAGAATAACCCATTTACCAACTAATATAGTTGTTACTTGTCAAAATGGTCGTAGTCAAATTCAAAATAAAGAAGAAGCAATGACCGTTCTAAAAAGTAAATTAAAATTATTAGAGATTGAAAAACAAAATCAAGAATTACAAGAAGTTAGAGGTGAACAAAAAAATATTGAGTTTGGTTCCCAAATAAGAAGTTATGTTTTACATCCTTATTCCATGATTAAAGATCATCGTACTAATGTTGAAAGTAGTAATGTTGAAAAGATACTTGATGGCGATATTGATATGTATATAAATGCTTATTTAAAGAGGCGATAAAATGCAAAAAAAGATTAGAGTAATAGTTTTTAAATATTTAGTTCTATGTCTAGGTCTTTTTTTGTATGCTTTGGCATTCAATCTTTTTATGTTATCGCAAAATTTTGTCGTTGGTGGAGTTAGTGGTATATCAATCATTTTGCACAAGCTTTTTGCACTTGATACATCACTAACTGTTTTTGTTTTGTATTTAGTTTTAACTATAATTGGTTTTATCTTTTGTAATAAAGAGCGAATGTATAGTGCTGTTGCTTCAACTTTTCTTTTACCAATGTTCATTAAAATAACATCATTTATTACTCTAGATATAAATATTTCACCATTGCTATCGGCACTATATTGTTCAATTATCGTTGGAATAGGATTGGGGTTAGTATACAAAGTAGGCTTTTCCACTGGTGGTAGTGAAATAATATATTGGATATTAGATAAATACATAAAGAAAAGTACGGGACAATTAATGACCATTGTTGAAGGAATAATTATAATAATTGGTGCATTTGCCTTTGGTTTTGAAAAATTTATGTATTCATTAATAATTTTATTTTTAACGAGCAACATAAGTGATAGGATATCAATTGGTATTTCCGAGACAAAACTTTTATGTGTAATCTCTAATAATATAGATGAAATAAAGAAATATTTAGATACAGTACCATTAATTAAAAAAATATCTATAATGACTAAAGATAATCGTGAAGTTATATATTTAGTTATTCGTAATAGAGATTTAAATATTATTTATGATGAATTAAAAGAAATAGATAAAGATATATTTATATCACTTCGTAATAATTACGAAGTAGAAGGAGGAAAATTATGAAGAAAAGAAGTAAGTTAAAAAATGCTTTGAGATACTTAAGCCTAATCGTTTTGATGTTTGTATCAGCAGTCAATTATAACTTGTTTTTAAATCCTAATCATATTGTTTCTGGTGGAGCTAATGGTTTATCAATTATTGTTGAAGAAGTTTTTGGTATCGAACCAGCTATTTTTATTCTTATTTTTTCTGTTGTCATTTTGATTTTTAGCTTTATTATTTTAGGAATAGAAGTATCTTCTAGTTCTATTGTCGCTATTCTTATTTATCCTTTCTTCGTATCTATTACGTCTGGAATTTCTTCTATTTCTTTCTTACAATCTAATGATAAGTTATTAGTTGGTATTTTTGCTGGTATGATATCAGGATTTATTATTGGAACAGTTTGTAAGATTGGTTTCAGTCAGGGTGGTATTCCGCAAATTAGTCAAATTATTAATAAGATATTCAAAGTTTCTATTGCTAAAGTTAATTTCTTTTTAAACGCTATTATTTTGTTTGCTGGTGTGTTTGTCTTTGGTTTATCTGATATTTTAGTTGGTGTAGTTGTTCTTGCGATTAGTAGTACTGTAGTTAATCGTATTCTACTAGGAATATCTTCCAATAAATCTTTCTTAATCATAACTAATGAAGAAGAAAAAGTAACAGAATACATTAAAAAGACGTTAGGACATGGTGTTACTGTTTTTAATATTAATCAAGATAAGTCTAAAAAACCGCAAAAAGCTCTTATGACTGTTATTCCAAGTCGTGATTATTACAAACTAACAGAAGGTGTTAAAAGAATAGATAAAGATGTTTTCTTCGTCGTTACAGACTCTTATCAATTAGAAGGTGGCATTTAAAATAGCAATAATTACCAGTGTCAAATAGTGTTTCTACTTCCTTAAATGTAGTATTTGGTCGAAATATGTGTTATAATTACTTATAGTAGACTTAGGTGGTGGAAAATGGAATTAATTAGTATTAGTAATGTTAACGTCAGATATAAGAATGGAGTTAATGCCTTACACGACATTTCTATTAAAATTAAAAGAGGAGATTTCGTCTTTGTAATTGGTGGGAGTGGAAGCGGAAAATCTACTTTTATAAAGATGTTGTATAGAGAAATTAAGCCTAGTAGTGGTGCCATTATACTAGGTGGTTTAAATGTGGCAAAATTACGTGATAGTAAAGTTTATAAGTTGCGTCGTAAATTAGGAATTGTCTTTCAAGACTATCGTTTATTACCTAAACTTACGGTTTATGAAAATGTAGCGTTTGCTCTTGAATGTATAGGAGCAAAGAAATCAGAGATTCGTGCTAAAACTTTAAAAGCTATTGAATTAGTTGGACTTAAATCAAAAACAAGAGCTTATCCTGATCAATTATCAGGTGGGGAACAACAACGTGTTGCTATTGCTCGTGCAATTGTTAATAATCCTAAATTATTGATTTGTGATGAGCCAACTGGTAATCTTGATCCCGATATGAGTATGGAAATTGTTAAATTACTTGAAAGTATCAATAAGACTATAGGAACAACTATTATTATGGCTACTCACGATCGTGAAATAGTTGATAAGATGAAGAAGAGGGTTGTTGTTCTTAAAGATGGTCATTTAATTCAAGATTATGAGAAAGGGAAGTATTATGATGAAGCTGATTAGAATGTTATCAAGAGGTATTAGAGATGCCTTTAAAAGTGTATTTAGAAACTTTTCTTTATCAATAGCGTCTGTTTCTTGTATTAGTATTACCTTAGTAGTAATTGCTGTATCAATTATCGCTAGTTGGAATATAAACAATTTCACTGATACGATTAAAAAAGATGTTACCATCATTGCTTTTATCGATTCCAAAGCAACTGATTTGGATCTTGAACAAGTTGATGCACAACTCCGTAAGATCGATAATATTGAGTCAATTACTTTAAAAACAAAGCAACAAGAAAAAGAAGAGATGATGAAAGAAGATGAAGTTCTAAAAGAAATATTAGGTGACATGGATGAAGATGAATCACCTTTAAAAGATAGTTTTTTAATTAAAGTAACAAAACTAGAAGATATTAAAGATACCGTTGCCAAAATTAAAAAAATAGATTTAGTTCATACTATTAATTATGGTGAGAGTATGGTTGAAAAAATGCTTTCAGTTTTTAAAGTAGTACGTAATATCACTATAATTATTGTCGTAGCTCTAGTTTTGGTAAATGTATTCTTGATTGTAAATACTATTAAATTAACTATTTTTTCAAGAAAGAGAGAAATTTCAATTATGCGTTTAGTAGGAGCATCCAACCTTTCTATTAAATATCCATTTGTTATTGAAGGAATGGTTATAGGTATGATTGGTTCTATTGTTCCAATATTGATAACGATTTATGGTTATACTTACTTATATAATTCATTTGATGGTGAACTATTTTCATCTTTAATTAAATTGATTAATCCGCAACCATTCGTTTTCTGGGTTTCTTTAATTATTCTAGGAATTGGTATGCTTGTTGGAATGCTTGGTAGTGGTCGTGCTGTTAGAAAGTATTTAAAGGTGTAACTATGAAAAAGATAGTGTCCGTATTTTTAGTATTGACAATATTTTTGAGTTTCATGCCAACGACTTATGCTGCTAGTAATAATAAGACTTTACGTGATTATAAGAATGACCTTGCTAAATTTAAAGCTGATTATGCTGCAACCCAGGCATCTATAAATAAAACACAATCAGAGATTGAAAGTACTAATGGTGAGATAAAATCAATTAAATCCCAAATGATAAGTATGGCTGCTGAAATAGAACAATTACAAGAAGATGTTACTAAATATAAAGAAGAAATAAATAAAAAAGAATTACAAACAAAAAAATTAATCGAATACTTACAGTTATCAAATGGTCGTGATTTGTATATGGAATATGCCTTTGGTGCTGAAAGTGTAACGGATTTTCTATATCGTGCATCAGTCGTTGAACAAATTACGGATTACAATGATAATATGATTGATGAATTGGATGATTTAATAGAAACGAGTAAAAATCGTGAACAAGAAATAAATAAAAAAGAAAAAGAATTAAATAATAAACAATCAGAATTGGAAGATAAAGTTGAATCTTTAGGTGATGATAAAGATGCTTTATCTGAATCAGGTGTAAAAGTAAGTGATCAGATTAAAATATATGAGAAGTTGATAAAATCTTATGAAAAAGAATGTAAAGATGATGATGTCATTGGTAAAGACTGTATGAAAGATGTTTTAAGTGGAACATGGCGTCGTCCAACAACTTCTGGATATGTTACTAGTGAGTTTAAAATGCGTAATGGAAGCTTACATCGTGCCGTTGATATTGGTAATAAAAATCCATATAGTACGAAGATATATGCTGTTGCTAGTGGGACGATTACATCAATCCATAAAGATTATTATGGAGCACTTGTTGTTCTAATTAAACACTATGATTCAAAGACTAAAAAGTATTATACTTCTAACTATTGTCATATGAGTAAATATAATCCTAAGATATATGTTGGTATGAAAGTTACCTCAAATGACTGGATTGGATATATGGGAATGAGTGGATATGCAACAGGACCACACTTACATTTGGAAATATTCCCTTGTCGCTTATATGATAGTGCTGATAAGAATTGTAGTACATGGAGTAAATATGTAGCTTATGCTAAAAAACTGTATAACCAGGGATATAAAGGACCAAGAGGATTAATTAATTTCCCTAAAGGTACCTATAATAGTTGGTCATCAAGATAATTTGAGAAATCGAAAAGATTTCTCTTTTTTATTTTTTAAAACTTTGTAATAAAATGATAAAAAGTTATTGACAGCATCATAACTTTGTATTAAAATGTAACTATGTTGGGAGGGATTTAATGGAAAGTATTCAGAATAGTTTTTGGTCTAAAAAAGAAAAATGTCATTTTTGTCAATCACTATTATTAGTTGAAGAAAATGATATAAACTATCATTATTTAAAAGATAATGATGAAAAATATGATTTTCAATGTCTAGTTTGTGGCAACAGCAATGATATAAGTACCGAAAAATTAAACTTAAAAGTTAAACTTTTGGCAATGAAAAGGTATTTACTTAAATTAATGTAAAGGAAGGTAAAGATATGAAAATATTGGAAAAAGGTACTGGATGGCATTTAGACAAAAGATGTACAGGAAAAGGAAATGGTGGAGGAGGGTGTGAATCTCTACTAAGAGTTGAAGTTGATGATCTCTTCACAACTCGCTCTTATGACTATGGCGGTGGCTGTGATACATTTTATACATTTTGCTGTCCTGTTTGTGGTCAGCTAACAGATGTCCCTGAAATAGAGTTACCATCTTACGTTAAAGATAAAGCATATGAAAAAAGAATAAGATAGAATAATAAACTATAAGAATGATAAATATTTATGTTATTATAAAGAAAAGGAGAAATGTTTATGAAAGAAATAAAAGAATTTAAAAATATATTATACCGCGTTGCTTTAGATTGGCCTACTGATGGTGTTAACTTTGTTGATTTGACACCAACTTTAAATGATGCTGAAAGTTTTAGAGTTGTTGCAACTTCACTTAAAGATAAAATCGTTGAAGAAAGTGGTGATATTGATTACATTGTTTCACCTGATGCAAGAGGATTCTTATGGGGAAGCTATGTTGCGGCACTTTTACATAAACCATTAATTCCTATTAGAAAAAAAGGAAAAATACCAGAGGAATTCGTTCAAGCAAGAACAAGTGATAAAACAGAATATTCTAGTATTGAATTAGATATACCAGTTGTTGATTTAAATGGTAAAAAATGTGTTTTTGTCGATGATGTATATGCAACTGGTGGTACTTATCGCGCATCACAAAAATTAGTTAAAGCAAGTGGTGGAACATTGGATGAAGCTTATGTTGTATTAAACGTTTTACTAACGGAAGATAAAGTTAATGCTTTAATGACGAGTGATGAATTAGACATTTCAAAAAAACAAGAAGAAGAAAAACATAAAATTAAAATTATTAAATAAAGGAAAGAAATGATTGATATGGATAATAGTTCCAAATGTAATTATGCAACTGACATACTTATTTATGCCATCGATAGTCGTACTAATGATAATTGTCGAGGTCTACCCCAAAAATATTTTAGTATTCTATTGATTAAAAGAGATAAAGAACCATTTAAGAATTCTTGGTGTTTACCTGGAGGTTTTGTTAGACAAGATGAAACTTCTTTTGAAGCAGCAATGCGTGTTTTAAAAAAGGAAACCAATTTAACTAATATTTATGTAGAACAATTAGGAATATTTGATGAAGTAAAAAGAGACCCAAGGGGAAGAGTCATATCAACTGCCTATATTGCTTTAATTGATAAAAATAGTATTAAAGATAAATTATCAGATAATGCTCGTTGGTTTGATATTGATTTTAATGAAAAAGATAAAGTTATAAATTTAAATTTAGAAAATGAAGATAAGATTAAAGTACAAGTATTTAAAAAATTAATTAATAAAGAAGCTAACCAGTATTTATATTCTTTAAAGAATAGTGAAAACATTATGTCAGATCATGGTTTGATTATTACTAGAGGTATTATTGAACTTCGTAAAAAAGCCGAGACTACTGATATCGTATTTAACTTAATGCCAAAAGAATTCACTATTGGAGAATTAAAACAGGTCTATGAAATAATCTTAGGAAAGAAATTAATTAATTCGGCATTTAGAAGAGTTATTGGTCCAAAAATCCAAATGATTGAAGAACAAGTTAAAACAGGAGGGCATCGACCATCTAATTTATTTAAATATATAGGAAAGGAAAAAGATAATGGTTGAAGAATTCATAGATCAATTTGATGAACAAGGTAATTATGTTGGGACGATTAATAAAAAAATTGCTCATCAAAAAGGTTTGTGGCATAAAGCAGTCCATGTATGGATAGTTAATGATAATGACGAGATAATGTTACAATATCGTTGTTCTAAAAAAGACTTTTTTCCAGATGTTTGGGATGTTTCTTTTGCTGGTCATGTTGATAGTGGTGAGACAAGTATTGATGCTGCTATAAGAGAAGGAAAAGAAGAATTAGGATTAGATATAAAAAGAAATGAATTAAAATTTTTATTTACAATTAAAGAAAAATTAACATATAAAGGAATTAATAGTAATGAATTTGTTGATGTCTTTCTTTTAAGAAAAAATATAAAACTAGATGAATTAACTCTTCAAGAAACAGAAGTTGGTAATGTTAAATATATGAAAATAGATAAGTTTTTAAAAGATAAAAATAACTCAAAAGAAAATATAATGTACCATGAATATGTTTATAATGATTTAAAAAGGGTATTAGAGAATAGATAATCTATTCTTTTTTATTGAATTGATTTAAAAAATGTTGTAAACTAAAAACGAGTGGAATAAAAAGGGAAATAGTTTTAACTGATAAAACATTTAAAGATGTTTTATATTTTGCTGAAACTATTTTTATTATAGGAAAAATTATATTAATGAATAATAATATAGTTATGGAGGAAAAATATGCGAATAGGAATTGATTTATCGTCAATATTTCAACAGGGTCAGTATTCAGAAGAAAAATTATATTCATTTTTAAAGAAAGTAAAAGAAAGTTCTAAAGATTTTTATATTTTTTATAATGTTAGTAATTATAGTGAAAACAAAAAAATGTATGATGAAATTAAAAAGAAGTTAGAACAGCATGAGATAAAAGTTTCAGATGTTGTATTATATAAAGAAGAAGACTTGGAATTAATCTTAGGAAAATATAATATAGATGTTTTATTTAGCAATAAATATTGTCAAGCAAAAGAAACACCTATTGTTGAATTTTGTACAGAAGATAAAAATGGAATTTTATATCCAAATACTACAAAAGTATTGTCTACTATTGCTAAATTAAAACAAGATAAAAAGAGGCAAGGAGAAGAAAGAAAAAGAGAAATCATTTCTGACATTGTATCTGGAAAAAGAGGAAGTACAATAACAGAACAAAGAGTATATGAAAAATTTTATCCACAGAAATTGTTAGATGCTAAAATACCAAAATTAACATTATATGACTATATAAATATGATGAATAAAAGTTCTAAACATAAGAATGCCTTTAGTTATTTTAATAATAAAATAACATATGGAGAATTTTTTAATGAGGTAGAAAAATATGCTAAGGCATTTAAAAAATATGGTGTTAAGGAAGGGGATATAGTTAGTATGGCTGTATCTAATACTCCTGAATGTTTATATATTGTATTTGCATTGAATAAAATAGGCGCAGTTTCACAAATTTTAGACCCACGTTTTTCTGCAGAAAGATTACATAATTGTGTAAAAAAGGCAGATTCAAAAATATTTATAATGTTAGATAGTGAAGGATCATTGAGTAAAGTAAATGATATTATAAGAGATACTAGTGTAGACACTGTAATTTCTGTTTCTCCAAAATATTCTATGCCTGTGGCAATGAAACTTCCTTATAATATACTTGATAGTATAAGAACATTGAAAAATAGTATTAAAGCTAAAAAGATATTAAAATTAAACGTAGATAAAAACATAAAGGTATTTGATATAATTGATTTTAGAAACTATGGTGCTGACTTACCAAATTTGGAACCAATACAATATAAGAAGAGTAGAGATGCGGTTATTGTTTATACTAGTGGAACAACAGGTGTACCAGAAGGTATAGTATTAACTAATGATGGAATTATTTCATCTACAGAACAATGTAGACATGTTATTGCAGATATGCAACCAGAAGATAGTTTTTTAGGTATGATGCCTATCTTTATGGCCTTTGGAATGGTTAATGGTACAAGTTTTCCGTTGTCTGTTGGTCAAGAACTTATTTTAATACCTAGTTGGACAGAATCTGAATTTCCTAAAATGCTAGAAAAGAATAAACCAAATCACGTATCAAGTGTTCCAAAGTGCTGGACAATGTATGCCGATGAAATACAAAAAGGAAAAATAAAAGACTCGAGTTATTTGAAAACACCAACATCTGGTGCTGATGCATTACCAAAAGGTAAGCATGAATATATCAATCATAATTTAAGATTGACTAATTCTATATATGTCTTAAACAATGGTTGGGGGTTATCTCAATATTGTGGTGGTGTTACTACACCAACATATGATCCTGAAACATTCAAGTATCAATCTGTTGGTATTCCGCTTCCAGGAAATATTGTTGGTATATTTGATCCATCTACATTAGAGGAAAAAGGCATAAATGAAGAAGGAGAAATATGGGTATCAGCACCAACTGCTATGGATAGATATTTTAAGAATGATAAAAAAACTTCAGAATTTTTTACCGAATACAATGGTAAAAAATATGGTAGAACTTCTGATATAGGTATACTTGATGAAGATGGTATTTTGCATATAGTAGGTAGGATGAGTGATGCTATAGCAACAAAGAGTGGTACAAAAATTTCACCAAGTTACATAAGTGAAGCTATTTTAGATATAGGTAATTATGATGGAAACTTATTGACTGATAAACAGAAAGAATTATTTTCAGATGCTATTTTTGATTGTGCAGTTGTCGGAGTAGATGATCCTAAGAATGATGATAGTGAGCAATATAAAGTGCCGGTTGCTCATATTGCAATAAAAGATGGTTATGAAGGTAAAGTCGAAGAAGAATTATTGAAAATATTACCATTATATATAAAAGAAAGAATAGATTCTAAACATATGCCTTATGATTATAAGTTTTGGAAAGAAAAAGACTTTCCTTATACTCCAGCTAAAAAAATTGATACTACAAAATTAAAGAAACTTGGTACTTTAAAAAAATAAAATAAATTCTATACATATGTATAGAATTTTATCAGACTGTAGACAAACCCCTAGATTTTTCTAGAGGTTTTCTTATGGAAAAAATTTTTTTATGTTTTGAAACAAAAA
>CANPXE010000002.1 GCA_947585665.1 uncultured Bacilli bacterium | reverse complement strand
GGCAGTGGTAAGAAATACAAGAACTGTTGTGGAAAGTAAGCTATTATAAGTTATCCACTTAATGTTAAAAATGCAGTAAAACCAAAGGTGTTAACAAGAAATATATGTTGACACCTTTTTAAATATAAAATAGAAGAGAGACATAATTATTGAAAAAATTAAAGAAAAATAGTATGAAATTATAAATTTAATTTAATAAAATTAGATTACTTATTTAGTACTATTGATAAAAACTAATATATGTAAGAAATATTAGAATATTCTAAATTAAATGTTAAAAGTAAATAAATTAAAAAAATAAGTAAAGAGGTAAAAAGAATAACTTAATATATTAAAACAAGATTATTTATAATAAATATTAAGTGAAAATAATTGAATGATTATAATATTATGAACGTTTAATATAGTAGAATAATTAAGCATGTGTTATAATAATCTTATACTGAAAACTAGGAGGTAAATATGGGATTATTAGGATTATTTCAAAATAATAATAAAAAAAATGATGATTCATGGAAAAATAATCCAGGTACATTTAGTAAACCTAGAGCGCTTAAAAATAAAGTGGCATGGGATTATATGACGCCTGATGGAAGAAAAGGAACTTTGTATCAAAGCAAAAGTGGTTATTTAATGAATAAAAAGAACAAGAAATTTTGGAAAGATTAAAAGTATTTTTTATTAATATTAATTTTTAATTAGTAAGTAGGTGATAGGAATGACAATGTGTCCATATTGTGATAAAGTATATGATGAATCTGAATATTCGGAATGCCCATATTGTTCAGGCGAATTAGAAGAGGAACATGGAGAAAGATACTTTAAAAACTGCCATAATTGTGGTGGTGTTATGTATTGGAATGGTTCATGGGAATGCGCAAATTGTGGTGAAGAAATAAATACAGGCATAGACGATAATGATGGTACTATAGAGTAATAAAACTAACTTATCTTTGATTTATGATATATTATTAAATAATGAATTAAATATTATGATTTTAGGAGAATAAAAAATTCTCTTTTTTCTATGAATCAATTATTTAACAATAGTATATTACTAATCTATATTATCCTTTTTGTCATAAATTCCAAAATAAAAATATGATATAATAAATATATAAAGGATAATAATATGAATAAAAAATATAGAGAAATTAAAAAAATATTAATTAAAAATACAAATAAAAGTGTATTAATATTAGGTACTACTGGAATAAATTTTAAAAGTTTAAAATATCAATTAAAAGCAGGTGAATTATATCAAAAAGTACTAGATGATTTATTTATAGCTAAATATGGTTATATTAATATGAATCAAAATGATGCCAAATCTCTCGAAAAATTAATTGAAATAAAGAAGGGAGAACCTTTATTCAGCAATAAAATTATTCCATGTGATTTAATAATATTTATTTATGTAAATCCCAAAATATTAAGAATATTATGTGCTAGAGAAAATCAATCTTATGATGAAGCCCTTAAATTACAAAATGAATTATTAGAAAAATTAGATAGTGATAAATATCCATTTATTAAAGTGGAACTCTATAAAAACAGTATTGGTTTAGATCATGTAGGTAGAAACGTTTACATATGTGGTGATTATAATGGCTTTCTTACTGATAAAAGAGAAATTGTTAAATATGAAGATGAAAATAATACCTTTTTTCATTTTCCTTATATTAAACCTGTCAAAAACATTAATGATCTTCGAAGAAAACAAGGATTTCTATTACTTATTTATGATAATTTTTTAGAAGTAAAAAATTGTATAAGTATAGATAAAAAATATCGTAAATTATTTAATCATTTCAACTTAGTTTATATTATTACTGAAGATGAAGAAAAAATTAAACAAAGCCATATTAAATATACTAATATTAGTTTTGCTAATGAAATACTTGATGATTATGATATAACTGAATTATATTATGATTATATTTTAAATACTGAAAGAATAAATTTCTCTTCATCTAAAATTAAAACTCTTTCTAGTATAAATAAATTCTTAAAGAGTAAAAAAACTATAAAAACTAGTGATTTAGCAAATAAATTTAATATTTCGATAAGACAAGCTGAAAGATATATGATGGATTACAATAAGTTATATCGAAATATTGGTTATGATTATAGTAAAAATGAATGGTATATTATTAATTAAATACAATTACAAAAAATACATTATTTTCTCGTTTTAAATGACAATAATGTATTTTTTATTGTCGTTTAAAAGTATTTAAAAAAATTGGAATATACTTTTTATATATTGAAAGGAGGAAGAATTTTAATGAATTGTGCATGCTCAAGTAAGTATGTCAAAAAAATAGTTGATAGCAAGGATAATATTGTTGATCAATTAAAAAAATTAAGTAAGTTTAAGTATCGAAAAGGGGTAAGACAATACATCGATAGACTTATTCTTGCTAATACATTTCGTGATTATGATTTAGATGCTAAGTATATTTTATATTGTATTGTTAAGTATTATTATGGTTTAGAAGTACAAGTTAGTGAGGAGCCATTAATTATTCCCGATTCTCTCGGTATTATTACACCTGCTGATTATGATATGGATTTTATCGCAGACCTTCTAGATTCTAAAGATAATATTATTGATCAATGTAAATTATTAAAAGAGCATCAAGATTCTCTTGATGTTCAAAAATATATATCTTGTGCCTCTACTTATTATGGCTATGATGCTCCAGTACTTTATGGCTTATCTACGGAATACGAAATGTATTGTATTAATAAGTATTTTTATGGTTATGATGTCCCTTTAGTAAAATCTAATCATGTTAGATTAGGTGTTTGGACAAAGATAAGAACTGGCAAAAAGTCTAGCCTAGAGGAATCAATAGTTGAATATACCCCATTTGAAAATGTTAAGAAAGGAGATAAAGTTAAAATCTTAACGGGACCATTTCAAAGTCTTCAAGCTACAATTGATAATATTGATTTATATAATAATCATGTTGAAGCTACTATTAATCTTTTTAGTCAAGATATTTCTATTGAGATCACTAAGGATGACAGAATATTAAAGGAAGATGATCCTCATGAATGATAATATTTCTGTTATCCTTAGTGATAACTTTAAAAATCGTATGCCGTTGTTAATTAATATTTTAGAAGAATATGGAATAAGAGAACAAAAAAGAGTTTATATGCAAACATTTTTATTTAATTCTTCTTATTATGTTAATCACTTGATATCGTTAATTTCGAAAATAGACTTTAAACTTGTAGAAAGTTATATGTTCCCTGTTGGGTCTAAAACAAAGACATTGATAAATAAAAAAATTGATTATAATGAATTTATGTCAGCGTTAGAAAAAATTCGTAATTCTCACATTGTAGTAAGTAGCAATAAAATCTTTAATGAAGATTGGTTAGATTATATATTTGATAAAACGATTGAACCTTATGATGTCATTATAATTGATGATTTTGATAGGTTTTTAAAAGAATCATATGAGGATATTAAAACAATTAAAAAAACTATTGAAGGGTATAGTAAAAAAAATAACACTTGTGTCATTTTATTTGCGAAAGATGAGACATTAAAAAATAAACTTTTAGGTTGGAAAATTGCTAAAGTAAATGAACCATTAGAATTTATGTTTGATGATAAAAACTATAATATTATAGATATATGTTAAGGAGTTGATTGAAAATGCTAGAAAGAGTAGAATTTAAAGTTTTTACTAAAATGACTAAAGATAGTATTGTTGATTT
Source organism: uncultured Bacilli bacterium (assembly GCA_947585665.1). GTDB lineage: Bacteria > Bacillota_I > Bacilli_A > RF39 > UBA660 > RUG11788. Next base: position 139,488 of record CANPXE010000002.1, on the reverse strand, counting down.
TAAAAAATTAATTAACTATGCTAAAAGTATAGGATTAAATAAATTAGCTATTACGGATTTTAATAATGTTTACAATTTTCCTAAGATAGAGAAATATCTAAGGACTAATAATATTACTGATTTTAAGATTATCTATGGAACTGTTGTAAAAATGCTTGTGTTTGATACTATTATTCCAATTACAGTATTAGTAAGAACCCAAGAAGGCTTAAAAAACTTATATAAAATAATTACTAAAATTAAAACAACCAATTTAGCCAAATATGGGAAAGAGATTATAACTAAAGATGAATTAGGTCTTTTAAGTGATGGCTTATTATATGGTCTAGATTTATCGCATATGGAAGATATATATGATGATTTAGAAGATTATCAAATTAAAGATGAGTTAATATGGTGGGATTTTATTGAGGTAAATTCATCTTTAGATAAGAACTATTTAAGAAGAATGATAGATATTGCGAAAAGTGTTAATAAACTTGTTGTCGCAACAAATGATGTTTACTACTTAAAAAAAGAAGAACAAGAAGATTATCAAAAGCTTTTTAAAGATAAAAATTTAGAAAGTTATTTGAAAACAACTGAGGAAATGTTAAATGACTTTAACTTTTTAGATAATGATCTAGCATATGAAATAGTTGTTAAAAATACAAATAAACTTGCTAGTTTAATTGAAAATATAAAAATACTTGATAATAAATGTTATTTACCGCAAATAAAAAATAGTAAAAACAAAATATTAACTATGATAAATAAAAAATTAAATGAATTATGTGGAGAAAACATTCCAAGTCTTATTACAAATAGAATAAATGAAGAGTTATATGGTAAAGATGACTCTAATAAATATGGAATAATTAATACTAATGCAGAATCTTTATTTTTAATATCGAAAAAACTCGTTGATAAGTCACGAAATATGGGATATCAATTATTTGTCCGTGGTGGTGTTGCGTCATCTTTTGTTGCTTATTTGATGGGTATTACCAGTATAAATCCTCTTCCTTCACATTATTATTGTCCTAAGTGCAAAGAATTTTATTTTGATGAATCTTTAACTTATAATTATGGATTAGATATGCCCGATAAAAATTGTCCTAAGTGTCATAGGAAATTAAAAAAAGATGGTTTTGATATCCCATATGAAAACTTTTTAGGTTTAAATGTTGAAAAAATACCAGATATTGATATTAATTTTGCACATTGTATTCAAAAAGATTTAATTAATTATTTAATTGATTTTTGGGGAAAAGATTACGCTATTAAAGCTGGCGCTATCGCTTTAACTAAGGCTATTAATGCGGAAGAAAAGCTTATCCAAAAAAACCTAGATATAAGTAATCAAGAAAAATCTCGATTAATAAAAAAATTAGAAGGAAAGTTAAAGCATACTGGTCAACATCCTGGTGGTGTATTCTTAATACCTAAGGATAAAGAAATATATGATTTTACCCCTTGTAACTATCCTAATAACGATAATAAATATAATTATTTAAGTACGCATTTTGATTATCATGATCTTGATTCGAGTCTTATTAAATTTGATATATTAGGACATAGACTACCTACACTAATAAAAGAATTAGAAGATTTAACTGAAGTTAAATTGACTGATATACCATTAAATGAAAAAGATGTTTTTGATTTAATAAATAAAGGAGATACCAAAGATTTATTTGAGTTAAATGATGAATATGCTAAAATTTTAATAGATATTATAAAACCTCATAATTTTGATGATTTAGTTAAAATAATTGGTCTATTACATGGAAATGATATAACGAATAAAATTAAGAGTTTAAAAGAAAATAAAGAATTAATTAAAGATTTAAAAGTCTATCGAGAAGATATATCTAACTTGGAAAATATAGGTTATGTACCTTTAAAAGCTCACATTATTTCTTATACTTTAATTGCATATAAATTTGCTTGGTATAAAACTAAATTCCCAACAATTTTTATCGAAATAATGCAAAAATATCAATAATAGTTAAAGGATGATTAAAAATGAAATTAAAAGATGAAAAGATAAATAATTTATTTAAAGCAACTATATCATTTGAAAATGATAAATACATGAGTATAGTTTTATATTTAGTTTATAATGGCAAAGAAAAATTAAAAGGATTTATTCCACAAATAAAATTTAAAGTTTGGGAAAAAGAAAATTTTATAACAGTTGATATAGAAAATATTAAAATTCTAGAAGAGTTAAAAGGAATTAATAAAAATGATAAATTATATATAAAAGATGTATTAGATTATGTAAAAACACATCAACAATTATTATTAGATTATTGGAATGCTGATATACCAGAATTTGAAGCCAAACAAATATTTTTTTATGAGACAAATGATCATTTTGGGTGTACTAGTTTAAGTAAAAGAAAATCAGGTTTACCCATGAATATAGTTTTTTATTGTTCCTATACACTTGATCGAGATAATATCTTATTTTTTCAAAATGATTATGGAAAACTAGATTATAGTAATATGATTATGATGAGTGTTGATGAAGAAAATCCACAAGTATTAGTGAATAGAAAAATAAATATAAAAGATAAAGATATGATATTATTAAAAAATTTTATAAAGAAATATTATAAAGTAATAACAAAATATAATGATGATACTATTAATGATGCTGAAATATTTGATTTGATTGATGAAAATGTAGAGGAGTTTAAAAAAAATGAATGATTTTAAAGAAAATTATATACCTTTAACAGTAGTTGCATCAGAACCTTTAAATGGTAAAATGGAATTAATTTATAAAATAATTAACGATTTTGGAATAAACGCCGAAAAAAGTATCCAAATTTTTAACTTTGATGGATATAATCATTGGTTCATAGAGAATTTAATCGCTAGTATATCGCAAATTGATAAGCATAAAGTGGAAGCTTATTTTAATCCTTGTGAAGTAGTAGGTAAACTTTATAAGGGACATCTAGATATAAAAAGAATGTACCATGCTGTTAAATTATTACAGGAACATGATATAATGATGGTAGATTTTAATAAACAAATAATTTCTAAGGATTATTTAGACTATTTACTAGACTATCATCAAGATATTAATAAAAAAGCAAGAGATATTTATATCATAAACACTTTGGATGCTCTTTTAAAGAAAACTACTTATAGTAAAGAAAAGGTACTTGAAAAACTTTTTGATTTTGCTAAGAGGAATCAAGTTCAAATAATTTTAATTGCTGACGCTAAATATGCAAATAGTAAAAATCTTGAATTAAGCAATATTGTTGAATATGAAGCAATTTGTAAATATACTAACAAATATTTATTATCTAAAAAAGAAAATAAAAATACACTAATAGTTTTAGAGAAAAATGTAGAAAACGATATAACTTCGATAAAAAGATATAAAGTAAATTTTGATAGTCATTCTATTAAGAAAGAGGTATAAAAGTGAAAGTAAGAATTCTAAAAGGAACAAATCAAATAGGCGGTTGTATCGCTGAAATCACTAGTAGTCGTGGTACAAAAATAATTATTGATTATGGCGAAAATCTCGATAATACGAAACAAGTTTCCATCCCAGGACTTACGGATGATTCTCCCAATATTACCTATGATGGAGTCTTCATTACTCATTCTCATGGTGATCATATCGGTTGTGTCAGTAAAATAAAAAAGGGAATTCCTATTTATTTAGAGGAAAAGGGTATGGAGATACATAATGTTCTCTGTGAATTTATAGATGAATATAATAAAAAAATAAGACCCGAAAAAAATCCCGATATTCATTTCTTTGAGTTTGAAAAAAAGTACTCTATAAAAGATATTACTGTTACTCCTTATATTGTCGATCACTCCTGTTATAATTCCGCTATGTTTTTAATTGAAGTAGATAACTTAAAAGTCTTACACACTGGTGATTATCGTAATCATGGAAGAAAAGGAATACTTTTTGAAAAAGTCTTAAAAAAGATTGGTAAAATTGATTTGTTGATAACAGAAGGAACTACATTAACAAGGAAAAAAGGTAAATCTAAGTTTGAAAAATATTTAATAGAAGATTTTAAGGAACCTTTAAAATATGACCAAATATATTTTATGTGTTCTAGTACTAACATTGATAGAATTGTTACTATTTATAAAACTGTCAAAGATAGTCATATCTTCATCGAAGACTTATGCATGAATGCTATTACATCAAAGTTACCAAATATTCCTAACTCTAATACTTTTCATGATATTAAAACTTTTGTAAATCCCCATCAGAATAAAAAAGAACCCCATCAAAGATATATTAATCATGCTAAAAATGTTATTTATGATTTGCCTTGGGAAGAGAAGTTTGCTATGTCATTAAAACAATCATCCGAAAGTTACATTAGAAAAAATAGTGATAACATAAAAAATGCCTGTGTAGTATATTCTATGTGGGATGGATATATAAAAGATGATTGGAAGGACCCTAAAACACGTGATTTTTATAATTATCTAACGAAAGAATTGAAAATGAAACCTTATTTTATTCATACTTCTGGGCATGCTGACATAGAAGCGATGCGGAAATTAAACGAAATAACGAAACCTGACAAAGTTATCGTCATTCACACAGAAAATAAAGAAGAATCACAAAAAATAGCCAAAAAAATTTTTGGTAAAACTTTATGTACTATAGCAGATGGTGAAACTTTAGTAGTAGAAAGAAAACAAAAAAGTATGGAAGAAAATTTAGAATGTAAAAATCAAAAAGGAATAAGAAAATATCTTGCTAATAAAAAAGATGAAAACGGAAACAAAGAATTTGTCATTAGAATTCGTGAAGATGGTGACATTCTTTATCATAAAGGAATTAAAATATTAGATATCACAAAAAGCAATTTAAAAGTAAACGATGATATTGCTAAATTTAACAAAGCAGCCATAATTAAGGCCGTTACATCTGCCAAAGATGATCATTCAAAATCAAATTTAAATCTCGACGAGTATGTAAAAAATGAAATTTTAAGTAACATAAATAAAATGCGTGAAAAAGAAGCTGAAGAAGATCTCTTCCATGTTGATAAAAATGATTGTAGTATTAAAATTGAAAGAAATTACAAGAAAAAATTATCAAAACTTGAACATAATGGACTTAATAAAATATTGACATACTTGGATAAATGCCAAATCATCAATGCTGATATCGAATATGTTAAAGAATATAAGTTAAAACACCGAGACGAATTATCGGATCCGGAAAATGAAGAATTAGATAAAATGCTATTGAATATAGTAGAACACCGAAAAGAAGATTTAGAACATAAATTAAGTGCTAAGAAAACAGGTACTAAGTTAAATTCTGAAACACGCTATCAGCAAGGACAGTGGGTTTTAAGTGAAGAAAAGTTAAAAAATATATCACTTGAAGAACAGGAAAATAGAAAAAGAAATTGGAATAAAGAATACGCTCTTTCTTATATTTTAGCATCTAGTGAACAATGGGAAATAAAAAAATCTGTTCAGGATATATTGTGTGATGACAGAAATTTTGATGATAATAACCAAATCAAAGAAAAAGAAAGATATTTTGAAATTAATGATTATATCATATATCATTTAAAATTTAACTCAAGTAACAAAGAAATTATTACTGAAGCAGAATCAAAAGCACTTGCCGATATAGAGTATGAAATAATTCGAAATAGAATTTTTGATGAAAATTTAAAATATCATCAAATATCAAAACCTACTTTTTCAACAATAAAAGGTAAGTCCCAATCTATAGAAGAACTTAAAAGTTTAAAAGATATAGACAACCTAACTTTGAAAATGCAAAACAAAGTAAACCTATACATCGATAATGTCAAAGAAGAAGTGGAAAAGCATTATCAATTTCAATTTATGATTCAAGATGAGACTAAACGAAAAATAGAGAAAGCTAACAAAGATGCTAAAAATCAAACACTTTATCCTTTCGAACAAGAATACTTTATTTTAAATAAAAAGGGAAGAATAGATGCTATATTTTTCGGTATAAAAGAGCATTCAGCGGATTTATACTTAATTGAATTAAAAGTAAATGAATCTGTGATTGGCGGAACCAATGGTGTACATAAACACTTATCTGATATTCACAAATTATTAAACGAAGAGAAAACAAAAAATGAATTCTTAGATTCCATTAAAGGATTTTTAAACTATCGACTTAACGTACTTGATGAAGAAACAGAAACTGAAAAAATTCAAAAAATTGATAGGGTTCACTTTTGGACTATTGTTGGATATACAGACGAGAATCATAAAGAAACAAGCAAAAAGTTATTAAATTTTTACTATAATATTGATCCAAGTAAAAAAGAAACAGAAGACCAATTAAAGGATTTAAAAACTAAATATACTTCTCTTAAAGATATAGATATTTCTATTCCAAAATCAAGTAAAACATTAAAAGAATACATTGAAAGGTTAAATAACAACGACATAGATGTAAAATTCTTTTTGGATCCAACTGATTCAACTGGTAATCCTGCTTACAGTATAAGCGAAGATGATTTTGAATTAGTAGATTTTAAAAGTAATTAAAAAAATAAAAGTGTACACAAAAAAGTGTGAAGTTGTAAGATAAAAGTATACACAAAAAAAGTGTATACTTTTTCTTTATAAGAAAATCCATTTATTTTAAATATTATTTCCCTAATGAAAAATATTAGATGATACTAATACTTTTTTAAATAATTTATGAAAGTTTTACTAGCAAAAGTTAGATAAACATTTTTATTTGTAGCTAAATAAACATTGATATTAGGAATTTCTTTATTTATTTCTAATTCTTTTAAATCTTTAAAGTTTCTTTTAGATAAATTTATTATACTAAAACCAATTCCTAGTCCAATATTAACAAATTCAGTTATTAAATCTTGACTTACAACTTCCATTTTAGGAATTAGTTTTACATTTTTCTTTAAGGCAATATAATCAAGTAATTTTCGACTATTAGATTCTGTTTTTTGTAATATTAATGGATAATTATTTAAATCATTAAAAGACTTTATGTCATCTTTAAAAAAGTTAGGGTTATAGATAAAACCTTGTTTTAACTCTTTTATTTTACTTAGAGCCACATTGGATTCTTTAATATTACTTTCATTAAAGATGACAAAATCCAACTTTCCTAGTTTTAAATCATTAATTAGATTACTAGTTAAATCATTAGTAATATTAATATTTATATTAGGATAATCAACATGGAACTTTTTGATTGTCTCTAATAAAACTAATTTTGTCAAAGTAGTTGAGCATCCAATCTTTACTTCACCTTTGTTCAAATCCTTAAACGAAGTGAATTCTCTTTCAGCATTATTAATTAATTCTAAAGCACCCTTAACATATTCATAAAACATTTTCCCTTCTTCAGTAAGTTCCATTCCCTTGTTACTTCTTAAAAATAAAGTTCCATCCAATTGTTCTTCTAATTTTTTTATGGCTTGTGATATAGCAGGTTGCGATATATGTAACTCTTCACTAGCCCTTGTCATATGTTTGTGTTTCGCAACAACATAAAAAATGCGATATAATTCTAGATCAATATTCACTATAAGTCCTCCTTATTAACATTATAACATTTATATATTTTACTTATCAATATACTTATCATAAAATGATAAGTGAAAGGAAGGAATAATATGTTAAAAGACAAAAATATTTTAATAGGTGTAACAGGGGGAATTGCCTGTTATAAAGTATGTGAAATAATTTCTACATTAAAAAGTGAGGGAGCAAATGTGGATGTTATTATGACTAAGAATGCAACAGAGTTCATTACTCCTTTGACTTTAGAAACATTATCTAAAAATAAAGTAGTAGTTGATATGTTTCAAGAAAAAGAATACGTTGAAGTAAAGCATGTTAGTCTTGCTCAAAAAGCTGACTTAACTCTAGTTGTTCCAGCAAGTGCTAATATTATTGGCAAGGTTGCTAATGGTATTGCTGATGACATGTTATCCACAACTATTATGGCGACACCAAATCCTGTTGTTTTTGCACCAGCTATGAATAATGTTATGTATACAAATCCTATTGTTCAAGATAATATAAGGAAATTAAAAAAATATGGATATGAGTTTATTGATCCCGTTTCAGGCAGCCTTGCTTGTGGTTATAAGGCTATTGGTAAATTAGCTAAAAGAGAAACTATTATTGATTATATAAAACATTTTTTTGAAAATAAGAATGCAACTTTATCTAAGAAAGGAAGTAATAATGATGAAATATAAAATTATTGTAACAGCGGGTGGTACTAGTGAAAGAATTGATAATGTTCGAAAAATTACTAATAGTAGCTCTGGAAAGTTAGGATCAGTTATTGCTAGTAGATTAATAGAATTAAACGATTCTAACATTGAAAAAATTTATTATATTTGTTCTAAAACATCTGTTAGACCAACTAATCCTAAGATTGAAATAATAGAAATAGTTGATACTAATGACTTAAAAACAATCGTTGAAAAATTGCTAAAAAATGAAAAAATAGATTATTTTATTCATTCTATGGCTGTTTCTGATTATACTGTTGACTTTGTTACAACTGCAACTAAAATAAGTGAAAGCATCAAAAATAATCCCAATATAGATGTCCACGATTTAATTTGTCATAGCCAAGATAATATTAAAGCCAATAAGATTTCATCATCTGAAGATGATTTAATAATTAAATTAAAACAAACTCCTAAAATAATCTCTTTAATTAAAAAATTAAGTCCTAGTACCCATTTAATTGGTTTTAAACTTTTAGATGGTGTATCAAAAGAAGAATTAATTAAAGTTGCTACTAATCTTCGTAATAAAAATAAATGTGATTTAGTTGTTGCTAATGATTTGTCTAATATTCGAAATGGTAATCATCTAGCTTTTATTATCAATAAAGATGATGAGTACATAATAGCTTCTGGTAAAGATGATATAGCATTAAAATTAATAGGGGAGATGTTTAAAAATGCTTAATTATAAAAAAATAGAACTCCCTAAACTAAATGATGAAATAATTAATAAAAAATATAAAGAATTACTTGATAATAAATGGTCATTTTTAATTATAAAGAATAAAGATAAAAAATATGTTCTTACTAAAGAAAAAAGTATTTTTCAAATTAGTGATGAAGAGAAATTTATTCAAAATGCTAAAAATGATATCTACTATCAAACTGTTTTTATAGAAGATGATGTAAGAGATAAAGTTCAAGATAAAGATTTAATAATCTATTATGATTATATAAATAAATATAAATCATTAATGACAAAACAAGTTTATGGTGAAAAATATTTATTTGGAAGTGTTGCTGTTCGAACGAACAATGATAGTTTTATAACGACGATTAGAGGTAAGGAAAACTTTAAAGAATATACCATTGTAAGAGATGTTGATCACATTAATTATCTTGTTAAAGTTATTGGTAAAAAAGCTACTTTAAATGCTCCTCTTCTTGCTACAATAATGGAAAATAAAAAAGTAAAAGTAATAGTCCATATAAATCATTATTTTGATGATGACTTACCATATTATGAATATGCTTTTCCTGGAACTGTTCGTGATTCATTTCGTAATAATAATACTTCATTTAATATTAAATATCATGGTGTTATCTATTTATTTGACAAAGATGGTAACATTTTATAGAAAGAAGTGATAATATGAAATATCCTAAACATGAAATTTATAAAGAATTATATAAGAGATATTTTAAAAAAGGTGTTTTTTACTTAATAGATCAAGCCAATATTAATAAAAATGATAAAGTCTTAGATTTATGTGGTGGTAATGGTCGACTTACTAAAGAATTAATTAATCTTACTAGTGATGTAACTTATGTTGATCAAGAAAGAGATATGATTCCTGATGATTTAGAAGATTTAGGAATAAAAGTCATAAATAAAAGTATTAAAGATTTTTTAAATACTAATACTGAGAAATATGATAAAGTTTTTTGTGAGCAAGCAGTTAATTATTGGTTATTAGATATTGATCTTCAAAAATTTAGTAATATTTTTAATAAAAATGGTCTTTTCATTTTTAATACTTTTAGTCAAAAACCACCAACTAAACCTTTAATAAAAGAATATTGTATTGATGATATAAATTATGTAGAAATATCTTACTTAGTAGGAAAAAAAGTAAATCATATTCAAATAAGAGAAGATTATGAACCCCATTTCACTACTTTTGATTGGATAAGTAAAGAAGAATATTTGAAAATACTTTCTCCATATTTTGATATTCAAGTAATTGATAATGAAAAAAGTTCTTTATATGTTTGTAGGAAAAAATAATGAATAGATCTATTGGAATATATAATTTAATTAATGAAAAAGAAATAAATGCTAGTATAAAAAGAGTTATAGATAGTAATATTAATTTTAATACTTATTTAACTCCAAAAGGTCTAAAAGAACTTCGCTTTAAAATAAATAATATTTTAAGTAATTTATGGAATCAAGAACTTGATTATCAAAATATTCTAATTACAACTTCATCGCAACAATCTATTAATTTAGTAGTGGATGCTTTCCTAGAAGAAAATGATACTATTATAGTGGAACAACCAACTTATTTTGGAGCGTTAGATGTCTTTGAAAAAAGAAAAATTAATATAGTTGGTCTAAATATAGAAAAAGATGGATTTGATTTAGATGAACTAGAAAGAAATATAAATAGATATCATCCTAAAATGATTTATGTAATACCAACTTTTAATAATCCGACTGGGTATTCATGGTCTAATCAAAAAAGAAAAGATTTCTTAAAAATAATTAATAAATATAATATTCTTGTAATTGAAGATGATCCTTATAGTTATATTAATTTTACTAATGAAAAGTATGATAGTCTAATAGCGTTAAATAATCAAAAAAATATTATTTATTTAGGAACTTTTTCTAAATTAATAAGTCCTTCTATTAATGTTGGTTATATTATTGCAGAGAAAAGTTTAATAGATAAAATCTATTTGTATAAAAAAAGTTATGATTTATCGACTTCAGCTTTTCTTCAATATGTTGTTTTAGATTATTTAAATAATTATGATTTAAAAGAATTAATTAATAAAAAAATAGATAATTATAGAGAACTATTAAACAAAAGCCTTAAATATTTAAAAGAAGAATATGGAGATAAAATAATTAGTTATACTGATACTAAAGGAGGATTATTTTATCTAGTTAAATTTAATGAAGAGGTCGATAAAAATATCTTTGAATCTGGAAATAATTATTACATTGATAATGGTCATGAAAAAGAGACGAGAATAAATATATGTAGTTTTATGTAGGTGATTAATATTTAAAATTTATATATAATATTTTCGTCAAATAAAATTGTGAGCGAATGATAACAATGTTCCCAATTTGTTCCCATTTTATTAAATATTTATAGTAATAATAGTACTAAAATAATACATTTACTAAGTTATAAGAAACATTTGAAAGTGGAAAAAATACAAAAATTGTGTGGTAAATAGACTCGCTAACCCATAAAATAATGGAAAAGCGAGTCTTTTCTTATTTCATTTTTTAATAGAAAATAGTAATTAGATAATAATTGAAATGTATAAATTATTTATATGTTATAATTGTATATAGGAGATAATTGTATGGATAGAATAAAATTACAAAGTGCTATAGAATCATTGTCAAAATTAGTTTCAATAGATGATAGTAAAAAGAGTGAATTAATAGATAGACTTTCTTCAATGGATGATAAAAGTGTAATTAAAGAATTATCAACATTGGCATATAAAACGTTTAGTACTAATGAAGAACATTATAGTTATGCTTTAACTATAATTAAAAATATAAATCCTGATATATGTCCATCAGTTGATGAAATGAAAACTATTCTTTCAAAAATGTTTTCAAATGAAGTTGAAGGAAATATGAGTCTTGAAGAAAATCATAAATTAGTAAGCGAATCTTTAATAAAGTTTACTACATTATTTAATCAAGCAGGTATTGATTATTATATTGTTGGAGCCCTACCTTGTTTTTTAAAGACTGGGATTCCACTATTTAGATATCATGATGATATCGATATAATGGTTAATGAAGAAGATATTCCTAGAGTTGCCAAACTAGTTGAAGAATCAGGTTATGAATTTCATGATGATAGATTTCCAACAATAGAAAGACAACATGAAATAGAACGAGATAAACCACCACATACTGTCCTTGCACAAAATTTAGAAAATGAATTTCATTTAGGTTTTTTCACATTTAGAAGAGAACAAGATAATTCTATAATAGTGCGCGAATATTCTTCTAGAGAAGAAAATGGCGAAGTAGTAGTAGATGTTTTAGAAAGAAAATTAGATCCTATTGGTACATTATTAAGATATGATGATGTTCCAACTGAATATAAAGGTACATCTTTTAGAACTAGTACAGTAGAGAGTGTATATAGTTTAAAAGCATATACTAAAAGACCTAAAGATATTACTGATATGCAAAAATTAGATCCTTATGTTAATAGAGAAAAATTAGAACAACTAGATATACATAAAAATAAAAATATTGTTTATAAAAACGTTGGACATAAAGAAGTAGATAGTGGCAAACATTTATAAGAATTATTAATAGCTAAAAGAACATTTTAATAGAACGATATTTTCTATGAAAAGATGACTTTAATTGATTTGAATGATGTAAATGAAAATAATGGTAAATTTTATCTTACTTTAGAAAAAGTTAAAGCAATTTGTTATTAATAAAAAGTTTGTAACAAATAATGTTTTGTGATATTATATATTTGAGGGTGATATTATGAATAATGATATTTTTGAAGAATGTTCTTATGATGCTGATTTGTTTATGGAAAAGCATGGACAAAATCGTTCATTGACTAAGAATGAAGTCATTGCTATTTATGCATTGGGAACAGCCTTAGAAAAGTTTGATAGTGAAGATGTTCTTCTTGGGGTTGGGCGTTCTTCTTGTTGTCCTTGCATTTTTAAAATTGAAGATGAATCTTGGATTGTTTGGGAAACAGATGAGAGAAGGGGATTTTATCGTGCGCAAGCATTTAGTGATGTTAAGGATGCTTGTCTTTATGCTATCGAATTAGGAAATGATAATCAATCACTCATTGATAAATGCCAAGAACATTTTATGACACTACTTGATCAAGATATGTCACTTGATAAAGTAAAAAAGATTGCTAAAGGGTTTAATTATTCTTTAATAGATGCAAAAGTTAAGACTAAGAGTTATAACAATTCTTAGTTTTTAATTGTCTTAATTTATAAAATTAAATTAAAAAATGTGATATTTTAATAAGTTGATTAGTTATTATAGTGAAAGCTTTCAAATTGATGGAGGTAAAATATGAATGATAGATTTGCGGAAATATTTGATCTTTATAAAAATGATATTTATCGTTTAGCATTTTCCTATACTAAAAACATTTCAGATAGTGATGATATTGTTCAAAATGTTTTTGTGAAACTGTACCGTAAAGAAGAGATTTTAGAAAAAGAAAATAGTGATATAAAGAAATGGTTAATTAGAGTATGTATCAATGAATGTAAGACATTGTTATTATCTAGTTGGAAGAAAAAGATTAGTTCTCTTTCAGAAAAAGAAGAAAATATTAAGAGTGAGATGCCTAGTAATGATGTTTTAAATGCGGTATTAGAATTACCAAAGAAATATCGTATTGTTACCTATTTATATTACTATGAAGATTATAAAATTAAAGAGATTGCGCAAATATTAAAGATATCGGAAACAAGTATTCAAACGCGACTAGCTCGTGCGAGAAAACAATTAAAAGAAATATTAATGGAGGTTTGGGATGATGAATAATAAGAAAAAAGTAAAACAAGCTTATTTAGATGTCAATGTTTCTAGTGATTTAGAAAGGAAAATATTAAATATGACGATTAATAAAGAAGTTAAGAAAAGAAAGTTTAAACTAGCTTATCTTGTTCTTATTGCTGTTGTTATAACTGGATTTTCTCTATCTTTTGCTTATGCTAAAGAGATAAAAGAAGCAGTTCAAAAAATCTTTAGTTTAGAAGTATCAAAAAATCATGAAGATTTAGATAGTGTTGAAATTAATGTTGGTGAGAGGGGAATAACACGAGATATACCTGATACTTTTAAAAGAAGTGAGAAAAAAATAGTTGAAAGTAAGACGATTGATGCTCAAGGTAATATTGTCATGAAAGATGGAAAACCAGTAGTTGAAATATCAGAAGAAGATATTCCATTAACGAGAACTATTGGTGAAATAGAAAAAGATTTAGGATTTCCAATATTAAAATACAAAAATAATGATAAAACAGAAGCTAGTTATACAACTGATGTCAATAAAGATGGTACAATTTGTCGTGTTTGGTTATGGATACCAGACTTTTATGAAAAAAAAGATAAGTACTGTGTGTTACATGTTATGATTCTTGATGATAATGCCGATAGTAATTATTTTATAACAAATCCTAATGATATTGATACTGGTGAAAAAATTGATGAAGAGATATATCATACTGATAATATTAAAGAAGACATTTTAATTTATTCAATGAACGGTGATAGTAATACCTTGCGAGCTCTTTTCTATCATGATGGTATTAGATATCAATTAGAGGCAAATGCTATGACGAGAGACGAGTTTAAAACTCTTTTAGATAACTTAAAATATTAAGACTGTGAATCAGTCTTTTTTTACTTTACACAAGAATTTTGTCGAAATTAGCACTTTCACTTGACAAGTGCTAACCATAGTGCTAATATGTTAGATGTAGGGGAAATAAGAATACTCCTATGGTATTAAAATTATATTTTTGTGCTACCTAAATGGTGTCAACACATAAAGAAAGGAAGTAGATATATATGATGTTAGTACCAAGAAGAAATGATTTCGATTTATTTGGAGATGTTTTTGATGATGCCTTCTTTGGAAGAAATGAAAGTAAGGTAATGAAGACAGATATTAAGGAACTTGATGATGGTTATGAATTACTAGTTGATTTACCAGGATTCACTAAAGAAAATCTTGATCTTTCGATTGAGAATGGTTATTTGACAATTAATGCTAAAACAGATTCTGATAAAGAAGAAAAAGAAGAAGGAAAATACGTTCGTCGTGAAAGATATAGTGGTGAATTCTCAAGAAGTTTCTATGTTGGAGATGACATTACTGAAGATGACATTAAAGCTTCATTTAAGAATGGTGTTTTAAATGTTAAAGTTCCAAAGAAAGAAGTCACAAAGAAAGACGAAAAGAAATATATCGATATCGAAGATTAGTAGTAATTTAGGCAACTTGATTGTTGCCTTTTTTTGTGTTATTATAGGAAGCCATAAGAGGTGGTACTATGGTTAAATCAATCGTTTATATGAAGGAAGAAGCTATTTGTCCTGATGATGAAGAAATTTTTAATGTAACATTAGAAAATATTAGAAAGTTACCAGAAAGAATTAGAATAGGATTAAGTGTTATTTATCCTGAAAGAAAACAAGAATATGTTGAATATTTACTTGAAAAAGCAAGAACTAATAATTGTTCTTTTATGGATACTGCATTGCAAATAATGCTTTTATTAGATAGTGGTGTCAGTATTGAACAAGCATCTAAATTAATTCATTCTGACGACGAAAATCGTGAAAGAAGTATGGTATTTTTATTTTCTAAGAAGGGTCCAGAGTTCTTTCTTCAAACTTCTAAAGTTCCTTTTGAAAGAATGGATTGTGAAACAAGAAAAACCATTCGTAATAAAGTATTAGAAAATGATACTTTTGCTAGGAGAGAACTTACTAGTCGTGGTATAATTAAAGAGAAAAAATTTGAGAGTTAAGAATATATTTCTTAACTTTTATTTAAAGAGGATTTTTTATGAATATTGAAGATGAAGTATTTAAAAAGTATTATTTAAATGTTAATAAATTATTGCGATATGGTTTTATAAAAGATAATAATATTTATACTTATTCTTGTAATATTTTAGATGATACTTTTAGAATTTTTATAACTGTAACTGATGAAGGCAAAGTAAGAGGAAAGATATTCGATAATGAAATGGATGAAGAATATACTAATTTTCGAATTGAAGCGCAAAATGGAGAGTTTGTAAATTCCGTTCGTGATGCATATCGTCTAGTATTAAGTGATATTGCCCAAAAGTGTTTTGATAAAAGACCTTTTATTTATGAACAAGCTAATCGTTTAACGTTATTAATTAAAGAAAAATTTGGTGATGATCCGGAATTTCCTTGGGACGATTTAGATGGTAGTGGTGTTTTTCGTAATCCTAGAAACCGTAAATGGTATGGTTTAATAATGAACATCAATAAGAAAAAATTGGACGGTGAAGACCGCGAAGTTGAAGTTTTGAACGTTAAATTAGATGAAGAAGAAATTCAAAAGTTGATTAAGAAAAATGGTTATTATACTTGTTATCACATGAATAAGAAAAAATGGATAACAATTATTCTTGATGATACTTTAAGTGATGAAGTAATAATGGAACATCTAACCGAGAGTCATAATTATACAGTTAATCCTAATGAATGGTTAGTACCAGCAAATCCTAGTTATTATGATATAATTGGACATTTTGAAAAGGAAGATATAACTACTTGGAAACAATCTAGTGATGTTTTGGTTGGTGATATTGTCTATATGTATGTCGGTTCACCTTATTCATCTTTAATGTATAAATGTGTGGCTTTAGAAGTTAATATTCCATGTTCCTATAAAGATAAAAATGTATCGATGTCGCGTCTTATGAAATTGAAGTTATTAGAAAAGTATGATAAAGATCAATATTCATTAGATGAATTAAAGAAATATGGCATTAAATCAGTTCGTGGACCAAGATATGTTCCTAAAAAATTGAGTAATGAATTAAATAAGAAAAAGAAGTGATAATATGGCAATTGAACAAGTACGTAAATATTTAAAAAAGTATAGTTTAGATGATAAGATAATGGAGTTTTCCGTTTCTTCAGCAACAGTTAGGGAAGCAGCAATTGCTCTTGGATGTAAGGAAGAAGAAATAGCTAAAACATTGGGTTTCTTAGTTCAAGATAAGGTTATTTTAATCGTCACAGCCGGAAATCAAAAAATAGATAACGCTAAATACAAACAAGAATTTCACACTAAAGCTAAAATGATTCCGTTTGCTGATGTTGAAACTTTGGTTGGACACGCTGTTGGTGGTGTTTGTCCTTTTGGTATTAATGAAGGAATTGATGTTTATCTAGACGTCTCTTTAAAGAACTATCAGTATGTCTATCCGGCTTGTGGTAGTAGTAATAGTGCTATTAAATTAAGTTTAGATGAATTAGAAAAAACATCTAACTATCTTAAATGGGTTGATGTTTGTAAAAAGATGGAGGATTAATATGAAGAAAGTTGTTGGAACAATGTTTTTTAATGAAAGTAAATTGTTAATTGATAAGCCCCGTAAACGACCAACTTATCAAATGATTGGTGGTAGTGTAGAAGAAGGAGAATTGCCTCTTCAAGCCGCTATTCGTGAGTGCCATGAAGAATTAGGAAAGTATGCTAGTTTTGACGAAAAATTATTTGAATTAGTTATGGAATTTGATGAGATTGCAACAAGTGATGGAGTAACACCAATTCATTTTTATGTCTATAAGTATAATGGTACTTTAAGTGGTGAGTTAACAACATCTGATGAAATTGAAAATTTCAAATGGTACGATTCTTCTTGTGGAACTGATATTCTTTCTAATACTTTGAAAAATGAAGTAGTTCCTTATTGCTTAGAGAAAAAGTTTATTAAATAGATGAAAGAAATATTTATTATCAATATTTCTTTTATTTTGTCCTTTTAATAGTCAGTTAAAGTTGGTTTGTGTTATAATAACATCAGGTGATATTATGGGAAAAGTTAGAACGCGATTTGCGCCAAGTCCAACGGGATTTATGCATATTGGAAATTTGCGAAGTGCCTTATTTGAATATTTAGTAGCAAAGTCAAATGGTGGGGATTTCATTTTGAGAATTGAAGATACTGACCAAACTAGATATGTCGAAGGAGCAGTTGAATTCATTTATAATACTTTAAAACTTTGTGATATTCATATTGATGAAGGGCCACTTGAAGGTGGAGATTATGGTCCTTATACGCAAAGTGAAAGAGTTGATATTTATCGTAAATATGCTGAAGAATTAGTTGAAAAAGGGGAAGCATATTACTGTTTTTGTACGGAAGAGAGACTTGAAAAATTAAGAGAAGAAGCTGATATTCGTAAAGTTGCTTTTATGTATGATGGACATTGTTTAAAACTATCAAAAGAAGAAGTAGAAGAAAAGATTAAAGCAGGTGTTCCTTATGTAATAAGACAAAAAATGCCAAAAGAGGGTACTACTTCTTATGAAGATTTAGTATATGGAAGAATCAGTGTTGAAAATGAATTATTAGAAGATCAAATTCTTTTGAAGTCTGATGGTTATCCAACTTATAATTTTGCGAATGTCATCGATGATCATTTGATGGGAATAACACACGTTGTAAGAGGAAATGAGTACCTTTCTTCAACTCCTAAATATTTATTGCTTTATAAAGCTTTTGGTTGGGAGTCACCAGAATATATTCATTTACCACACATCGTTAAAGAGGGTGGAAAGAAAATCTCTAAACGTGATGGTGATTCAACCTTTATGGATTTATATAATCTTGGTTACTTACCTAAAGCTATCATCAATTATTTAGCTCTTCTTGGGTGGGCTCCTGAAGATAATCAAGAAATATATTCGATGGATGAACTAATTAAAAAGTTCAATGTTAAGAGAATTAATAATTCTCCTGCTGTTTATGACATTAAAAAATTAAATTGGGTTAATGCGCATTACATTAAAGAGTTATCCCTTGATGAATTTAAAAAATTAGTACTACCATTCTTAGAAAAAGAATATGATTTAGATAAAAAGAGTAATGAATGGTTAGATGAACTATTATCTATTTATCAAAACCATATCTCTTATGGTCAAGAAATAGTTGAAGAAGTTCGCTTGTTCTTTAAAGATGATATAGAACTAGATGATGAATGTCTTGAATTTATGACGAGTGAAGGGGTTAATGAAACTGTTATGGAGTTTAGAAATCAAATTGAAAAGATGGATGAGTGGACTGTTGAAAAGATTTCTGAAGCCATTCAAAATACGAAAGAAGTTACTGGTAATAAAGGAAAACTTTTATTTATGCCAATTAGAATTAAGACGACAGGACAAATGCATGGACCAGAATTACCAGATACATTACATTTATTAGGAAAAGATGTTGTTTTAGATAGATTGAAATAAAGAAGGTGTTTTAATGCGAGTATATAATACTTTAACTAAAAAAATAGAAGATTTTATTCCTTATGAAGAAGGAAAAGTAAGGATGTATACGTGTGGACCTACGGTTTATGACTATGCGCATATTGGTAATTTGCGTACCTATATTTTTGAAGATGTTTTAGAAAAGTCTTTAACTTATTTAGGATATGATGTTTATCGTGTCATGAATATTACGGATGTTGGTCATTTGACGAGTGATGGGGATACTGGTGAAGATAAGATGGCAAAGGGCGCTTTGCGTGAAGGAAAAACAGTTAGAGAAACAGCCCAATTTTATACTGAGGCATTCTTTAAAGATTGTGCTAAGTTAAACATCAAAAAACCAGCGGTTGTCGCTCCAGCTAGTGAACATATTGATACTTATATTAAGATGATAAAGAAACTTTTAGATGATGGTTATGCTTATCAATCTAATGGGAATATTTATTTTGATATAAGTAAAGCTAAAGATTACTATCGTCTATCTGGAAAAAATCCGGAGGACTTATTAGTAGGAGTCCGTGAATCAGTTGAAGAAGATACAGCGAAAAGAAATCCTGCTGACTTCGCACTATGGTTTACAGTTTCTAAGTTCCAAAATCAAGAGATGAAATGGGATTCTCCTTGGGGAGTAGGTTATCCAGGATGGCATATTGAGTGTTCAGGAATATCAGGTGAATACTTAGGTGAATATTTAGACATCCATTGTGGTGGTATTGATAATATTTTTCCACATCACACTAATGAGATTGCCCAAAGTGAAGCCTACTTTGGACATAGATGGTGTAATTACTGGATGCATGGTGAATATTTAAATGACGCTACTGGTAAGATGAGTAAATCTAAAGGACAATTTTTAACCGTTTCTTTACTTGAAGAAAAGGGTTATGATCCTTTAAGTTTCCGTTATCTATGCTTGAATAGTCATTATCGTAATCAATTAGTATTTACCTGGGAAGCATTAGATGGTGCTGAAAACGCCTATAAAAAATTAAAGAGTCGTATTAAACAATTAGATCGTACTCCAGACTTAAATGAAAATAAAACAGATGCTTATCAAATTCGTTTTAAAGAAGCAATCAATAATGATTTAAATACATCTTCCATGATGACGTTATTATATGATGTCTTAAAAGATGATAATTTACCTGATTTCTCTAAATTGTATTTAGTAGATAAATTTGATCAAGTCTTATCATTAAATCTAATTGAAGAAGATAAAGAGATTGATGAAGATTTCGAAAAAGAAATTTTAGCTAAAATAGAAGAGAGAAATATTGCTAAAAAAGAAAAAAATTATGCTTTAGCTGACCAAATTAGAGATGAGTTATTAGAAAAAGGAATTAAGTTGATTGATTCTCGTGAGGGAACAACCTACGAAATGATTTAGTATGTTTAATATTGAGTGTATTTTATATTTATTAATAATTTTATATTCACTTTTTTATCAGTTATATGTAATAGTACTTGCTAAGAAAAATAGTCATATAGAAATTAAAGATGGTAGTGGCTTATTTGTTTCTAAAGATGTTTTAAATGAAAATAATTTAGGAACTCTATATGTTACTAAAACTAATGGTAAATGGAATGATCATTATGATATTGGAAGAAATGTCATTCGTTTATCAAAAGACGTTTATGATGAAGAAAATTTATCTTCAATGGCCATTTCTCTATATCAAGTAGTAAAAGCTGTATCAATTGATAAAGATAAACGCAAAGAAGAAAAAACAAAAATGTTAGTTGTTGACTATGCCAATAAAATATTTTTTGTTCTTTTCATAATCGCAGCTACATCAAAAGCTATTGATATCATGTCTTTATCATTACTTGTTATGATCATTGCTTTATTTATGAAATATAACTATATGACAAGATTGAGTGATAATCTTGTGAATAATATTAAATATTTAAAGAAGTCATATAAATTAAAAGAAGAAATGGTCTATAATTTGGAAAAACAAACAAAAGCGATGTTATATAATGAATTATCATTACACATATTTAATAGTAAATATTAATTAAGGTTCAGCTTTCTGAACTTTTCTTTTATAATAAAATGTGAAACTGAGGGATATTATGAGACAAAAACATACAATTGATCCTTTTTATGAAAAAAATAGTGAAATATTAATTTTAGGAACAATGCCATCACCAAAGTCACGTGAAATGGGTTTTTATTACATGCATCCTAGAAATCGCTTTTGGACTTTATTAGGTTTAGTTTTTAATGAAAAGATTGGTGAAAAAATAAAAGATAAAAAAGATTTTTTAAAAAGACATAAGATTGCTTTATGGGATGTATGTGCTTCTTGTAATATTGTTTCTGCAAGTGATTCTTCAATAAAAGACGTTAAAGTAAATGACATAAATAAAGTTATAAAAAATAGTAATATTAAATATATTTATACAACAGGTAAAAAAGCTTTTGAATTATATAATCGCTATTTATTTAAAAAGACAAAAATAGAAGCTATTTGTCTATATTCTCCATCTCCTACTAATTGTGCTATTTCATTAGAAAAAATGTTAGAGTGTTATCAAGTTATTAAAAAATAAAGTTGTTAAAATGCTGAGTTTATAGTATTATTAAATAGAATAGAGGTGTGTTATAATGGTTTGTCCAAAGTGTGGTAAAGAAGTAGAAGAAGGAGTTAATATTTGTCCTTTTTGTGGTGAAAATTTAGATGGTACTGGTGGAGTAGGTAATGAGGTAGTTCAAGAGCCAGTTGTTAATAATGAAGTTGAAAATAAAGAAGTAGAAGAAAAATTTGAAACTCCGATTCCTGTTCAAGAAATTACGGAAGAGGTAAGTATTTCTCCTACTACAAATGAGAATGTAAGTCAACCTACCAGTGCAGTTGTTGATGTACCAACTGCTGTTGATTTGTCAACTACTAATGCTGACAATCAACCTGTTGAAACTCCAATTCCTGTCCAAGAAACTAAACTAGAGAACGTTTTAAATGATACTAATGAAGTTAATCCCGAAGCAATTACTAATACGGGTGCAGTTAGCCAGAATGGTGATGTCTTAAAAGACGAACCAAAACTTAATATTCCTTCTAAGAGTTTGGAATCCATTGTTACTGAGACGACAAGCGTTAATTTTGGACCAACGGAATCAGAAGTAAAATCTGTTGCTAATGAAACATCTGATACGATTATGGATGCCAACGCTTTACAAGAAGTTGAACCAGTTATTGAAACAGTATCAGTTGATAATGTCAATTTAGAAACAGTATCAGTTGATGTCAGTGACCAACAAGAAGAGGTTGTTGAAGAAGTAATAGAGAAACCGGTTTTACCAGCGCCAACTATTGGTGAAATCAACCCTGATTTGCTGGGAAATACTTATGAACAAGAAGAAAAAATGAACAATGAGATGATTGCTGAAAAGAAACGTCTTGATGAGGAAGAACATCAGAGAAAGTTAATGGAAGAACAACAAAAAATTGCTAATATGGCGAAACCTGATTTGTTAGCGGTTGATCAATCTCTTATGCCTACTACTGATGGTGGAAGTGATGATGATATGAAGAAAAAGAAACGTCCAAACACTAAAAAAATTCTTGATATAGCAACAATTGCAATTATTTTGGTAATTGGTCTTGTTGCAGTATGGTATTTCTTCTTACGTGAAAAAGAAGAAAAAGCAAATGATAATTATATGCAACCAATTGTATCATGGTTTAAAGGATATAATGATGGTAATACGAGTGCTATGTTATCATCTTATGTTCCTTGTTTAAGTAGTGTTGATGAAATCATAACAGAGATTAATGATCGTGTTAATTCCCGTCTTACTAATAAGAACTTTTATCTTGAATATAAAGAAGAAAAGTCTGAAGTTGTCAATAGTCAAGATCAAGCTGAATTAGATAGTTATCTATCAGAGAGATGTTCTTCTACACCTAAAATAGAAGAATATAAAAGAGTATATATAGATGAAAAGTTGTCAGTATCTGAAGATAAAAAAATGGAGGAGAATCATCCTGAATTCTTTGTTGTTAAAATAGAAAATAAATGGTACATATTGGCTTTTCAAGAACAATAGAGATTTAATCTCTTTTTTCTTTGCTATTTATTTTAGTTTATAGTAGACTACTATTTAGGTGATATTATGGATCTTAATAATATAAATGTTTTAGTTTTAGCATATCTTGGTGATACCATTTATGAAGACTATATTAGAAAGAGTTTGATTAAAAGAGGAATTGCGAAAGTAAATGATTTACAAAAAACCGCATCTTCTTATGTTTCGGCAACTAATCAAGCTAAATTTTTAAAGATGTTATTAGAAAAAGATTTTTTTTCAGAAGAAGAACTTGCAATTATTAGACGAGCTCGCAATAGTAAAAACAATTCCCATCCTAAAAGTTGTGATATTATAACTTATAAATATGCAACAGCTTTAGAAGCCATCATTGGTTATTATGAATTAAAAGAAGAAAAGACGCGAATTTCAGAAATAATGAAAGAAATAATAGGAGATATATTATGATAGTATATGGAAGAAATGTAGCTAAAGAGATTTTAAAAAATAATAAAAAAATAGATAAAATAATTATTCAAGAAGATTTTAATGATAATTCTATAATTTCTCTTATAGAAAAAAGAAAAATAGAACCTGTTCGCATGAATAAAAAAGAGTTTTCACGATTTGATAAATATTCTCATCAAGGTATAATTTTATACATAGAGGATTTTAAATACTCAGAATTAGAAGAATTTATTGATGATGAAAATGCTAAAATAGTTATTCTTGATCATTTAGAAGATCCCCATAACTTAGGAGCTATTATTAGAACTTGTGAAGCAGCTGGTATAAATGGCATTATTTTGCCAAAAGATAGAAGTGTTTCTGTCAATTCTACAGTTATGAAGACGAGTGCTGGGGCTTTAGAAAATGTTAAGATTGCTCTTGTTACTAATTTAAATCAAACGATAAAGAAATTGAAAGATAAAGGTTTCTGGATTGTTGGAACAGATATGGAAAATAGTGTTGATTATCGTGAAATTGATTATTCTGGTAAGATTGCTTTAGTAATAGGTAGTGAAGGTTTTGGTATGAGTGAAAGCATTAGAAAGTCTTGTGATTTTGTCGCTAGAATCCCTATGAATGGAAAAATAAATAGTTTGAACGCATCGGTTGCTGCTGGAATTATGATATATGAGGTGATACGCTCAAACAAATAGGGGGCGATTATCATTTATAAGAATCTTAATGATTTTGAACTTTTATATATGATTTCTGAAAACAATGAAGATGCTTATTCCTTAATGATTGATAAATATCAACCATTAGTTCAAAAATGTGCTGATCATTATTACAATCATTATTATAAATATGGTGTTGAAAAAGATGAATTACTTCAAGAAGGTAATTTAGGATTGATAAACGCTATTAAGTTTTATAATAAAAGTGATAAGTGTCTTTTTTATACTTTTGCTATTGTCGTTATTAAAAGAGAAATGGAACGTCATGTAAAGAAGAATTTGCGATATAAACATCGTGTTTTAACGAATGCTACTTCTTTAAATGACACAATTGGTTATGGTGATTTAGTTATTGAAGATACTTTATATAATATCAACGATAATGTTGAAAGAATTATTGATGATAAGTATTATTGGCAAATACTATATGAATTTAAGTTTGAACTTTCTGACTTTCAAGGTCAAGTATTTGAACTTAGATTAAATAATTTTTCTAATAAAGAAATTGCTACTCTTTTAGATGTGACTTACAAACGAGTTGACAATGCTGTTCGTCTTATTAAACAGAAATTTAAAAGTTATATACAAATAAAAATATAAAGTGCTATAATTATAATAGGTGATGCTAGATGGAAACGCTAGAACAATATTTGTCATATAATAATGATTCTGACAATATTAAAGAAACTTTTATAAACTTAGATCAACAACTAAAAATTATTCATAATAGGGGTTATGCTGCTGAGATAAGTGCTAGTTCTATTGTTCATGATCAAGATGGTTTTACTTTTTCAAGATTTGATAATTTAGATGAAGATAAAAAAAGAGCCAATGTTGAAAGTTTATGCAAGTTAGCTGTTGGGACTTATTTTTCGTTACCTACTGGTGCCTTTTTTGATTATAGTCATTTTCCTACTAATTATGTAAAAGATAATTTTGAAATAATGGCTACTTCTTTACCTGATAGTGATTATTATCGTGATGTTTTAGTAAATGGTCATATTTGGTACTATAATGATTATTTAAAAGAAGCTAGTAAAAAGGTAGATCAAGGAAAAGGAAATAGTAATGCTCGTGTTTTAGGTTATTCGACACCTGAAGGAAGAGCAATGACTAATAAACAAGATGAAGCAGCTTTTATAAATATTGCTTTTTATCCAATACTTGTTACTTTAGCAGTAGTTCTTGGTTATATGGTATATATATTATTTAAATAATTAGAACAAACAGTAATGTTTGTTTTTTATATTGGAAATTTAATTTCTAAGTATAAATAAAATATAGTATAATGATATTGGTGATACAAATGCATAAAAAAGTAGTTGTTTTTGGAGGAGGAACGGGAATATCTTATCTTTTAAGAGGTCTAAAAGATTTCCCTGTTGATATTACAGCGATAATCACAGTAGCTGATAATGGACGTTCGACAGGTAGACTTAGTAATGAGTTTAACATTCCAGCAGTTGGTGATATTCGTCAAGTAATAACTAATCTATCGGAGGTCAAACCAGAGATTAAGGAACTTATGAATTATCGTTTTAAGACATATAGTGATTTTGATGGTCATGCTTTAGGTAATTTAATATTAGTAGGAATGCATGATATAACGGGTAGTTTAAAAGATTCCATTGCGTGTCTTAGTGAACTTTTAGATGTCCGTCATAAAGTTTATCCCATTTCCGAAGAGCGTCTTACTTTAATGGCCGAAACAGTTGATGGTAAGATAATTGAAGGTGAAGAAGAGATAACGGAAAATCGTTCTATAAAAAAACGTATCTTTTATAAGGAAGAACCAACGATAACTAAGGAAGCGTTGGACGCTGTAGGTGAAGCTGACTTAATCATCTTCAGTATGGGAAGCCTATATACGAGTATTCTTCCTAATATAATTGGTAAAGAAATGCGTAAAGCCATTCGTAATTCCAAAGCTAAATTGATGTATATTTGTAACGCTATGACACAACCAGGAGAAACCGATAATTTTGGTGTAAGTGATCATATTAAAATTTTAAATAAATATTTGGATAAACGTAAAATAGATGTCGTAATTGCCACAAATACACAAATAGATCAAGAAATAATTAATAAATATCGTCGTAAGGAAGAAAAAGAGAAAGTTGTAATTGACTATGAAAATCTTGAAGAATTGGGTGTTGAACTAATCGAAGCTGATTTATTAGTACTCGATGAAAGTAAGACTTTAAAACACGATAGTTTAATGCTTAGTACCATCGTTTTCTCTTATCTAATGAGGATTTAATATGTCGTTTGCTACAGAAGTAAAAAATGAAATTTGTGATTTGCGATTATCCAAAACCGAAAATATTGCGGAATTATCGGCTTTCATAAGAAATGATGGACATTTTTCTAATGATTCCATTCTTCTCTATACCGAAAATATGATGATTGCTAAAAGAATTTATTCCATTGTTAAAAATCTTTATGGTGTTCATTCGCAAATGACAACACGTCAAAACATAGCTTTTAATAAGAATAATGTTTATTATATTGAAATAAAAGATAAAGTTGATTTTATTTTAAGAGATTTATCTGTTGTTGATGAAAAAGGGCAGTTTTTAGATTCTCCTAAAGATTTTATAGTTGATTCAGAAGAAGAGATGAAGGCTTATATTAGGGGTACTTTCTTGGCTAAAGGAAGTATCAATGATCCTAAAACGTCACAGTATCACTTAGAGTTTTTATTTGATAAAAAATATGAATCAGTTTTTCTTCAAAGACTCTTAAATAATTTCGATTTAAATAGTAAGATAATTTTACGTGATACTAAATATATGGTCTATATCAAAGAAGCAGAAAAAATAGGGGACTTCTTAAAACTAATTAAGGCCTATAAAGCGGTTTTATATTATGAAGATGTTCGTGTTTTACGTGAACAAAAAAATATAACTAATCGTCTTAATAATTGTGAACAAGCTAATACTGAGAAAGTTATTAATACTTGTAATAGTCAATTAAAAGATATTGAAATAATTGAAGATAAAATTGGTCTTGATATTTTAGATGATAAGTTAAAAGTAGTAGCCGAATTTCGTAAGAAGTATCCAGAGTCATCCCTTGTTGAATTGAGCGAAATAATATCTTTAGAAACCCAAACACCAATTACGAAGTCTGGGCTAAATCATCGTTTTCGTAAAATAAGAGATATAGCTAAAAACTTAGAAAAGAATAGTGAAAAGTAAAAGAAAGGATTGTAATTAGTCCTTTCTTTCTATTATTTTATCAACAATTCCATATTGAAGAGCTTCTTCACTGTCCATGAAGTAATCTCTTTCGGTATCAAGTTCAATGGTTTTTAAATCTTTTTTAGTATTTTTCGCAAGAATTCTATTTAACTTATCTTTTAATTTTAAAATTCGTTCTGCGGCAATCTTTATTTCCGTTGCTTGACCTTGTGCTCCACCAAGGGGTTGATGAATCATTACTTCAGCATTAGGTAGAATATATCTTTTGCCTTTTTCACCACAAGATAAGAGAAACGCTGCCATACTAGCACTCATTCCAAGACAAATGGTTGAAATACTACTTTTAACAAAGTTCATCGTATCATATATGGCCATTCCACTCGTTATACTTCCTCCTGGTGAATTGATATATAACGATATATCTTCTTGACTAATTGAATCTAGATATAATAATTGAGCAATGACAGAGTTCGCTAAATCATCATCTATTTCACCACTAATAAAAATAATTCTTTCTTTTAATAGTCTTGAAAAAATATCATAACTTCTTTCACCAAAACGTTCACGATCAACAACTATGGGAACTAGATTCATAATAATCACCTAAATTAATAATAGTTACAAACTAGGAAAAATATACATAAACTTTAAAAAAACTAAATAAAATTTAAAAATAAGTGTATTAGAATTTAAAATATGATAAAATGAATATGAGATAGAAAGAGGGAGTTAAATGATTGATGAAACATTGAAGGTAACTATTTTTGGTGAAGAAAAAATGGTTGCTGCTGGGACTACATTTGAAGAATTGGCTAAAGAATATCAGTCACAATTTAAATATCCAATTGTAGTAGCTAAAGAGAAAGGTGTATATCGTGAATTATCTGAACAAATTCAAGGTGATTCCGAGATTAAGTTTTTTGATTTTAGTAATCCAGAGGGGAATCGCATTTATTTAAATGGTTTAATCTATTTATTAATTTATTCAATTAAAGAATTATATGGAAGAAAAACTAAGGTTTTTGTTCGTTACACTATTGATAAAGGTCTATATATTGAACTTAGTAAGAGTATTACTAGAGAAATGATTAAAGAAATAAAGACGAAGATGTTAGAAGTAATTGAACAAAATATTTCAATTCAACCGAAGAATGTTTCAAGGTTAGAGGCCATTGATTACTTTGAAAAATTGGGTGATACTGATAAGTCATCAATGTTAGTATATAATACGAATAGTTATATAACGTTATATAAACTAGGAAACATGTATGATTTTTATTTCAGTAAGATGCCAACTTCAACAGGAGTATTGAGTCACTTCAATATTGAATACTTAAATGAAAATGGCTTTATTTTGATGTATCCTGATCGTTATAGTAATTGTGAAGTATTGAAGTATCAACATCATCCACAACGCTTTGAAATATATGAAGAGTATCATGATTGGATTGATATCATGCACATCAATAATGCCTCAGACTTAAATAAAATAGTAAGTAGTGGTGATATTGGTAATTTAATTAGATTAGATGAGACTATTCAAGCGAATAAACTTCTCAATATTGCCAAAGATATATATGAACATAAAGATCGCATTAAGATTGTTTTGATTGCTGGTCCTTCATCAAGTGGTAAGACGACGACATCAATTAAGTTAACTAAGTATTTAACTACTTTTGGTTTAAATCCTGTACCAATTGCGATGGATGATTACTTCATATCACGAAGTAAGACGCCTAAGAATCCTGATGGAACATACAATTATGAATGCTTAGAAGCAATTAATACAGAATTATTAAATGAAAATATTGATAAGTTATTGAATGGTGAAGAAATTGTTGCGCCAGTCTATAACTTCATGACAGGAGAACCTGAGTATACTAACAAGATGGTGTTAGGTAAAAACGATATCTTAATCGTTGAAGGAATACATGGGTTAAATCCTGAAATATTAAAGAATATTCCTAGAAGTCGTAAATACAAGATTTATATTTCACCAATGACCGCTATCAACATTGATAATCATAATCGTATTTCAACTTCTGATAATAGACTTTTGCGAAGAATTATAAGAGATAATAGAACGCGTGGACATAAAGTTGAGAAGACACTTGAAGAATGGGGTTCTGTTCGTCGCGGGGAAGAGACATATATATTCCCATATCAAGATGAAGCCAATGTCACATTTAATTCAGCATTAGTCTATGAATTAGGAATATTAAAAACTTATGCTGAGCCATTATTGTATTCGGTTGATCCTAAGAGTGAATACTATGATGACGCGAAAAGGCTAATAAATATGTTAAAAACATTTTTACCAATGCCATCAGAAGATATACCTGATGATTCACTTCTTCGTGAATTTATTGGTGGAAGTTGTTTTAAAGTAAGTTAAAGGAGGAAAATATGAAAAAAGTAGCAATTAATGGATTCGGAAGAATCGGAAGACTAGTATTTAGAATAATGGAGGAAGACCCAGAGTTAGAAGTTGTCGCAATTAATGATTTAACAGATGCTGAACAATTGGCATACTTATTAAAGTATGACACTAACCATCGTAATTATCGTGTTGATGAGATAGGTTTTGAAGATGATTATATCGTTGTTGGAAATCGTAAAGTAAAAGTATATGCGGAAAAAGATCCAGCTAACTTACCTTGGAGAGATCTAGATATCGATGTTGTCTTTGAATGTACTGGATTATTCACTGATAAAGAAAAAGCTAGTGCTCATATCACAGCTGGAGCAAAAAAAGTTGTTATTTCAGCACCTGCTAAGGGAGACGTTAAGACAATCGTTTATAACGTTAACCATGAGACATTGGATGGAAGCGAAGAAATTATTTCAGCAGCTAGTTGTACAACTAACTGTTTAGCACCAGTTCTTGCCGTTATCGATGATGCTTTTGGAATTGAAAAAGGTTATATGACAACAGTTCATGCTTATACTAATGACCAAGCAACTTTGGATGTTGCTCATAAAAAAGGAATTAAAGCTCGTCGTGGAAGAGCAGCCGCAGCTAACATCGTTCCAGCATCAACTGGGGCAGCATCAGCAATCGGTAAAGTACTTCCTAGATTAAATGGAAGAATGGAAGGAACAGCTATGCGTGTACCAGTACCAACTGGATCAGTTATCGACTTAGTTCTTGAACTTAATAAAAATACATCAGTTGAAGAAATTAATGCTGTTTTAAAGAATAGTGTTAATGAAACACTTAATTATACTGATGACCCAATTGTTTCAAGCGATGTCATTGGAGCTTCTTGTGGAGCTTTAGTTGATGGATTATCAACAAGTGTTCTAGATGTTGATGGAAAACAATTAGTTAAAGTAGTTGCTTGGTATGATAATGAAATGAGTTATTCATATCAAATGGTTAGAACTGCTAAATATTTAATCAATAAATAAAGTGTTAAATAATGTCATAAAGTAGATAGAGATATCTACTTTTTTAAATGTGTGATATAATTGATTTAGGAAAATAAGGAGATATGATATGAAAAAAAGTATTAGAGATTTTGATTTAAATAATAAACGTGTTTTAATTAGATGCGATTTTAATGTACCTATGAAGGAAGGAAAGATTACGGATGACAATCGTATTGTTACAAGTATACCTACTATTAAGTATGCTTTAGATAATAATGCTAAAGTAATTTTATTCTCACACTTAGGTCGTGTTAAAGAAGAAGCAGATCTAATAAAAAATAATCTTCAACCAGTAGCTGTTAGATTGAGTGAACTTTTAGGAAAAGAAGTTAAGTTCATTGATAAGACGCGTGGTGAAGAATTAGAAAATGCTGTTAGAGAAATGAATCCAGGCGATGTTGTTCTCGTTCAAAATACAAGATATGAAGATTTAGATGGTAAGAAAGAAAGTGGCAATGATCCAGAGCTTGCTAAATACTGGGCTAGTCTTGGTGAAATCTTTATCAACGATGCTTTTGGAACATTACATCGTGCACATGCTTCAAACGTTGGACTTGCTAGTCTTTTACCTACGGGTGTTGGTTTCTTAGTTGAAAAAGAATTAACAGAACTTGCAAAGTTAGATAATCCAGAAAGACCATTTACTTTAATTCTTGGTGGAAGTAAGGTATCAGATAAGATTGGTGTCATTGAAAACTTAGTTACAAAAGCTGACCATATTTTAATTGGTGGTGGAATGGCTTTCACTTTCTTAAAAGCTAAAGGAATTAATACTGGTAAATCAGTTCTTGATGAAGAAAGTTTAGAGTTTGCTAAAAAGATGGTTGAAACTTATCCTGAAAAAATCGTTTTACCAGTTGATGTTAATGCCTTTAAAGAATTTAATAATGATGCTGAAAACCATTATGTTGATGTTACAAGCCTACAAGATGACGAGATGGGCTTAGATATTGGTCCTAAAACAGTTGAATTATTCGCAAGTATTATAAATAGTTCTAAAACAATTTTTTGGAATGGACCATTAGGTGTTTATGAATTTTCTAAATGTACAGAAGGTACTAAAAAGGTACTAGAAGTATTAGTATCATCTAGTGCTACTGTCATTTTAGGTGGTGGGGACATTGTTGCAGCTAGTGGACAATTAGGTTATAAAGATAAAGTAACTCATGCGTCTACTGGTGGTGGAGCAACACTTGAATATATGGAAGGAAAAGTTCTTCCCGGAATTGCTTGTATTCCTGAAAAATAATAATGAAAAATGTTAAAAAAAATGGAATAATACTACTTTTAATTACAATTGTAGTATTGTTCTTTGTTATTAAAGATGATTTTAGTGAAATTGTCGCTACGATGAGTAAAGCTAATCTTTGGTTTATCGCTATTGGCATTCTTTTCACTATATCATATTGGTTTTTTAAATCCCTTGCTCTCCACAATATCGTTAGAGAATATCGTGAAAAAATAAAAGTAAGACAAATATTCAAGCAAATAACTATAACCCAGTTCTTTAATGGGATTACTCCTTTTGCATCCGGTGGTCAACCCATGCAAGTATATATGTTAAATAAAAGTGGAATTAAACTTGCGCACAGTACTAATATTATCGTTCAAGATTTCATTCTCTATCAAATGGCCTTAATTACTCATGGTGTAATAGCTGTTCTTTTAAACTATCAATTTCATTTCTTACAAAATAATCCTTTATTGCGTGATTTAACCATTCTAGGTTTTATTATTAATACTTTAGTTGGATTAGGATTATTATTTGTAAGTTTTTCAAAGAAATTTAATAGTTTTGTCGTCAATAAAGTAATCGTCTTATTTTCCAAATTAAAAATAGTTAAGAATAAAGAAAAGACTATTGATAATTGGAAAAGAAGATTAAAAGAATTTAATGAGAGTGCTGTTATTTTACGACAAAATAAATTATTAATTTTTAAAGGATATTTATTTAATATGCTTGGTTTATTGTGTTATTATTTAACACCATTATTTGTCATATATGCTTTAGGTTATGGTGATTTAGTAACAGTAACAGCTGTTTATGTATGTTGTGCTTATGTAAGTATTATTGGAGCATTTGTACCTATCCCTGGTGGTAGTGGTGGAATTGAATATGGTTTCTTACAATTCTTTGGTAATTTTATTAAGGGATCTGGTTTAAGTGCTGTTCTAATAGTATGGCGTTCAATTACATATTATTTAGCTATTATTATTGGCTCAATTACTTTCAATACGTTTAAAGGAGTTGAAAAAGAATGCGAATAGGTTTATTTACGGATACATATCCTCCCTATGTCAATGGTGTATCTACGAGTGTTTTGATGTTAAAAAATGCTCTTGAGAAGAAAGGACATCAGGTCTTTATAGTTACTGTTAATAATGAAGATATGCATTATAAATTTGAAGAAGATGATACCATTATTAGAATTCCAGGTATTCCAATTGGTATATATGATTATCGTCTAACCGGAATTTATCCTGTTAAAGCTATCAATACTATTAAAAATTGGAATTTAGATGTCATTCATTCCCATACAGAGTTTGGGGTTGGAACGTTTGCTAGAATAATTGCTAAACAGTTCAATATTCCATTAGTTCATACCTATCATACGATGTATGAAGATTACATCCATTACATAACAAAAGGTTATTTTGATAAACCTAGTAAAAAGATTGTGGAATATCTAACACTTTTCTACTGTGATAAAACAGCTAATGAATTGATCGTTCCAACCAAGAAGGCCTATGATTTATTTAAAGAAAAATATGAAGTTGATAAAAATATTCACATCGTACCAACAGGTATTGATGTTGATCGTTTTTATGTTGAAAATGTTGATAAAGAAAAGGTCCGTGAACTAAAAATAAGATATCAAATTTTAAAAGATGAAAAGATTATTGTTTTTGTTGGACGTCTTGCTCAAGAAAAGAATATTGAATTTTTAATTGAAAATCATCGTGATATTGTAAAACATAATAAAGATGTTCGTCTACTGATCATTGGTGATGGTCCAGATATGGATAGTTATAAAGAATTAGTTCATAAATTGAAACTTGACGATAAGGTCCTTTTAGTTGGTAAAGTGCCATATGAAGAAATGCCTAATTATTATCAACTTGCGGATATCTTTGTAACAGCTTCTAAAACAGAAACGCAAGGCTTGACAGTAATTGAAGCAATGGCTGCGGGGATAACACCGGTTTGTATTAAAGATGAGAGCTTTGAAGACGCTATTATCGATGGACTAAATGGTCGTTTCTTTGAAAACAAACGTGACTATGTCAAAATAATTAATGAACTTATTGATCATCCTGAAGAACTTGCGAAATATTCTCATCAAGCTCGTTTAAATGCGGAATCGCATAGTTCTAAATATTATGCTGATCGTGTTTTAGATATTTATCGCAGTATGACTAAAAAAGAGAAAAAAGGTTTCTTTGGTAAACTTGCTGATAAGTTTAAGAGAAAGGATGATGAAGATGACTAAGATAATAATTGGTAATCAAAAGATGTACATGGATAAAGAAGATGTGTTATCTTTTGTTAGTGATATGAAGAGTTATGATAATGGAAGTGTTCCTGTTATTCTTTGTCCAACTTTTGTTTATTTAGATTATTATAAAGATGTTTGTAAGGTTGGCGCTCAAAACGTCGCTCTTAATGATAATGGTTCTTATACTGGTGAAGTTTCCGCAAGTCAATTATCTTCTCTTGGCATAAACTATTGTATTGTAGGGCATAGTGAACGTCGTAACTTTCAAAAAGAAACAGATGAAGAGATAAATATAAAAATAAATAAATTGCTTGAAAAAAATATCATTCCAATTCTTTGTGTTGGTGAAAATAAAGAAGAACGTGATAATAACTTGACAGAAACTATTATAAAGGAAGAATTAGACCAAGACTTAAAAGATATTAATAGAGACAATATTGATAAGATAATTATTGCTTATGAACCTATTTGGGCCATTGGAACAGGACTAACTCCTACTAATTCTGAAATAGATGAAACGATTACTTTTATAAAAAATTATCTTAAAACTATTTATAGTGATGTAAATGTAACAGTATTATATGGTGGTAGTGTCAGTGAAAAGAATGTTGATGAACTAAATTCAATTGCTTCTGTTGATGGTTATTTAATAGGTGGTGCATCGACTAAGTTTGCATCTTTAAGTTATATCATTGATAGTCAAAAATAGGAACTAATTAATTTTAGTTCTTTTACGTTGAGGTGAATTACTAATGAAGAAAAACATTGGTGTTATTATATTTTGGTGTATTTGTTGCCTAATTGGTCTTTCTCTTGGCATAGATAATTCTAATTTATTTGTAGAAATTAACCCTTTTATTTCTATTTTAATATTAACTATTGTGGTAGTAATTGTGTCTTTATTTTTCTATTTTGTTTATACTGTGTTTATTTTAATTCATGAACTTGGTCATTTAATTGGTGGCTTGTTGTCAGGATATAAGTTCAGTTCTTTTCGCATTTTTAATCTCATATTGATAAAGGAAAATAATAAATTTAAAATTAAACGTTTTAGCCTTGATGGAACTATTGGTCAATGTCTAATGGCTCCACCTGATTTTGTTGATGAAAAAATACCTGTTGTTTTATATAATCTTGGTGGAGTAATCATTAATGTTATCTTTGGAATTATATCTTTTTGTTTATCATATGCTTTTAAAAATATATTTATTTTGGATTTATTTTTAGAATTTTTGGGTATTTTATGCCTTTTTGGTGCTGTTTCAAATGGTATTCCTCGAAAATCAAAATTGAATAATGATGGTTATAATACTTTGTTGTTAAAAAATAACAAGGATGCTATGATGAGTTTTTGGATTCAATTAAAATGTAATGACTTATCTCTTAAAGGTATTAGACTTAAAGACATGCCTGATGAAATGTTTATCATCCCTAAAGATATTGATAGACACAATAGTATCAGTACAACGCGCTTAGTCAATTTAAGTAATCGTCTTATGGATCAACACAAATTTAAAGAAGCAAGTAAGATGATTGATGAATTATTAAATGGAGATAATGATATTAGTGATGTGTATCGTTATTTATTAATTTGTGATAGTATTTATCTCGAACTCATTGGTAAGAATCGCTTGGATGTCATAGAGTCATATTTTAGTGATGATTTAAGAGATTTCATGAATGCTATGAAAAGATTTCCTTCTGTCATTCGAACTAGATATACTTATTTCTTATTGGGAGCAAAAGATTTAGAAAGAGCTGACTTCTATGAAAAGCAATTTATAAAATGTACTAAAAGTTATCCTAATAAGGCTGATATTGAATCAGAGAGAGAACTAATGGAAATTGCTAAAAATAAGGCAAAAAAATGATTTTTTTGATAAATATTGCTAAAAAGAACTAAAAAGTTCTTTTTTTTCGACATAACTTGACATAACTAGCTAATATTCGCTATATAAAAAGATAGTAATTTGTTGTATAATCATAAATGCGTGAAGTAAGAAAGGATAAAAAGATGAATAATATTAAAGTACTTATGATTGACGACAACAAGGAGTTAATCAAAATGGTAAAGGAGTATTTTAGTAGTCACGCAAATATCGATATATCTTTGACGGCCTTTGATGGTGAAGAGGGTATTAAATTGATAAAAGAAAATCAAAGTGATTACGATGTAGTAATTTTGGATTTGATTATGCCTAAAAGAGATGGTATTAGTCTTTTAGAAGAAATGAATGAATTAGGTATCGATAAGAAGGTTATTGTTCTAACTTCCTATAATAATGAAGGAATGATTAGAAAAGTATCTGAACTCGGTATCAATTATTTCATTTTAAAGCCATTTGATTTGGTTGATTTGGAAAAGAGAATATTTTCTTGTTTCAATACTAGGAACAATAAAAAGAATATTGATCTATTCCAAAATAAATTGGAGATATCTGTTACAAAGATTCTTCATGAATTAGGTGTTCCTTCTCACATTAAAGGTTATCAATACATTAGAGAAGGCATTATGATTATTTATAATAATCCTGATGTGATAGGTGGAATTACTAAGGAGTTGTATCCTGAGATAGCAAGTCGTTTTGACACAACTGTCTCTCGTGTTGAGAGAGCCATTCGTCACGCTATTGAAGTCAGTTGGAATCGTGGTAACTGGGATTTAATGGAAGATATTTTTGGACATAGTGTTGACATTGACAAAGCTAAACCTACTAATTCTGAGTTTATTGTCACAGTCGCTGACAAGCTTCGTCTTGAACATTATGAAATAGCATTCACATAGTTGTCGTAAGGCAACTTTTTTTCTTATTATTTTACAATATATTGACTATTAAATTAAAAAAATATATAATTAAGTTAAGATAAAAAGAATTGGAGGACATTTTATGGAGCGAAAAATTAATACATACTTATTGAAATGGAAAAAAGACATTTCTAAAAAAGTATTAGTTATTTATGGAAATAAACAAGTCGGTAAAACGTATTCAGTTCTTAAATTTGGTGAGACTGAATATAAAAATGTTGTTTATTTTAATGCTGACAATAATATTGAACTTCTCAAAGCTTTAAAGAAAGAGAATACAGTTGAAAAGATGATAATGCAGTTATCTCTTTTGGCTAATGAATCTATTTTGACGAATGATACTTTAGTTGTCATTGATAACGTCAACAATGTTGAAATAGTTAATGCTATGAAAAACTTTGGCAAAGTTCAAGAATTGAATTACCATATTATTTTGATTACTTCAATGCGTGAAAATCTTCTTAAATTTAAATGTGAAGAATTACAATTCAAAGCCATGAACGAAGTTGACTTTGAAGAATATTTAATGGCTATTAATAATAAACAATTAATAGACTTTATCAAGACATCATATAAAAATAATAGTCCGATGCCTTTTCATAATGTAGCGATGGATTACTACGATGAATACTTAATGACAGGTGGTCTACCGGAAGCTGTAGAGATGAGTATCAATGAAAAGAATAAATTATTATTGAACTCTATTTATAATAAAGTTAATGATACTTATAAAAAAGAAATTGGTACTTTAGATAATCTAATTGATATAACGCGTGGTCTAGAAGTATATGACAGCATTCCTTATCAATTACAAAAACCTAATCGTAAATTCCAATATGGTTTAATTAAGGCGGGAAGTCGTTCTAAAGATTATGATAAAGCTATTACTTTCTTACATAATAATGGATTTGCTTATAAATGTTATAAAGTAAGTGATGCTAAAATACCTCTTAGTAGTTGTAAAGATCCTGAAAGTTTTAAGATATATTTAAATGATACTGGTCTATTATTTAGTCGTATGCATTTGACAAGAACAAAGTTTTTAACAAATATTAATATTAAAAATATTATTTATGAAAATAGTATTGCGATTAACTTAATCAATATGGGATATAATTTATACTATTATCAATCTGAAGGTAAAGCTGAGGTAAGTTTTGTCATTCAAACGCGTAGTGGTAAGATAATGCCAATTGAATTAGTTGATAAGAATTTGTCTAAATCTAAATCATTAACATTATTTATGAATAAGTTTGGTTTAAAAGAAGCAATTCGTGTTACAGATGAGAATTTTAGTATGAAGAAGGGTGTTAAATATATTCCTATTTATGCTTTATTCTGTTTAAATGAAGGAATTTAAAATGACTGAGTATATTCATTATAATGCTCCTGTTGTTTTATCTTTCTTTTTTCTTTCTCTAATAGTACTATTCTTAAATTGGTTGACGAAAGGGAAGAGTAATAAGTTATTATTTTCTAATTATCGCAGTTCTCTTTTTAATCTTTTGACATATCCTAGAATCTTTACCCATATTTTAGGTCATACTAATTGGCAACACTTTCGTAATAATTTCTTAACGATTTTAATAATTGGACCCATGATTGAAGAGAAGTATGGTAGTCTAAATCTTTTGATTATGATTTTAATAACGGCTGGTGTTACGGGAATTTTAAATATGATCATTGGAAAGTATCGCATTTTGGGTGCGAGTGGAATTGTTTTTATGCTCATCATTTTAAGTTCTTTTGTCAACTTTCAAGAAGGTACTATTCCCGTTACTTTAATTCTTGTTTGTATCTTCTATATAATTGATGAAGTGATGGCTGGGTTATTTAAAAAAGATAACGTTTCGCATTTTGGTCATTTATTAGGGGCTATTTGTGGTTGTGTATATGGATTTTATATAATGTAAAGAAGATGTAGAAATATATCTTTTTTTTATTTAGTTTGATATAATTACATTGGTAGGAGGGAAAGATATGAAACCTTTATTATTATGTATTTTAGATGGATGTGGAATAAGAGATGAAGAATATGGGAATGCTTTTTTACAAGCTAATACGCCTAATTATGATTATCTTTTAGAACATTTTCCAAATTGCAAAATAGAAGCAAGTGGACAAGAAGTAGGATTACCTAAAGGACAAATGGGTAATAGTGAAGTAGGACATATGAATATAGGGGCTGGAAGAATTGTTTATCAACCTCTTGAATTGATTAATAAAAGTATTGAAGATGGTGATTTCTTCAAGAATGAAGAGATTTTAAAAGTAATTGAACATACGAAAAAGAATAATTCTAAGTTGCACGTCATGGGTTTGATTAGTGATGGGGGAGTTCATTCGCACATTGATCATTTGATGGCTGTTTTAGATATGTGTAAGAAAGAAGATGTTAAGAATCTATATCTTCATTTATTTACTGATGGTCGTGATGTTTCACCAACTAGCGCTTATACTTATATAAAAAGAGTCGAAGATAAGTTAAAAGCGATTGGAATTGGAACAATAGCTTCTATTTCCGGAAGATATTATGCAATGGATCGTGATAATAACTATGATCGTTTAATAAAAGCTTATGATGTCATTGTAAATGATCTTGGTACTAAAAAAGATGATATTGAAAAGTATATAAAAGAGAGTTATGAAAATAATATAACTGATGAGTTTTTAGTACCAACTAAATTTGTTGATGGTGGAAATGTCAGTGAAAATGATGGTATCATTGTCTATAATTTTAGACGTGATCGTCTAAGAGAGTTATTTACGGCCATTACTAATGATGAATTTAACGATATGCCAGTCGTTCGTTTTAAAAATGTTAAAGTTGTGACGATGATGCCAGTTGTTGAATCAGTTAAAGCACCTTTTGCTTTTGATAACCCAAGTCTTAAAAATATTTTAGGAGAATATCTAGCTGAAAAGGGATTATCACAACTTCGCATTGCGGAAACCGAGAAATATGCGCATGTCACTTTCTTCTTTGATGGTGGTAAGGAAGAAGAATATCCTAATGAGAAAAAGATTTTAATTCCTTCACCCAAAGTTGCGACTTATGATTTAAAACCAGAAATGAGTTCTTATGAAGTAACGGATGCTTTAATTCCGGAATTAGGTAATTACGACGTCATCATTTTGAACTTCGCTAATGGTGATATGCTTGGTCATACGGGCGTTTTAGAAGCCGCTAAGAGTGCTGTTGAAACTCTCGATAAACATCTAGGACGCATTTATGAAAAAGTTAAAGAACTAGGTGGAACAATGATTATTACTGCCGATCATGGTAACTGTGAAGAGATGCTTGATAAAGATGGCAATGTTTTAACTGCTCACACAACTAATAAAGTGCGTCTCATTATAACAAAAGAAGGTTTAAGTCTACATGATGGTAAACTTGGGGACATTGCTCCAACAATGTTAGAACTATTAGGTTTAGAAATTCCAGAGGAGATGACAGGTGTTTCTCTCATTAATAAATAGAAATAGGAGATAGAATGGAATATTTATTATTAATTTTTAGTATGTTAATGATAATTAAAGCTGCTGACATTTTAGTGGATGCGGCTGTTTCAATTGCGGAAAAATTAAAAGTTCCTAAGATTTTGATTGCCTTAACGATAGTTGCTTTTAGTACCTGTGCTCCAGAACTTGCGGTATCTTTTACGAGTATCGCATCACATAATGGCGCCATTGCTTTTGCTAATGTCGTTGGTAGTTGTATCGTTAACATTTTGCTAGTCATTGGACTATCTGCTATTATAAATCCCATTCGTGTTAAAGATTCAACGATAAAAAAAGAATTACCGCTATTACTTTTGATAACGCTTGCTTTTTCGGTTACGCTTTTGGAAGGTATTCTTTCACCAAAAGCTGCTGGCATTTTTTCAAGGGCTAATGGTTTTCTTTTCTTATCGCTTTTCTCTTTATTTATCATTTATATAGTTCAATTAGTTAGAAGAAGAACGAAAAGTGACGAAGAAATCGTTTCAAAATATAGTATTGGTAAAGCTATTATCTATTTTATTTTAAGTGTTATTGCTATTATTATAAGTAGTGATTTATTAGTTAATAGTGCTGTAAAAATTGCTGAAGA
This sequence comes from uncultured Bacilli bacterium, assembly GCA_947585665.1. Lineage (GTDB taxonomy): Bacteria > Bacillota_I > Bacilli_A > RF39 > UBA660 > RUG11788. Next base: position 97,946 of record CANPXE010000002.1, on the reverse strand, counting down.
GTTAAACATCAGTCAAAAACTGATAACGATGGTCGTCATCGTTCTTGGTACCTCACTTCCTGAGTTAGTCATGACTGTTGTTTCTTCTAAAAAAGAAGAACATGAAATGGCTATTGGTAATATCATTGGTACTAATATCTTTAATGTTTGCATTGTTTTAGGATTACCTATTGCTTTACTAGGTGATATCGCTATTGTCGGTTTTAATGTCATCGATATTATCGTTCTTGCTCTATCAGCATTTCTTCTTTTTATCTTTGCTAATAATGGTCGTAAAGTATCAAGAATAGAAGGAATAATTATGATATTAGTATTTGTCAGCTATTATGTCTATTTATTCTTATCTTAAAGAATAAAAGTCATAGCTAGATAATATATTTTAATAGTTATGGCAAATATAAATCTAAATATTAATCCCTATACTTTTACTGGTAGTGCTTTCTTCATTGGACTTATTTTAGCCAATGAATTAGATCCTTTAGAACAGGCTACTATTGGTAACTGGTTACAACTTGCTGGTATGACAATTCAGACTTATGCTTCGCAGGTTGCTCTTGTTGAAAGTAATAATAATTCTAATTCTAGTATTAATACACAAACTGATGATTTAGATACTATTAAAAAAGCAATTACTAAAATTAATGAAGAATTAGATAAGTTAAATAAAAAATAATATCCACAGTATTTGTGGGTATTTTATTGTTTAGATAAAAACTATTTGTTATAATAAGCAACTGGTGATGTTTATGGATATAGATACTTTTAGTAAGCTTCATGCTTTCGATAACCCTATCATGAATGAAGTAGGGAAGGAGATAACTTTAGATAATGTTGAAGCTTTCTTTGCTTATGACGATGCTTTTTGGCATTATCTTAAATCTAAAACAAGTAAAATTGATAGTCATCATCCTAATGCTAGATGTTTTTATGGTGTTTATCCCGATTATGATTCATCAGGGATATTAAGCGGTATGTCAGTTGTTGTACCAATTATTATCGATATGGCAACTGCGTTAATTAATGTTCACGAATTTAGACATGCTTTTGAATTATATGAACATTTAGGTGAACCTTATCATCCAAACGTCGAGATTAGCGAACAGATTGCTGGAGATGCTGAAACAGCTTTTTCTAAACAATACGTTTTAAGTAAGGGAAGTAAATGGTTAGAAGAGCAAACATTAAATTAAAGCATCTAGAAATAAATGTTGTTTATCATCATATTTTTATAAAAGAAAAGACCGTTGAATTTTGTCAACAGTCTGATAATATTCACAATATTTGTGGATATTTTATTTAGTAAATTTAATATTAATACTCTTACTATCTAAATCAGGTAAATTATCAATATGACCTATTTTAGTATAAGTATAATTAGTTTTAAAAGTCTTATAGAAGATGACAAGGCAATCATCACTATAAAGCATGATATCACCCTTTTCAATCTTTTCAGGTTTCTTAGGATTACTAGGTAATGTAGTATCTAAATAAAAGTATTTTTCATTACCATTTAATTCTTTCATATTGATGTCTATTGGTAATAGATCTAATAGTGAAATAACAGTAGGATTACTTTCTAAATTGACATTATAAGTTGTACCATTAATTACTACTTCCATCTTTTCTTCCATTCTTTCTCCTTCGTTATCATATTCATCTTGGATTTCGATATTTGGTTCTTCCTCTTTATCATTTTTGTTACTACAACCAATAGTTGTTAAAAAGACTAAACTAAATAAAAAACTTATAAGAATTATCTTTTTCATATTACTTCTTCAATTCCAAACCATCGCTAAAAGCATTACCAACTCTTTCTGTTACTTTATAGTATCCATGAGTATATGGGTCAAAAGCGATAGCATTAACGGCTTGAATATCAACTTTATTATCTTTTATTATTTTTTCGTCAGCAGAAACATTGACAACTTTTCCAACGACACCAATTCCAAATTGATTACTTTGATATTCAATGAATTCGCATTCCATACAAAGTGGGAATTCATTGATAATAGGGGAATCAACAAGTTCTGATTTAGTCGCAGTTAAACCACTATTAGCAAATTTATTAGGAGTATTGTTACCAGATACAACACCAAAATAGTCTGCTTCTTTAACGTGACTAGCATCAGCAATACTAACAGTAAAAGCCTTTCTTTCTTTAATATTTTTAACTGTTTTATGTGTTTCTGTTAGATTTAAACCAACAATGTCACGATCAATCATAGTTCCCCAAGCGGCATTCATGACATTAACTGTTCCATCTTCATTGTAAGTAGCAATCATCAAGACGGGCATTGGAAAAATAGCTTCTGTTGTTTTTATGTTCTTACGCATTTATTTTCACCTCAATTTTATTATAACATATACGAATTAAAAAAAATCTAATTATAACGAGTATAATTAGAAATTTTATAATTACTTACATAATTTACTATTATGATAGTCAAGCTGATAATCACCTATATAAACATCTCTATTTCCATCAATAGTATTACAAGTAATTAAAGTAATATCTTTTTCTTTGGAACGATATATTTTAGTACCACCATCTTTTAATATCGCTTCTAGATTTAACTGTTCCGTAATATCTTTAATACTATCATCAAAAGTTTGAAAAACATGAGAAATAAAAAAATTTAAAGTTTCTTTCTTTTGATCGGCTTTATCTATTATATAAAGCTCTTTAATATTAGTATTCATATATATTTTTTGTTTAGAATTATAATAGAGTTTAAAATTTTGACTAGGACTTTTATCTTTAGAAATATAAAAGTCAATACTACTATTACTATCTAATGGACAAATGTATTTTTCAAAGTTAAAAACAGTTTTTTCCTTATCAAAAGTACAATTATAATGTCTTACGAAAAGACCTTCATCAACATATAAATATGTTCCACTATTTTGTTCTTTATGAATACTAAAAATGGGTCTATTATTAAACATTTTAGCTTGAATAGTATCTAATAAAACAATACCTATTAATAATCCTATGACAATAAAAATAATCTTTATTTTTTTCATAATATCAATTCCTATCTATCTTTTAAATAATTAAAACCAGTTAAGTAATAAGTTTCATCTTCCCATTTTATAAATGTGTTTTGGCCTGTTTCTACTATTACTTCTACTTTATCTTGTTCATTAACGAATTCTAATATGTAGTTTAGACCAATATATGTTGTTAGACCTTCCCATACTTTAGAGTTACCAATTAGATTTATTATATCTTTTATTTCTTTTTCATCTTTAATTGTTTTTAATAATTCTTTACTAGACCAATCTTTTACTCTTATTTCTTTTGTGCTTTCTAACTTCTTCATTATCTTGCTAGATATCTCATTAAATTTAGCACTGTAATTCTTTTCAATTATGTTATAAATATTGAGATAATTATCATCGTATTTAGTATATTTATTAAAACCAGTAAATTTAATAGGAGCAGGGGATAGAGTAATTTCACTTATTTCTTTATCTTTACTATCATATAATTTTATTATGTAACGATATTCTTTCGCAAAATCAACACTTTCGTTTTCTTCAATGGTGATATTTTTAAGATTAGTAATTATTTCTTTAATTTCATCTTCATCTTTAATTGTATATATTTTTCTCTCTTCAAAAAAAGTATCTTCAATAGTTATCTTTTTAGTATCATTTAAATGCGTTTTTATTTTTGCAAGTTTATCTTTATTATTTAAATTATGACATCCATATAATAGTGGCACTATTAGTAATAATAATAAAATCTTTTTCATAATTGACCTCACTTTATATCAAATATTAGTGATAAACTTTCCCATTTTCCAGTAGTATTATTTTTTACTTTTAAACTTTCAAGATAACTTTCTTCATTGGAATAATTATTAGGATTTGTTTCTTTTATCTCTCTAAAACCAAATTGATAACCTTGAATTATATAATCAGTTTTAGTACCTTTAATCATGTATGCTAAATAAGTCTTTCCTATTTCAATATCAATATCATTAGGATATTTTTCTTGGACTACAACATCTTCAAAAGGAACACCATCAATTTTGTGATTAGGGTTTTGTTCTAAAAGTTTATCTTTATCAATATCGGCATCTAACCATTCGAGATAGGGAAGAGTACCACCACTTCGATGATAGGTTATTTGTTTTTTTTCTAAGTCTCCTTTAATGACATTTAAAATAGTTGCTTTACCATAAGTGAAGATGTGAAGAACAGGTTCATTAGTTACGAGATTACGACGAGAACATCCATCAATAGAATCAATTCTAATAAGGGCGATGTAATCAACATTTTTTTCTAACTGTTTAGGATCTTTAATAGTAAATGCTCGATCTTCGTTATAACTACTTATTTTTATTATTTTTTTACTATCGCTATAACTATTATTTTCAGTAGTTATCTCTTCTTTTAATCCCTCTTTTTTTAAATCTTTCTTTTTTAAATTAATATTATTAACACTAAAAAGACTAACTACAATTATTATGAGAGAAATGGGTATTAAGATATAACGCCAATTACTTTTTTCTTTTTTATTATATTTAGAAAGAATGTTTTGATAAGTCTCTTCTTTATTTAATTTTTCATCAAAGACTTTTTTAATTATCTTTTTATTTGCCATCTTTATTCCCCCTTTCTTGCATTAATTCTTTTAATTCATTTAATGTTCTATATAGATAATGTTTAACATTTGATTCCGTAAGATCTAAGCTTTCAGCAATCTTTTTTATACTCATATCAGCATAATAGTAAAGATAAAAGATTTTACCAATAACTATTTTTTTCTTCTTTAAAAAGTTCCAAATCAATTCAATATCATCTTTATTAATAGTATCTTTTAAAATATCAATATCATTAGGAATATTATCTATTAATGAATAGTCTTCTTTTTTAGAAAAGAAAGAAATAATTTTATCGCGATATTTAAAACGATAATATTCTTTAACCTTATTTTTAGTAATACCAATAATATAAGCATTACTTTTAGGAAAGTCTTTTCCTTTTTCCATATTTTTTAACAATTCTAAATAAACATTTTGAACGATATCTTTAACGTCTTCTAAATTAGAACAATTACAAATGACATACTTTAAGACATTTTGATAAGTTTTATCGTATAGTTTATCGAATTCTTTTAAGGTTTTTTGATCGATCATTATCTCACCTCATCTTAATAGTTGTTAGTTTCTTTAAAAAAGTTCCAAAAAAAGCAAATTTTTTTATTTGCTTATTACTTAGTTCTTTTTTTGATAACATCATCACTTTCTATTTCACCAATTAGTAGTGATGATTTAGGATTGTGCTTTTTAAAATTATCATTTACTTGTTTTTCATCAAAATTGGCATAACAATACTTACAAAAATGCTTACAAGAATTATAGACACCAATATCAACCATTTGGACACAGTTACATTTTTGTTCTTTACGAGCCGTCCAGTTTTTATATTTTTTACCAGTTAGGATATAGGCAAGTTCATGGGAAAGACATTCACCAATTTTAAAACCATATTCACTTAAATTTCTTTCTTCAAAACAAGTTTGAACACTCATTCCATGCTTTTTAGCACTTTCGCTAAAATTAGTTCCAATTGTTTTATAATCATTTTCCGTAAATTCTCTAAAGTTTAATTCTTTGGCATTCTTACGAACGTTTTTATATTCATCAATAAAAGATACTATCACTTGTTTAACATAACCATCTAGTAGCGTACACATTCTTTCAAAGGCTTTTTGATGATAAGCTAAATCATATTTATTACTTAAAAAGATAGGGTCATATCTAACATATAAATTATCAATTCCAACTATTTGCGATAACTCTTTGATTGCTTCAATTATTTTTGTCTTTGGTGGAACATTTGGTTCAATATCATCTTTATATGGTGTTAGCGTAACATGAAAAAGAATTGGTTTATCTATCTCTTTTAAATATTTTAAAATGGGTAGAGGATTCTTCGTACAAAAGAGAATGGCATCGACATCTTTAAAATTAATGCGACTTACTAATTTTGGATTATAAGGATTTCTTACATCGACAAAACCTTCATGATATCGATTCATGAACCATTTGGTATAAAAAGCAACTATATCAGTTCTTCCACTAACATTTAAAATCATAATTACCTCACTACCTTTATTTTAACATATATTGATAATTATTTTCTTGCTTGTTAATTTTTAGTGTATTAAAATATTGAGATAAGAAATGAGTTGATGACATGAGTATAGTTGATTTTTCGACAGGTGAAGAGATGAATTTACCTGACATTTCAGAAATGTCTAAAAAATTAGAAAAAATGTTTCCTACTAAAAAGAAGGAAATGCACGAAATTCTTACTATTTTATATAAGAATAAATCCTTAATAGAATTAAAACGTACTAGAAAGTTAGATTTGTCGTCTTTAAAAGAGAATATTTTAATTACCAGTAGTCATTATGATAGTGCTCAAGAAGGTTTAAAAGTGATTGCGGAAGGTTTAGGAGTACCAATTTACTTTTTGTGTGCTGGATGTTTCTTAGGTGAAGACTATAATAAATATCTAACGGACGCCATAGATAATTTAAAAGGAAGTAATGAAGGATCAATACTTGTTCTTGAAGATTTAGACTTATTACAATACGATGCAGATGTTGATTCATACGTATCAAAAGAACGTGAAAAATTAGCATCTTCTATTGTGAAACAATTACTTTCTTCTTCATATTGGAAAATTAAAAGATATGATGATGAATTAGCTAGTAGATATATTGGTGATATTAGCTTTGTGGGAATTGGTAATATTAAGGGCATTGTCAAGAAATGCTTTCCAAGAGTAATTGGTTTTTATAGTCAATTTTCTTCATATGATGAAATTATAGCTCTTGTTCAGAATTCACCAATAATAGAAGACCATCTTAAACTTTTAAAGGAATTAGGAATTGACTTAATACTTGAACCTTCTTTTGCCGATTATATTGCAAGAACTGTTAATAATTATGCATATGGCAATTTACCAAATACAGTTACAGGATGTATTAATAAGAGTTTAGATGAAGCTTTATTAGAATTATTTTCTAGTGGTAATAAAGATTTAGAGACATCTATTCCTAGTAAGAAATATGATGAATTACATTTAAAAGAACCGGATTCAGCAAGTAAACTAAAACCTTATCAATTAGTTAAAAAGAGAAATTAATTAAATAAAAATAATGATATAATGATGGTGGTGAAATTATGTCAAAAGTATCTAATGCCATTACAATGCTTCAATTGTTAGCGAGCGGTCGCAAATATAGTATAAAAGAATTGTCTAAAGAATTAGAAATATCCGAAAGAATGGTTAGACAGTATAAAGAAGATTTAGAAAAAGCAGGTATTTATATTGATACTATTATGGGTCCATATGGCGGATATGTTTTAAATCAATCAGTAAGAGTTCCTGTTCGTAAATTTAAAGGAAAAGATTATAAACTATTAGATCATTATATTGAAAAAGAAAAAGATGAAAAAAGAAAAGGAGAATTAATTCTTCTTCAAGATAAAATAAAAGGTGTCTATATCGGTAGTAAAAATGAAAATAAAGAATTAAATTTAGAAGATGAGACACAGAGTAAATATAATGTTTTGATGCGTGCTATAAAAGAGAAGAGAAAAGTTAAAATTAAATATTATTCTTTTAAATATGGTGAAAATGAAAGAGTTATTTGTCCTTTAGAAATGTTTTTATTTCAAGATGGATGGTATTGTGCTGCTTTTTGTGAACTTCGTAATGATATGCGTCATTTTGAACTTAAAAGAATTATTACTTATGAATTATTAGAAGAAAATTTTATCTAGACGAAATATCGCCTACTTTAATGTTATTAATATGTTAAAGAGGTGATTTTTTATGGAAGAAAACTTTGAACTTTTAGTTACAAGAGTTTTAAATAGTCTTGATAAATCAGACTTAGAACAGATCAATTCTTTATTAAAATCTTTAAAAGATCCAACTATTTGTGTGGGAGTGGGTGGAAGTCATGTCGTTAGTACTTTTATGAGCAAGGTTTTAAATTCTAAAAATGGAATTATTACTACTAATGGAACATCAAGAGATATGCGTTATATGAATAAAACGGGGTATCAAAATGTCGTTTGTTGTAGTTATGCGGGGAGAAACATAGGTGTTGATGTAGCGTTTTCTAATGATCTTAATAAATATTTATTTTCTAGTTTAATGCGTGATGGTGTTACTAATATTATTTATGATTGTGATCGAGAACACAGTTTTATTTCGCTTGCGGCAACCTTGGTACCAATGACTATTCTTTTAAATTATTATCTAGATGGAAAACAAGATGTAATTAAAGACATTTTAAATAATGGTAAGGGTTTTGTCGTTGAACCTAATTCTGTTTATGAAGTAATGAGTGGTCATGAGAGTTTGACAGCCGCTACTTATTTAGAATCAACTTTGGCAGAATCAGGGATTGCGATACCTATTGTTCACAATAAGTATGACTTTTGTCATGGACGAAGTACTACTGGGTATCGAAAAAATCATTCTTTAATCTATTTTAATGGTGATACAGAGTTGGACGAGTTACTACTTTCACTATTAGGTGAACATTATAAAAAGTTGTACGTCCTAGATTACCAATATGATGATGCGATTGTCAATGATTACTATTTAACTTATAATAGTATGTTACTAAGTCGTGATATCGCAAGATCCGTAGATAAAGATTTGTCTAAAGTTGATTATTCACCAGTCGTTAAGAAATTATACAAATATAGAGGAGAGATGTAGATGGAAACTTTGACTTATGTTACTGGAAACTATGGTAAATATTGTTCCGTTAAAAGACATTTTGAAGATAATGGTGTCGCTATTGAATTCTTTAAGAATGACGCTAAAGAACCAGATATTAATGATATTGAAATCATTTCACGTGCTAAGGTAAAAGAAGCCTATGACATTTTAGGTAAACCTTGTTTTGTTGCTGACTCAGGATTCTATATTGATGCTTATCCTGACAATCCGGGATACCCAGGCGCTTTTGTTAAAAGAAGTGGTGTTTCTAGTAATGTTTCTAAACTATTAGAAGATATGAAAGATGTGAAAAATCGTAAATGTCGTTTCTTAGATTGTTTAACTTTCTATGATGGCGCAGAGTATCATACTTTTTATGGTATTTGTGAAGGAACACTTGCCTATGAAATGCGTGGTACCAAAACAAAAGAAGCTCTATCCAATTTGTGGTATGTTTTCATTCCTAATAATTGTTCTAAGACCCTTATGGAAATGAGTGAAGAAGAAAGAATTAATCGAAATGATGGACGCACTTCCGCTACTGTTGAATTTTTAAAATGGTATAAAGATGTTTATGGTCATGACAAAATATTGAAAAAAGGGTGATTTTGTGGTATAATTGGTAAATGTTTTGTGGGGGTATGGTTATGTATTACTTACGTTTTACAGAGGAAGTTAAAAAGAAATTAATTAAGCACACTTTTATAAATCCTAATTTGGAATGTGGTGGCTTTTTATATGGTAAATTGAAAAGACATGGTCTTGATGTTATATGTGACGTTGATGATATTTACTATGAAAACTTAACTGGTGATGAAGCTAACTTTAGATTTAGAGGCTTTTATGTTTGTCATGCCTTGGAATATCAGATTCTTGTTAATAAGGATTTGCTTGGTACATATCATTCACATGGGCAATATCCTGCTGTATTATCCGATGTCGATCATGATGAACTTCAACAGCGCTTTGGAAAAAATGGCATAACTGTTGTCTATAGTCCTAAGTATAGTCAATTAGTTAGTGAATTCTTGGATAGAGATGGAGTTAGTCATAGGATGAAAATATTATCACCAGAAAATAAAAAATTTAATTTTTAATATTAGTATGTTAAAGGGAGTAAATTATTACTTCTTTTCTTTCTATTTTAATTGAAAAAAATGACCATAAATGTTATCATATACATAGAATAGAAGGTGTTTATATGTTTATAATAAACTTTTTTGAATATACTCTTAGTGGTTGGCTATATTTTCTTTGGTTAATATTGATGCTTATTTTTTCACTTGCTTGTTTAGGAGTTGTTGGTGAAAAAGTTTCTAAAAAGCGTTTACAAGAACTTGCTGAAAAACGTAAACAGGAAGCCGAAGAGGAATATGAGAAAGCACATGAACTTGTTGAAAGGCAAATTCAAAAAGCTGGTGTTGATATTGTTTATGATCCATCTGCCGAAGGAGCAAAAGAAGCTGAAGATAGTTACCAAGTACGTATAATGGATATTTCTAATGCTACAAATATTGAACATGATGAGCCAAATACTAATACTGATGCTAATAATGGTACTAATGCAACAGTCAATAATGTTACTTCTGATAGTCAAGATAATCAAAATGATAAAGCTCCAGTTCAAGAAGTAGTTGATCTCGATAAGGTAGCATCATCTTCTCCTACAACTAATGTTGAAACTAATAATGTTAACACTACTAATAATGTTAGTGCGCCTGTTAACAATGCTACACCTACACCTGAAACTGATTCTACACCAAAAGAACAAGCACCTGCTGTTTTAGTTATTAATGACGATGGAACTAGTAATGTATAATTGCTAGTTTACTATTTTGGAGATTTTTTGTATAATTTTAATAGTCATATTTAATGGAGGTTACAAATGAATATTTCAGTAGATGGGATTTTTACTATTCTTAATAAAACAATTGATATTCTATTAGTTTGGTTAATATTTTATTATATATTAAAAGTAATTAAAGATAATGTAAAATTAACTTTGATATTTAAAGGAATTTTATTTTTAGTTGTATTGAAGATTATTTCTGATTGGTTTGGATTTAAGACTGTTGGAATGTTACTTGAATACATTGTTATGTGGGGACCACTTGCGATAATTGTTATCTTCCAACCAGAGATAAGAGCGGCCCTAGAACAATTGGGAAGAAGTCAATTATTGGGACGTCATAAAGTTTTAACAGTTGATGAACGAGAACGTTTAGTATATGAGATAGTAAATGCAATGGATCAGTTACGTAAAGGAAGAATTGGTGCTCTTATCGTTATCGAGCGTGACATCAGCCTTTCTGATTATATTGAAAAAGCTAAAAAAATATATGGTGATTTATCAGCTGACTTATTAGTATCTTTGTTTTTCCCTAATAATCCTTTACATGATGGTGGAGTTATAATTCAAGGTGATAGAATTAGTTGTGCGGGAGCTGTTTTCCCAACAAGTAACAATTTAAAAGGAAATAAGCGTTTGGGTACAAGACATAGAGCAGCTCTTGGTATTAGTGAAGAGACTGACGCTATTGTCTTAGTTGTATCTGAAGAAACAGGTCGCTTATCAATCGCTTTAAAAGGAGAATTGTTCTATAATCTATCAATTGATGATGTTAGAATGACTTTAATAGATGAACTTAAACCAAAACAAGAAACAGAATTTGAAGAAGAAATAGATGAGGAAGAGATTTATGAAGAAAACAAGTAATAGAAAAAATATATTTAGTCCAATAGCAAAATTCTTCGATCGTTGGTTAATAAGTCCTATAACAAAGTTCATCTTATTAATAACAGACTATTTCAAAAGCAATGGTAAAGGAATTGAAAAAATTCTAAATAATCGTCAAGCATTGATAATCATATCATTATTATTTGCGCTTTTTGCTTTCTATGCAATTGATCGTGAAGGTGTATCACTTGTTGATGACAATGCTGAAATGTTGTATGGAATACCAGTAAAAGCTGTTTATAATGAGGAAGCTTATGTCATTGAAGGGTTACCAGAAACAGTTGATGTAACCTTAATTGGTCGTAAGTCTAATGTTTATCTTGCTAAACAATATCCTGTTGATAATATAACAGTTGATTTGAGTTCTTTAACTCCTGGAACTCATAAAGTAGCATTAAATTATAAACAAAAGGTTTCGGCTGTTACTTATAAGGTTGATCCTTCTAACGTGACGGTTGTCGTTTATAAAAAAGTATCTGATACGAGAGAAGTATCCACGGATATTATTCATAAAGATCATTTGGATACAAAATTAAATATTGAAAGTATAACTCTTAATAAAGATTCTGTTACAATTAAAGGACCAGAACATTTGATAAATCAAGTTGCATCAGTAAAAGCCTTGATTGATGTTGACCATCTAACAAGTCAAAAGATTGGTTCACAAACTTTAACAGATGTTCAATTAGTTGCCTATGATAATACTGGTAATGTCGTTAAAGTCGAGATTGTTCCAGAAACATTACAAGCTGAAGTTGTCTTATCTTCACCTAAGAAGACAGTTCCAATTCGCATTGAAACAGAAGGTGAACTTGATGGTAAAGCAATTAAATCATTAACATCAAGTCTTAAAGAAGTAACAATTTATGGTAGTCAAGAAGCATTAGATAAGATTGAATACTTACCAGTACTAATTGATATTTCCGGTATTAATACTGATAAGACTTATACAGTTAACTTAACTAATCCAACAGGTGTAAGAGAAATAAGTGATAAAACAATAACGGTTAAATTAGTACTTGATGAAGTTGTTACAACGGAAATTAGTAATATTCGTATTTCTATGGAAAACTTTGATAATAGTCGTTATAGTGCCCAAGCTGTCGATGAAAACTCTAAGACTGTTACAGTAATTGTCAAGGGTAGTCAGTCCGCAATTGATAATCTTGAAAAGTCATCTATTACGGCATCTGTTGATTTAAGTGGTTTAAGTGAAGGTGAACATGAAGTAGAAGTTGTTGTTAAAGGTGACGATAATACTTTGAACTATACTCCAAGAGTAAAAACGATCAAGGTAATCATTACTAAAAAATAATAATTATAATTAGATGTTTTAAGCAAATCGAAAGATTTGCTTTTTAATTTGAATATTCCTCTTTTTTAACCATATAATTTATTAAGATAATAAAGAGGTGAAAAATGAGAAAGGTTTATTTATCGATATTTATGATATTAACTTTATCTTTTTTATTTGGATGTTCTAAAGATAATGAGTCTAATATCGTAAAAAAATTAAGTAAGAATTTAGATGATATAAAATCATATTATCTAGATGCTGATCTAGTCATTCAAAATAATGATGATGAGTATAGTTACAAAGTAGATGTCTACTATAAAGAAGGTGATTATTATCGTGTTAATCTTTTAAACAAAGAAAATGATCACGAACAAATTATTTTGAAGGATGGTCAAAATGTTTATGTAGTTACTCCTTCATTGAAAAAGAGTTTTAAATTCCAAAGTTCCTGGCCAAATGATAGTTCGCAAATATATCTAATCGCATCTTTATACCAAGATATTTTAAATAGTAAGGATCGTGTTTTTGAAAAGAAGGATGATGGATATCGTTTTGATGTTCCTGCTAACTATCCAAATAATAGTAATCTAGTTAAACAATCAATTTTCTTTGATAAAGATTTAAACTTAAAAAGTGCTGATGTCTATAATGATAGTAATACGCTTCAAATGAGTATAAAGTTTAATTCTATTGAAATTGGTAAAGATATAGATGATGACATATTTAATCTTGATAGTATTATTAGTAAGTTTGATAATGATGAAAATAATAATAGTTCTAGTGAAGAAAAAGAAAATAATAGTGAAGGAGAAGAGGAAGATGGTACATCATCAGAAGCAGCATCAATCGATGATATAATTTATCCTTTATATATTCCATCAGGAACAGTTTTAACCGATGAAGAAAAAGTAGCTAAAACAGATGGTGAAAGAGTAATTTTAACTTTTGATGGAGAAAAACCTTTTATTTTAGTTGAAGAAACAGTTAATGCCAATAAAGAATTTTCTATAGTTCCTGCTTATGGTGATCCTTATCTATTACCAAATACAATTGCAACTATATCAGATAAATCAATCAATTGGATAAGTGATGGTGTTGAATATTACTTAGTATCTGATGTCATGAGTCAAATTGAATTAGTTGAGATTGCTAATTCTGTAACTAAAATAATAGAAAATAAATAGTTAATCATTGATTAACTTTTTTCTATTTAATTATAACTTAAAAGATTTTGTTTCTTTTTTTGATATCTATGTTATAATTTATATAGGTGGTGTTTAGTTATGGCAACAAAAAAGGTTGAAGAAAAGAAAAAAGTGACAAAAGCAACAAATGCAAAAACAACAAGTAAGAAAGTAACGAATAAAAAAAATAATGTAAAGGCAACGAATAGTCCTTCTAAAACTAATAGTTCTAATGTGAAAAAAGTGACAAAAGTTGTTGAAAAGTTAAATGAAGAAGAAATGGTTCTATGTCCTAAATGTCATAATGAATATTTGAAGTCATTGGGTGAATGTCCTAATTGTAAAAAGACTAAAAAAATTAATAATGATGATGAAGATTATGACGACGATGATTACGATGACGAAGAATATGATGATGAAGAAGTTAGTGTAGAAAAGAAAGAAAAAGTTAAAGATAAAAAAGAAGTAGAAGAAGAAATAGAAGAAAGTGAAGAAACATCAAAGGAAAAAGTTGTAAAAAAAGAGATTTCTAAAAAAGATAAGAAAAAGATTAGCGATAGTGTTACAGGTAATTCCTTTATGGAACAAAATTCTGAAATCGTAAGTCTATTTAAAATTTTAATAGGTGTTATAATCATTATTGGTGTTGCATATTTTGTAATAGCTCTAATAAATGGTGATTTCAAGAAAAACGATGATGCAACTGATGACACTAACGAAGAAGTAACTTCAGAAATTCAAAATGAAAAGATTTTAGCCTCTTCAATATTTGAAAAGGATGAAAAAGAATTTTATGTTTTAGTGTATAATAGTTCTGATTCTAAGGCAGACTATTATAGTATGCTTTATTCAGACTATAAGAATGCTGCTGATAGTCTACCAATTTTCTGGGTTGATTTAAGTGATAAATTAAATAGTGATGTTGTCGTTCAAAAAGATGAAAAAACGAATAAATATGCTCAAGAATTATCTGAACTACGTTTAGAAAGTCCAACTCTTATTTATATGAAAGATCATCGTAATAAAAAGTATCGTGAAGGTGACGATGCTGTCAATAAATTAAAAGAGTTAATTAAAGAATTAAATGAACAAGAAAAATAAAATAAATTAGTTCCTTTGGGAACTCTTTTGCCTCAATAGCTCAGTTGGTTAGAGCACCTGACTGTTAATCAGGGGGTCCTAGGTTCAAGTCCTAGTTGAGGCGCCATTTTGTATGTAAAGTCATTGCTTCGGTGATGATTTTTTGTTTAGTAAAATTTTTGAATAGTTTTAACTTTAAAGTTAGGATATTAATAATAAATTATAATAATTAACATATCTTTAAATAGACAAATATATTTAATTTTATTAAAAAATGTGTTAATATATAAATTGATAATAGTAGAGGTGAATTTAATGGAAAGAAAAAAAGATGCTAATGAGAAGAAAGAAACATCTAAGAGAAAAACAACTAATCGTATTAGTCATAAAAATTTAGATAAGTCTGTTAAAGAGAAAAAAGTAGTTGAGAGTGAAAAAGAAAATACTAAGAAAAGAGAAAAAGCTACTACTTTTAATTTAGTTGAAGTAATAATTATCATGATAATTACAGCTGTTTTTGGAATTCTTGTTGGAAGTTGTGTTGCATACTTTAAAGATAATGTAATTAATCATAATAGTGTTCCATATGAATTTCAAGAGTTTATGGATGTATACAATGATATAAAGAGTAATTATTATAAAGATATTGATCAAAAAGGAATGGCTGATGCTGGTATTAAAGGAATGGTTGATTTCTTAAATGATCCTTATTCTTCATATTTGAATTATGATGACAGTGCTGATTTAGATGAAGAATTAAAAGGTGAATTTGTTGGAATGGGAGCAACTGTTACGACGAATGATCAAAATGAAGTATACATAATTGAAATATATAAAGATAGTCCTGGAGAAAAAGCTGGTTTCCAAGTTGGTGATATAATTAAAAAGGTAGGAGACCAAAATGTTGTTGGAATGGACATGAATGAAGTATCTTCATTAATTAAGGGTGAAGAAAATACTAAAGTTGATATAACTGTTTTGCGTAATGGTGAAGAAAAGACAATTACTTTGACGCGTGGTGTTATTGAATTAACTTCTGTTTGTTATCGTGTTATTGATGGCATTGGTTATGTACAAGTTACTGTTTTTGCTCAAAACACACCTGATCAATTTAAAAAAGTAATGGAAGAGTTAAAGAAACAAAATGTTTCATCTATTGTTATAGATATCCGTAGCAATTCTGGTGGTTACTTAAAAGTAGCAGAAGAAATGGCTGCGATGTTCTTAGATAAAGGGAAAGTTGTTTATCAATTAGATACTAAAGGTAAAATAGAAAGTATTAAAACAACGACTGATAAGTTATATGATAATAAGATAGCTATATTAGTTAATGGTGGTAGTGCTTCTGCATCTGAAATATTTGCATCAAGTCTTAATGAAAATTTAGGTATACCATTAGTAGGTGATAAGACTTATGGTAAAGGTACTGTTCAAAAGACGAAGAAACTATCAAGTGGAGCAATGGTAAAATATACTGTTCAAGAATGGTATACATCTAAGGGAAATAGAGTTAATGGTCTTGGAATAGAACCAACTGAAAAAGTTTCATTATCCGAATCTTACTATGAAAATCCAACTGATGAAAATGATAGTCAATTACAAAAAGCACTTGAAATTTTAAAAAAATAAATAAAAAGTAATAAAAAAAGTAATAATATTTAAACTAATTTATATTTTGAGAAAGAATTATCCTTTTGAAAAAATATAAATTTTTTTTGAAAAAATCCTTGATTTTAAAGGGTTTATTATGATATACTCTAATCACGTGTGGCTGCTTAGATGTGTGAGGTTGCTGATACGCCAGGACAAGTTGAAGGCAAAAATCAGGTTATTTACACGGAGCAAGTCTATACAAGATATAGGCGAAGGGAGGACATAAAATGTCAAACATAGTTCGTATCAAATTAAAAGCATACGACCACCGCGTACTAGATAGTGCGGCAACTAAGATAGTTGAGACTGTTAAAAGAACAGGAGGAGAAATAAGTGGACCTGTACCACTACCTACTGAGATTCAAAAGTACACTATTTTAAGAGCTGTTCACAAGGACAAAGACAGTCGTGAGCAATTTGAAATGCGTACACATAAGAGATTAATCGACATCAAAAATCCTAGTAAGGAAACAGTTGATGCATTAACTCATTTGGATATACCTAGTGGTGTAGATATTCAAATCAAATTATAAAAAATAATAGGAGGAAATTAATATGAAAGGAATCTTAGGTAAAAAAGTTGGAATGACTCAAGTTTTTACTAAAAGTGGAAAACTAATTCCTGTTACTGTTATCGAAGTAGAACCTAACGTTGTAACACAAATTAAAACTGTTGAAAAAGATGGTTATAATGCTGTTCAACTTGGTGCTGTTTCAGTTAAGGAAAAAAGTTCTAATAAAGCAAAAATGGGTCATACAGCAAAAGCTAACACAACTCCTAAGCGCTTCTTAAGAGAGATTAGGGGAGTAAATGTTGAAGATTATACTTTAGGTCAAGTTATTGATGCTAGTATCTTCAAAGAAGGAGAAGTAGTTGACGTAACTGGAACTAGTAAAGGTAAAGGTTACCAAGGTGTAATCAAACGTTGGAATCAATCTCGTGGACCTATGGGTCACGGTTCTCAATATCACCGTGGAGTTGGTTCTATGGGTACATTGTTACCAATGCACGTATTAAAAGGAAAGAAATTACCAGGTCATATGGGTAATGAAAAGACAACAATTCAAAATCTTGAAGTTGTATCTGTCGATTTAGAAAATAACGTTATCTTAATTAAAGGTAATGTTCCAGGTCCTAAAAAATCTTTAGTTATGATTAGAACTTCAATTAAAAAAGGTGAACAAGTAAATCCTACTGAGGAATTGATTACTTATGAAGAAATCGAAGAACCAGTTGTAGAAACAAGTGAAGAAACACCAAAAGAAGAAAGTCTTCCAACAGAGGAAGATACTACTTCTGAGAACGTTGAAGAAAATACAGAAGTTACTGAATAATCATCACATTAAAGATAGTTATTAAATATTTATGTGATGAAAGGAGGAATTGAAGATGGAAAAAATCGCACTTTTAAATTTAAAAGGTGAAAAGGTTAAGGACATTAAATTAAATGAAAATATATTTGGAATTGAGCCAAATAAAAAAGTCTTATATGATGCTGTCATATTGACAAGAGCTTGTTTAAGACAAGGAACACACGATACTAAGACACGTGCAGAAGTTCGTGGTGGTGGAAGAAAACCATGGCGTCAAAAAGAAACAGGTCACGCAAGACAAGGATCTATTAGAGCTGTTCAATGGAGAGGTGGAGGAATTGCTTTCGGACCTACTCCTAGAGATTATAGTATTAAAATGAATCGTAAGGAACGTCGTTTAGCACTTCTTAGTGCTTTGAGTACTAAAGCAAGTGATATGGTTGTTGTTGAAGATATCAAACTTAAAACACCAAAGACAAAAGATATGGTTGCGATTCTTAAAGATTTAAAACTTGATAGGACTAATACATTAATAATTGTTAGTGAATTAGATGAAAATATCATTTTAGCTTCTAGAAATTTAGAAAATGTTGTTTTAATTGAAGCCAGTGAAATTAATGTTTTAGATTTAGTTGCTGCTGATAAGATTTTAACAACAGAAGAAGCACTTAAGAAAATTGAGGAGGTGCTAGCATAATATGGATACTAAGTATTTAGAAATCATTAAAGCACCAGTTATTACTGAAAAGAGTGCAGCTATGGGGCAAGTTGGACAATATGTATTCAATGTTGATCCTAAAGCTAATAAAACAGAAATTAAAAATGCAATTGAGAAATTATTCAATGTTAAAGTTGAAGAAATCTCTACTATAAATGTAGTACCTAAGAAAAGAAGAGTTGGTCGTTACAGTGGTTTAACAAATCGTACTAAGAAAGCTATCGTTAAACTTGCTGAAGGACAAACAATCGATCTTGGTTAGAAGGAGGATTACTTATGGCAATAAGAAATTATAAATCAACTACTCCTGGTAGACGTAAGATGAGTACGTTAATAAATGAAGAAATTACAACTAGTACTCCTGAGAAGAGTTTATTAGTTAGTAAGAGTAAAAAAGGTGGAAGAAATAATTCCGGAAGAATTACTGTTAGACATAAAGGTGGCGGAGAAAAGAGAAAGTACAGAATTATCGATTTTAAGAGAAATAAAAGAGATATTTTAGGTACTGTTGCTACTATTGAATATGATCCTAACAGAAGTGCTAATATCGCTTTAATCAATTATGTTGATGGTGAAAAGAGATATATTATAGCACCAAAGGGAATTGAAGTTGGAATGAAGATTGAAGCTGGAGAAAATGCTGATATCAAAGTTGGTAACGCTCTTCCAATTGCTAACATTCCAGTTGGTACTGTAATTCACAATATTGAACTTAGACCTGGAAAAGGTGGAGAGTTAGCAAGAAGTGCTGGAGCATCTGCTCAAATCCTTGGTAGAGAAGGAGAATACGTAATGGTTCGTCTATCAAGTGGTGAACAAAGAAAAATTCTTGGAACTTGCTATGCCACAGTTGGTGAAGTTGGTAATGAAGATTATTCATTAGTTAAACTTGGAAAAGCTGGACGTAGTCGTCATATGGGTATTAAGCCTACTGTTCGTGGTTCTGTTATGAACCCTAACGATCACCCACATGGTGGTGGAGAAGGTCGTGCTCCAGTTGGCCGTAAATCACCAATGACACCTTGGGGTAAACCTGCACTTGGTGTTAAGACAAGAAAGAAAAAAGCGTCTGATAAATTTATCGTACGTCGTCGCAGTAATTAAGGAGGATTATTATGGCAAGAAGTTTGAAAAAAGGGCCTTATGTATTTAATAGATTATTAAATAAGGTTAAAGAACTAAATAAAAATGGTAAAAAAGAAGTCATTAAAACGTGGTCACGCCGTTCTACAATTTATCCTGATTTTATTGGACACACTTTCGCAGTACATAACGGAAAAGAATTCATTCCAGTATATGTTACTGAAGATATGGTAGGACACAAACTTGGAGAATTCGCTTTAACTCGTAAATTTGGTGGTCACGGCGATAACAAGAAAAAATAATGGCTAGGAGGGAATGAATATGGAAGCAAAAGCAATCGCAAAAACTCTTAGAGTATCACCTATCAAAGCAAGATTAGTTGTTGATTTGATTCGTGGTAAAGACGTTAAAGATGCCTTAAATATTTTAAATAATATGAATAAAAAGTCAGCAAGACTTACAAAGAAAGTTTTAGATTCTGCTATCGCTAATGCTGTACACAATCTAAACTTAGATGCTGATACTCTATATGTTAAAGAAGCAAGAGTAGATGCTGGTCCTGTTATGAAGAGACACATGTTTGATTCAAGAAGTCATATAGGACACAATGATAAAAGAACTAGTCACATTGTTATCACAGTGGCTAGCAAATAATCGAAGAGGAGGATAGTATGGGTCAAAAGGTTAGTCCAATCGGACTTAGATTAGGAATCAATAAAGACTGGGAAGCTAAATGGTATGCTAACAATTCTCAATTCTCTGATTATTTACAAAAAGATATAAAGATTCGTAAATATATTGAAAAGAATTTGGCTGATGCCGGAATTAGCAAAGTCGAAATTGAAAGAAATAATAAAAGATGTGAAATAATCATTCATACTTCTAAACCTGGAGTAATAATCGGTAAAGGTGGAGAAGGTATTGAAAAGATTAAAAAAGAAGTTTCTAAGATCACTTTAGAAAACGTTCAAATTTCCATTGCTGATGTTAAGAAAATAGACATTGATGCTAAATTAGTTGCTAGAAGTATTGCTAGTCAAATTGAAAACAGAGCATCATTTAGAGTTGCCCAAAAACGTGCAATTAGAAACGCAATGAAAGCTGGAGCTAAAGGAATTAAGACATTAGTATCTGGTCGTTTAGGTGGAGCTGACATTGCTCGTAGTGAAGGTTATACTGAAGGAACTATTCCACTTCATACTTTGAGAGCTGATATCGATTTCGCTCAAGATGAAGCTGATACAACTTTTGGTAAAATCGGAGTTAAGGTATGGATCTATAAAGGAGAAATACTAGAAGACAAAGATAAAGATAATAAAAAGGCTAAAGGAGGTAATTAATATGTTGATACCATCAAGAACTAAATATCGTCGTGTTCATAGATTACCTTACGAAGGTCATGCAAAAGGTAATACTAAAGTTACACAAGGTGAATTTGGTTTAATGGCCAAAGAAGGTGCTTGGATTACTGCTAATCAAATCGAAGCTGCCCGTGTTGCTATGACACGTTACATGAAGCGTGGAGGAAAAGTATTTATTAATATTTTCCCACATATGCCTTTAACTAAGAAACCATTAGGTACTCGTATGGGAAAAGGTAAAGGTAATGTTGAAGCTTGGGTTGCTGTTGTTAAAGAAGGAAAGATAATGTTCGAAATATCTGGTGTTGATGAAGCAACAGCAAGAGAAGCATTACGTCTTGCTTCTCACAAGTTACCAATTCAAACTAAGTTTGTAACAAAAGAAGATGGTGGTGATATAAATGAAGGTTAATGAAATAAGAAATCTATCCACTGACGAAATAAGAGCAAAAATAAAAGAATCAAAAGAGGAATTATTCAATTTACGTTTCCAACAAGCAACTGGTAACTTAGAGAAACCTTCAAGAATCAGAGAATTAAGACATCAAGTTGCGAGACTTAAAACAGTTCTTCGCGAACGTGAGTTAGGTGAGTAGGAGGGTATTATGGAAAAAGTTAGAAAAGAATTAGTTGGAACAGTAGTAAGTGCTAAAAATAATAAAACGATTACAGTTTTAGTTGAAACTTACAAGAAACATCCTAAATATGGAAAAAGAGTAAAATATTCTAAAAAATATGCTGTACACGATGAAACTAACAAAGCTAAAGAAGGAGATGTAGTTAGAATAGTTGAAACAAGACCACTATCTGCTACTAAACATTTCTATTTAGCTGAAATTGTAAAAGAAGCAGTTATTTTATAGAGAATTAGGTGAAGGAGGATTAATTATGATTCAACAAGAAAGTCGTTTAAAAGTTGCTGACAACTCAGGTGCTAAAGAACTTTTAGTTATCAAAGTACTTGGTGGAAGCAAAGTTAAAACAGGTAATATCGGTGACATAGTTGTTGGTACAATTAAAAAAGCCACACCTAATGGAACTGTAGCAAAAGGAAAAGTAGTTAAAGCAGTTGTTGTTAGAACAACATTTGGAGTAAGAAGAGAAGATGGATCTTACATCAAATTTGATGACAATGCTTGCGTTATTATAAGAGATGATAAGAGTCCAGTAGGAACTCGTATTTTCGGACCTGTTGCACGTGAATTACGTGATAAAGATTTTATGAAAATAGTATCTTTAGCTAAAGAAGTGCTATAAAGGAGGAAATTATGAACTTTAAAGTAGGAGATAAAGTTGAAGTAATTGCTGGTGCTAGTAAAGGTAAACAAGGTAAAATAACTAAAGTTCTAAGAAAAGAAAATAGAGTTATCGTTGAAGGATGCAATATCGTTAAGAAACATAATAAGGGAAATGCGCAACAAACAGGAGGAATTCTTGAAGTTGAAGCACCTATTAATGCATCTAATGTTATGATATTAGATCCTAAAACAAATAAACCTACTAGAATCGGTCATACTGTTGACAAAGATAATAAAAAAGTAAGAGTCGCTAAAAAATCTGGCGAAAAACTTGTATAGTGAAGGAGGGTAAAATATGAACCGCCTAAAAGAAAAGTACTTAAAGGAAATAGTACCAAGTTTACAAAAGAAATATAATTATAAATCAATTATGCAAGTACCAAAACTTGAAAAGATTGTTATTAATATCGGTGTTGGGGATGCAACTGGTAATTCAAAATTATTAGATGCTGCTTGCAATGAACTAGAATTGATTTCCGGACAAAAACCTGTCATCACAAAAGCTAGAAAATCAATAGCTGGATTTAAAGTAAGAGAAGGTCAAGCTATTGGATGCAAAGTTACATTAAGAGGAGAAAATATGTATAACTTCTTAGATAAGTTAATTAGTATTTCGTTACCTCGAGTACGTGACTTTAGAGGAGTTTCTCCAAAAGCTTTTGATGGTCGTGGAAACTATACATTAGGAATTAAAGAACAATTAATTTTTGGTGAAATAGAATACGACAATGTCGTTAAAGTAAGAGGAATGGATATTGTTCTAGTAACAACTGCCAAATCTAATGAAGAGGCTTATGATTTATTAGATGAACTTGGAATTCCATTTAGAAAGTAATTGGAGGGTAAATAATGGCAAAAAAAAGTATGATTGTTAAAGCTAATAGAAAGCAAAAATTCAAAGTTAGAGAATACACCCGTTGTAAGAGATGTGGAAGACCTCACGCTGTTATGAGTAAATTTGGGGTTTGCCGTATTTGCTTTAGAGAATTAGCGTATAAAGGACAAATACCAGGTGTTAAGAAATCAAGCTGGTAATTTGGGAAGGAGGAATTAATAATGGCTGTAGTAACTGATACAATAGCAGATATGCTAACACGTATTAGAAACGCTAACGCAATGCGTTATAATGAAGTTTCAGTGCCTGCTTCTAAAATGAAAATAGAATTTGCTAGAATTTTAAAAGAAGAAGGATTTATAAAAGGTTATAAAGTTGTAAAAGATGATGCTCAAGGTAGTATCGTTATAACATTGAAATATGTAAATAAAGAAAGAGTAATTACTGGATTAAAACGTATTTCTAAACCAGGATTAAGAGTTTATGCTAAGAGTGAAGAAATTCCTAAAGTATTAAATGGTTTAGGTATTGCTATCATTTCAACATCTAAGGGTGTTATGACTGATAAGGAAGCTCGTAAACAAAATCTTGGTGGAGAAGTTCTTGCGTATATTTGGTAAGATGACTAAAGTGTAAGGAGGCCTAGTATGAGTCGTATAGGAAATAGAAAGTTAGTAATTCCTGAAGGAGTTACTGTTACTGTTGATAACAACGTTGTTACTGTTAAAGGACCTAAGGGAGAACTTACTACACATTTAGTTGATGGTATTTCAACTAAAGTAGAAGGAAACACTTTAGAAGTTTTAAGAAGTAATGACAGTTTAAAACCAATGCATGGAACAGTTAATGCAAACATTCATAACATGATCGTTGGTGTTACAAAAGGATTTGAAAAGGGATTAGAGATTATTGGTGTTGGTTATCGTTTCTCTACTAAGGGAAATACAATCGTAATCAATGCTGGATATTCTCATCCAATTGAAATGGAAATTCCAAAAGGAATCACTGTTGAAGTTCCAAGTAATACTGAACTTACTTTAAAAGGTATCGATAAAGTATTATTAGGTGAATTTGCAGCAAATATTAGAAAAGTTAGACCACCTGAACCTTACAAAGGAAAAGGTATTCGTTATAAAGATGAACACATCCGTCGTAAGGAAGGTAAGAAAGCTGCTTAAAATATGAGATAAGGAGAAGTTACTTATGATTAAGAAAGAATCAAAAAATGTTATGCGCAAGGCTAGACACGAAAGAGTAAGAAACTCAATCCATGGAACAACAGCAGTTCCTAGATTAAATGTGTTTAGATCAAATTCAAATATTTTTGCACAAATTATTGATGATGAAAATGGTGTAACGCTAGTAAGTGCATCTTCAATTGATAAAGATTTGAAGATTAGTAATGGAAGTAATGTTGAAGCAGCTACAAAAGTTGGTTATGCAATTGCGGAAAGAGCACTAAAAGCAAACATCAAAAAAGTTGTATTTGATAGAGGTGGATATCTTTATCATGGACGTGTAAAAGCTTTAGCTGAAGCAGCACGTGAAAAAGGATTAGAATTCTAAAAGGAGGGTAATTTATGCAAAAGAGAAACAATGACCCAAAAGCAAAGACTTTGGAAGAACAAGTTATTGAAATTAAGAGTGTTGTCAAAGTTAATAAAGGTGGTAGACAAAGAAGATTTTCTGCTACTGTTGTTGTTGGGGATAGAAAAGGGCAAGTTGGATTAGGTATTGGAAAAGCTAACGAAGTACCTGATGCCATCAAAAAGGCTATTCAAGCCGCTAACAAAAACCTTGTTAGAATACCTCTAACAGATAATAGAACAATTGCTCACGAATTACTTGGAGAAGCAGGAGCTGCTAAAGTTATTTTAAAACCTGCCTCAGCTGGTACTGGAGTAATTGCTGGTGGTGCTGTTCGTTCAGTTCTTGAACTTGCAGGTATCCATGACATTTTATCAAAATCACTTGGATCTAGAACAAAATACAATATGGCTAATGCAACATTAACAGCTTTAAAACAATTAAAGACACCTGAACATGTTGCTGAAGTAAGAGGAAAAACAGTAGAGGAGATTTTAGGATAATGAAGTTAAATGAATTAGAGAAAAATATCGGTGCTACTCATAGAGCAAAAAGAAAAGGTATTGGTAGAGGTTCTGGAAACGGAAAAACAAGTGGTAGAGGTCAAAAAGGTCAAAATTCAAGAAGTGGTGGAGGAGTTAGAGCAAACTTCGAAGGTGGTCAATTACCATTATATAGAAGACTTCCTAAAAGAGGATTTACAAATGCTAAATTCAAAACTACTTATTCAGTAATAAACGTTAGCGATTTAAATAGATTTGATAATGGTACTTTAGTAACTCCAGCATTATTAAGAGAATGTGGTCTATTAAAGAAACAACTTGATGGAGTTAAAGTATTAGGAAATGGAAATTTAGAGAAGAAATTAACTATTCAAGCTAATAAGTTCTCTAAAGAAGCAATTGAAAAAATCAATGCATCAGGAAGTAAATTCGAGGTGATCTAATATGTTTCGTGTTTTGAAACAATTAACATCACCTACTAATAAGGATTTACGCCAAAGAATTTATTTCACTTTATTAGTAATGGCAATCTTTGTAGTTGGAGTTAATGTAAGAGTTCCAGGTACAACAGATTATACTGGTAATTTAGGATTTTTGGAGATTGTTAATGCTATGGGTGGTGGTGCACTACGAAACTTTTCAATTTTCGCATTAGGTGTTATGCCTTATATTAGTGCATCAATCATTATGCAATTATTACAAATGGATATTATTCCATACTTTAGTGAATTGCAAAAACAAGGACCAGTAGGTCGTCAAAAGATTAATAAGATAACTAGATATATGGGTATTGTCTTTGCCTTCATTCAAGGTTTTGCTTATGCCTTTATGATGTTAGGTAGTGGAAAAACTGCTTCTGAATACATGTATGTTGCTTTAATATTAACAGCTGGTACATCATTCTTGTTGTGGTTAGGAGATCAAGTTACGCAAAAAGGTCTTGGTAATGGTACATCTTTAATCATTATGGCTGGTATCATTTATACAATGCCAGCAACTTTCATCACAACATTTAAAGAATTAGTACTAGAAAGTAGTTATGCAACATGGC
Source organism: uncultured Bacilli bacterium (assembly GCA_947585665.1). GTDB lineage: Bacteria > Bacillota_I > Bacilli_A > RF39 > UBA660 > RUG11788. The sequence continues at coordinate 71,482 of CANPXE010000002.1, read as the reverse complement.
AAGGAAGTTTGATGTTCGCAGGATTTGTCCTAATATATCTATTGATAATTATTGGTGTTATCTTTGTTCAAGAAGCTGAACGAAAAGTACAAATTCAATATGCTAATAAGAGTACTGTTGTTTCAGGAAATCGTTCTTATATGCCAATAAAGATCAATTCGGCTGGTGTTATACCTGTTATCTTTGCATCTAGTTTACTTGCAATTCCAGCAACGATTGCACAATTTGTTAAAAATACTGGTTTCGTTAATTTTGTTAATAATTATTTAAATTATACAAAGCCAGTTGGATTTATAATTTATATGTTATTGATATATTTATTCTCTTATATCTATACATTTATTCAAATTAAGCCGGAAGAACTTGCTAAAAATTTGAATGAAGCTGGTGGATTTATTCCTGGGATAAGACCTGGAAAAACAACAGAAAAATATATTAGTAAAATTTTAACTAGACTTACAATTGTCGGTGGTCTATTCATTGCTTTGATTGCTGCCATTCCAATTGTCTTCAGTTCAATTAGTGGTTTATCCGCAGCCGCAGCTATTGGTGGTACAAGTTTACTAATCGTAGTTGGTGTTGCTCTTGAAACTTATAAACAACTTGAAGGTAGTCTAGTATCAAGAAATTATAAAAAAGGATATAGTAGAAGGTAATTATGGAAAACATTATTTTAATTGCTGCGCCAGGTGCTGGTAAAGGTACTTTGGCTAAATCATTAAAAAGTAAATATGGATATGTTCATATTTCAACCGGTGATTTACTTAGAGATGCTGTTAATAAAGGTGACGATTTAGGATTAAGAGTCAAAGATATTTTAGCGAGTGGTGGTCTTGTTGATGATGAGACTGTCTATGAAATATTAAAGGCTCGTTTAAAAGAAGATGATTGTAAAAAAGGGGTTATCTTAGATGGTTTTCCTAGAAACGTTCTCCAAGCAGTTAAATATGAAGAAATATTATCAGAATTAAATATGAATTTAGGAGTAGTAATTGTTCTTGATGTCGAAGAAGAATTATTAGTTAAGAGAATAACTGGTCGTCGTATTTGTAAAGATTGTGGAGAAATCTATAATATTTATAATCCAATGATGACTCCTAAGAAAGAAAATACTTGTGATAAGTGTGGGGGAAGTCTTTATCAAAGAAGTGATGATAATGAGGAAGCTTTGAAGAGTCGTTATGCAACTTATTTAGAAAAGACGCAACCATTAATTGATTACTATCAAAAGAAGAATAATTTATACATAGTTGATTCTAATAAAGATATTAATTATACTTTAGAACAAGTAGAAAAAATTTTAAATGATTTAGGTGATAGTAGTGATTAGTATTAGAAGTGAAAGAGAAATCGAGTTACTAAGAACTGCTGGTCACATTGTATATGAGACTCATCAGTATTTAAAACCTTTCCTAAAAGAAGGAATAACGACGAAAGAAATAGATGACTTAGCGGCAGCTTTCATCAAAAAATGTGGCGCTACTCCTTCTTGTAAAGGTTATGAGGGTTATCCAGCAAATATATGTATAAGTATAAATGATGAGGTTGTACATGGTATTGCTGGAAGAAGAAAATTAAAAAATGGTGATATTGTTACATTAGATATTTGTGCGTGCTATAAAGGATATCATGGTGATTCAGCTTGGAGTTATCCAATTGGTAATGTTTCAAGTGATGCTAAATACATTTTGGAACATACTGAAAAAGCTCTATATGAAGGGTTAAAGATGGCTAAAGCAGGCAATCACATTGGTGATATTTCTAATGCTGTCGAAGAATATGCTAATAAATATCATTTAGGAGTAGTTAAGGAATTAACTGGTCATGGTGTCGGTAATCATCTTCATGAAGAACCTAACGTTCCAAATTATGGAAAGAAAGGAACAGGACCTCTTTTAAAAGAAGGTATGGTAATCGCAATTGAACCAATGCTTACTTTGGGAGAACCTGATATCTATATGGAAGATGATAATTGGACAATAAAAACAGACGATGGTAGTTTATCTGGTCATTTTGAACACACTGTTGTTATTCGTAATGATGGGTGTGAAATCTTAACGGGAGAGTGAAGAGAATATGGCAAAAGATGATACAATTGAAATTGAAGGTAAAGTTCTTGAAATATTACCAGGAGGTAAATTTAAAGTAGAACTTGAAAATGGTCACATTGTGGAAGCTCACGTTTCTGGTAAAATCCGAATGAATTACATTCGCATCTTACCAGGGGATACCGTAATGTTAGAACTATCGCCTTATGATTTAACACGTGGGCGTATAACCTATAGGAAGTAATAGGAGGGAAATTATGAAAGTAAGATCATCAGTTAAACCAATCTGTGCTAAATGTAAAGTTATTAAGCGCGGTGGAAAAGTAAAAATTATTTGTGAAAATCCAAAACACAAACAAGTACAAGGTTAATGAAAGGAAGTGTGATTTATGGCTCGTATTAAAGGTGTAGATATACCTAATGATAAGCAAGTAGGAACATCACTAACTTATATTTATGGTGTTGGAAAAGCAACTGCTAAAAAAGTATTAGAAGCTGCTAAAATTGATGAAACAAAAAGAGTAAAAGATTTATCAAACGAAGAATTAGATAAGATTCGTGATGAAATTTCTAAATATGTAGTTGAAGGAGATTTACGTCGTGATGTTAATATGAACATCAAAACAAAAATGGAAATTAACTGCTATCAAGGAGTTCGTCATAAAAGAGGATTACCAGTAAGAGGACAATCTACTCGCAGTAATGCTCGTACTCGTAAGGGTAAAGGTAAAACTGTTGCTAATAAGAAGAAATAATAAAAAAGGAGGTCAAAGTTTATGGCTTATAAGACTAGAAAAAGAAAAGTTAAGAAGAATGTGCCAGAGGGTATTGCTCATATCCATGCCACATTTAATAACACTATTACTACTATTTCTGACAAAGAAGGAAATGCAATTGCTTGGTCAAGTAGTGGTGCAATAGGATTTAAAGGTAGTAAAAAATCAACTCCTTTCGCAGCAGGTATGGCTGCTGAAGCTGCTGGTAAAGCTGCTTATGATATGGGAATGCGTAAAGTTGAAGTTTTTGTTAAAGGTTTAGGACCTGGACGTGAAACAGCTATTAGATCACTTCAAACAGCAGGATTAGAAGTTACTGCTATTAATGATGTGACACCAATTCCACATAACGGATGTCGTCCACCAAAACGTCCTCGCGGTTAGTAGATAAGCGTGTGGTTAATAATAAAAGGGAGGTAGTTTCAATGATAGAATTTGAAAAACCAAATTATAAAATAACTGATTATGTAGAAAGTAATTTCTATGGAAAGTTTGAACTTGAGCCACTTGAAAGAGGGTTCGGAACAACTTTAGGTAATGCTTTAAGACGTGTTATGTTATCTTCATTACCAGGATCTGCTATCAGCAGTGTTAAAATTGAAGGAGCACTTCATGAGTTCCAAACAGTTGAAGGTATTGTTGAAGATGTAACAACTATCATTTTAAATTTAAAGCAAGTAGTTTTAAAAAATCATTCAGAAGAAATGAAGACTGTTAGAATCGATGTCGATAAAGAAGGACCAGTAACGGCTGGTGATATCGATCACGATAGTGATATTGAAATTTTAAATCCTGATTTAGTAATTGCTAATGTTGCTAAAGGTGGACATTTAGTTATGGAAATGACTGTATCTAATGGTCGTGGATATGTTAAGAGTGAAGAAAATAAGAAATTATTAGATATCAAAAAGGTTGGAGTTATTCCAATAGATTCTTTGTTCTCACCAATTGAAAGAGTTTCTTATGATGTTGAGAGTGCTCGTGTTGGACAAGATGAAAGTTATGATAAATTAGTAATGCAAGTTTGGACAAATGGTTCAATGCGTCCAGAAGAAGCAATTGCTCTTGCTTCAAGAATATTAATTGAACATTTCAACATATTAACTAACTTGAGTAATATTGCTGATATGACAGGTATGATGATTGAAAAGACAGAGGATCCAAAAGTAAAAGCATTAGAGACAACAATCGAAGATTTAGATTTCTCAGTTCGTGCTTACAATTGCTTAAAGAGAGCTGGAATTCATACATTACAAGACTTAGTTAATAAGAGTGAATCTGAAATGATGAAAATTCGTAATTTAGGTAAAAAATCTCTAAAAGAAGTATTAGACAAAGTTAGAGAACTTGGCTTAGTATTACGTGATGAAGACTAGTTAGGAGGGATACTATGGCATATAGAAAATTAGGTGTAGATAACAAACATAGAAGAAGCATGCTTGCTAACATTACCAAAGATGTTATTATGAATGGTAGAGTTCAAACTACTGATACAAGAGCAAAAGAAGTTCGTAAATTTGTCGATAAGATGATTACTTATGGAAAGAATGGTAGTTTAGTTTCTAGAAGAAAGGCACTTGCTTTCCTTCAAAATGATGAAGCTGCTGTTAAGAAAGTATTTGATGAACTTGCTCCTAAGTATGCTACTAGAAATGGTGGATATACAAGAATCATTAAATTATCAGAAAGACGCGGAGACGACGCTCTAATGGTAGTTTTAGAGTTAGTTGATTAATAATAAAGATAATTGTAGATAATTGTTATTGCAATTATCTTTTTTTGTTTATAGATATTTGTTTTTAATAATATTTTTGTTATAATCAAAAGTAGAGGTGTTAGTATGGCTAAGAGGAGAAAGAGAAGATTAAAAAAAGGTCCAGTTCTTGTATTATTACTTTTAATAGTTCTTTTAGTAGTATATTTTTATACCCATACTAATAAATATTTATTTGATAAGGGATTTGCTAAAACCTACAATAACTTAATTAATACTTATGAAGATTTTAATGAAAAGTATTTCCCTTATAATAATAGTGATTATTATAGTAAGACAGATACGAAGATTACTATTAAAACTAATGAAAAAGATAATACTATTTCTTTAGTTGGCGATATGTATTTAACTTCTAAAGATAATTATTTTGATTTAGATTTAGAAGTAGAAAAAGATAAATATAATTTAGAGATGTTATCAAGAGATGAACAATTATATTACAAAATAGATGATACTAATTTTTATAATACATCTTTTAGTAATAATAATTATTCTATGGATGTATTTAAAGACTTAGTAACTATTTTAAAGAAATCTATTAATGGTAATATAAAGGGTTCTAATCTTGTAAAAGAAAAAGAAAAGATAACTATTTCTGATAAGGAATATAATAGTAAAAAGATAACTTTAAATATTGATGAAAAGACATATAATCAAATAATTATTTCTTTTTTAAATAATTTAAAAGAAGATGCTTCTTTATTAGAAAAACTATTATCTTTTGGTAATTATACTTCTAAAGAAGAATTATTAAATTATATTAAAACAGAAATTACACATTATGAAACAGCTTTAGAAAAGAGTTCTAGTGATAAAATAATTAGTAAAGTTTCTCTTTATTTTAAGGGTTCTAAAGTATTGCGAACGGATATTGAATTATTGGGTGAAATAAATTATAAGATTTCTTATATTAACTATAAAGATTATTTTGAAATTAGTTATAGTGAGAACAATCAAAATAGTTCTTACATAAAAATTAATTCTAATAAGATTGATATCTTTATTGATGGTCTTACTTATGGTAGTGGTACTTATGATGATAATTCATTCAAAATCAATTTCACTGATTACTCTAAAACAAATATTGGTCATATAAATTATTCTTATAAAGATAATAAATCAAATATTGATCTTACTATTGATTTAGATGGTATTTATTTAGAACTTATTTCCAATAATACGATTACTGAAAATAAGAAATTACCAAATGTTGATACGAGTTCTAGTACATCTAGTAGTAAGATGACTTCTAGTGATAAAGCAAAGTTTGAAAAGATTTTAAAAATACTTAATTAATTATTTCTTCAAGTGTTTTTCCTATGTTATAATTAGTTTGGAGATGGTTGAATGAAAGCATTGATAACGGGTGCATCTTCAGGTATTGGTTATGAGATGGCACAGTATTTGAGTGAACTAGGATATGACTTAATTTTAATTGCGCGTGATAAAGAGAAATTACAAGCGATGCAGGAAGATCTTAAAGTCAATGTCAAAATTATCGTTGCTGATTTATCCATCGAAAATAAGTTAAAAGAAGTTTATGTTCTTTGTAAGAATGAGAACATTGATGTTCTTATTAATAATGCCGGATTTGGTATGTGTGGTTATTTTACGGAAACTGATTTAAATCGTGAATTAGAAATGATTAATACTAATATCCGCGCTGTTCACATTTTAACTAAATTATTTTTAAAAGATATGAAAAAAAGAAATAGTGGTTACATTTTAAATGTTGCTTCAAGTGCGGCTTTTGAGCCAGGACCTTTAATGGCAACCTATTACAGCACCAAAGCTTATGTTTTAAGATTAACTACTTCGTTATATGAAGAATTAAGAAGGGAAAAATCAAAGGTTGTAGTATCTTGCTTGTGCCCTGGACCAGTGGATACGAACTTCAATCGAGTTGCTGGGGTAACATTTTCGATAAAGCCATTGACAAGCAAATATGTCAGTCGTTATGCTATTAAGAAAATGTTCAAGAAAAAATTGATTATTATTCCTGGTTTAAAAATGAAAGTGGCCGTTTTCTTCACGCGATTTGTACCTACAAAAGTTTTAGCTCGCATAACATATCGCATTCAAAGTAAAAAAATTAGGAATAAAAGAGAAAGTTAGATTTCTCTTTTTTGATACAAAAGGGTGGTAATATGAGTACAGTTACAGTTGACAAATTAAAGTTCTCTTATGGAGAAAAGGAAGTATTGAAGGATATCAGTTTTAAGGTTAAAATGCCGTCTATGATATCGATTATTGGCCCTAATAATTGTGGTAAGAGCACACTTATTAAATGTTTATCAGGAATTATGCCTGTTGAAGAGTCAATAATGATTGATGATATTGTCTTGAATAAGAAAAACATTAGAAAGTATGCTCGTAATATTGGGGTCATTTTTAGTAGTGATTTTAAGCAATTTCTTTTTGAAAATGTTATTGATGAGATTGCTTTTCCACTATGTAATTTGAATTATCGTAAAAAAGAGATAAAGAAGCGTATCAATGAAATGAGTTCTCTTTTATTTCTTGATGATATACTTTCTAAAAAGACTAATGAATTGAATGCCGTTGAAAAAGTAAAAGTTCTTCTTGCTGTAGCTCTCATTCATAGTCCGCAAGTTCTTTTATTAGATGATATTTTATTAGGTCTTAATAATACTGAACGTGAACGCATTCTCTTAATTCTCAAAAGAGTTATTGAAGAACAAGGAATCATTGTCATAATGACTTCTTCTAATCTCATGGATACTATTTATAGTGATGCGGTTTTAGTCATTGAAGGTGGTGTCATAAGATATAGTGGAACATTAAACGATATCTTAGAACACGATAATGTTTTAACGCGTTTAGGACTTGAGATTCCACCAATGATGGATATATCATTAAAACTAAAATTTTATAATTTATTAGATGATGTCATTCTAGATGAGGAAGAGATGGTGAATGCTTTATGGGATTAGTATTAGAAAATATTAAATATAAAAACTTATTGAATACCATTTCTTATCGCTTTTCAAGAAGAAGAGTTACAGGAATTTATGGGGAAGACGCTAACTATTTGTTAGATATCATAAATGGTGATATTACTGATTATGATGGTTATGTCATTCTAGAAAAGTTAATTATTGATAGTTCTTTTTATAAAGAGTATCCAAGGGCGATTGCTTTAATTGAACCTTATCCTAATTTCTTTACTAATAAAGTTAGTGATGAAATAAAGTTTAATTTAGATATTCGTAATTATGAAGTGGAAGACTTAGAAACAAAAGAAAAAGAAATGTTAGATCTCGTTGGTTTAGATGAAGATATCTTAAATCGTGATATTCATACTTTATCAACGAGTGAAAAATACCTTCTTAGTGTTGTCATCAATCTATTATATGAACCAGATATCATTCTTTTTAAAGATGTCTTTACTGGTTTAGATCACAATAGTAAGAAAAGATTAAATATGATTATTAATAATTTAAAAGAAGATAAGAAAATAGTTGTTGTAACGAGTAATGATACTAATATTTTATACGATATAACTGATGAAGTAATTTTATTGAATGGTAATAGTGTTTACATTAGTGGCACGAGTGAAAAATTATTTACTTCAATGGAATTAATGAAGGAGCAAGTGATACCAATGCCTAATATAACTAAACTAACTTATATAGCTAAGAATAATAAGAAAGTAAAATTATCTTTTCATAAAGATGTAAGAGATATTATAAAGGATATATATAAACATGTATAAGAGTTTAAGTTTTTTTGGTAAGTTTGTTAGTTTAGTATTATTAATTATCGCTATGGTCATTATTAAAAATTATAATATTTTCTTATTGATATGTGGTATGGTTTTCTTAGTTAGTTTTATCAATAAAGATAATAAATATTTCTTTTTCTGTCTCTTATTATTTATCTATACTTATTTATCTACTTATAATGAAGTAACTTTTATTGTTTTAAAAGTTTTACTAGTAGGTATTTATGCTTTAATAATTGAATCTAGTCTCATGTCTTTAGAAAAGAGATATTTATATGATTTATTCTTTTATCGTAGTAAGAGTAGTAAGAGATTACGCAATTATATAAAGAAATATTATTATCGTGAATTATATAATAATAATGTTGAAAACAATCAAAAGATAAATAAATATGTTACTAATACAAAGAAATATAATAAGTATTTAGATAAAGAAGTTTCTAAAAAAACTGAGAAAGAAATAGATGACTTATATTTAGTTGACCGTGTTAGATATGATCATTATTTCAATCATAAAAAGGGTAGAATAACTTTTGCTTGGAATAATTATGATAATTTCTATATTGCCGTAAGTTTAGTTCTTTTCGTCATTACTTTTGTTTTTGGTAGGTGATATAGTTGCGTTATAAAATAACTTTTTCTTATGATGGAACAGCCTTTCATGGTTATCAAAAACAAGATGGATTACGTAGTGTTGAAGGTTGTTTAGAAAAAGCTTTATATGATATAAATAATCATACGGAAACGAAGATTTACTCTTCTGGAAGGACAGATCGTGGCGTTCATGCGAGGGGGCAAGTAGGACATTTTGATTTGCGTGTTGATATTACTTTATACAAGTTGAAATGTGCTTTAAATAGTCTTTTACCAGATGATATTCATGTCATTAATACAGAGTTAGTTTCTGATGACTTTCATTCACGTTATATGGCTAAAAGTAAAAAGTACATCTATTATTTAAATACTGGTGAGTATGATCCTTTAATGCGTAATTACATTTATCAGTACAATCATGAGTTAGACTATCAAAAGATGGAAAGAGCTATTAAAGATTACATTGGTGTTCATGATTTTCATTCTTTTGTATCCGATGATTGTCTTAAAGATAGTTATGTAAGAGAAGTATACGATGCTCATTTAGAAAAAGATGGCGATATCTTAAAATTTGTCTTTGTTGGTAATGGCTTTATGAAATATCAAGTTCGTAATATGGTTGGTACCTTGATAAAAATTGGTAAGGGTAAACTTGATGTCAGTGCTGTTAAAGAGATATTGGTTGATGAAAAAAATAAAAAGATGGTCACAACGGCTAAGAGTGAAGGTCTTTATTTAGAAGAAGTTACATATTAACTTCTTTTTTTGAATAAATATAAAAATAGTGTTAATATTAATTATGAGAATAGGGAGGAAATATGGAAGAAAAGTTAGAAAAATATGCTGATTTATTGTTAGTAAAATGCTTAAATTTAAAAGAAGGACAACCTCTTTTGATAACTAGTCCTATTGAATCATACGAATTTGTTCGAATTCTTACTAAAAAAGCTTATGAAATGGGAATTAAAGATATTTATTTTGATTGGTCTGATAGTTATTTAAAGCGTTATCAATTATTAAATTTCAGTGATGAAGAATTAGAAAAAAGTCCATTTTGGAATAAAAAAATATATGATGAATATGCTAAAAAAGATGGAGCATTCTTAATGTTAAGTGCTGAAGAAAGTGATGTTTTTGATGATATTGATCCAGAAAAGATATCTAAAAGTAGTTATATAAGTAGAACAACTCGTCCTATATATAAAGAAAAACAAGGAAAGTATGAAGTTCCTTGGTGTATTGCTCTTGTTTCAACGGAGATTTCATCTAAAAAAGTTTTTCCTGATGTTGTCGACTCTAAAGATAGATTATGGGAAGAAATCTTTAAAGCTTGTCAAATTGATAAAGATGACCCGATTGCTGCATGGGACGAAAAAGTATCAAGAAATAAAGAAAATTCTTCTAAGTTAAACAGTCTTCACTTACAAAAACTACATTATACGAATAGTCTTGGGACAGATTTAGTAGTTGAGTTGGGTACTGATCATATTTGGTGTGGGGCAGATGAAAAAATGCCTGATGGAAGATCTCTAATGGTCAATATGCCAACTGAAGAGATTTTTACTAGCCCTTTAAGAGATAAAACGGAAGGTATTGTCTATGCATCAAAGCCTCTTGTTTATAATGGTTCATTAATTGAAAACTTTTGGATTCGTTTTGAAAAGGGAAAAGTAGTTGATTTTGATTCCGAAACAGGAAAAGAAGTTTTAGATGGCTTAATCAATTTAGATGAAGGTTCATGTATGCTTGGAGAAGTCGCTTTAGTCGAATATGATTCACCAATATCTAATTCACAAATACTATTTTATAACACTTTGTATGATGAAAATGCCTCTTGTCATTTAGCTCTTGGCAATGGTTTTCCTTCTTGTTATAAAAATGGTGTTAATATGACTGAAGAAGAACTTTTAGAAGTAGGTGTTAATCACTCCAATGAACATACTGATTTCATGATTGGAACGAGTGATTTAAAGATTGTTGGAACAACTGTTGAAGGTGAAGAAGTTCTAATCTTTGAAAATGGCAATTTTGCTTGGTAATACAATAAAAAATGCTCCTAAAATTGTTGACTTTTAGGGGTGTTTTTAGTATAATCTCAATTGGTACATTAATTATCCCCACATTACTTTGATTTGTTTCCGGAAATCAAAGATAGTAAAAAAGGAGAAAAGATTATGAATAGTTATATGCAAAAGAAAGAAACAGTAGAACGTAAATGGTATGTTATCGATGCTGAAGGACAAGTTCTTGGTCGCGTTGCTGCTAAGGCTGCCCATATGTTGCGTGGAAAACATAAACCTACTTATACGCCACATATCGATTGTGGTGATTACATCATTATCATCAATGCTGAAAAAGCTGTTCTAACTGGTAATAAGTTAGAAGATAAGATGTATTACAATCACTCAATGTATCCAGGAGGATTAAGAGTGAGAAGTGCTAAAGTAATGCAAGAACAATATCCAGTTGAAATGGTTGAAAGAGCAGTTAAAGGAATGTTACCTCACAATAGACTAGGTAGACAAATGTATAAGAAATTATTTGTTTATGCTGGTAGTGAACATCCACACATGGCTCAAAAACCAGAAGTTTTGGAAATGAAATAGGGAGGTAAATGGAAATGGCAAATAAAAAGTTCTATTATGGTACAGGTAAAAGAAAAACTAGTATTGCAAAAGTAAAATTAATACCTAGTGGTAGTGGAAAAATTACCGTTAATGGTAAAGATGTTAATGAATATTTACCTTATGAAACTTTAGTTCTTGACTTAACTCAACCATTAGATGTTACTAATACAAGAGACATGTTCGATGTTGAAGTAACAGTTAAAGGTGGAGGTTTCTCAGGACAAACTGGAGCAATCCGTTTAGGAATTGCAAGAGCATTACTTGAATACGATTCTACAACTGCAAGTGATAGTGAGAACTCTTTCCGTAAATTACTTAAACCAGAAGGATTCATTACGAGAGATGCAAGAATCAAAGAACGTAAGAAACCAGGATTAAAGAAGGCAAGACGTGCTCCACAATTCAGTAAACGTTAATATTTGTATGTGTACAAAAGTCCAATATTTGGACTTTTTTCTTTTTATTGACAAGTAAATTCTGTTGATGTAGTATAAAGACCAATGGTGATTATATGAAAAAGATGGAGCGTTGGATAAAAGATTATATAGAGGGAATTGATATATCAAACATTGAATGGCTTGATTTATCCTATGATGAATTAAATAAGTTTTTTGATGAAAACTATGTTGATAAAAGTGATTGGTCATGGGTAAGAGATATTGATCCTAATATTCCTTTAAAGTATCTTGATGATAATTTTTCAGATCAAACAGAAAGGGAATGGGTTCGTGATATAAGTTCAGGGATGCCATCTGATGCTCCTTTAGGAATGTGTTATTTATCATTTCGTTATATGAATCGTGATAATCGTTATTTAATTGGTGTCACACCTAATAATATTGGTAAAAAGACTATTCTTGCCGCCATGTCTTATATTGATAAATATACTCTATATACTGATCAAAAAAAGCCAATGACTTATGTATCGACAGTAGAGACCAATTTATATTTTTGGCATAGAGGTCTATACAATCGTTTATGTGAAGAAGCCATTAACCATTTAAACCCTGAACAAAACATAATAATTAGTACCGAATCAAGAATGGGAAAAATTTATTCAACAGCTTCTACACTTGAGAAAATACTCCGAAAGAATGGCTTTGATAAATACTTTTTTGTAAGTGAGCCTAAACTTTTTCATTCTCAAGAGTTCCATGATTTAGTTTGTAGTGATGATGCCAAAGTTAAAATAAAAACTGATAATAAAGAAGGGATATAATGATTGATACAGGCTATTTATTTAGTAATGAACCTAATCGTTTATTTATAAATACTAGTTTAGGATGTAGTGCGAACTGTTCTTTTTGTTATTTACCAAAGTTAAATTACTCAAAAGGAAAAGAAGTAACGACTTATGTTACTGCGGAATACTTAATAGAACAACTTTAACTTTCTAAATGTTATAATCCCGGTCGAGAAGGAACTTTAATATCCTTTGGTTGTTATTCTGAATGCTGGGACGAAAAAAAAACCTCAAACAATAAAAATTATTAATTATTTTTTACAAAGGGGAAATAAAATTCAACTTTCTACGAAAAAATTTGTTGATTATAAAGACTTGGTGGAACTAAGTAAAAATATTAATTATTATGGTCAACTTACAATTTTTGTTTCTTCTTCTACAATAAGTAAATGGAACAAATTGGAAAAAGGTACTACTCAACCTACTGAACGATTTAAAAGTTTTGAGGTTATGGAACGACTAAATATTCCAGTAGTATTATACACAAAGCCTGTCTTGCACGATATTACAATAAATGATGTTGACCAGTATATTGAAATAATAAAAAAGTACAAAATTAGTGACGTTGTTGTTGGAAGCATAATAAAAACAAATGGTACCGGTGAGGTAGCACCATTTGTAAACGACAATTCAATGCATACACAGCCAATTGCTCAAGAAGATTATATTAGAAGTCGTCTTTTAAAAGTATGTAATGTATACACTAAAAGTATTCAAGTCTTAGAGAATTTTAAATAGATATTTTACCTTTTAAATCAGTTATGGTTTGTTTTAAATTATTTATGCTTTTAGAAGAAGTACACTTTTCTTGCCATAAATAATCATCATCATCTAACTTTTTTGATAATATTTCTCTTAAGAATTGACTAGGTAATTTATCAACTTTATATATAATTTTTCCAATATCTTTACTTTCTAAATATATATATGAAAATTCATTTTTAAAGTTATATGATGATAAAATATCACAATTGATAGGCTCTCCTAGTATCTCATCTAATGTATCTTTAATATTTACTCTATAAGGTACACAGTGTAAGTGAGCATGATCAATACTTGCCCCAGCATGACCTGATTTAGCGGAACCATGTTCAAAAAAGAGGACATCAGTATTATAAATTTCTTTATAAAGGCGAGTTATATTTTCTTTTATTTTTATGACATCATCTTTAATGTTTTTAGGCATTTCATAGAAATTTAAAAAGTGTTTGTTAGATACAATTAAAATATGACCTAAACAGATTGGCGAAATATCAACTGGAACAAATATATTTTCATTTTGAAATAAAATTGTTTCATTTGTTGGTAAGCTTGCTAATCTATTATTTTCTAGTCTTGATTCTTTACAAAAAGGACATTTTTTTGAATACTCCATAATATCACCTGAACTTTTAATTATTATCTATTATTGCATTATCATGATGTTCTTGTCAATTTGCTAAAAAAATATTTTGATGGTTTATTTTATCGATAACAATAATAAAATTAATTGAGGTGAAAAAGTGGAGATAATGGATTATATCATTCAAAATAGATTAATTCTAATACCTGTTTTATATATAATTGGTATCTTTATTAAAAGAACACAATTTATCAAAGATAAATATATTCCTTTGCTTCTTTTACCATTTGGTATTTTCTTTTCTATTTTAATGGGTGGTGAAACAATTATCAATGATATCATTCAAGGTGTTTTAGTAACAGGAGCTACAGTTATGGGGGATCAAATGATAAAACAAATGCAGAAAGAAGAATAACTTAGATATTTTTCTTTTTTTCTTCGCCTTTTTTCATTAAATTTTCATACAAAAAGTTTGGTTATATGTTATAATCAAATAGTAGGTGAGAATAATGAGGGATAAGCAGTTTAAAAACCTAGATGAGCAAATCGAAATATTTAAATATAAAGGCTTAGTAATTGAAGACGAAAAGTTTGCGAAAAGTGTTCTTCTTCGTGAAAACTACTTTTTCTTAAATGGTTATCGTCATCTTTTTATGAAATCAGCTAATAATAAGAAATATATTGAAGGTACTACTTTTGAAGAATTATATAGTCTATTCTTATTCGATCGTCAATTTCGTAATATTATTTTTAAAAACCTACTTATTATTGAGAATAATATTAAGTCAATTATTTCTTATCAATTGTCTAAGAAATATGGTTATAAAGAAAATGATTATTTAAAAGTTAAGAACTTTGATAGTAGTCCTGAAAAGTATAAGCAAATAAATGATTTACTTAAAAAGATGAAGAGACAGATAAGAGTAAATGGTAGTCAACACTCGGCAACAATGCACTATTTAACTAATTATGGTTATATACCTTTATGGGTCTTGGTAAAAGTTTTATCTTTTGGAATTGTTAGTGAGATGTATTCCATTTTGAAGTTGGAAGATCGCTTGGCAATTGCGAGTATCTTTGGAATAGAACAAGAAACACTAGCGAACTATTTACCAATTTTAGCTAATTATCGTAATCTTTGTGCTCATGAGGACATCTTGTTTGAAAACAAAACGCAAAGAGTAATTGATGATACGATGTATCACCAGTTATTGCACATTGATAAGATTGATGATGAATACATCTATGGTAAAAATGATTTATTTGCGCTCATCATTATCATTAGACAAATGCTTACAGATAATGAAGTTAAAAACTTAGTTATTGAAATAAGTCGTGCTTTAGAGAATTTAGAGTACAATTTAAAAACAATACCAATTGATAAGGTATTGGATAGAATGGGCTTTCCAACTAATTGGAAAGATATTGCTAATATAGAAATAGGGTGAAGAAAATGCGAGAGAAGTTTATTAATTTAGGATTTGTATTATTAGTATTTTTAATGGGTGCTGGATGTATGTATTTAGTTGATGGTTATATTTTAAATATTGATAGTGGTGATGGTGAAATTAAAACAATCAATGAAAATAGAAATGTAACAATTACTGATGATGGTATTGCTGAAGCCGTTGATAAAATATATGATGCTGTTGTTATGGTTAAAAACTACAAAAATAATCGTTATACTGGTAGTGGTAGTGGTGTTGTTTATAAGACAGATGATAAATATGGTTATATTTTAACTAATTATCACGTTGTAGAGGGTGCTACTAAAATAACTATTGTTTTTTCTAACGAAAAAGAAGTTGATGCGACAATATTAGGTGGCGATGAGTACTTAGATATTTCTGTTGTTCGTGTTAATAAAACGGATGTTATAAAAGTTGCGGAAATTGGTGCTGACAAAGATGTTCGTTTAGGAGATACTGTTTTCGCAATTGGTTCACCAGTTGGTAATGAATATTACAATACAGTTACGCGTGGTGTTATTTCGGGAGTTGATCGTAAGGTAACAGTTAGTGTTCAATCAAAAGATGATTGGGTTATGAAAGCTCTACAAATTGATGCCGCTATTAATCCAGGTAATAGTGGTGGTCCTCTTGTCAACAGTAATGGTGAAGTAATCGGTATTAACTCTTTGAAACTAGTTGATAGTAGTATTGAAGGTATGGGCTTCTCCATTAAGATTGATGACGCTATGAAATATGTTAGTACTTTTGAAAAGAAGCAAAGTATTGAAAGACCACTTCTTGGTATTACACTAACTAATGTCGATGAAACATTATTATTACAAAGATATGGTATTGATCTTGATGATAGTATTGAATATGGTGTTGCTGTCATAAGTGTTGTTGATGGTAGTGGCGCTAGTAAATCAGGATTAAAAAAGGGCGACGTAATTATTAAGATTGGTAATGAAAAGATAATTAACCAAGCATATTTAAAATACGTGCTATATAGTTATAAAGTTGGTGATACTGTTGATTTAACATATATAAGAGATGGCAAAGAAAAGACAACTAAAGTAACACTTACTAAAAATGATGATTAATAAGTTATAAAGGAATAGTTATTATTCCTTTTTTTCTTTTAAAATTGTTAATTGTGATATAATAGACAATGGTGGGTGATTATCTTGAAGAAGATTAATTATTTTCGAATTTTTTTAGTTTTATTATTATTAGTTTCTCTATTCTTTTATTGGAAAATATATATAAGAAAAGATGAAAAAATATCTGATTTACCAGAAAATATTACGGCATATACTTGGTATAATAATTCATCAACAATACGTTTTGCTTCTGGTAAATTTAAATATGTTGATAAAGATGAAAATGATAAAATAAATTTAAGTTCATGTAAAGAATATAGTTATGATGAAGAAAATACTAAAATTACTTTTGATTGTGATGATTATACAATGAATATTAAGAGTGTTTCTAAATATAAAATGGAAGTTACTCTTAATGATAAAGATAAAAATATAGATTATACTTATTACAATTCAAAAGATTTAGTCAATTACATAAATAAAAATAATATTAAAGATGTTACAGATGAAGTTATTGAAGAGATAATGCGTAATAATGATTTTAAAGAATTAGATATTGATGATAATGATAAGTATAAAGAAGTTCAATTGAGTAAATTATCTTCGATAGATGAATTATCAATAGATGAATTTGCTAATTTAAAAAAATCTACAAAGAAAGCTATTATTTTATTGATAAATCCTAATATGGATATGTTATCTTATGATTTAATTCCTATTTTTATAAGTTGGAAAGATCAATATAGTGATTATAAATTTTATTATATAAATGGTAATAATGTTAAAGTAAATGATGATATTCTTTTAAGTGAAAATGAAAAGTTAGAAGAATATTTAACAGGATTACATAATGCTAGTTTATTAGTGTTAGATAATGATGAATATCAAAGATTTGATATGGAAATAATAAAAGAAAATAGTGAAGGTATATTTGATTGTTTAGGAGAAGAGTGTAAAAATATAACGATTAGAATATATGATGAAAGTAGTAACTATAATAGTTTAGAGGAAATTATTAATAAAGAAGAAGTTTAAGACATACAGGTGATAATATGAAAATAATTATAGTAGGTATTGGAAAATTAGGGGAGTATTTGGCTAAAAGTTTGGTTAGGGATAATAATGAGGTAACTTTAATAGATAAAGATTTTACGACTAGTCAAGATATTATAAATAATGAAGATGTCAATTATGTTTGTGGTAATGGACTTGATTCTAATGTTTTATTAGAAGCAGGTGTTGGGGATGCTGATCTATTAATCAGTGTTACTAATAAAGATGAACAAAATGTTATGTGTTCTTTACTTGGAAAAACAATGGGTGTAAAACATACTATTGCACGTATTAGAACACCAGAATATAGTAATTCAATTAATATTTTGAAGGAACAATTAGGTTTATCAATGACAATTAATCCTGAACTTTTAACAGCGACACAAATAGCTAGAGCTCTAAGTATTCCTAGTGCTTTAGAAGCAACAACTTTTTTAAAGGGTAGAATTCAAATGATTTCTCTAAAAGTAAAAAAAGAGAGTTCTTTAGTAGGGTCAACTATTCATTCTTTATCTAAAAAGTTCAGTGGTATTATCGTATGTGCTGTTGAAAGAAATGGTGTTACAATCATTCCAAAAGGAAATACTAAACTCCAAATAGGTGATAAGATTCACATAACAGGTTCAACAAAAAATATTCATGATTTTTTAGATAAGGCTAATTTAATATCCCAAAAAACTAAAAAAGTTATTATTTGTGGTGGTAGTGATACATCAATGTATCTTGCGAAGATTCTTTCTGATATGGGAATTGGTGTTAAAATCATTGAAATAAATGAAGAAAGATGTAAGTTCTTAAGTGAAAAACTACCAAAAGTATTAGTCATTAATGGTGATGTATCTGACCAATACGTTTTACATGAAGAAGGAATTGATAACTGTGATGCTTTTGTAACACTAACGAGTATCGATGAAGAAAATATTATTTGTTCTATGTTTGCGTCCATGAATAATGTTCCTAAAATAATAACTAAAATTAATCATATCCAATTAGATGGCGTTGTTGAAAAAGCGAGTATTGATACTGTTATCACACCGCATAAGATTGCTAATAACTTGATTGTGCAATATGTAAGAGCTATGCAAAATAGTGAAAAGAGTAGTTGTGAAGCTATCTATAAATTTGATGATGATATATTTGAAATGCTTGAATTTAACGTTAAAAAAGACTTTAAAGGAATAGGTAAAAAGATAAGAGATATGCATATTAAAGATGGTATTTTAATAGTAGCTATCGCAAGAGGAAAGAGTACAATATTCCCTAATGGTGATGATGAAATAAAAGAAAAAGATGCTATTGTCGTAATTGATAATAAAGATTCAATTCGTGATATTAATGATATCTTGGAGTAGAAAATGAAAAATAAATTAATATATAAATATCTTGGTAAAGTATTAATTGGTTATTCTTTTCTTTTATTAGTTCCAATTATTGTTAGTTTAATCTATCATAATTCGGTATTACCATTTATTATTCCTTTGTTATTGAGTCTATTTATTGGTCTATTATTGAATAGATTAAAAGTTAAAAATAAGACTTTGTATGCACGAGACGGGTTCGTCATCGTAACTCTTTCTTGGATATTAATTAGTCTTTTAGGAGCCATTCCTTTTATGATTAGTGTTAAAGCATCTTTCTTTGATGCTTTCTTTGAAGCTGTTTCTGGTTTTACAACGACTGGGGCAACTATTTTTAAAGATGTTGAAGTTCTAGATAAAAGTATTCTTTTCTGGCGAAGTTTTACGCATTTTATTGGTGGTATGGGTGTTCTTGCCTTTGTAATGGCTATTATTCCGCTATCAAGAGACGATAAATCAATGCACGTATTAAAAGCGGAAATGCCTGGACCTAGTGTTGCGAAATTAGTTCCTAGTTTAAGAAAAACACTATTTTATCTTTATGGAATTTATGTCTGTTTAACATTAGTTGAATTAATTCTTTTAATGATTGGTGGCTTAAATTTCTTTGATAGTTTGTTGATAGCGATGGGAACAGCAGGTACAGGAGGATTCTCTTATTTAAATTCTAGTTTAGCAACTTTTTCCGTATTTAATAAGTATGTCGTTGCAATATTTATGTTTCTATTTGGCGTTAACTTTAATATATATTTCTTGTTATTTATCATGCGCGATATTAAAACGGTTTTAAAAAGTGAAGAGTTACGTGTTTATATTTTGTTATATGTCTTTGCGGTATTATTTGTTTTATTTAATACTTATCAAATGTTTAATAATTTGGGAGAAGCTTTTACTTCATCTTTATTCCATACCAGTTCTTTTATGACGAGTACTGGTTATAGTATTGGTGATATTAATATATATCCGACATCTTCTAGAATTTTAATGTTATTCTTAATGCTTGTCAGTGCTTGTGCTGGTAGTACTTGTGGTGGTTTTAAAGTATCACGCCTAATAATTTGTTTTAAGACGATTAAAAGAGATTTATTAAAAGTATTTCATCCTAATAGTGTACATATTGTTACTTTTGAAGGCAAGAAAGTTGAAGAGGAAACAATTAAGAGTACTTGTACCTTTTTATTCTTGTACGTCTTCTTAATAATTGTTTCGATGTTCTTAATAAGTTTTGATGGTTTTTCTTTTGATATAACTTTGAATGCTGTCTTTACTACTTTTGCGAATGTTGGTCTTTCTTTTGATATATCGAACTTTGCGATGTTCAGTAATTTTTCCAAAATAGTATTAAGTATCGGCATGCTTCTTGGACGTTTGGAAATATTCCCTTTAATAGTTACATTTACAAATTTAAGAAAATAAAAGATTTAGTTCTATTTACTAAATCTTTTTTTTCGTATTAAATATATTAAAATAATTATTATTATTGAACTTAATATTAACATTGTTATATATTTAATTAAATTATCACCAGTTTTAGGAGAAATTATTTCATTTGGAATAGGCTTTTGTCTTTTATATACTATATCTATTGTGTTTTCTCCATCATCTATTATTAATGGCATTTCGGTAATAATAGTTCCATCTTGGTAATTATCATTAGGTTTAAATTTATTAATATTAATATCCTCAATAGATATTTCATCTAAATAGGTAACATTTCTTATTTCAACTTGACCTATTAAATCAGTTGTATCATCTTTATAATAATTAATTGTATATATTAAATCATGTTTCTTTTCATAATAGAAAGTTATCTCTTTATTATCTTGATCAATTATAATATCTTGAGTACTGTCAAGTATAACGTTGTATCCTTTAATTGTTTTAGCTACTTCAGTTATTGTAGAATTATATGTATTATTCTCTTTAATGATTTCTTCAAGAATATTTCCAGTTTCTTTTTCAATATATTTAACTTTGTATGTTAAGTCATTTCTTTTTTGATATATAACATTAATTATATTATTTCCATCTATAACTATATAAGGCATATTGGTAGAAATAACTCCATCTTGATAGCCAAATGGCTTAAATTTATTTATATCAATATCTTCTTGTTTTATTTGAGTATTTATATGTGCACTATCATCTATAGAACCTAATAAATTAAGTTGTGAAATATCATCTTTATAATAATTAATAGAATATTTATATTTTTCTTGAATCCAGTAAATTTCTGGTTCGTTTTCTAATTCTTTAGTTTGTGATATACCACTATCGTCAACATAGGTAATATTAGTTTTATTACTTACTGGATACCATCCATCTTTCAAGTCTTTGTCAATTTTAACTTGATAAGTAAATGTAGTTCCCGTTTCAGTAATATTTGCAGCCTTAAATGTTAGTGTATTATCATTGATAGTTGGTTCTTTATTGGCACTATTTGGAACGTATGAAAAACCATTTGCAATTGTGTCATTTATTGTAGCACGACCACCAGCAACGTGATTAGTTAAAGTACTAGCCAATTTTTTTGCTTCTGTTTCGATATTGTTAGAATCGGTATCAAATAAGTGTTCATCAGCATTAGAAGAAACAAGTTGTTGGAATAATTCTTTGGCTCCTTGTTCTTCATCTAAATGATATCCGAAAGCATAAACCGTTATGTCGGCATTCTTTGCATCTTCAGCGTGATTTCTAGCTGTGTTTTCATTAGTAGGAATACCATCACCAACGATTAGAATAACTTTATGAGCGTCTTCTCTTACATTATCAAATTGTCTAATAGCGGTATTTAAAGCTTCACCTAAAGCAGTAAGTCCATATGGGTGCCCAAAATCAGCATCTTGAAGTGATTGATTAGTCCATCCTACCGCTAAAGAATCAGTTGTCGCAAAAGTTATTAAACTTATTCTTGAATCAGGATTTTCTTTTAATATATCATCCGTAAACAATTTAGTACCAGCAATTGCTTTTTCCCATTTATCTTTGGTTACATGATTACTACCTAGACTACATGATAAATATTGTCCATCAGCTGCTTGATAATGGTGTGTTAATGCACCAGTAAGAAATGGAACGGCACCATTGTTACAAATCATACTGCCAGATTTGTCAAATACAACAGCTACGTAGATAGGAGTCTTTACATTTTTTCCTTTAACAGTTAATGATACATCAAAAGTTCCTTCTTCACTAGAAGGTGTTACCTTTTTCTCAAGTTTAACATCACCATCATTTTGTAATTCTCCTACTGAAACTGTATCATTCCTTGTTTCCCCTCTTTTTTCTTCACCGGCATTAAAAAATTTATTTTTACTATTGTAAAGAGTAGATGTCAAAGTTATATTTGGAATTTGATTTATTATGAATCCACAAGTTAGAAGTATGAGACCAATATAGATAAAGTTTTTAGCATTCTTTTTCATATAGTCACCTCTACAAACAATTTATAAATCCTATTATATATATAATTATATATTATAAGGTGTTCTATTGTAAAGTTTTTGACCAAATATTATGTGAATTAGAGTAAAGTATTATTTACTTATTTTATTTCATATATTTTTATAGGGTGATATTTATGAATAATGGTTATCAGTCAATTATAATAGATCCAGGAAATGGTGGAATAGATATTGGTTATTATGAAGGAAACAATTATGAAAAAGATTTTAATTTAGAACTTTCTAAGTATATATATAATCGTTTAAAAGATTTATGTTTTCCAGTTTATATAACAAGAAATGATGATTATACGATGAGTAATTATGATCGTTATGAATATATAGATAATATTATAAGTGAAGTTGAGGGAAAGAGTTTAGTTTTATCAATTCATATTGAAAATGAAAAGAGTAGTGGTATTGATATTATTTATTCTATAAATAGTGATGATGCGATAAATAAGGATTTATATAATAAATTGAATGCTATAACGGAAGTTAAGACAAAGACTTTACCAACTGATGATAGTAAAGATTATTATGCTATTCAAAGATTAGCTAAAGATAATATGGAAGTAGTAGTAATAGAATTTGGCTATGATAATTTAAATGATACTAGTGAAGAAATAAAGAGTTATGGTGATGATATAGTAAATATTATAATTGATTTCTTTGGTGATAAAGATTTTGTTAATTGTCGAATCCATGTAGTCGAAAAGGGAGACTATTTATATGATTTAGCTAAAAGATATAATACGACGGTAGATGAATTGATAAAGATAAATAATTTAGGAACAGATTCTTTAGATGTTGGACAAATATTAAAAGTTCCTAAAACAAAAGAGAATTTTTATATTGTTAAAAGAGGAGATAGTTTATATAGTATTGCGAAAAAATTTAATACGACAATAGATAAAATAAAAGATATTAATAATTTGACTTCTAATAAATTAGCAGTTAATCAAAGATTATTAATACCTATTTAATATAATTCTTTACAGACACCAGGATATGGTTTATAAAAACAATGATTTTTATATTTACCACTTAATTGTTGGTTGTACCATAAAGAGATGCAGTTAGAGCCTTTGGTTGGAGAATAGAACCATAAAGCATTAGTAGCTGGATAATAATATTGACCATTTAGACAACGAAGAGCTAATTCTTTTTCAAGAGTTGTTGCAGCGTGATTGAAAAGACTACTATTTATGCCAGCAAATCCGCCGGGATTTTGATAAACAACTTGTTGAATAGTATTTATATCCTTAAAAGTTAAACAGTTGGCTAAAGCTCGATTAACGATGACATTTCCTACCATTAACATACCAAGATCCCCTTCACCAAGAGCTTCCGCACGCATTAGTCTAGCCATTAGATCTAATTCATTATTAGTATAGTCTAATATAGCCATATAATCACCTATAATAGATTATGTTAAAAATAAAAATGTGTTATTGTATTTGCATAATTATTGTGGTATAATCAAACGCATAGGGGATTAGTTTAATGGTAAAATAGGGGTCTCCAAAACCTTAGATAAGTGTTCGATTCACTTATCCCCTGCCAAAACAAATGTTCGCTTTTTATAGCGATTTATCATATACATCTAGTAGTTTTTACTAGATTTTTTTATTTTCAAAATAATTTACAATAACCCTTTTTAGAGTTAGTATAATAGTACTCATGTATTATGCATTTGCTATATGAAAGAATATGAAAATAATAACTATAAAAATTTAGTAAATGTTAGTAATAAAAAATACTGACTTCTTTTTTATCACTTATCATATAAGATTTATCATTATATGAATATAAATATTTTCTTCAATAAGTGAGAAAATACAAATATGTGATATTGAATGAATTTTGATCCAAATGATGATAGATATATTTATGATATTGTTAGTAGAAATATTAAATATTTTAGATTACATAATAATAGCAAATATAGTTATTATGGAAAGATGACTCAAGAAAAATTGGCTGAATTGTGTGATTTAAGTACTAGTCTTATTGGTAATATTGAATCAAGAAAAGTAGCTCAGTCATTTAGTATAGCAGTTTTATATAGAATTTCTCGTGTTTTAGAAGTTGACATTAGAGAATTTTTTGTAGACAGAAAATTTAACAATGATAGTAATCGTTGATAATTGTTATTGTTTGATGTTAAAATATATGTAGTTTTGGTAGGTGATGTTTAAAATGGATTATATGGACTATAAAAAAATAGGAAAATTTATAGTAGAACTAAGAAAAGAAAAAAATATGACCCAAGAAGATCTAGCAAAAAAATTATTTGTTGATAGAACCACTATATCAAAATGGGAACTTGGTGAAAATAGTATAAACACTGAAACATTAATAAAAATGTCTAAAATATTTGGAATTACTATTAATGAAATGATATTAGGCGAACGAATAAATAAAGAGAATATTGAAAGTATTAGTGATGTTACAGTTGGTGCACTACGAAAAAATGTAGTTTTTAAAAAGTATCTATCCATAACTATAATTATAATCTTAATTTTATTTTTATCTTTTTTATCATATTATTTCATAAATAATTTTAATTCAATTATGGTTTATGATATTAATTATGATGACAATAATTTTTCTATTCACAATGGAATAATGGTTATATCTAGAGAAAAAGTTTATATAAATTTGGGAAATATTGAAAATAATAATGGCGTTAATATTATATCTGAAAAGTTATATTACACAAAAGGTAATAAAACAATTACTTTTTATGAGAGAAATGACTTGGGAGGATCATATGTTTCTGATTATAAAGATTCAGAATTTAAGTATGGTGATTTAAAATATTTAATTTCAAATATGTTTTTAGAAATTATATTTAATGATAATGAAATGTCAGTTTTAAAATTGGAACTATCTAAATCATATTCTAATAATAGAATAATTCCACAAAATGAATCATCTTTGAAACAAGATGACATTAATGATTTATATGATAACATTCCTACATATATAAAAGATAATTTTGATTTTAACAGCAATGATAATTCTTATTATTTAGAAGAAAAAAGAGAAGATAAAACAATTAAGTATACCTATTTTGTAGATGCTAATGTGTACATGGTAGAGGAAGTATTTGATGGGTATAGAAGTAGTTTTACATATTCTAAGCCAGATATAACTTACTCAGAAACTAGTGATAATGGAAAGATTATAAAAGAATTTGTTTATGTGTTGGATAGTAATGAATGCATTACTGGTGAATGTAATAAAGATTTGATAGAATATTTTAAAAATGAATATTTAAGTATGCTTACTTAAAAATAAACAAGAGATGAGAAATCACATTTTGAATATAACCTTTATGTGATGATTCATCTCTTTATTTTTTGACTTAAAAATATTACGATGGAATTGGAAGGAGGAAAAAATATGAAAAAATTAAAGCAAAAGATTTTTCTATTTATTGTTTGCATTATTTGTATTTCTATTCAATTTGTGTCGGCACAAACTATTGATTGTTTTGTAAATAGCAATGGTATAGTAGTTTCAAAGAAGGAATATCAGTTTATAAGCGATTTTTACGGAAAAGATTATTTTGAAACAATGTCATTAGAAGAATATAATTGGATTAAAGATTTGAACATTGATAATAGCGAAGTAGAAATCAAATCATATAATAATTCGAATATTATGCCATTAGCTACTGAAATTACTCAATATAATAGGAAAATTACAATAGCTAAAAGTTGTTCTACAAACTGCACGATTATTGTAAATTGCAAATGGATATCAAATCCAAGTGTAAAGAGTTATGATGTTATTGGAGCTCGTTTTTTAGATACTAGTTTAGCAAGTAATACTATAACTACAAAAGTTACATCCAGCGCAGGAACTGAATATTTTACTAACTTAAAACAAGCAAGCAATGGTTTTGGTGTATCAGTAAAATTAAATTCATCAGGAACAAATATTTCAGTTGAACAAAAGTATGTATTATCAAAAGGAGGAAAAGTATTTGCTACATATCAACATTCAAAAAGTAGTATTACTTTGGAAACTAGTAAAATGTATACGATAACTGCAACTGGTTATGGTAGTGTATTTAAATTTTATGGTGCAGCTTTAAATGTATTTGATCAAATGGATGGTTTAAATATGACATTATAAGTTTATTTATGTTAATAAAAAATATAATTAACTATTGTCATAAAATAAAAATAATGATGAGATGAGAAATCACATTTTGAATATAACCTTTATGTGATGATTCATCTCTTTATTTTTTTAAATATTTAGTATTATGATGAAGTTGAAAGGAAAAGGACGATTAACAATAAATTTTGAATTGTTTTTAAGAAAATAGAATGTTAATAAAAATGTATTATTGATAATCAATCTACTGATAAATTTTTATTGTAGGTATATTTACTATATGAAATCGTTCATAAATTGCTTTGATTTATGAACGATTAAATCAAAGAATGTTAAGAAAGGAGGTGATAATATGAAGAAGCATATGAAAAAGATTGTTTTTGTTTCTATTTCATTAGTAGCTATACTAACAATGGTTAGTGTACATGCAGCTGATTGGCTTTGGTTTTACTTTGATATACCTGCACGCCAAGGTTGGGTTACAACAACAGCTGATCGTGGTGATGGTGTTATAGCAACGAAAACAAATAAAGGTGAAATTATAGTTGATGCTCAAAATATTGACGAAGTTACATACTATGCTGGTGGATATGTTTATAAAGATACTGATTCTAAAGAAAAAGAATATGTTTATTCACCAAATGGAACAATTATGAACTTGGAAAATGATGATACTGGATATTTAAATTATGAAAGAGCATTTTCTATAGGAACTAAAATGAGAACTAAAGCTAGAAATCATGTATGGAAATTGACAAAAAAAGGTGTATCTAATGGATACATTAACTATAATTAATCATTTAATATGTAAACACCAACAAGTGTTGGTGTTTACATTGAATTAAGAAGAGGAGAATTCGTATGAAGGAATTAATATATAGTTTGAAACATCTATATAGAAAAAAGGAATTATATTTTGCTATAATGGGTATATTATTAATTAATCTAGTTCATATATTTTTAGTTATTTATCATAATAATTATAATTTACACTTGTTTTGTGAAATTGGTTATAAAGCGGAATATCTATTTATTCTATATAATTTAGATGTAAATATTAATCTAGTTATTATTATAGCTTTACCAATATTATGTTCAACGATTTTCTCGGATATAAATTGGCTTGAAAATAATAAAAAAATTACTAATATCCTTTATTCAAGATTAAATAAGAAAACTTTAATATTTGTGAGATTTTTTTTAATTCTTATCACCACATTTGTAATTGTTTTTTGTGGATTTATGTTAAACTATTATGTTCTTGCTAAAATATATGGTAGTGGCAATGCTTTAACATATTTCCAAAGCCCTGGTTTTTACTTAAGTAGTAACAAATATTATTTTATTGATAATTTAAGACTAATTAGTCCTTTTTGGTTCATTGTGTCTATATCTGCTCATACATCTTTTTTGATTAGTCTTCTATCTTCACTATCTTATGCTATTTCTTTTTTTATAAAACAACGTATCATTATATATGTATTCCCATTTTTAGCTTTGATTGGTGATGAATTAATATTATCAATTTTTAAATTAGATAAATATTCTATTATTGGACAATTACAACCTTTTTCATCCTTTTCTATATATAATGCAATATTATTATATGTAACCCTACTTTTATCTTGCATAGTCTTATTACTTCTTCAAATTAGGAAGAAGGATTATTTATGAAATATATAGTGAGAAATAAACAATTAACTTTAATATTTATATTAAATTGTATTGTTTCAATTTTTATTTCATATTATTTAAAAAATAATTTTTTTGAAAATTTTTTAGGATATTTAAGCAATCCACCTCTCAGATATTACTTGATTGTTGTTTCATTGATTTTTAATTATTTAGTATATAAATATATTTTTATTACAACTAAATATCCTAGATATAAAAATAGAATTAAGTTAATTATTACTACATTAATTTATGAATTTATTTTAAATACTGTATTTTTTTTAGTATTTAATTTAGTAATAGTTATTTTAAATGCACCTGTTTCATTTAAATATTTATTAAATATACTAATTATAATTGTAAACTACTTAATTGTTAGCTTGACTATTTCATTAATAATTATGATAATTGACATATTTATTGATAAAAGATTTATTTCTATTATATTTTTTCTATTTATTGTAATTTGCATAGATTTTCCTTTAGATCATATAAATTTTTTTTACTTAAACAATCTAAATATAAGCTTTAATAATATGTATATTATTAATTATACTTATTCGAACAGTATTACCATATTTACTTGCATTACTATCTTAAATATTATTTTGGTAAATGTAATGCTTTTGCTATATTCTAAAAAAGATCTTATGATGAAAAAAGATGATAATAATGAGTAATGGGAAAAAATTTATATATTTGACAATAATATTAGTTACATGTTATATGAAAATTCCATTTTTGTTAGAAATGCGATCTTGGATGAATGTATCATATTATAAAATTATAATTGACTTTTCTAAGAACAACATTTATAACTTTATTTGGTTTATTCCTGTAATATTAAATATATTTTTAATATCTAAAAATATGTATTATAAGCTAATAAAGATGAATCCTAGATATAAAAATCGTAAAACGTATTATTTTAGCATAATTAAGGATAATATTAAAAATCATATTATATTAGGGACATTTACAATTTTAGTGCAAATTATTTTATTTACAATAATTTTTCAACTTCCAATAGAAACAAAAACAATCTTTTTGATATTTTACTTTAAGTATATCATTGAAACATTTTTATTGATTATGATAATTGTTATAGGAGCATTAGTTATTGACAATTTTATATATTCTATTATTATTGTGACTTGCACTGTTTTAGTATTATTAAATTCATTCAAATGCTTTTATATTCCTTTTGTTTCATTATATGTAAATTATAATATTAATTATGTGGACTTTTTTATTATAATCATATTAATTTTTATATTAAAATCTTTATACATAAAAATAGATTTAGGAGGTGTTAAAGATGAGAATAGTAGTTAAAAATTACACAAAAATTATTAAAAATAAAGTAATTTTAGATAATGTTAATTTAAGTTTATCAAGTGGGAAAATATATGGATTCTATGGAAGAAATGGATCAGGTAAGACAATGCTTTTTAGAGCAATATCAAGTTTGATATATCCAACAACTGGTGATGTTTTAATAGATGACACTTCGATAATTAATGATGAATATGATTTAAGAAATTTTGGAATCCTTATCGAAAATCCTGATTTTTATCCTCATCTAACAGGATTTCAAAATCTAGATATGTTATATAAAATTAACAATAAAGATAATGAGCAATACATTTGTAGTTTATTACAAGAGTTTGACTTATTAGAAGCAAAGGATAAAAAATTTAAAGAATATTCCCTTGGAATGAAACAAAAGTTAAGAATTATACAAGCAATAATGGAAAATCAACAAATTATTATTTTAGATGAACCAACAAATGGTTTAGATGAAACATCAATAAAAAAGTTACATGAAATAATTTTGAAACTTAAAAAACAGAAAAAAATAGTGTTATTGGCAAGCCATAATAAAGAGGATTTAAATTATTTGTGTGATAAGATTTTTTATGTTGTTGATGGTAAGGTGTTAAATCGAAATGAAAAAAGTTGACATATTAAAAATATTAAGATTTTCTTGTTTAATTTTTGTATTTTTTTTCTTTATTATGATTTTCATTGGTAAAAAAGTAACTAATCACATAAGTTACGATGATTATATTTCAAATACTGATTACTTTATTACATCTACTGAGTCGATGTATAGACATTATTCTAGATTAAAAGGTTTTTTTATTAATGATTCATTAATAAGTAATATTGATGATTTGTTTGACAAGTCAGATTATGTATTTAAAATAATAGTTCAGAATAAACCTTTAATATATGGAAATAGTTTGATTAATAATGCAAAAGTATTAAAAATATACAAAAATGATAGTAATCATAGTATTTATGAGGGTAATGATATAAAAATCTATGATTTAGTAAATTTAATATCTAATGAATATATAGATTATTCTGGAGGAATGACTCCTCTTACTCTAGGTGATAAGTATGTAGTATTTGTAAAAAAAGCTCCAAATCCTAGCGTTAAGAATACATTTGTATTCTCTAGTGTAGAATATGGGCATTTTAATATTTCTAGACAATCTAATTTGCTTTTTGGATACGAAAATGGTAGTCTTACAATGAAAGAAATAATGAAATATGATTATATATATAGTGATTGTAATAATAAGGATATGATATGTGAGAAGCAACAAAATAAATACATAAAATTAAAAGAAGAATTGATACAAAAAATTAATGAAAATGTATAGTTTAAATAAAAAGAGTATTTGGAGCTAGTTATGAAAAGTGATAAATTTGAATTGATATATAAGAAATCAATTAGATTATATAGTTTGTATTTTAAATACGATTTAAAGTTTGATAATTATATCAGTCGTTTATACAAAAAAAGTAATAAAGTCAGCATTGATAATATAAAAGATTCAATAATTAAATCTAAAACTATAAATATTGATGAATATACTTTTATAATTTATCAATTTAAAGTAAACCATTTAATGCCAATTGAACTTGATGATAATTACAATTTATTGCCTCAAAAAGAAGTGGTTTTATATGAATGTGGACTTTCAGTATCTCGTATAAAAGATAATGAACTATTTGAAATTACTGGAGTGTTTGAAAAGTGTAATGAAAATATTAGTTTAATAGATAATGAATATTGTCGCATACAAAATATTATTGATTCGAATGATATTAATTTGATACTAGCTAAAAGTTGTTGAATCTATTCCTTAAATAATGAACTGACAAAGTTTCAAAAAGTAATATATAAAAAACAAATGAAAAAGGTACTATAGGTACATCTATGAAATATAAACAAAAATATCTAAAATAGTCTTAAAAATGTGATAAACCTGAAATTAATCCACCTGATGATATTAAAAAAGTTGAAAGAATAGATATTTGAGAGGATCTACAAATGAGTAGATTCTCTCTTTTTTTATTTATTTATTGGCACAAATTATTATGTTGCCCTAATTAAACCCTTATGAACACTGGTTTTGCGAAGAAAAAGTCTAGCGGTTTACAACTCGATTGGCACAAAAAAATTGGGTCAAAAAAATTTGTGCCAATTTTGTGCCAATTAGTTCAAAATATTTCAAAAAAAGTGCCATTTTTGATGAACTGATGAAATTCGGAAACTCTTGAAATTACTTGATTTCAAGCCATTTCAGTTCAATTCAAAAAATTCGAGACTACATCTCCAAAACCTTAGATAAGTGTTCAATTCACTTATCCCCTGCCAAAACAAATGTTCGCTTTTTGTAGCGATTTATCATATATTATCTAGTAGTTCTTACTAGATTTTTTTGTTTTCAAAATAATTTACAATAAGCCTTTTTAGAGTTAGTATAATAACACTCATGTATTATGCATTTGCTATATGAAAGAATATGAAAATAATAACTATAAAAATTTAGTAAACGTTATTAATAAAAACTATTGATTTTGTTTCATCACTTATGATATAAGTTTTATCATTATATGAATATAAATATTTTCTTCAATAAGTGAGAAAATACAAATAGGTGATATTGAATGAATTTTGATCCAAATGATGATAGATATATTTACGATATTGCTAGTAGAAATATTAAATATTTTAGATTACATAATAATAGCAAATATAGTTATTATGGAAAGATGACTCAAGAAAAGTTGGCTGAACTATGTGATTTAAGTACTAGTCTTATTGGTAATATTGAATCAAGAAAAGTAGCTCAGTCATTTAGTATAGCAGTTTTGTATAGAATTTTCCGCGTTTTAGAAGTAGACATTAGAGAATTTTTTGTGGATAGAAATCTATAAAATTATGACATTGATAGATGTTGGTATATAGTATATAATATATAATAATATAGTTGGTAGGTGATTATTTTGCAATTAGATTATAAAAAAATTGGGCATTTTATATCTGAATTAAGGCGAGAAAAAAACTTGACACAGGAGCAGTTGTCAAAACTTTTGTTTGTTGAAAGAGAAACAGTTTCAAAGTGGGAACGTGGAATAAATAATCCTAGTATAGAAGTTTTATTAAAATTAAGTGATATTTTTGAAATAACAATTTATGAATTAATGCTTGGTGAAAGAAAAAATAAAAGCAACATAAAAACTATTAATAGCATGACGGCAAATATTATGAAAAAAAGTATTAAATTTAAAAAATATTTAATTTTTAGTTTGTTAATAATTATTTCTTTAACAATTTTATTTTTATCATATTATTTTATAAATAATTATAATTCTATAACTGTATATGAAATTGAAGGTAGTCAAAATAATTATGTTATAAATAATGGATTAATGATTGTATCACATGAAAAACTTTACATTCAACTTGGAAATGTTCAAAATTTACAAACTGATGATGTTAACTTTGAATTGTACTATGAAAAAGGCGACAATAAAAATGTTTTATTCTATGGTAACGGGGTAATAAGTTTTGATGTATTGGACTTTTCAGAATCGAGCGTGGAATATAAGGATTTAAAGTATTTAGTATCTAATTTATATTTAAAAATTGAATTAGATGATGAAGTATCAATTATAAAATTAAAACTATCAAAAGAATATTCTAATAATAATATTTTTTTCAAGAAACATAATAAACTAAAAGAAGATGTCAATTATGTAGAAGATGTTAATGTGCCTAATTATATTATGAAAAATTTTAAATATAATGATGACGATAATTGTTATTATTTGGAAACTAATAATGATAATAAAAGTATAAAACAGGAATATTATCCAGATGTTAAAACTTATATTGTAGAAGAACAAGAAGATGGCATCATAAAAAGATATAGTTATACACATCCAGTAGATTTGTCATATAGTAGTATAAATCAAGCAGGTGATATAATTGAAGAATTTTATTATGATCTTCAAAAGAAGGAATGTATCATGTATAAATGTGATGATAAAAAAATAAAAGAGTTTAGTGATAATTATTTGAGTAAAATAGATTTTGATAGTTAATATGTATTTATCAAATATTATTATATAATGTATATTTAATTTAAAAAAAATAGGTTTCAATAACATATGGACTGAATAAGTCCTTTATTTTTTTAAATTTTTAAATTAACATTGGTTTGAAAGAAGGAAATATGAGAAGAAAATATGGTCATGCATTAATTATAATGATTACATTTTTAATATTTATTTATACCGATGGAGTTCATGCACAAAGTAAAGATTATTATACTAATGAAAATGGAGTTAAGGTTTCAACAAAAACATATAATTTCATTAATGAATTTTATGGTAATAACTATTTTGAAAAAATGACTATTGATGATCTTAATTGGATTCAAGATTTGAATATTGATAATAGCGATGTTGAAATTAAGACTATTTATGATTATGGAATATCACCAATGACTTCTTCACTCAATCAAAATGGAAAAACATTAACAATAGTTAAGAGTTGCTCCAAAAATTGTGCAATCATTGTAAAATGTACATGGACATCATTGCCAAATGTAAGAAGCTATGACATAATTGGTGCACGTTTTTCTGGAACAAATTTAATTAGTGATTCAATAGTTACAAAATTTTCTTCTAGCGAAGGAT
This sequence comes from uncultured Bacilli bacterium, assembly GCA_947585665.1. Classification (GTDB taxonomy): domain Bacteria; phylum Bacillota_I; class Bacilli_A; order RF39; family UBA660; genus RUG11788. Next base: position 37,117 of record CANPXE010000002.1, on the reverse strand, counting down.
ATGATTTTGTTTACGATGCCAAAGGATTTGTAAATGGTTTTGGAACATCTGTAAAGTTGCCGTCTGGTAGTAATGTTACTATTGAACAAAAATATACACTTGCTAAAGGTGGGAAGGTATATGCATCATATCAACATGCAAAAAAACAAATAAGTCTGTCAAATAGTCAACTATTCGTAATAGATAGTGCTGGGTATGGAAATGTATTCAAGTTTTATGGTGCAGCTACTGGAGTGTATGACGAAATGGAAGGTGTTGATATTACACTTTAAAAATTTAAACTACAATTAAATACCATTAAAGAATATAAAGTGAAAAATAAATTGTTAATGTTAGTTTTCTTATAAATAGTAAGTTTGATATTATTGTGCTATTTTAGATGTATTTAATTAAATGATTATTGTAAATAGGAAACTATCATAAATAACAATTTGTATTTCATCAAAATATGTTAACTCCATTTTAGTTTAAATTGTGGCCACTATAAAAATGTTGTTAAAATAAATATAATAATAAGGAGGAAAAAATGAAAAAAATTGTAATTTGCTTAGGAATTTTTGCAATGTTATTATTAGTTACATCTAATGTATATGCTTATAATCAAGTTACTGGATGGCAAAAAGGTCCGGAAGCAATAGCAGGTAAAAAAACATCAGGTAAAATATTCAATTTAACATCTAAGTCAGCACCTTTAAAGGGATCTGAATCATATGTATTTTTTGATAATTTAGGATACTTGAGAGAAGGAGTTGCAAAACCAATAACTGGTAGAGAGATAATTATATATTTGATGGAAGATGATGCAGATCCTAATGCTGATGATTTCGTAAAAAGATACATAGGAACATTTAAAGGATTGGATTTAGATACTATCAAATTGGATGAAGAATATACAGCTGGTTTAGGAAATATTGATTCTGCTAATGACGCAACTGGTGAACTTTATATAACAGCAGCACTTGACAAAATAACAGGTGATAAAACAACAACAAATGGTGCAGTGTTCGATTACGAAATAAGAGTAGATTAATATAAAACAATAGCCATTTCAACCAAAATGGCTATTGTTTATTCTTATAGTATAACTTTTTAGTAAGTTGCTATATAAAAAGAGGAGAAAAAATATGTCGAAAAAAAAGAGTTTAAATCAAAAAATTATGTTTGTATTTATAATTATATTTTTAGTCGCAATTATTATATTTTCCATAAATAAAATCAAGACAGTTTATGATAAAGAACAAAGAGAGAAAAAAATTAGAGAAGAAGAAGAGAAAGTTGCCGAAAGTTCTGTTGTTAAAAGAAGCTATTTAGAAAAAGAAGATGGTTGGTTCTATTATATTACTATTGATCGTGTTCAAGAAAAAGAAAAATATATTTATTATAATTATTTTTCAGGTTGTAATATTAAATACGAACACTTAGATGATAATTATAGTACACTTATAGATGGAGATGGACACATATCTAAAATACCATCAAGTTCAGTTACGCTTGAACATTCACGTAAATCAAAAGATGGCAAAAAAACAGAAACTGATGAATTAGGTGAAATAAATGAATTGTTAGTAAATGAACATTGGGAGAGAAAAATAAATAATGATGATTTAAAAAGTATTAAATTTGTTAATTTTGAAAAAGATGATATTGTAAAATTATGGAATGATGCATATTCAAAAAAATATCAAAAAACAGATGATATAATTGGAAAATATATATCACTTAAAACTTGCTCAATAACAAAAGTTAAGAGTAATGAAGATCACTATCAAGTTGGATTACTTTTAAATTATGGCAATATAGAAGAAGTTAGAATTGATTATGTATATTCAAATGGTACATATTTAACAGATAAGATTGCTTCTAACAAAGCAACTGATAAAGAAAAAGAAATTTATAACACGATTAAAGAAATGGAAAAAGATATTAAAAAGAATGGAAAATTCTCTTTAGATAAAAAGTTTGATAGTTTAAAAGACAATTCAGACTATAAAGAGTTATTTCAAATATTTGAAAAAATTGAAGAAAATAGGGATAAATAATTATGATTATATGTAAAAATATCAAAAAGAAATTTAATGATGTTACTATTTTTAAAGATTTCTCTTATAAATTTGAAGATAAAGGTCTATATGTTCTTTATGGTATTAGTGGTAGTGGAAAAACAACTCTTCTTCAAATCCTTTTAGGAATTGTTAGCTTTGATGATGGAGAAATAGCTTATGATGGTAATGTTTATAAAAAATGTGTTAATTACAATAACATTCAAGATAAAATTGCTTATATTTCCCAAGATACATATTTTATTGATTATTTAACCATAGAAGAAAACTTAATATTACAATCAAATAAAAATAAAGATGAAATTAATAACTTAGTTAAAAAGTTTAATTTAAGTCGCTGTTTGAAAAAGTTCCCTAATCAATTATCGGGTGGAGAAAGACAGAGATTTGCTTTAATTGGTAATATTTTAAAAGATAAAAAGATATTTCTACTAGATGAACCAACAGCTTCATTAGATAAGAAAAATCGTGATATTTTTTATGAAATGCTTGATGAATTAAAAGAAAAAGCATTAGTAATTTGTGCTAGTCATGATAGTACTATCTTTTCTTTGGAATGTAAAAAAATAGATTTCAATGATTTAGATCGATATAAAGATAAAGATTTAAAAGTAGATTTATCTAAAAAAATTAAATATAAAAGAAAAAATAGTTTTTTTAAAGAAACTTTTATCGTTTTAAAATATTTATGTCGTCAAATGTTTCGTTTTGAAAAGAAAATATTATTTCTTTTTACAACTATTTTTTCCGTTGTTTTATTACTTCTTTTTGCATGTACTGACTATGATACCAAACTTATTAATCAACTAATTTATAATAATGATTTAAAAGCAACTGGAATATTTTGTTCTCTTGAGACAAAAGACTATTGTAATAGTATTTTATCTAATTATGATGTTTCTGAAGTCACTTATAACTATATTAGGAATGTTCCAATGAATTCTTATGAAGAAGATGATGATTCAAGTATTCAAACGGATTTTGTAACCGATATAATTACGCTTCCTGAACATAAAGATAATTTAGGTGACATCGATAGTAAACTACTTTATGGGCATTATTTTGAGGACAAAAATGATATTATTATTGGCTATGAAGAAGCTTTAGAATTACAAAATTTAGATGAAAGTAAAATAAAAAACTTAATCGGTGAAAAAATAGAACTTAATCTTCCTGATGGTAAAGATGAATTTGAAATAGTTGGTATCTTTAATAAGATTGATGAAGATAATGAGACACTTTGGAGGGCTACTCTCGGTCAATATGTCTATGATTGGTATTATTTTTTAAGTAATAGTTACATGGAAAAATATTTACAAGATGATGTTTTAGGAAGTGATGAATTAAATTCTAATTATCCAGCAACCTCTCTAACAGTTTACTTTAATAATAGTAAAGATTTCATGAGTTTTTATAATAAATACAAAGGTAAAGACTATAATTCTAATTCGCCTATTGTTTTAAATGATCCTATTAATAATTTTGTTGAATTTGGAGTTAATGATGAATTAATTCAACAATTGTGTTTTTCCACAAGTATTGCTTTTTTAGCTTTAGGACTTATCTTTTATTATCAAATTCATAAAACAAGACTTGCCCATACAGAGCACAATTATAGTATTTATGAATATTATGGTTATCGTGAAATGAGTGTTAAAACAGCTACTTCAATATATTTCCTACTTTATATGTTTTTCATAATTTTATTATCTTCTTTTTGTTCTATTCTTTTATCAAAAGTATTAAATTACACTATTACTAGTGGTGGCTTTCTTCCATATCCACTATTTATGATAAGTATTGATTGGATTTTAAAATTATTAATAGTTAGTGGCGTTTTTGCCTTAATCGAAAGTCTTTTTCTCAACCATTCGCGCAAGAAAAAAGGTTGGTTTTACTTAATTAAAGAAAAGAGTGATCTATTATGATTGAACTAAAAAATATAACTAAAAGTTTTGATCACATCGTTTTAGATAAAATTAATCTAAAATTACAAGAGGGAAATATTTATGTCATTAAAGGAATAAGTGGTAGTGGTAAAACAACTTTATTCAATATTTTATCTTTTCTAGATACTAATTATGAAGGTAAGTATTATTGGAATAATAAGGATGTTAAAAAGATGAATAGAGATGATTTACAAACAATAAAAAATAACATTTCTTATGTTTTTCAAAAGAGTTATTTATTTAAAAAATTAACCATTAAAGAGAACTTGCTATTTATTAAAGATGATATTGATAAGATTAAAGAGTATGCTAAAAAGTTTGATGTTGAAAAATTATTAGATAAAAAACCGGAAGAGATATCAGGTGGTGAGAGACAACGCATTTCTTTAATAAGAGCTCTTCTTCTTGATAGTAAGTTAATAATTTTAGATGAACCGACTTCTTCTCTCGATAAAGAAAATGCTGAAATATTTCGTGATTACTTAAAAGAAATTATTAATTTAGATAAAATTATTGTTATTGCTACACATAAGAATATTTATGATGAAATAGCTAATTGTATTTATGAGATTGATTTTGGTAGATTAAAATTAGTTAAGGAAGAAATAAATGAAAAAAATGATAACAATAATGATAATAATACTGAAGAACAATCGTCTTTTTCGAAATATGACTTTCTTTTTGTAAGAAGGCGCAAAGAAAAAAGAATTGTTTTGATGATTGTTATGACACTTTTCTTCTTATTACTTTTTAGTGGAATTTCTATTATTCAAAACTTAAAAAAAGAATCCATTAAAGACTATGCTAAAAAATATCCAATTCAAGTTTTAAACATTCGAGAAGATGATTTACCATACATTGATTACAAAATAGAAAAAGAGTATTTTAACTACAATATAGTTAAAGATGATTATAAAGCATATACATTATTTGATGCTGAAGATTCTTATTTTCAAAAACAAGATTTAATAAAATATGGACATTTCCCTAAAAGTGATGATGAAATATTAGTTAATGAAGAATTTGTTATTAATAAAATGCAATTAGAAAATGAAGAAGCAATTGGTAAGACAATCGAAATAGATGATAATATTTTAACTATATCAGGTATTATTTGTGGTACTGATGTTTATACATTGGATAACAATGAAATATATACTGATATTGTTGATGTAGAAACTAATGAAATAAAACCTGCGATTTTTATTTCCTATAACAAAATTAAAGAAATCAAGACAGCAGTCAAAGATAAAACAATTATAATCAGTATATCTAAGAATGACATTATTGATATATACTTGAAAAGCAAAGATGGTTATGTAAAATTTTTTAATTCTGTTCTTTTAAATCATTTTAATACTATAGCTAATAAAGAATATACTATTTATAATTATGTGAAAATATATTTAGAGATTGGTTTAGTATTTATATTATTTATGTTTGTCTTTATGATTAGTAAAATACTTTTAGAATTATATTATAATAAAAGGCAAATTGGTTATTTAAGACTATATCGTGTATCAAATGATCGTATTCATTTAATCTTTTTAATTGATTATTTGACGGAAATATTATTAGCCTTTATCTTTGCTTGTATAATTTTTAATATATTATGTTTAATTATTAAATTATCTATTGATTGGAATTTTTATATTTCCTTAATTAATTGGGGAATAATTATTTTTATATCAATTGTATATTTTTATGGATTAGTTACTATACCTATTATGAAGTATTTAAAAAAAGATATTTTAGAGTGTATTACTGATAATTAAAATAAGAAGTTTAGGAGTTGGTTATGAAAAGTGATAAATTTGAATTGATATATAAGAAATCAATTAGATTATATGGATGAAAAAGGGATTAATTAAGTGGCACAAATTATTATGTTAACTTAATTAAACCCTTATGAACACTGGTTTTGCGAAGAGTGACTCTAGCGGTCTACAACTCGATTGGCACAAAAAAATGGGTCAAAAAAGTTTGTGCCAATTAGTTCAAAATATTTCAAAAAAAAGTGCCAGTTTTGATGAACTGATGAAATTCGGAAACCCTTGAAATTACTTGATTTCAAGCCATTTCAATTCAATTTAAGAAATTCGGGACTACATCTCCAAAATCATTGTTGGGAGTTCAATTCACTTATCTCTGCCATTAAGTAATATACTCGAACTCTTTTTATGAAGAAGTTCGATGAACATAGATGAATAAAGGTAGAAATCTAAATTTAAGAAGAAAATTCCGTTGGTTTGAAAAGGCAATGGAGTTTTTATAATACAGTAATTATGAAAAATAGAGGTATTTATATAGTTAAAGTAAAAGTAGATTATGATTTAGTTTATCCACTAAGAAATATTCGTGAAGAAGAATCAGTAGATAAAAAATATTTCTTAAGTAAAGAAAAAATAGAGAAATTTGCACTCTTAAGGGGGAATAAAAAAATCAATAGAGTTAAGGCAAATAGCGAACCATACTTTTACTTAGAAGGAAGTTATGTCATTTCCTGATAATTTAGATGCGCCAACTAGAACAATGCTTACTAGCGAAAGTAGAGTTGGTGGAACAACATATGCTATTGAGGATTTTAAAACAAAAAAGCCAAGGTTTTTTATAACAGTATAATGTGAAATAACAAATAGGTTCCTAGATGATTTGATTAATACAGTTATGTCTAATAAAAGAAAATATTTCATGATGGAAAATCCTTTAGTTATAGGGTAATTAAAAAGATTGGTGTTGAACTAGAGAAAATAATAGATGATGAAAATTAATTATTATGTTATAATTAAAATAGCTGAGATATCATTAAAATTATGATATCTTTTTTATATTTATTATTTATTTAAAAAAAATAATGAAAAGGAGGTATGAAAATGAATAAAATAGGGAGCAAAAAAGTTGAACAATGTGCTATTGACAAAATTAATAATTTAATAGGTCAAATAAGTTGTGCTGATAGTCATATATCCAAAAATGATAAGTCTATTTCTTGGGATGGAACTATAGATTTTTATAAAGGAAATATTGACAAGAAGGAAAATTACGAATTTTCTATCGACGTACAAGTTAAGGGAAGAACTACATATAATAAAAAATTAAGTGATAAATATACATTTGATTTCTCTGTTATAGATATTAAAAACTTTTTAAAAAAAGATGGAACATTGTTTTTACTTGTACTATTTAAGAAAGATTTATCTACTTATAAAATATATTATGTCGAATTTTTACCATATAATATCATCAGAGAATTGAATAGCATAAAAGAATCTAGTGTAAAATCAATTAGACAAAAAATGAAGGAACTAAAAGACTCTGACCAATTAGAAACTATATGCCGTAATTTTCAAATTAACAAAGAAGTTCAAAAAAGAATGAATAAGAATGCTTTTATCAAAGATTATGAAAAAACAGATTCTAATATAGTATCAAAATTCAGTATTTGGGAAAAAGATTTCTCTTTATTCAAACCTGAAAATTTAGTTGGTACTTTCCAATATTTTTATGACGTTAATGAAAATGGTGATCCAATTGGGGTTAAGTATGGAATGATATATAATATGAGCAAGAAGTTAGATGTGACTGTTTCAACTATAGACAAAACAATAACATTTGATGATTTATTATATGTTAAAAGTGCAGATAGAACGACTTATGTATTTGGCAATTCTTTTACAATTGATACAACACATCGTCAATTTAATATTAAAATTTGTGGTACATTAAATGAAAGAATTAAAAGACTAAAATTCATCAATTTAGTTATTAAAGAACAAAAATTTCTTATTGGTGAAGATATATTTAAATTGAATAACGATGTTAAAGAAAATCATCATTTTATTGAGCTAGAAAAAATATGTATAGATTTAAGAAACATGTTAAATAAACATGGAATAACAAAGGATTTAAATCTAGATTTGTGGAGTAATAAAGAAATAGATGAACTTTTTAATTGGTTAAGTGCAATTGAAAATAAAAAGGAAATTAGTATTGAAAGCAATATGAGTTTACTAGGTTCAAAAACTATAAATGAATTAAAAATATCTATTATTGCAAAAAAATTAGATAATGGATTATTTAAAGTGGAATCAATTTGGAAAAGTGGTAAATCTGATTACTATAGTTTTATAATTTCAAACGGAGAAAAAGAAATAAAAACCAAGAATATATTTTTAATCTTAAATACAGAAGCATATCTATCAGATGACATAGATTATAATGAAATGAAACTTTCTTTTCCCAATAATTTAACATTGGATGAATGTTTATTAATGAATTTTCAAGTTTTAGATATATTAAAAGCATATGATATTTCTAATAATATACAATTATTAAATTATGCTGAATATCTAGTTTCATTATTATTAAAAAATGATATTGAAAATAAAAATATTTATTATATTAATTATTGTCAAATATTAAAAAGAAAAAATATGCTCACCGATAAAGAGAATGAAGAACTAATAAAGATAAGAGATCAATCTAATGAAGATGAAATAAAATTGTGCTGTAATGCTCTTATTGATAATAAAAAAGAAAAAGATATTATTTTAAAGCGATTAGATAAAAGCACAAGAGAAATCCTAAACTCTTATCCCATATCTATTTATTTTTAATTATTTTGATTTTTACTATTATTAGATGGTAAATACAATAAATATGTCAATGGAATTAATCCATCTTAATTTCAAAAAATGTAGTTGTTTTTTCTTTAAAATTTCATATATTTAAAGATGACTAAAAAGTTAAATTATGTTATTGATTTATTGAATATGAAAGGAAATATATGATATGAATAATTTAGATAGATTTATAATAGCTCAAAAAAAGATTATGATATAGCTCTTAAGGAAATTAAAAATGGTAAAAAACTTACTCATTGGTCTTGGTATATATTTCCACAACTTAAAGGATTGGATTCGAGTGCTATGACGGAATATTATGGTATTGAAGATTTAAAAGAAGTTAAATCATATTTGGCTAACGAATATTTGAAAAACAATTTAATTCAAATATCGCAAGCATTATTAAATTTAAATACTAATGATCCAATAGAAGTATTAGGTCATCCAGATGATTTAAAAATAAAATCTTGTATGACATTATTTTATTATACTGATTCAAGTATAACTATCTTTAAAGAAGTAATAGATAAATTCTATAATGGAGAAATGGATTCTAAAACTATTTTATTACTAAATAAATAGAGTAATTTGGTTTATATTTTTCTATTATAAATTTATTTATAATAAAAGCTACGTTTCTGTAATTAAAAACGTAGCTTTTATATTTTAGTTTTAATTTTTAATATCTTTGTTATTTTGCAAGGTATTTAGTTAGTACTTTAGAAGCAATATAATCTTTTTGTTCTTGTGATAATCTTTTTGGTGCAGTAATTATTTGATCATTTCCAACTTTGTGTGCTTTCATTTCAAAAATTCTATAAACTTCTTTTCTTTTTTCGTTTATTTCTTCGTCTGTTCCAACATATCCACCAACTCTATCTAAGAACTCATATGGAGATAGTTCAGTCATATATTCTTCTTTTACAATTCCTTCATAATTTCTTCTAACAGTTTTAAAGTTACTATTCATTAAAAATGATAGCGTTCCGTATCCAACTCTTGCTTCTTCTTGTGTGAAGAATTCTCTTGTTTCAGGTACTTCTCTTGATTGTTTTGGATCATTCTTATATCGTTCATAGATATATAGTGGTCCATATTCAGTTGCAAGCTCATAATATAAAATATTTTCCATATATTCACCTCTTACCCAACTATTATAATTATATTAATTAAAAAATCAAGATTTTGTTTAAAAATTAGTATTGATATTGTTATTTTAGTTTGATATGCTTATTTTAGAAAAAATTATATACTTATATGTATTGTATATAGAGGTGTATGAAGTATGGAAGCTTGTCAAAATCCCGATGTATTAAGAACAATAATGTTTGTATCTGAAGTTTTAAAAATAATATTTATAGTTGTTCCAATCATACTAATAGTTATTTTAGGTGTTGATATACTTAAAACAGTTGTTGCTACTAACGATAAAGATATGAAAAGAAATATTTCGATGGCAGTTAAAAGAATGATTGCTTGTGTATGTGTCTTTTTTGTACCTTTATTAGTTAGTTTATTTAATTCACTTTTAGCTAATTCAGATGTTGAAATAGGATATGGAGAATGTTTAGTTAATGCGAATAACGATTATATTGAAATGAGAATAGTAGAAATAGCTGAAGAATATTTAGAAGTAGCTAAAAAAAATAAAGATGGTGCTTCAATAAATGAAGCTAAACAAGCTATTGATAAGATAACTGATGAAACTGAAAAACAAATTATGTTAGATGAAATTGAAAAAATAGAAGAGCAATTGATTAAGGATGCTGATAAATATTTAGCAATTGCTAAAGAAAAGAAGACTATGCCAGCAGTTATAGAAGCTGAAAAATATATAAGAAAAATCATTGATAAAGATGAAAGAAAAAAGAGAATGGACGAATTAAATAAAATAAGAGAAGAGATAACATCTACTGAATATGATCTAAGTTACTATCATAAGTTCTATAATGCATTAAGTATTTTGCATTCAGGACAACCACCTCTTAAAGATAATACTATTGCTTTATATGAATCAGCAGGACAAGCTAAGTTCTATGGTGCTGAATGTGATTTACGTATGAATGGTTCAACTCTATATTGTGCTCATGATGTGGGACCTGGAAGTGCTACTAAATTTGTTGATTATTTGAATATATGTAAAAAGTATAAAATGAAAGCCATTCTTGATATTAAATATGCTTCTAGTGGATGGAGTTACAATTATTCATCAATGCTTAATACATTAGGTGATTATATTAGTAATAATAATTTAAAAGATATAGTCATTGTTCAAACGTCAGATATTGGAACAATGAACCAAATAAATAGAAGAGCATCAGGTGTTAAATATTGGTACTTGATTACTAATAGTTCTGGCTATAGTAAGTTTGTTAGCAATATGAGTTCCTTTAAGAGTGCTGGTGTTGTTAGTGTTAATATGATTCTTACTGTATCTTCATCAAGCACTGTTAAAAATATTAAAAATAATGGTTTTAAAGTGTGTGTATATTCACTTGATAGTGATGGTTTAAGAAAACAACATGCTGGTTATGGAGCTGACTACATAATGACTAATAGAACAGATAATTAAAAAATATTGAGAAATTTTCTTTTATATGATATAAAAAATATAGATATAATTGGAGGTAAATATGAAAGATTATTTTGGTTATGAAGGTAAAGTTTGTGTTATAACAGGAGCATCTAGTGGTATGGGACTTGAAGCAACTAAGTTATTGGTTGAATTGGGTGCTAAAGTTTATGCGATTGATATGAATGAGTGTCCAGTTTCAGGAATTGAAAAATTTATTAAATGTGATTTATCTAAAAAAGAAGCAATTGATGAAGCTTTTAAAGAGATTCCTGATAAGTTTTATTCTTTCTTTGGAAATGCTGGTTTATCTGGTTCAAAAACAGATTATTTAACGACATTTAATTGTAATTTCACTGCCAATTTTTACATAACTAATAATTATTTGAATACGCGTATTGAAGAAGGAGGATCAATTCTTTATGTAACATCTGCTGCTGGATTAAACTGGGAAAAGTTTATGAAAGAAGAAAAGAAAATGGTTTATGCTACTTCATGGGAAGATGTTCAAGAAAAGATTGCTAAACTTGCTAAAAAGAGTCCTAGTACTTTTGCTTATATGTATTCAAAGAGATGCTTATCTTATTTTAGTGCTAAAGCGGCATCTGAATTTGGTAAAAGGGGAATTAGAGTAAATAATGTTATGCCAGGGTCAACAGATACAGGAATGAAAGATGAATTTGAAAAGATGGCTGGTGGACATGATGCACTTGTTGCTAGTGCAGGTCTTGCTAACCGTTTAGCTTCTTCGCAAGAAATGGCTTATTGTATGGTTTTCTTAAACTCTAAAATGGCATCTTTTGTTTCTGGGTTAGACTTTGTTGTTGATTATGCTGATTTGGCTATGAAAAAAGTTGGTGTTAAAAAAGACATTTCTAGTGTATCCGCAACTAATCCATTTATAATTTCTATGGCTAAAAAAATGATGGCTAAACAAAATAAGAAGTAACAATTTCGTTACTTCTTTTTCTTTTATTTTACTTTATCTAATAATAATATAGTTATATTTTTCCCATCAGCACTATTACAAGTATATAATGCTAAATCATAATTGACATCGGTTGCTAGTTTTCTTCCATCGTTAGTTATTAAATAGGCACCTGTATTAGTACCATTTGTTTTTTCTCTAATAATATATTTTTCTAATATTTTTTGATTGTTTTCATCAACTTTTTTTATATAAACATAACTACCAACTTTTCGGGATTTTATTATGGAAAATCCTTGATGAGCATGATCGGCAATTATCATTATACTTCCGTGTGGGTAGTAAGCACCACTATCTTGATTATCAACGAATTCTTGAGCTTCTTCACTTGTATCAGGACTATATAAAGCAATTGAATATAATGATGAAAAATATAAGCGACCAGAATCACCTAATTTTTTATTACTTGTTAATATTTTATTTTCTATTTCTTTTTGTGTTGGTTTTTTAGTATTAACTTGTTTAACATTTATTTTTTTAGTAGTACTACTTGTCTTTTTATCACTAGCTTTAGTAGTTTTAATAGGTTCTTTTTTTTCAATAGTTAGTGTCGATTTCTTCTCAATAGTTTTTTTATTAACATCTTCAAATATGATGATGATATCATAATTACCTTTTTCTTTATAATTACTCATTTCTTTTTCATAATAGTAATAATTTATATCATCTAAAGATTCATCTTTAGCATTGGGAAGAAAGTCTTGTATTTCATATTTTTCTTCTTCCTTAATAGTAACATTTTGTAATTCAAAATCTAATTTAAATTCTGGTATTATTTCTTCTTCTTTAAAAGATTGTTTAGGACTTGCATAATTTATTCCATTCACTTTTACATCATAATAATCATGAACCAATAATACTATTGTAAAAAATAAGAAAACAGAAATTACCATAGTCATTTCTATTAAAGCATCTTTATTTGCTTTTTTAGTAACTTTTTTCATCAACTTCAACCCCATTCAGTTTATGGCTGTATATTATAATCATCTTTAATGTTTTTGTCAATTGAAATGCTTTTATGAGAGTTACATACGGGAAATCTTTATATAGATTGACTAAACGAGAATTAATTGTTTTAATAAAAATTAAGTAGGAGATGAAATATGAGTAAAATATATGAAAAGTGGCGAGATTTAGCTATTGATCCATTTTCTATTGATTTTAAGAAAATCGAGTTAAAAGAAATAATTAGTTATCCACCTGCTGGTAATGATGTCGTTGAATGTCATTGCATTTATAATAATCAATTGATAAAGGCTTTTATTAAAATTGAAAGAAGTAAAATGGCTAATTTTAATATAGAAGTAGAACATTTAGGAATGCTTAATCGTTTTAATTATTGTTCTTTGATTCCTCAAATATATGAAACAGGCGTTATTGATAATAAAAGCTATATTGTGTTAGAAAGTCTTGATGGTGATAGGTTATCTGATCTTTTACAATCCAATAAAAATATTTCTAAAAAAGATTATTTATTAAAATATGGATCAAGTCTTGCACGTCTTCACACTATTTCAACTAAGGGTTTCGATGTAGCTAAAAAAAGAATTATTAATGATATTCCTTCTCAAGATAATTATGATGATATTGATGATTTCATTACTTCAATCATTAAATACTTGGAGGAAAATAAACCAAAGTTTGATAATGATACATTTATTCATGGTGATTTCCATTATGCTAATATTTTGTGGAAAGATGGGGAAGTATCAGGTATTTTAGACTGGGAATATAGTGGTAAAGGATTTAAAGAACAAGATATTGCTTGGGCTTGTGTCTTAAGACCAACACAACATTTTATGGATAATATAGATGATATAAAGATATTTATTAAAGGTTATTTAGAAATTGGTACTTTTGATTGGAATAATTTTAAATGGTGTTTATTAAATGCTTATTGTCATTTTTACTTAATGAATATTGATAATGATAAGTATATTAAAAAAATAAAAAAATTAATTTTGGCTGTTAGAGAAGAGTTTTAAGTGTGAGTATTAATGGTTATATTTAATGCTCTTTTTTTAATTCTTTTAATGTTTAAAAAATGTTGTTAAAATATTGTCTAACATTTTTAAAAGTATTATAATTATACGTAGAAGTTTATTTTAGTAAATATTTAGTAATGGGTGGGAATTATGTATAATGTAATCGATTATTTAAAAAAATCAAGCGAATTATATAAGGAAAAAATCGCAGTTATTGAAGAAGATAAAAAGATAACTTATGGTGACTTTAATAAATATAGTAAAATAGTTGGATCATATATTGGTTCTCGTATTTTTAATGAACCAGTAATTATTTTTATGGATAAAGGAATAGACACTCTCATTTCGTTTTTTGGAACGATTTATGCAGGGTGTTTTTATAGTCTAATAAATCCAGAATTACCTGAAGCAAGAGTTATACAAATTAGAGATACTCTTAATGCTAAAATAGTTATTACTGATTCAGAACATTATGAAATGGCTAGTAAGTATTTCAGTGATTTAGAGATTAATAAAATAGAAGATTTAAAGAAAAAGAAAATTGATGAAAAAGTTCTTGCTTCTTGTTATGAAAGACATGTTGATTGTGATCCTTTGTATGTCAATTTCACATCAGGATCAACGGGCGTACCAAAGGGTGTCGTCATTTCACATCGTTCAGTAATTGATTTTATTGATGTTTTTACAGAATTATTCAATTTTAATGAAGATGATATCATTGGTAACCAAGCACCGTTTGACTTTGATGTCTCAGTTAAAGATATCTTTTCAGCTATGCGTGTTGGGGCAACCCTTGTCATCATTCCTAAACGTTACTTTTCTAATCCCGCTATTCTTTTAGATTATATTTGTGATAATAAAGTTACGACTTTGACTTGGGCTGTTTCAGCACTATGTCTAATTACGACTTTCCATGGTTTGGATTACAAAGTACCAACAACTGTTAAAAAGGTTTTATTCAGTGGTGAAGTAATGCCATTGAAACATTTAAATATGTGGATGGAAAAATTACCTAATACGACTTTTATAAATGTCTATGGGCCAACGGAAATTACTTGTAATTGTCTTTATTATATAATTGATAATAAGAAGAAATATGAAGATAAGATTCCAGCTGGTAAACCATTCCCTAATGAAAGAGTATTCCTTTTAGATGATGAAAATAAAGTTGTCACTAATCGAAATACAGTTGGAGAAATATGTGTTTCAGGAACAGCTTTAGGGTTAGGATACTTTAATAACAAGGAACAAACCGATGCTCATTTTGTTCAAAATCCTAATAATAAAGATTATCTAGAATTAATTTATCGCACTGGGGATTTGGGTTACTACAATGAAGATGATGATGTCGTTTTCAATGGTCGTAAAGATTTCCAAATTAAATATTTAGGACATCGTATTGAACTAGAAGAAATTGAAAAAGCGATTATGGACATTCCTGAGGTTGTTCGAAGTTGTTGTCTATTTGATGAAGAAAAGTCTAAACTATATGGTTTCTATATTGGTTCTATTCCTAAGAAAGATTTACATGCTAAGTTAAAAGAAGTTTTACCAGTATTTATGATTCCAACTAAATTAATTCAATTGGATAATTTCCCAATTACTAAAAATGGTAAAATAGATCGTAAAAAATTAAGAGAAGAGATGGAGGAAAAATAATGGTTGATTATGAAAAAATCATTAAAGAGTATGGAACTCCTACTTATGTCTATGATATTGATACTCTTTTAGAGAGAATTTCCTATTTGCGTAGTAAATTAGCTGGTTATGATTTAGTTTATGCTGTCAAAGCCAATACTTTTATTGCGAAAAGTCTTGAGGAGAATGTTGATCGTTATGAAATATGTAGTCCTGGGGAATTTGATATTTGCAATAAACTAAAAATTAATCATCAAAAGATGGTCATATCAGGTGTATATAAAGATAGACCAACAATTGAAAACATGATTAAGAACTATGATGATATATTGAAATATACGATTGAATCAGTTAGTCAATACGAATTATTAGATGAACTTACTAGAAAATATAATCGTAAGATAAATATCTTGATTCGTCTTACCAGTGGTAATCAATTTGGTGTTACGGAAAGTGAAGTTGAAGAACTTATAAAGAATCATCAGAATCCTTTGATGACGATTGATGGAATAGAATACTTTTCAGGAACACAAAAGCATTCTTTAGTTAGAATAGAAAAAGAGATAGACCATTTAATCGAATTTGTTTCTCATATTGAAAATGACTTAAAAGTAGAGATAAAAGAGATAGAGTATGGTCCAGGATTACCAGTTTTCTATTATGTTGGTGATGAGTTTGACGAAGATGCTTTTCTTGCTGAAATAAAAAGAATTCTTGACAAAATAACCAAAAAGAAAGTATCATTAGAAATTGGAAGAAGTATTGCTGCTTCTTGTGGTAGTTATCTAACTAAAGTTGTTGATATGAAAACTAATAAGTATGGTAACTATGTCATTTTAGATGGTGGTATAAATCATCTTGTCTATTATGGACAAACGATGGCAATGAAAATACCGCATTATGAAATATTACCTAAAAGAGTTGGCCAAGAGGATACATATAATTTATGTGGTTCTCTATGTACCATAAATGATTTCCTCGTAAAGAATATTACAACACAGTTATTACAAAAAGAAGATGTTTTTATCTTTAAAAATGTTGGTGCTTATTCGAGTACTGAAGGAATATCTCTCTTCTTGAGTAGAGATCTTCCTAAAGTCGTTCTAAATCATACCGGGGGGGGTACTAAACTGGTTAGAGATAACATCAAGACGAGTGAATTAAATTTTCCTAATAATTTAATATGATATAAGGAGTGAGAATGATGGAAAAATTAATCGAAATATTAGAGGAGTTACAACCAGAAGTTGATTATGAAACTTGTGAGGACTTAGTTGATGGAAGATATCTTGATTCATTGACAATACTTTCATTAATTAGTGAAATTGAGAGTGAATTTGGAGTACAAGTTCCAACAGTTGAAATAATACCAGCTAACTTTAATTCAGCTAAAAAGATTTGGGAGCTAATTGAGAGATTACAAGAGGATATTTAATGTCTTATCTTTCAGTCGAATATTTGCTTCTATTTCTAGCAGTAGTTATTGTTTATAATTTTACACCAAAGAAACTAAAACCAATTGTATTACTACTTGCTAGTTATGCTTTCTTCTTTTACATCAGTGGTAAATTAGTTTTCTATTTATTGTTATCTTCAATCTCAATATATGGTGCTGGCTTAATTATGAAGAAAATAGATGAAAAACGTGATAAGAAATTAGAGAAAACATCAAAAGAAGAGCGAAAAACAGTTAAGGAAAAATATAAACGTCGCAAGAAAATAGTTTTAGTATTTACTATTCTATTTAATGTTGCGTTTCTATTTTTCTTTAAGTATTTGAACTTTTTTAAGAAGATATCTAATAAAATATTTAATATTTTTAATATTAATCATAGGTTTAGTATTTTAAAATATGCTGCTCCCATCGGAATATCTTTTTATACATTACAAGCATTATCTTATGTAATAGATGTTTATAATGAAAAAATAGAGGCAGACAAAAATATTTTTAAAGTATTTTTGTACTTATCATTCTTTCCAACTATAATGGAAGGACCAATTACGAGATATGGTCAAGTAAGTGATAGTATATATAATGGTAGTAAAGTTACTTACCATAATTTTTGCTTTGGATTTCAAAGAATACTTTGGGGATTCTTTAAGAAATTCTTAATAGCTGATCGTCTTAATGCTGTTGTTAAAGTTATTTTTAAAGGTTATATGCATATGTCTGGTGCTTCTGTAGCTCTAGGTGCTATAGCCTATACAATTATGCTTTATATGGAGTTTTCAGGAACAATGGATGTTGTTATTGGTTCCGCTGAAGTATTTGATATAAAGATACCAGAGAACTTTAGACAGCCATTCTTTGCTAAAAATATTACGGACTTTTGGTCAAGATGGCACATTTCTTTAGGTACATGGTTAAAAGA
This sequence comes from uncultured Bacilli bacterium, assembly GCA_947585665.1. Classification (GTDB taxonomy): domain Bacteria; phylum Bacillota_I; class Bacilli_A; order RF39; family UBA660; genus RUG11788. Next base: position 18,928 of record CANPXE010000002.1, on the reverse strand, counting down.
CTATATCTTTTATCCTGTTTCTCTTTCTAAACCAGTAAAGAAACTTACTACTTTTTTACGTAAGCATATCAATAATCGTGTGTCTTCCTTAGTAATGGGTGCTATCGCTTTATTTGCAGTATGGTCTTTAAATGGTTTATGGCATGGTGCTGGTTATAACTTTTTAGCATTTGGATATTATCATTTTGTTTTAATATTGTTAGGTAATATTTTTGAGCCAACAATCGTAAAAGTATGTGAAAAGTTAAAGATTAATCGTAAGAGTACTATTTATAAAGGATTTCAAATTGTCAAAACATCACTTCTTGTCTTTTTAGGTGAAATCTTCTTTAGAGCTATAAATTTAACTACAGCTCTTCGAATGATTAAGAGAATATTCCTACATTTCGATATTACATCAATTGGTAGTGAGATTCCTAATTTAGGTTTGGATGTTAAGGATTTTATTGTTATTGTTGTAGCCTTAATTGTCGTTCTTGTAGTTAGTGTATTAAAAGAGCACAATAAGAATATTAGGGAAGATGTAAGTAAAAAACACATTGTTTTAAGATGGGCCATTTATTATGCTTTGATTTTTGGTATATTAATATTTGGTGCATATGGACCAGGATATGAACCAGTTGACCCAATTTATGCTGATTTCTAGGTGATATTATGAAAGATAAATTAATAATTGTAGTTAAAAGTATATTGTTTGCATTAATTTTTGCATTGATTTACTATGGTTTATCCTATCTTTTAATTCCTGGTAACAATACTAAGAAGTATGGTATTATTAAGACTGGAGAATTTGAAATATTACAAGAAGAAGAAAATACTATTGATGCTATTTTCATTGGTGATAGTGTTGTTTATTCAGCAATTTCACCTATGGAAATATGGAATGAGTTTGGTTATACTATTTTTGATTGTGTTGGTATGTCACAACTTACACCTATATCTTATGAGATGTTGTATGAATCTATTGAGAGTCAACATCCGAAGGTTGCGTTTTTTGAGGCTGATGTTTTATTTAGAGATGAAAAAAACATTCCTATTGATCGTTACTTTGACCAAACATTTAAAAAGTTTTTTCCTCTTTCAACCTATCACAATAATTGGAAAGAAAAGACATTAAAATTTTTAAATACAGGTGACGATTTTACAGAACTTAATGTTTATAAAGGTTATAAGTACATCCATAAGATTAAAGGTGTTACTGAGCAAAAAGAATTAAAGGAGACAAAAAAAGCAATGAGAATTCCTAAAGCGAATCTTGATGCTTTTCAAAAAATGGTTGATTTGAGCGAAGAAAAGAATGTTAAATTAGTTTTAATTACTAATCCTAACTATTATAATTTCACTTATGAAAGATATAATGCTATTAGTAAATTAGCTAAGAAATATGGCCTTGAATATATTGATTTAAATAAAGATAATCCTTTAAAAATTGACTGGACTAAAGAAACTAAAGATAGAGGAGTACATTTAAATTATTGGGGTGCTAAAAAAGTATCTAAATTCATTGGTGAGTATTTAAAAAAGACTGGTTTATTAGAAGATCATCGTAATGATGAAAAATACCAGTCTTGGAATGAAGCATATCGCATTTACAAGAATAATTTAAAATAATATTATGACTTCAGCAATGGCGTAATGGCCATCGTGTGATATAGATATAGAAATACTTTGGTATTCTATATCTTTTTTTATTTGATTATGAAGAACTATATAAGGAGCATTTTCTTCATTGTGTAATATTTCAATATCATTAATAGGATAAATATTCATTCTTTTCTTAATAGCTTTTAAAAAAGCTTCTTTACTAGCATAAATTCCTGCAATTGTACTAAGATTATTATTTCTTTTTTTTATGTAGTCCAATTCATTAGAAGTAAAATATTTATTTAGAAAATTATTATCATTAATGAGTTTAGAAAATCTTTCTATTTCAACTATATCTATACCATTAGAAATCATTTTAATCACCTATAAAGATTATAACATATATTTATATAAATTTTATTGGGAATAAGAAAAGACAAAATTATTGTTTCTTGCATTATATATTAATTTATGTTAAAATATGAACGATTTTAAGGAGGGGATTATATGAAAGAAAAAGATTGTACTTCTAATAATATAGTAACTGATGATGGTTTGTTTTATTCTAATTTTACAGATTCTTTTAGAGTCGGTTTAGCAATAATTCCTGGAACTGATACTTATTCTGAATATCTTGTTTGGTTGAAAGAAAATTATGGTATTAAAATAGGTAAACCACAAAAGTATCCGGGAATGAAAAAAGATACAATGTCAGTTGGAGTATATATAGTTAATTATGAAAAGTATTTAAAAGATTTAGAAAGTAAGTATGGTGTTAAACAGAAAGTAAAGAGAATTAATTAGAAATATTTATCTATTAAATTCTTTTTTTGTTGCACTTATTCTTAAATTTTTATATATTTAAATTAGGAAGTTGATATTATGGATACAAATATAAAAGCATATGATTTGTTTTGGAAATTTTATAATGGTGATGAACATTTTCAAAGTGTTGTAAAAGAAAATATGGAAAAAGGTAAACTTAGATTTTTTGATGAGAATGAATGGAATAAGATATGTTCACAAAATTTTGTATCATTAGTTCCTGATATGAAAGAATTCATTGATATGTTTACTTTGGGTTATAACATTGGCAATTGTGTAGGAGCATCTAGGCAGTTGAGTTTTTCTTATGATGATGTCGATATCGTAAGTGGTATATTACCAATTTTAAAAGGAACTTTGAATGCCGAAAAAGAGGGCGGACATTGTTGGTTAGAGACACCAACTAAGGTTATTGACACGACACTCATGTTAGTATTTGATAAAGATTTAAAAAAGGATTTTGGTTATGTTGAAGAACAACGTGTAACATCTTTTCAATTAGGGCAAAGTTCATCTTATCAAGCACGAAAAGAATTTGTTAATGATGCATCGTTAAAGAAAAAAGATACGCAAAAATAGAAAAAGAACACTGACTTAATAAGTCATTGTTTTTTTTGTTAATTTTTATATAATTTTCTTATGAGGTGAAATTATGAATCAAGAGAAAATGGGCAAATTTATTGCGGAACTTCGTATGGAACAAGGTTATACTCAAAAAGAAATAGGTGATAAATTAGGTATAACGGATAATTCTGTATCAAAATGGGAAAGAGGAATAAATGCTCCTGATATATATTATTTAAAAGAGTTGGCAGAAATTTTTCATGTTACTGTTCAAGAACTTTTAAATGGTGAAAGAAAATTTAAAAAGAAAGAAATAGATAAGGAACACCATAGTAAAATTTTAGAAGTTAAGAATTTATCTAAATCTTTTGGTAAGAGAAAAGTATTAAAAAATATTACTTTTGATATTTATGAAGGAGATATTGTCGGTTTAATTGGACCTAATGGTGCTGGTAAAACAACGCTTATTAAAACGATTTTAAGTCTTTATAAAAAAGATACGGGAAGTGTTAAAATTTGTGGTTATGATAATAAAAAAGATTTAGAAGAAGCTCTTTCCAAAACAGGATCAATTATTGAAAATCCAGATTTATATCAAAACATTAGTGGACGAAAAAATCTAAAGATAACAGCTCTTATCAATGATATAAAAGATAAAGAATACATTGAGAAAATGATTAAGTTTGTCAAACTTGAAGATCGTATTGATGATAAAGTAAAAAAGTATTCATTAGGTATGAAACAGCGTTTAGGACTTGCGAATGCTCTTATTAAAAGACCAAAACTTTTAATATTAGATGAACCAACAAATGGTTTAGATCCTTTAGGAATAAAAGAATTAAGAGGTATTTTAAGAAAAATTTCACGTGAAGAAAATATGAGTATTTTGATTAGTAGTCATATTTTATCAGAAGTTGAAAATATATGTGATCGTATTCTCATAATTGATGAAGGTAAAGTAAATAGTGAATTTGGTATTGAAGAAGTTAAATATAAAAACATCAGTTTAGAAGAGGAATATTTTTCTAAGACTGAGAAGGACAAAAAATAGGTGCATTATGAAAATATTTAATTTAGTTAAAAGTGAATTCGTTAAAAACTATAGTTTAAAAAAACTACTCTTCATTATTTTAGTAATTACCATTTTTGGTGTTGGTCTAGTTGAATTTACTAATAGGTTTTATCAAAAAGATACTGGTGATAATTATGCTTACTTTCATTTTGATGAGTATGAATATAAAGAATTAAGTGCTAAAGAAAATAAATCTTTTGAAGAAGAATACAAATTGTATGAAATGAATATTGCCAAAGAAATGAATGAATACATTGCCAAAAATAAAGTTTCATCTTCCGATTATGATTGGCGCAATAGACTATTGATGGAAATTAACTTTTATTTGGATAATAATTATCTTGATAAATTAATTCTTGATAATATTGATAATTCTTTCATAAAAAATATTTGTTCAAATGATAGTTATAAACCGACGGAATTTGGTGATGGTTATGCATCTAGTTTTGTAGCGCAAATCGCAACAAGATGTGATCATTATAATGATAAAGACTTAGATAAGAAAATTGCTGAAAGAGAAAAGATGATTGATGATGATTCTAAATTATTAAAAGAAAATAAATACTATTTATATTTACAATATTTAGTTGACCAAGGTATGACTTATCCCGATGAAGTGAAGGTAGCTAAATTAGTCATTGATAAAAAAGTAGAAGATGTAAATGATTGGCGAGCATTATCTTTTTTACAATACAGTAACTTACCAATTAGTGATATCAGTGATGAAAAAACTTATAATGAAAGTTATGCTACCTATGGTTATTCTTCCTATGAAGATTATGTTAGGTATCAAAAGATATTAGAAAAAGACGTGGAAAAAGATAAAAAGATTATTTTGTATAGTTTAAAAAATAATATTAAACATGATTTAGTCTTTGATAAAACGACTTATTCAGGAATGATTAATAATTCTTTTGACTACGTCACTAGCAAAACAATGGTTAATCAATCTTTTCATTTAACAATTATTGTTCTAATTCTAGTATGCATTACAAGTAGTGGTATTGTAAGTAATGAACATAGTAAGGGAACAATTAAAAATATTATTACAACACCCGTTAAGAGATATAAAATTTTACTTAGTAAATTTATTTATTTAATTCTACATACATATATCATTTGGTTAATTGGTGTCGTTGTTTTGAGTATTTATGCTGGAATTAAATTTGGTTTTACTGATTTAATTACACCAAAACTTATCTATTCAGGTGGAAAAGTCGTTGAAGTAAATTATTATCTATATCTATTGAAAGACTTGTTTTTCGCAAGTATCCCGGTTATAGCTTTTTTAAGTATTTTATTCTTTTTATCAACTGTTACTTTAAATACAGCTTTAACAACAAGTGTTATGACTGTTTTAGCAATAATCCCATCAATTTTATATTTTATGTGTTCACATTTTAATTTAAATTTTCTTATATATACACCACTACCATATTTTGATTGTGGATTTATATTTAATAAACATGAGTTTTATACCAATATCTTAAAGAAAGTTAATATGAATTTAGGTATAGGAATAGTTGCTTCTTTAATTACTATTATTGTTTTGTATGGTATTACTAATATCATTTACCTAAAAAGAGATATTAAGAGTTAGGGGTGATAATATGAAATTTATTAATTTAATTAGAAGTGAATTTATAAAGAACTATAGCATTAAAAAATTATTATTAATAATATTAACAATGTTTATATCAGTACTTGTTTTAGGTGAAGGATTTCTATTTTTAGATGATAGGTCTGTTCAAATATCAGGTAAAGATGCGATTGAGACGATTAATAATAGATACCAACAGTTATTAGCTATAGAAGATAAGAGTCTTGATGATGAATATGAACTATATTATTTTCGTGTTGAATTAGAAACTTATAAATATATCTATGAGAATGAGATCGGTGATGATTGGCGTTTGGATTTATTAGTTTCTATTAGAGAAAAATTGATGGAAAATAAAGCCATTGAGATATATCGTGAGTATCCTGAACAGATTAATATAAACGCCATATGTAACTCATCTAGTATGGTTGATTATCATCCTAGAGGTTTTTATTCTAATTCAAAGTTCTTGTGTGAGAGTGATGATGTTGATGCCCTTGAAAAAGAAAATAATAAAATTATTGATGACTATGAGAAACTTTTAAAAGAGAATAAGTATTATTTATATCTATCATATCAAAATGCTAATGGTCTTAATGAATCAATGAGTTCAAATGAAAAGGAACTAGCTAAAATAATAATTGATGAAAAAATAGAAGATGCTAAAGACTTTAGAGTATTAAACTATCTTCAATATTCGGAGCCAAGAAAGTGTGATTCGTTAGATGATGTAGCGGTCACTTTTGAGACTGAAGAACAAAAGGAAGAATACATCAAGGATTGTTTTAAAATAGAAAAAAATGATAAAAGGAAAGAGAAGAGTGCTATCATTATTTATAGTAGTAAGCACAATATTCCACATGATATATCTTATACAGAGTGGCGTGGACCAGATCATCGTAAAACTTATACAACTAGCAAACATTTGACTAATAAAGTATTTCATCTATCGCTTGTCGTCATCATTTTAGTTGCGATTACAAGTAGTGGTATTATTAGTGGTGAGCACAATAAAGGAACGATTAAAAATTTAATTTCTTCACCTGTTAAAAGGTGGAAAATATTACTTAGTAAGTTCATATATTTGATTTTACACATGTATATTATTTGGTTAATTGGTCTAGTCATAATGTATTTTTATGCCGGCTTTAGACTAGGATTTAATGATTTATTATTACCAAAACTCGTCTATACTGGTAGTAAGGTTGTAGAAGTAAATTATTTCTTATATTTATTAATTCAGATGCTTGTTTCTGGTATTCCTGTCATAGCTTGTTTGAGTATTTTATTGTTTTTATCAACTGTTACTCTAAATACCGCTGTTACAGCATCTATCACCAGTATTTTAGGAATTATGCCACCAATTCTTTTCTACATCTGTTCTAATTTTGGAATAAAGAGTTTAATCTATTTACCATTCATGTATTTCGATTGTGGACTCATATATGATGCTGGCGAGTGGTACATACGAATACTTGATCAATTTGACCTTTCGCTTGGTGGAGGTATCATCATATCTATAATTACCATTGTCGTTTTATATGTGACGACAAATATTGTTTACATAAAGAGAGATATTAAAAATTAAAAAAGTAGTGGTTAACTACTTTTTCTTTTTTCAATTATTTTAAGAATTAAATATCCAACTATTAAGACACCAACTGAACCCATTAAATCATAAATGACGTGTTGTTTAATGAAGATGGTTGCAAGAACGACACTTATTGATAATATGACTATTAGATATCTTAAAAATATTGGTGCCTTTTTGTTCTTGGTAAAGAAAATTACCCACATCATACTGTTTAAAGCATGAATACTTGGAAAACAATTAAGAATAGGTGTATCAATTCTATAAATTATATCCACAATTATTGTGGAAAAACTATTTACTTCGATGGCAGCACGATTAATTGTCGTTGGAAAAACTAAAAAGATAAAAATACTGATAAAACTACAGATTAAGAAGTATTGATCATATTTCTTTAATTTATCTTTTTCATATACATAAATTATGAATGGTACCAATACCAATAATAAATACCAAAGAACATAGGGATAGACAAAGTATGGTATAAATGGCAATTTATCATCAAAAATTGAGTGAATAGTATGAACGTTGAATGCTAAAAATTTGACAATAAAATATAAAATACTTTGAATGATGACTGGTAAAACGATATATAAAAAGTCTTTTCTAGTCATTTTTTTAATACTATTTTTCATTATTGCACCTCTATTATTACTATTTAATTATACATTAAAAAGAAAAAATCTACATCTTTTTGGATAGATTTTTTTCATTTAAGATATAGCGACAAATATCACCCCAATTAGATACTTCTTTTAAATATTCGCTTTCTTTTAATTTATGACTATTTTTATCACGGAAATAAATAACAGGTATTTTCGCATCAATGAATTTTTGACAAGTATTGGGATTATCTTCTAACATTAATTGAACGTTTAATTCCTTCGCAAGTGATACTTTTTCTTCGACTTCAAAGTGAATATCATCATAATAGATATCATATTTTTTTAAAGCATCAAGTGCAGCTTTTTTAATATTCCTATTAATTGTTCCACGAGCGGTTATTATTTCAAGGCGAAATCCTTGTTGATGAAGAAAGTCCATTCCTTCTTTAGCTCCAGGCATTAGTGGTGCTTCTTCAGTTGCTGGAACTAAATAGTTATCGATAAAATAATCACGTTCTTCTTTAGTCCAATCATAGCGATTGATTGAATAAAACTCTTTTTCCTTAGTTACACCATTTTTATGTAGTTCAAATAAATCATACATTTCAGCGCGATTATTTACTGTTCTTTCAAAATCGAGAATAACGCCATCAATATCTATACCAATTACCATATTTACTCCTTTACTTCTTTTTTATCAATTGAGGATTCTTGACCCATTTTTCGCTTATATAGGGATTTTCAACGAAGTCAGCATCAACTGTATATCCCGTTAACCATTTTATCACTCTAACATCTGATGTTGTCAATTTATCTTTAATTTTAATTATTTTACCAGAAATATGACTACAATCAGGAGTAGGAAATTCACATATACCTTTTTTCTTTAAAATACAAACATGATTTTCTTTTTCTTCTATTTCATAATCAAAAGGAATGATATCACTTAAATCAGGATTTTGTTCTTGGTTATTTTTATAGGTGAAACATTTATCTTCCATCTTACATCCAAAACATCCAACTTCATTAGGGCGATAATAATGAGCGTTGTAATCGCGTTCTAAATTGTGAACGTAAGTAAAGAGACAAGAAGTCTTTTTAAAAACGGGAACACCATACTCTTCGGCTTTCTTTTCAAAAAGTTTTACTACTTCATCAGCAATTATTTTCTTATGTCCAAAGGTATATCCTGGATATGGTTGTAATTCTAAACCTTCACTTTCCCAAATTTTAACGCTTTCTGGTTTCCCTTGGAGTCCAGAATATCCAATAGCAAGTCCATACTCTTTAGCAAGTTCTAAAACATGATCAAAAACTTCTTCACTATCATTGATACCATAACAAATAGGGCGGTATTCAATCGAATATTTATAATTATTTTTTCTTTTTCTTGTAGTTTTCAAATTATTCTCAAATCTTTCCATCGTACTTCCATCTAAATGAGAATCCGTACCAAAACAAGAAAAGGCAACATGTAAGTCTAAGTTAAAGGGAATATCGGGAAACTTACTAAAATCACCCTTAGTAATTATGATGACAGGACCTTTATGACCACTTTTTTCTAATTCTTTTAATAGTTTAATTGTGTTATCAGTTTGGAGGAGGGGATCGCCATAAAAAAGATTAACAGCTACTGGAATATTAACAAAGTTGGGATTGATATCTTTTGGTAAAATATTAAAATGCTTTTCTTCTTCTTTTTCACCATTTAGACGGCAATACTTACAATCATAACAGTAATCTAGGGTATCACCTAATAAATAAAATGATTTCGCAAAAAGAGCGAGATTAGTAACTTTTAACTTTTCCATATTATCCTCCCAAACTACTAACTATGTTCATTATTATAACATTTTTTATAGGAAAGGAACAAATTTTAGATAAAGAGTGTTATAATTTAATAAAGATAGGAGTGGTTTTATGTTACAGGGAAAAGTTGCTATCGTGACAGGTGGTACGCGTGGTATCGGTTATGAAATAGTTCATAAATTCTTAGAGAATAAAGCTAAAGTTATTTTATTTGGTACAAGAAGGGAAACAGTTGAAAAAGCTGTAACAACTTTAAAAGAAGAAAATCCATCTTTTGAAGTAATGGGACTTTATCCCAATTTGAATCGTGAAGAAGAACTACGTGCGGCTTTTGAGGAAGTCATTAGAAAATATGGTAAAATTGATATTTTAGTTAATAATGCTGGGGTATCTAGTAAGACGCCATTTACTGAGTATACTAGTGAGGAATATGACAAGATTATGGATATTAATGTTCGTGCTGTCTACATGTGTTCAAGAGCTATAGTCGATTATATGAAAGAGCGTGGTGGTGTCATTTTAAATACGAGTTCTTTTGTCAGTATTTATGGGCAACCTAGTGGTGTTATGTATCCCGCAAGTAAGTACGCTGTTAATGGTATGACAAAATCGCTTGCTCGTGAACTTGGTAAATATGGTATTCGTGTTAATGCAGTAGCTCCAGGAATAATCGAAACGGATATGGTTCGTGCTCTTCCTAAAGAGATGATTGATCCATTAGTTGCAACGATTCCACTTGGACGTATCGGAAGAGTTGAAGATATCGCTAACGCATTCTTATTTCTTGCAAGTGACCTTGCTAGTTACATAACGGGAATAGTTTTGCCAGTTGATGGTGCGGCAATGAATTAGGAGGAAAAAATGAATAATAAAATACTTAGAGATTTGAGTTATGGTGTTTATGTTGTTGGGAGTAAAGATGGTGAAAGAAATGTTGGATGTACTATTAATACTGCTGTTCAAATAACATCAAATCCGGCAACAATTGCCATAAGCATTAATAAAGAAAATTATACTAATGAATGTATTAAAAAAACAAATAAGTTTTCAGTATCCATTTTAAATGAAAAAAGTAATCCCACAATTATTGGAACCTTTGGTTTTTCTAGTAGCCGTGATACTGATAAATTTAAGGATGTATCTTATGAGGAAATAGAAAGTATTCCCGTTTTAAAGGATAGTAATGGTTACGTTGTTTGTGAAGTAATTAGCACTCTTGAAACTGATACACATACTATTTTTGTTGGTAAAATAATTGCTATGGAAAAATATCAAGATGAAACACCAATGACTTATAAATATTATCATGAGGTGTTAAAAGGAACCAGTCCTAAAAAAGCACCAACCTATGTTGAAGACATTGAGAAAGAAATAAAAGCAAGTCGTTGGAAATGTACTATGTGTGGTTATGTCTATGAAGGAGAAGAACTACCATTAGATTTTACTTGTCCAATTTGTGGTCAACCAAGAGAAGTATTTGTCAAAATCGATTAGTCTGAGGAATCAGACTTTTTTTATGTTATAATGAATTTAGGTGTAGTTATGGAAAAAGTATTAAAGATTAATAATCAAAAAGATCTTAATAAATTTTATAATAGACTTTTTTTATATCGTTCTTTTTTATATAATTTTGTAACTTTTAAATTGGAAAAAGATAAATATGATATAAATGATTTAATATTGGCTTTAAATATAAAAAATAGACGTAAAAGATTAGAATTTATTTATGATACAGCTTGTCAAGAAATAGATGATTATTTTGCCAATAAAAATGTTTGTGATTTTAAGAATAATAAATGTCGATTACAGAGAAAATTAAAAAGTGATAAGATTAATGGTTGTTGTCGTAAGTGTCGCTTTGAATGTGGTGGTCCTTGTCCAACTAAAAATCTTGCTTGTAAATTGTTTTATTGTTCTGAGGTTAAAAGTAAATATAAAATAATAAAAATAGAAGATTTAAAAATAATTAAAGTTTTATTTTGGCGTCAAAAAATACTTATTAAATCTGATTTCTTTTCTTCCCGTGAAGAAGTTATTAGAGATTTATATTTAAATAGTTATATTATTGGTGTTATACGAATTGGTTATCGTTTTATTAAGAAATTATTTCGTGGAGGTGTTAAATGAAGCAAATAAAAGATGAATTATTATCACATCAAGATATTAAATATCGTGATTTTAATAGTCGAATTATTCCTAATATCGATAAAGAAAAAATGCTTGGAGTAAGACTACCCATTATCCGTAAAATGGCTAAAGAGTTAGTAAAAAATGGTAATTATAAAGAGTTCATAAAAAAACTTCCTCACGATTATTACGAAGAGAATCTTCTTCATGCATCCGTTCTTTCTCTCCTACAAGATTTAGATGAATTACTTATCGAAATAGAGCGCTTTCTTCCCTATATTGATAACTGGGCTGTTAGTGATTGTTTGAAGCCCCATGCTTTTATGAAAGATCCTGATCGTATATTAGATAAAGTAAAAGAATGGATCAATACTAAGGATGAATATTATATTCGTTTTGGGGTTGTTACTTTGTTAAATTTTTATTTAGGTAATAATTTTAAAGAAGAGATTAATAATTTGGTTTGTTCAATTAAGAGTGATAAATATTATGTTAATATGGCTGTTGCTTGGTATTTTAGTTATGCTTTGATAAAACAATATGATGTAACGATTTCTATTTTTGAAAATAAGAAGTTAGATCCTTGGGTACATAATAAGTCTATTCAAAAAGCGATTGAATCTTATCGTATTAGTAATGATACTAAAAACTATTTACGTTCTTTAAAAGTTAAATAGCATGTAAAGTTGTTTGTTTTTTTTGAAAATGATTTTAAAAGATATAGTAAATTGGGTATAATTAATAATAGAGGAGATGATATATATGGATAGGAAGTTAAGAATTGTTCAATATGGTTGTGGAAAGATGAGTAAGTACACGATGCGTTATGTATATGAAAAGGGTGCTGAAATTGTTGGAGCAGTCGATATTAACCCTAATGTTATTGGTAAAGATATTGGGGAAATTATGGAAACTGAAAGTAAGGGTGTAGTTGTTTCACCTGTTGAAAGTGCTCGAACTTTATTAGAATCTTTAAAACCTGATGCTTGTATTGTTACAACAATGAGTTTATTAGAAGATGTTAAAGATGCTTTATTGTTATGTGCAGAACTTGGAATTAATGCGATTACAACATGTGAAGAAGCTTTCTTCTCTTGGAATTCTAATCCTAATTTGACTTCTAAAATTGATGCTCTTGCGAAAGAACACAATTGTACGATAACGGGTAGTGGTTATCAAGATATTTATTGGGGACAATTAATCAGTTCTATTGGTGGATCAACTCATAATATTAAAAAGATTATTGGTGAATCTTGGTACAATGTTGAAGACTATGGTATTGCTCTTGCAGAAGCTCATGGGGCAGGATTAACACTACAAGAATTTGATGAAAAGATTGCGAGTGTTGATAGAATGAGTGCTGAAGAACGTCAAGCTCTAATTGATAGTGGTAAGTATTCTCCAAGTTACATGTGGAACGTTAATGGTTGGCTATGTGAAAAATTAGGACTAACGGTTAAGAGTCAAACTCAAAAATGTGTACCTGAAACTTATAAAGAAGATATTAATTCAACTACTTTAGGAATGGTTGTTAAAAAAGGTGACGCTACTGGTATGAGCGCTGTTGTTACAACGGAAACAGAAGAAGGAATTACACTTGAAACGAAGTGTGTTGGTAAGGTTTATGCACCTGATGAATTCGACATCAATGAATGGACAATTGAAGGAGAACCAAATACGACGATTACTGTTCAAAGACCAGCTACAGTTGAACTTACTTGTGCTAGTGTTGTTAATCGCCTTCCTGATTTGATCAATGCTAGAGCGGGATTTGTGCCAACAGCTGACATGGGTGATTTGGAATATCGTACTAAACCATTAAATACCTATGTAAAAGATTAATTAAAAGATATAAAAGACATTCAATGTCTTTTTTCTTTGGTATAATATTGATAGGTGGTTCTATGATTAGATTTAGTAATATAAAAGTAAGACAAGATTTAAATGATGAAGAATTATTAAAATATCTTTGTGATAAAAAAAGATTATTCGTTGAAAATGTTAAAGAGTGGCACATCGTAAAGAAATCAGTTGATGCAAGAAATAAGAATGATATATTTTATAACTATACGATTGATATGATCTATGATGGTGAATATGATGTTCATGATGCTATCTTTGTCGTTGAAGAAAAAGTTGATGATATTGTTGTTAGAAGAAAAAGTAGTGTGCGTCCAATTATAATTGGAAGTGGTCCTAGCGGACTTTTCGCAGCTCTAACACTTGTTGAAAATGGTCTTAAACCGCTCATTTTTGAACAAGGAAAACAAGTTGAAGAACGTATTCAAGACGTTGAAAATTTTAAGATGAAGCGCATTTTAAATGAGAGTAGCAATGTGCAGTTTGGTGAAGGAGGAGCAGGTACTTTTTCTGATGGTAAGTTAACAACGGGAATTAATAGTAAGTTTTGTCAAAGTGTCTTAAAGATCTTTAATCGTTTTGGAGCTCCAAAAGAAATTCTTTATATTAATAAACCTCATATTGGTACGGATAATTTAATTAAGATTATCAAAAATATGCGTGAATATATTATCGCTCATGGTGGTGAATTTCATTTTCAAGAAAAGATTACGGATTTTTTAATAGATGATAACAAAATAGTTGGTGTAGTTGGAAAAGAAAAGTATTTTACGGATACAGTCGTTTTAGCCATTGGTCATAGTGCTCGTGATACCTTTAAAAGACTAAAAGACTTAAATGTTCCAATGGAAAAGAAAAACTTTTCTGTCGGAGTTCGAATTGAACATCCGCAAAGTTTAATTAATAATAGTCAGTATGGTACTAAGACTAAACTTAAACTACCTAATGCGGAATACAAATTAGTTTATCATGATGAAAATGGTCGTAGTTGTTATACATTTTGTATGTGTCCTGGCGGATATGTCGTTCCTTCATCAAGTGAAAAGGAAACAATTGTCACTAATGGGATGAGTTATTTTAAACGCGATGGAGAAAACGCTAATAGTGCATTACTCGTCAACGTTATGACAACGGATTTAGAAGAAGACGTTTTATCAGGTATTACTTTTCAAGAAAAACTGGAAAGAGATGCTTTCATTTTGGGTGGTAATAACTACAATGCTCCCGTTCAATTAGTTGGTGATTTCTTAGAAAATAAAATGTCTACATCTTTAGGGAAAGTTAAACCGACTTATCTTCCTGGTGTCACTTTAACTAATCTTCATGAAATCTTACCAGACTTTGTTTCTAATACTTTAGTTAATGGCATTAAATATTTTGATACAAAAATCAAAGGTTTTGCTTCACCAGATGCTTTGTTGACAGGTGTTGAAACAAGAAGTAGTTCACCTGTTAGAATTATTCGTGATGAAGATTTGGAAAGCAGCATTAAAGGTCTTTATCCTTGTGGTGAAGGATGTGGTTATGCTGGTGGGATAATGAGTGCAGCTGTTGATGGTATTAAGTGTGCTATTAAGATTTTAGAAAAAGACAATTAAGTGTCAGTTTACTTTAATTTTTGTTTAGATAGTTGCGAATTTTCATATTAAGTGTTATATTTAGAATGAAAGATTGGGAGTATAGAAAGGGGTATATTATGAAAAAAAAGAAAAATGGTGAACACTTTTCATTCGATGTCATTTCCGCTTTAGTTGATGGTATATCTGAGAATGATTTTCGTAAATTACTTGCTGATTTACAAACAGAAATAAATGATTGTCGTTCTAATTTAACGAACTATGATGCTCTTTTAACAGAAGTTAGTGAAAAAAAATTAGTTGATAATATTCAAGATTGGCAAGAAAATTTTAAAAGTCAAGTTAGTGCAGCAGATACAGTTTTAGAAGAAAATTATAAAAAAATTGAAGACTTATTTAATATGATCTTTGCTGATTGGGATGAATATCAAAAACGAAATGGATTATTAAAGGAAAAAGGTGATACTAATGAGTAATATTGACGATTATAAAGAAAATATTAATAGTTCTCTTGAAAAATTACAAAATAATTCTAATTATTTTGCTCATTTTGGAAACATTTATATACCTCAAAAATTAAAAGTATATGTAGATGAAAGTATTAACGAAGTTAAAAAAGTTCAAACGCTTGTTGCTGAGTTAAAATCTGATTCTGAGTAATATAAAACACTTTCACATATCTTGAAAGTGTTTTATTTTTCTCTTTAAAGTGTTAAAATACTATTGTTTGGAGTGATAAATATGGCAAAAGATAATATTTTTAATAGGGTTTTTAAATGGGAATTTAATCAATTCGTAAAAGCTTTAATTGGTGTTTTTTTATTTACTTTTGCAGTCAATATTTTTATTGTTCCAATGGGACTATATAATGGTGGAGCATTAGGTATTTCGCAATTAACACGTACTTTTTTAATTAAAGTTTTTCATCTTCATTTCAGTTTTGATTTTGCGGGATTGTTATATTATGCTCTTAATGTACCATTATTTATTTTAGCTTATAAATATGTCAGCAAAACTTTTTTCGCAAGAACTTTATTATGTGTATCACTAGAAACCTTTTTCTTAACAATTATTCAACCGCTTTCAACGCCTTTAGTTGCTGAAAAAATAACTTCCGTTTTAATTGGTGGAATAATTGCTGGTATTGGAAGTGGTATGACTTTATCAGCTGGTGCTAGTGGCGGTGGAACTGATATCATTGGTGTTGTGGCAACATTAAAAAATCGTAATTTTTCAGTAGGTAAACTAGAGTTAGGAATAAATGCTGTCATCTATACTCTTTGTGGTATTATGTCTGGCTTAAGTACGATGATATATTCCATTATTTATTCAGTTTGTGCATCTTTTACAATCGATAATACTCATGCGCAAAATATTTGTTCAACAGCGATTATTTTTACTAAAAAGAAACCTACTAAAATATCAGAATTTGTTGTTAATGAATTAGATCGTGATATTACGACATGGGAAGCTGTTGGTGGTTATAAAAATACAAAGACTTATATATCTTATATTGCTGTATCTAAATATGAATTACAACGCCTTGAAAGAAATATTAAGAATTTAGATGAAAGTGCCTTTTTAGTTAAAACTAATGGTGTTGAAATAGATGGTAATTTTAGAAAGAGATTATGATGAAAAAGATATTAATTGGCTTAATAAGAATATATCAAAAGATTCCAGGACCATGGCACAATATGTGTCGTCATATTCCAACTTGTTCAAATTATGCCATTGAAGCTATTTCGGAATATGGTTCGATTAAAGGCATGTTTTTGGCAACAAAAAGAGTCTTAAAATGTAATCCTTGGGGAACGAGTGGTTATGATCCTGTTCCTAAAAAAGCAAAAAAGGTCAAATAAAAATACTCAAAATGATTTGAGTATTTTTTTAATCTCTTTCTTTACCAAATATTCTTAATAAATCAAGAATGATATTGATAATGTCAAGATATAATTGGAAAGCTCCAAAAACAGCATATTTTTCTTCTGGTTGTATTTCACCAATACGCGTTATTCTATTGATATCGTATATGATATATCCTGAAAAGATAACGACAGATACAAGTGATATTGTTAAGTCTAAAGGCTCACTTCCAACAAAGATGTTGATAATTGACAGAACAATTATTCCAATTAAAGCAATTACTAAGAACATTCCAAATCCTGATAAATTAATCTTTAATTTTTTACCAATTAGACCACAGACACCAAAGATGATGGCGGTTGCTAGAAATACTAACATTATTGATTGTAATTCATAGACCAAGAAGACAGCCATAAATGTTACTCCTGTTAATGCCGCATATAAAATATAAAATATCTTGGCGACACTATCGCTCATCTTTCGAATGAATAATGATAGTCCAAAACCACATACTAATTCAGCTAATACGATGAAGAGATAAGCATTGGCGATATTATATGCTAATGTTTCATTTAGAGAAAGAGCATATCCACCACCAAATGTTATCAATAGACCAATACATAACCATTGAAAGACTTTGCTGACAAAATCATTTCTCATTATTATCCTCCTATTCATTGTTATTATATCACTTTTTAAATTTTATTACTACCTAAGATATTTATTATTATGTATAACTAATTATATTATATTTCTTTTTAGCATATTTTTTTCTTCTTTAACATAATTAGTTATAGATATTGAGGTGATTTTTATTAAATATATTGTACTTGATGCTTGGGCTGGTGGTAATGATAATGGTGTTAGTGGGAATGGCATAGTTGAAAAAGAATATAGTTTATTAATTTCTAATTATATTTATAATCGTTTAAATGAATTAGGTATTAAGGCCTTTTTGACAAGAAGCGATGATAGTGATTTAAGTGTTGAAGAAAGATTAGAACTGATTGAAAAAGAATATGGAACGAGTAGTGATGTCATCGTCGTTTCTAATCAGTTGAGTAATGGAACTAATAATGGTATTGATATCATTTATGCGTTACGAAGTAGTGCGACACTAGCGGAAAAAATATCAAACTTTTTAGAAGATGATGGTTTCTTTGTCAATGATTATTATCAGTTACGAAGTAGTGAGGATTCATCAAAAGATGCTGATAAAATAATTAGTGATAGTAATAATAATGAAACAATCATTGTTCGTTATGGTAATGTTAACAATTTAGATGATGTTAATACTATAAAAAATAATTGGCAAGAGATGGCCGAAGATATTGTTAAAGCACTTGTAATATACACGGGTGGACAATATGTTGATGAAGACTATTATACAGTTCAATCGGGTGATACTCTTTATAGTATCGCAAGAAAATTCAATACGACAGTTGATGCGATAAAGACTACTAATAATTTGAGTAGTAATACTTTGACAGTAGGGCAATTACTAAAAATTCCTAGTACGTTTGAAAGTGATGAAGGAAGTAGTGGTGCTGGTGGAGAAGACTATTTTCAATACACTGTCCAAAAAGGAGATAGTTTGTATAGTATTGCCCAAAAATATGAAACGACAGTTGATGAAATAAAAAGAATTAATAATTTGACGAGTAATCTTTTAGATGTTGGGCAAGTTTTAAAAATACCTAGTCGTAGTTCTAGTAATCAAAATACGGCATCTAGTTATATTGTCGTAAGAGGGGATAGAATTTTTATGGGGAATAATGAGTAATAATATAAAATTTTATTTTGAAATTAAATAATATCAATAAAAATATTCTATTATATGGTATACTT
>CANPXE010000001.1 GCA_947585665.1 uncultured Bacilli bacterium | reverse complement strand
AAATATAAATAGAAAGGGATCAATCAATAAGAAATCAATTAATATTTCTATAAGATTGATTATACGTGATAAAATGAAGAATGAAATAATATTATTTGAAAATCAAAATGTTAAATTAGAAGTAAATATGAAGGATGAGACAGTATGGCTTAATCGTGAGCAACTAGCATTATTATTTGATAGGGATATTAAAACTATTGGTAAACATATTAATAATGCTTTAAAAGAAGAGTTGGATAGTTCAACAGTCGCAAAATTTGCGACAGTTCAAAATGAAGGTGGTAGAAAAGTTAGTAGGGAAATTGAGTATTATAATCTTGATATGATTATCAGTGTCGGTTATCGTGTTAAAAGTCAAAATGGTATCATCTTTCGTAAATGGGCAACTAAAGTATTAAAAGATTACATGATTAAAGGTTATGCAGCTAATCAACAACGATTAGAGTATTTAGAAAAGACAATTAAACTAATTGATATTGCTGGAAGAATTGATGTTAAATTAGAAGGTAGCGAAGCCCAAGAAATAATTAAAGTAATTAATAATTATTCTAATGCTTTAAATTTATTAGATGATTATGATCATAAGCGCATTACCAAACCTAAGGGAACTAAAAATAACAAAAAAGTAGTTTATGAAGATTGTCTTAATATAATTAATAAACTTAAATTCAATAATGATAGTGATTTGTTTGCTCTTGAAAGGAATCAAGGCTTAAAGTCTATTATTGAAAATATATATCAATCATTTGATGGTAAAGATTTATATCCTACTATTGAAGAAAAAGCGGCTAACTTTTTATATTTAATTACTAAAAATCATACTTTTATTGATGGAAATAAAAGAATTGCGGCAACATTATTTATCTATTTCTTAGACTTTTATAACATTTTATATAATGATGATGGTCAAGTTATTGATAATAATACATTAGTAGCACTTACTCTATTAATTGCTCAGTCTAATCCAAAAGAAAAAGATATATTAATAGATTTAGTTATGAATTTTTTAACTTAATTAGTATAATTAATAAAATACTATTGACTCCTGTGTATATACTGTATATAATTTATATATACAGGAGGAAGTTATGGAAATAGTAATTAGTAATTCCAATGGTGTACCTATTTATGAACAGATAAAAGAACAAATAAAAAATAAGATTATATCTGGTGAATTAAAAGAACAAGAATTATTACCTTCAATTAGAGTGCTTGCTAAAGATTTGCGATGTAGTGTCATAACAACGAAGAATGCTTATGAAGAATTAGAAAAAGATGGATATATTAAAAGTATTCCATCAAAAGGTTTTTATGTCGCTAAAATAAATAAAGATTTAGCAAGAGAAGAACAATTGAATAAAATACAAGATTTATTAGATTCAGCAATAGTTATTGCTAAAACAAATAAAATTAGTAAGAGTACAGTTGTTGAAATGTTAAATATTTTATATTCGGAGGATAAATAATGGAAAATATATTAGAAGTTAAAAACTTAAATAAGAAGTATGATAATTTTGAATTAAAAAATATTACTTTTAATTTGCCTAAAGGAATGATTATGGGCTTTATTGGTGAGAATGGAGCAGGTAAAACGACGACGATTAAGGCCATATTAGATATAATTAAAGGATATAGTGGTGAAGTTAAGATTTTTGGATTAGATAGTAAGAAAGACGAAAGAACAATCAAAGAAGAAATTGGCGTTGTTTTAGATGATACGTTCTATCCAGAAATTTTAACACCGAAAGATGTCAATAATTCAATGAAATACATTTATAAGAATTGGGATGAAAAGATGTTTAATGATTACTTAAAAGAATTTTCATTGAATCCTAAACAACAAATAAAGAGTTTTTCTAAAGGAATGCGTAAGAAATTAGAAATAGCGACAGCTCTATCACATCATCCTAAACTATTAATATTAGATGAACCAACTTCTGGACTTGATCCTGTTGCTAGAAGTGAAGTGATTGATATTTTTCAAGATTTCATTCAAGATGAAGAGTGTTCAATTCTTCTTTCTAGTCACATAACAACTGATTTAGAGCGAATTGCTGATTACATCACTTTTATAAATGATGGAGAAATTGCTTTATCTAAAACTTGTGATGAGTTATTAGAAAAATATGGAATTGTTAAATGTCGTGAAAAAGAGTTTAAGAAAATAGCTAAAGAAGATTATATTAAATATAAAAAAGATAAGTATGAATATGAAGTATTAATTGAAAATAAAAAAGATTTTAAGAAGAAATATGATGTTGATATAGTCGATAAAATAACCTTAGATGATTTAATGGTCTTAATGATAAAGGGGGTTAAATAATGCTTGGATTTATGATGAAAGATTTAGCGGTAATTAAGAGTAACTTTAAATTGCTTGCTATTTTGATAATTGTTTATGCGGTAATGGGATTGACTGGAGAAATGGATATATCCTTTATACTACCATTTATGAGTGTTGTGGTAATGATTTCTAGTTTTAGTTATGATGAATTTAATAAATGGGATAGTTATGCAGCAACTTTTCCTGGTGGAAGAAAAGATAGTGTTAGAGCTAAATACTTAACAACAATTTTAATGCTTTTAATAATTAGTATTATAACAACAAGTCTATCTTTTATAATTGCTTATAATAAAACGAAAACTTTTGATTATGAATATATCTTTTCAACAACTTTGGGAACCGTTTTTGGAACGATATTAGTCTTATCTTTTATGTATCCCATTATTTATAAATTAGGGATAGAAAAAGCACGAATTGCTATTTTTGTTACCATCTTTGGTATTGCAATTCTTGGTGGTCTTCTTATTAACTATATTGATTTAGCAACCCTTTTAAACGGGTTAGCCTTTCTAGAAAACTATTGGATTTTTGTAATAATAGTATTAGGAATTGTTTTTCTCTATGGGTCTTATCGTTTATCATTAAGTTTTCAAATGCGAAAAGAACTTTAATAAAATGTAATGTTCATAATGAATACTACGAAAGCATATAAAATAATGTAACAAAGTAGGCAGGAAAATATAACTGTTTACTTTTTTTAAATAGTATTTTTATGCCTTAATAAATGATTAATAATTTTTTAGTGGAACTTGTAAAAAGTTAAATAATGATTTACAATATTTATTGTAACTATTGAAAATAGATATGTTAGGAGAAAAATATGGGAAAAATAAGTAATTTTTTCTTTAAGTTATTTAAGAAAAAGAGTGCTGATAAGCCGTGGTTAGATTATTATTCAAGAGAAGAACAATCAATAAAGTTTACAAAGAAATCTATTTATGATTATATGGTTGATGAAGTGGGAAATGATCTTGATTTTTTTGCTTTAAACTATTTTGAAAATAGAATTAGTTATAATGATTTTTTTAAGCATATTAATACTTGTGCGAGAGCATTACGTGAATTTGGAGTTAAAGAAAAGGACATTGTTACAATATGTTTACCAAATATGCCAGAAGCAATTTATGTCTTTTATGCTTGTAACAAGATTGGGGCAGTAGCGGATATCATTCATCCTTTATCTAGTCCGGAACAAGTTAAGTTTTATTTAAATGAATCTAAATCAAGATTTTTGTTTTTAGTTGATTTTAATTATGACAAGATGAAAGATGTCATAGCGGAAACATTAGTGTATAAGACCATTCTTGTATCACCAAAAGAGAGTATGCCATTTGGTTTAAATCTAGGTTATACTTTGACGAGAAGTATTAGAACTAAAAAGCCATCATTTAATGATACAGCTTATATGAGTTGGAAAAAATTTATGGGATATGGGTTATCTAATTTACGTGAATATCATGCTAATATGGACAGTGATGCTTTAGCGTTAATTCTTCATAGTGGAGGAACAACAGGAACACCAAAGGGAATAATGATTTCTAATTATAGTTTTAATGCTATTGCGCAACAGAGTGCTGTTAACGTTATCGATGTTAGACCAAAAGATAAAATCGTTACTGTTCTTCCAATATTCCATGGTTTTGGATTAGGAATTTGTATTCATACACCAATTTGTCTTAAAGTAGAAACAATATTGATGCCTGAGTATGACGCGAATAGATTTTACAAAATATGGAAAAATGATAAACCGCATGTCATATTAGGAGTTCCAACTCTATGGGAAGGAATGATGTCTAATAAGAAGTTTGATGACGTAGACATGTCACAATTAAAATACATTATAAGTGGTGGTGATTCCCTTTCTATTCAAGCTGAAACAAGAATTAATAATTTTTTACACAAGCATGGTGCCAAAGTAAATATTTTAAAGGGATATGGAATGACAGAGAGTGTTGCCGCTACAGCTTATACTTTCCCAGGAACTAATGAACCAGGAAGTATAGGTATTCCAATGGTTGGTAATGTCTATAAAATATGTGATCCTGAAACAATGGAAGAATTGCCTTTTGGTGAAGAAGGAGAAATTTGTGTAAATGGACCAACTTTGATGATGGGATATTTAAATAATGAAGAAGAAACAAATAATGTAATTAGAATTCATAAAGATGGTAAGAGATGGTTGCACACAGGTGATATTGGATATATTTCGCCTAGTGGAGTTGTTTACTTCACATCAAGATTGAAGAGAATGATTGTCGTATCAGGATTTAATGTTTATCCATCAATGATTGAAAAAGTAATATCTAAGTGTGAGGCTGTAAGTAAGGTTTGTGTTGTTGGCGTTCCTCATCCATATAAAATGCATGTACCAAAAGCCTTTATTGTTCTAAAAGAAGGTATTGAACCAAGTAGTAAAATAAAAAGAGAAATCAAAGAATTATGTAAAAAAGAACTTGCGGTTTACTCTGTTCCAAAAGACTTTGAATTTAGAGATTCTTTACCAATAACTTTGTATAACAAGATAAACTATAAATTATTGGAGGAAGAAGAATTACGTAAGTCCGAAAAGAAAAAATAAATAAATAAATAAACAAGACCAATTAATGTTGGTCTTTTTATGTGATTTATAAAGTAGATAAATAATAATATATTTTCTTTTTTTATATGTTAAAATGATAATAGATAAATATTGATTGGGAGGAATTATGAAAAAAAGTTTAAAAATTACTTTAATTGTTCTAGGTGTTTTACTAGGAATTGTTGCACTTGATACTTTACAAGCAAAATTTTTTGATAATAGTCCCATAATAAAATTAAGAGAAACATATTATGGTGGAGAAATTTATTATATAGATAAAGGTTTATTAGTAAATCATTATCATTGTAATAATAATGAAAAAGTTACTACTTGGAAAGGAACAAAGTTTGCTTGTCCTATTTATGATGACACTGATGTAGTAGAAGAAAAACAACCAATTAATCAATTTAGTCTTGTCTTTTATCAAAAAACAGCAATAAAGCCAAAACAAAAAGAATTAATTATAGGTAAAAATGAAGTTAAAGATATAGATTATAATGTATATGCTTTTGAAGGGAATATTGCTATAAACTTAAATAGTGATAGTTCGGAATTAACAGAAAATAGTATTTCATTAAGAGATGCGTTACTACAAAATAAAATAACAATGAATGATATCCTTGAAAAAGCTAATAATGATTTAAATAAAAACATCATAAAAGGAGATATCTATAGAGATGGGGGGAAGTATTATATATCAGTATGGCAATTACACAATTATTAAATGTAATACTTTAGATGGAAATAGAGATGTGTATATTGGTAGTAAAGATATGACAATAAACGATTTATAAACTTAAATAGTCAAATCTTGAAAATAAGTTACAATTTGTTAAATATATAGTAATTTCTATATGCAAGCTATATGTGTAGTTTGCTTTTTCTATGTTATAATTTAGATGGTGATGAATGTATGGATATTAAGTGCCCTAATTGTGGAAATAATCTAGTTGAGATTGTATATGGATTTCCTACATCAGAAATTATAGAAAAAGCTAATAATAAAGAATTATATATTGGTGGTTGTGAAGAATCAGATGATAGTCTTAAATATCATTGTTATTTTTGTAATAGAAATTATTATGATAATTTAAAAGATTATGTTGGAGATAAAAGATATTTTTATGTTTATGTAGAATACTTGGATAATCCTGGTGGTAAACTATATTGTTATAAAAGTGAAAATAGAAAAATAGAAAAAGGTGACATTGTATTAATTGATAGAAGTGGAGAAGAAGTTTATGGAAAAGTTATAACTATTAAAGAATATACTGGTGATAATGCACCATATCCACCTTTTTTAACAAAGGATATAATAGAAATTTATAAAGAAAAGACAGTAAAAAATATTATAGAGTTATACACGATAAGGACTGATTTGTTGGAAGCACATAAATATTCATTTAAAAATAGAAAACAGTTAGAGAAAGATAGTAAATGTGGATGTTTTTGTTGTTGTACTATTTTTAATCCAAAAGAAATAAAAGAGTGGTGTGATGATGATGACACAGCATTGTGTCCATATTGTGGAATAGATTCCATTATCGGTGAAAGTTCTGGATATCCAATTGATAAAAAATTTTTAAACGATATGAAAAAATATTGGTTTTAGAATTTTAAATAAATATTATTAAATAGCTAAAATAATGTTAAAATTAGCTATTTTTATTTTGTAATATTGAATATTTAAAATGAATAAAAAACAATTAAAAAATATATTGTCAAACATATGTTCTTATTATATAATGTTTTTTATCAAGGAGGTATGTATGAATCAAAACAAATTAGAAACAATTTCAAATTTATTTGAAGGTAAAGAAATAAGAAGTATTTGGGATAGTGAGAAAGAAGATTATTATTTTAGTGTAGTTGATGTCATAGAAGCATTAACCGAAAGCGATGACCCTTCCCATTATTGGCGAACTTTAAAATCTAGAATGATTAAGGAAGGAAATGAAACCGTCACAAATTGTGACACTTTTAAATTAAAAGCACGAGATGGAAAAATGCGTAATTCTGATATGCTTGATACAAAAGGAATATTAAGATTAATTGAATCAGTTCCAAGTTCTAAAGCTGAACCATTTAAATTATGGCTCGCTAACTTAGGAAGCGAAAGAATTGATGAAGTATTTGATCCTGAAATTGCAATTAGAAGAGCCATAGATTATTATCGTAAAAGAGGATATAGTGATAAATGGATTGAAGCTAGGCTAAAAGGAATTTTAAACAGAAAACAATTAACTGATGTTTGGAAAGAAGGAGGAATAACTGAAAATAACGAATATGCTATTCTAACCAATGAAATTTATAAAGAATGGTCTGGAATGAAAGCAAGTGAATATAAAGCATTTAAAGGCATTCGCAAAGAATCTTTAAGAGATAATATGACAGATATAGAGGTTCTTTTAACAGATTTAGGAGAAACAGCAACAAGAGAACTTGCCAAAGAGTATAAGCCTTATGGTTTAAATCAAAATAAAGAAATTGCAAAAAGAGGTGGAAGAATTGCTAAAAATACTCGAGATAATTTAGAAAATGAACTTCATAAATCAGTAATTAGTAATAAAAATAATCTTAATTATCAATATTTAGATGAAAAAGAAAAATTAGAAAATAAAAAATAGATTTGACAAAATATTAGCTTACTGTCAAGAAGAAGAAAAGTCGGTACAAAAATATCTCCATAAGATATTGTCTATTAAACATTGGCGAAGTTCACTTTTTTCATGCTATAATAGTTAGTAAAGATAGATAGTAATTTTTAAAGTGGAGGAAAAATGGATAGATTAGAATGTAAAAAATATTCTTCTGAAAAGTATGATGGTGAAATTGAAAAATTAATAAATTCTCAAATTGATAAGTTCTTTGATATTGAAGAATCTAATTTTGAACTAGAAAATCATAAATATAAAATTGGTGATGATGTAAAACTTTCTACGCATCATTTCTTACATGGAATTGGTAAGAATAGTGAGATTGCTTATTTTATTTCTAAAAATGGAATTTTAAGTAAAGAAGCAACTGGTAATATGGGAAATCATGCTTTTCAATTTGTTGTTGGCTTATGGCGAGTAAAAAAGGATAATACTTTATTAGTAGATTATATTAAGAATTATAGTGGAATGGTTGTTAAATACAATGACGAAGTTAAACAAATACCATATAAGAAACTTGATAATTTTGTTGAAGAGATGAGAAGTGTTGATCATTGGTTATGGAAGGCAGAATCATCTATGGAAATAAGATTTATGCCTAGTTTAGCTAGAGATGTAAATCAAATTGGATTCATACTTAATTTAAATTCCCAAGAGGGTAAGAGTTTATTAAAAAATGATATAAATGGAGTAAATTTTGATAAACAAATTTCAGATAATTTTATAAGGTCAGATTTAAGAGGTAATTTTTTTAATAATGAGGATAATACTTTTTTGGATAGGGCTTCATACGTTATTTTTGGTTTAAATAAATGTTTTATTGAAGGTATCGTTGTTGGAAGAATTATTGAAAAAGATAATGATTTACTAAAAAAACTAAAAGAATTGTATCCAAAAAGTTATATATGCAATTTGGATGGTAAAATAATTAGAGAATAAAATCAAATAGGAAAAGATAGTAATTTTAGATAAATATTATTAAATAGCTAAAATAATGTTAAAATTAGCTATTTTTATTTTGTGGTGTTGCATATTTAAAATAAATAAAAATTAATTAAAAAAAATATATTGTCAAACATATGTTCTTATTATATAATATTTTTTATCAAGGAGGTATATATGAATCAAGATAAAATGCATTTAGTAAATAAAATATTTAATAATGAAACAATTAGAACTATATGGGATAAGGAGCAAGAAAAATATTATATAAGTGTGGTTGATATTGTAAGAGCTTTAACTGATAGTAAAAATCCACAAACATATTGGAGAGTATTAAAAAAGAGATTAAAAGATGAAGGGAATGAAACCGTTACAAATTGTAACGTTTTGAAATTGAAAGCACAAGATGGTAAATATCGTTTAACTGATGTTGTTGATATTGAAGGAATGTTTAGAATTATTGAATCAATTCCAAGTAAAAATGCTGAACCTATCAAACAATGGTTGGCGAAATTAGGAAGTGAAAGAATTGATGAAGTATTTGATCCTTCACTTGCTGCTCAAAGATCAATCGATTTATATCGAGCAAAAGGTTATGATGAAAGATGGATTACTAAAAGAATACAGAATATTCAGGATAGAAAAGAACTTACTGATATATGGAAAGAAAATGGCATTACTGAAAGTAAAGAATTTGCTATATTAACTAATGAAATATATAAAACTTGGTCCGGCATGACAGCAAGCGAATATAAATCTTTTAAGGGATTAAGAAAAGAATCTTTAAGAGATAATATGGACAATATAGAAGTATCTCTAACTGATATAAGTGAAGAAGTAACAAAAAGATTAGCAAAGAAAACTAGACCTAAAGGATTGAAAGAAAATATAAAAGTTGCGCATGCAGGTGGAAAAGTTGCTAAAAACACAAGAGATGAAATTGAAGACTTACTTGGCGAATCTATTATTACTAATCAAAATAAATTGAACTATCAATATATAGATGAAGAGGCAAAAATAGAAAGTAAAAAATAATTTAGAAAAATATTAAAATAAATATGTAACTTAGTTTGCTTTTATTGATAATGTCAGTTAAAAAATAGTATAATATCTTTAAGAATAGGTGATTTAAGTGGATGAAAAAATAGAACTATTTAAAAAGATGATTGAAGAGAGTAAAAATATTGTTTTCTTTGGTGGAGCAGGTGTTTCAACTGAGAGTGGTATACCTGATTTTAGAAGTAAAGATGGCCTATATAATCAACATTATAAATATCCACCTGAAGAAATTTTAAGTCATACTTTTTTCATACAAAATACGGAAGAATTTTATAAATTTTATAAAGATAAATTAAATAGTTTAAAGTATGAACCAAATGTAACCCATATAAAACTTGATGAACTTGAAAAGAAAGGTAAAGTAAAAGCGATAATAACCCAAAATATAGATGGTCTTCATCAAAAAGCAGGTTCGAAAACTGTATATGAATTACATGGTAGTGTTTTAAGAAATTATTGTATGGAATGTAATAAGTTTTATGATGCTAAATATGTCTTTAGTAGTAAAGGTATTCCTAAATGTAGTTGTGGGGGAACAATAAAACCGGATGTTGTTCTCTATGAAGAAGGACTTGATGAAGAAACAGTAGAAAACGCTATCAAAGCACTTAGAGAAGCTGATATGTTAATTGTCGCAGGTACATCTTTAACTGTATATCCAGCTAGTGGTTTAATTAGATATTTTAATGGTAAACATTTAGTTTTAATTAATCGAAGTAGTACTTCATATGATAGTCTTGCTGATTTGGTTATAAATGCTAGTTTAGGAAAAGTTTTTGAACAAGTAGAAATAAAAAAATAAGTTTGTGAGGTAAAAAAATATGAAAGAAAATAAAACAGAAAATCTAGTATGGATTATATTTGCGGGTATTGGTGGAGTATTTTTTATAATTGGAATATTTATTATGGTTGGTATCTTTTCTAATTACGCTAATGCGGTTGATACCAAAGGAACTATTACGGAAATAAGATCTTATGGTAGTTCTGATGATAGAAGTCATGATGTATATGTTTCATATGTTGTTGATGGAAAAGAATATGTATCAGAACTAAATGCTTATTCATCTACTTATTATAAGGGAAAAGAAATAAAGATATATTATGATAAAAATAATCCTAATAAGATAGGTGTAAAATCTATGGATTTAATATTTTTGATTTTTCCTGGAATTGGACTAATTTTTCTCATAATTGGTGGAAGTGGAATAATTATTAATATCAATAAGAAAAAAGCTGAAAAAAAATTAAGAGAAACAGGTCAATTGATATATGCTGATTATAGTGAAACAACTTTAAATGGTTCTTATCAAGTAAATGGTCGTTCTCCTTATAATATTATTTGTGAATGGAATGATCCAGTTAGTAACCAAAAATATATATTTAGAAGTAAAAATCTTTGGCTAAATCCTGATAAATTAATTCAAGAAAAAAATATTCGTCAGTTCCCTGTATATATTGATAGAAGTAATATGAAAAAATACGTTGTTGATACTGATATTTTGACCAATAATATCATTGATTTAAGATAACTTTTTACTTTACCAACATAAAATATTTTAAAAATTCTAACTTACATAAAAATTCAATTTTTGTTATAATAATAATGAATTTTGATCAATGTGTAGCATTTTTTTGCGTAAGTCCAATTGTCTAGGATTTACGCAATTTTTATTTAGGAGGAATTATGTATAAAGTAAATGATTATGTTGTATATAAGAAAAGTGTCTGTAAGGTAAAAGAAATAAAAAATAATAAATTAAATGGAATTGATTATTACATCTTAGTACCCATTGATGATGATTCTTTAATAATAGATGTACCAGTTGATAATAGAATGGGTTATTTAAGAGATGTCATTAGTAAAAAAGAGACTGAAGAGTTGATAAATTCAATTCCTAGTATTGAACCATTAGATAATATTGATGATAAATACATTGAAAAAACTTATAAAGATTTAATTAGTGGTGATTATAAAGATTTAATTAAAATAATTAAAACGTCATATTTACGAAATGAGATGCGTTCTAAAAATAATCGTCGTCCTAGTGAAAAAGATCTTAATTATTTTAATCAAGCTGAAAAGTATTTATATAATGAATTATCTATTTCTCTTAATATGAGTTTTAATGATACCAAAAATTACATAGTTACAAGAGTTCAAGAATTGATGAAATAGAATAGTCAAAAGTAAGTTGTTAAATAACTTACTTTTTTTGTAACCATTTATCTTTTATAATTGTCTTTATAATGAATCGATTCAAAGGAGGTATCAATTTGAATAATAATATTAACTTTAATATTGAATTAATAATTGATGAATATTCAAACTATGTTTTTAAAATTATTAATAATGTTGTTGGTACTTCTTTACCATATCAAGATAAAGAAGAAATTGCTTCTGATGCTTTTTATTTATTGTGGAAAAATCAAAA
Organism: uncultured Bacilli bacterium; assembly: GCA_947585665.1. Taxonomy (GTDB): domain Bacteria; phylum Bacillota_I; class Bacilli_A; order RF39; family UBA660; genus RUG11788. The sequence continues at coordinate 133,106 of CANPXE010000001.1, read as the reverse complement.
TAAAATATCTAGTGATATAAAATCATATCTTGGCGTAGTAACAAGAAATTGTTGTTATAGTAGAATGCGTAAAGAAAAAAGTTTTGTGGAATTAAAAGAAAATCTTTATTTAGATGAGAAGATAAATATTGATGAAATTCTTGCCATAAAACAAAGAATTCAAAAACTAAATGAGAAAGAAAAAGAACTATTTATTTTATATTATGTTGATGGTTATAAAATAAGAGAAATAGCCAAGATGTTAAAAAGGAGTACTAGTTCAATAAAGATAAGACTTTATCGTATTAGGAAAAAATTAAAGGAGGAAATATTATGAAAAAAGTTGATACTAATTATATAAAAGAAATGACTAATCAAATGATTGGTTATAATAATTTTAAAAGGGAGGAAAATATGAAGAAAAAGAAATTAAAAAATATGACGTTTGTTTTAATGGGTATATTATTTTTAGGAAGTGGGATAGTTACTGTTAATGCTTTAACTGATAATGCGATTGTTGATACTCTTAATGATGTCATACCAGTAAGAATAGTTTCAAAAGATGATGAAGAAAAGAATGCTGTTTGTAAAAAGACAGATGATAATCATATTAATTGTACTATTGATTGGAAAGATGTAAAAAGTGGGGAAGAAATAAAACAAAATACTGATGAACTTATTTATTATTTTATAAATAAAGAAATAGATAATGAAAAAGAATTAACATTTACGATTGAAGCTGAATATGAAGAAAGTGAAAAATAGAATAATTTTATATAAACAAGTACTTAGTGCTTGTTTTTTTGTTTCACGAGATATTTATTTATAAACTATTGACTTGGAGTTAACTTTAACTTATATAATAAAAATATAAGGTGATGAGATGAAAAAGAAAATAATAATTATAATGTTAATTGTCATAGTAGTGGGAATTGGTATTTTTATAGTAATAAATCATAAGGACAAGAAAGAAGGAAAAAATGATATGGATGATAAGATAATTGAAAAATTACAAGCTGAAGACAATGTTAGAAAGTTTGATTTCGAGAGTAAGAGTGTCAAATTGAATAGTGGTTATGTCATGCCAATAAATGGGCTTGGTACTTATAGTTTAAAGGGAGATACTTGTTATGATGCTGTTACAAGTGCTTTAAATTCAGGAGTAAGATTAATTGATACAGCTTATATGTATGGTAATGAAGAAGAAATAGGTAAAGCTATTAGAGATTCAGGAATATCAAGAGATGAGATATTTGTTATTACGAAAATTTATCCTAGCCAATTTGATAAACCAGAAGAAGCAATTGATATGGCTTTGGAAAAGTTAGATATTGACTATATTGATATGATGTTACTTCATCATCCAGGAACGAATGATGTTAAAGCCTATAAAGCTATGGAAAAATATGTTGCAAGTGGCAAGATTCATTCATTAGGGCTATCCAATTGGTATGTTGAAGAACTAGAAGATTTTCTTCCACAAGTAAATATCATTCCAGCACTTGTTCAAAATGAGATTCATCCATATTATCAAGAAAATGATGTCATACCATATATTCAAAATTTAGGAATAGTTGTTCAAGGATGGTATCCTTTTGGTGGTAGAGGTCATACTAGTGAACTATTGAATAATGAGACTATTATGGAAGTTGCAAAAAATCATAATGTAACAAGTGCCCAAGTAATTTTACGTTGGAACTTACAAAAAGGCGTAGTAGTCATTCCGGGTTCATCTAATCCCGATCATATTAAAGAGAATACCGAAATATATCATTTTTCATTAACGGAAGATGAAATGGAAAAAATAAATTCTTTGGATAGAAATGAAAAACATGATTGGTATTAAGACATATATTAGTATCTTGTAAGAGATACTTTTTTTTGTCGAAAAATATGATAAAATATATATTGATAATTAATAGATGTGAAAGAAGGAAGTTTTATGTTGAATGCTACTAAAAGAGCCATTATTGTTGCTTTGGGAGTTATTTTACAATTTGGCTTTGCGATTATGATAAGATTATTCTTTTATAATTATTTAGGAATAATTACTTTGTTTTATGGGGTTATAAGTGTTTTAATCGTTTTATTACTTTTAAAAGATAGTACGCGCTTATCCAATGATTTACCTTGGATGATAATGATATTAGTATTTCCTATCTTTGGTACAATTTTATTGATTACTTTAGGAAGAGATTATTCTAAGAGTAAATTGCTTAAAAATATTTTTAAATATGAAAAAGAATATGATGCTTTTTTAGTTCAAGATAAAAAGATAAAAGATGAAGTTATGAAAAAAGATTTGGATAATATTAAATATTTGATGAATAGAACTAATTATTGTGTAAGTACTAATAACGAAGTTACTTATTATGATTTTGGTGAAAAGTTTTATCCCGAATTGTTAAAAGAATTGAAGAAAGCTAAAAAGTTTATTTTTATGGAATATTTCATCATTAAAGAAGGAATTATGTGGAATGGTATTCTAGACATCTTAAAAGAGAAGGCAGCAAGTGGTGTTGATGTAAGAATCATGTATGATGATATGGGAAGTATTGCGATGCTTTCTACTGGTTTTTCCAAAGAGTTAGAAAAGTTTGGTATTAAGTGTATTCCTTTTAATAAATTGAGTCCTTTTAGAGGTATTTTTATGAATAATCGTGATCATCGTAAAATGACTATTATTGATGGAAAGGTTGCTTTCTCAGGTGGTGTTAATTTAAGTGATGAATATATAAATATTAATAGTAAGTATGGTATATGGAAAGATAATGGTATTAAAATTGAAGGAGATGCCATTTGGAATTTAACAGTTATATTTTTAACTTTGTGGAATGCCAATAGACAAGAAGATAAAGATATTACTAAATTTAAATATGATTTTGGAAATAAGAACAAGAATAATGGTTATGTCATTCCTTATGGTGTAGCGCCACTTCATCGCGATTTAATTGGGGAAGACGTCTATATCAACATGATTAATAGTGCTAAAAAATATTTATATGTAATGACGCCTTATTTAATAATTGATACCGATATGGTTAATGCTTTATGTCGTGCTGCTAAAAGGGGAGTAGATGTAAGAATAATTGTTCCGGGTATTCCTGATAAGAAAATTGTTTATACACAAACGACATCCTTTTTTAGAGTACTACATGATAATGGAGTTAAAATATATAAATATACTGATGGTTTTGTTCATTCAAAAGTTTTCTTATCTGATGATGTTCGATCAGTAGTAGGAACGATTAATCTTGATTATCGTAGTCTATATCTTCATTTTGAAAATGGTATCTATATGGAAAATGTTAAAGCTATTAATGATGTTCGTAAAGACTTTGATGTTACCTTTAAAGACTGTAAAGAGTTAAATGATCAAGATGTTAAAGCTGGTTTCTTTAAAACTTTATGGCAAGCTATTTTACGTTTGTTTGCACCATTATTTTAGGGAGTATAATTATGAATAATAAAAGTAAAGGTATAATAATTGATATCATTTTGGAGTTTGTTTTGGGAATAGCTTTGTTTTGTTTTTTATATTTTGGGTATGAATTGTTACATTATCCAACTATAATTGCTAGTCTAATAATTTTCCTTTCAATACCATTCTTTTGGGGAAATATCATTCTATCAATAATGGGGAAGAATAGTATTGGACAAATACTTATTAGAAGAAAAAAATAATATATAAATTAATGCTTAGATTGATGTTTTTCATCAGTCTTTTTTATTCTAAATAAATATTGTATTAATTATCTTTTAGTAATAATATATAAATAGTAGGTGAAGTTATGAAAAGTAGTAAAAAACAAAAAGTAGGGTTTTATAACATGTTTTGGTTGTTCATCTTTGGTTCTATTTTTGGTTGGGTTTATGAAGTATTATTCAGTTTATTAGTTCATAATGAATTCATCAATCATTCCGCTCTTGTTTTAGGACCTTTTAATATTTGTTATGGAATATGTGCTTGTGCTTTAACCTTTTTACTTTATCGTTATAAGGATAAAGGAAATATCCCACTCTTTTTCATAAGTTTCTTTTTAGGATCATTGTTAGAGTATGTAATGAGTTGGGGAATGGAATTAGTTCTTGGTTTTTCAGCTTGGGATTATAGTGATATGTTTTTAAATATCAATGGTCGTGTATGCCTTGTCATGTCTTGTCTTTGGGGACTTTTAGGAATTGTTTGGATTAAATTTATTTATCCACCAATTGAAAAGCTCATTAATAAAATACCTAGAAATATGGGAAATAAACTAATTATCTTTTTATCTATCTTTTTAGTTTTTGATCTTCTTTTAACAGTAAGTGCGGTAATACGTGCTAAAGAAAAAGAGAAAGGTGTAGAGCCAAGAAACGCTTATGATGAGTTTTTAGATAAGACTTTTAATAAAGATTACTTATATAATATGTTTAATAATAGTTGGAGTTGATTAAATGAAAGTTTTAGTATTATCTTGTAGTACCGGTGGAGGTCATAATTCCTGTGGTAAATATATTAAAAGTGAATTTAATTTAAATAATATCGCGTGCGACTTTGTCGATTATTTTAGTATTCTTGGTAATAAACTATCTAAAAAAGTTGAAAAGTTATATTTAAAATCAACTAGTGGTAAAGGTAAAATATTTAAAGAAGTTTATAAACTTGGTGAAACTTATAGTAAAGTTGGATTAACCAGTCCTGTTTATGAATTAAATAAGTTAGCTAGAAATAAAGTCCTAGCCTTTATTAAAGAAAATAATTACGATTTAGTTATTTGTCCTCATCTTTTTCCAGCAATGGCTATTACGGCTTTAAAAAAAGATGGTGTTGATATTAAACTCATTAATGTCGCGACAGATTATACTAATATTCCTTTTTGGAATGAGACGACACCAGATTATTTTGTAATTCCCCATTCTTCTTTAAAAGATGAATTTATTAATAAGGGTATTCCAGAAGATGTTCTTCTTCCGATTGGTATTCCTGTTTCTACCAGTTTTCAAAAAGGAAAAAGTAATTTGTCTTTGCCTAAAGACAAACCTAACATATTAATTACTTCAGGAAGTATGGGTTTTGGCAATTTAAAAGATATCGTTAAAAGCATTTTAAATAGTATTGATGCCTACGTTATAGTTGTTTGTGGTAACAATAAAAGACTATTTAAAGAATTATCTAAAATTAAGAATTCTAATTTAATAGTTAAAGGTTTTGTTGACAACATGAATGATTATATTAAAGAAAGTGATATCGTTTTAACAAAACCGGGAGGTCTTACAAGTACAGAAGTTGCCGTTTTAAATAAACCTATGATTCATATTATGCCCATCCCAGGAGTTGAAAATTATAATGCTAACTTCTTTAAGAAAAACAAGCTAAGTTTAGTATCTAATACCTTGGATGAAATTGTCCTAAATACTAAGTGCTTATTAGAAGATAAAGATTTACAAAAAGAAATGATTAAGAATCAGAGTAAGATAATTAATAAGGAAGCTGCTGCTGAATTGGTGTCTTTTGCTAAAAAAATAAAATAAAAGAGTCTTTGAACTCTTTTTTTGTGTTTATTTTTTAAATATGGATAATGTCTTAGTTTTAACTTTATCAACTGGTCGATGACTTTTATATCGATCAACATAATCTCTTAATATTTGTAAATCTGTAATGCTTTGGATTATTTTTTCTAGATCACTTGTTGAATACTTTCTTCTTTTGACAAAGTTTTGATATGTCCTTGGTGATACTTGCATTATTTTTTTAAAAGTCTCAGAGTAATACTCTAAAGAATTAAAACCATTGTTGAAAGCAATCCACATGATATGATTATCATACTTATATTCTTTCAAACTATTATAGATACGAATACTATTTAAATAATTGACAATGGTAATACCTAGTTCTTTCTTAAATAATTTTATTACATAATAACGATTAAAGAAAAAGAGATTGGCTAACTCGTCAATAGTAATTTCTTTATTTATATTATTATCAATATAATCTAAAATGTCACATATCAATTTATTTGAATGCATCTAATCACCAATACCATTATATTATATTTTTATTAAAAATACCACTATTGTTTAAGTTTTACTCTAAAAAGTGTTATATATTATTTGTCGAAAGGAGGAAAAATAATGAAATATGCAAGTTGGGAAAGCAAAGAAGAAATGAAAAAAAATTTAAAGGGGGTTAATCTTGAAACGGGTATTAAGAAGTCTGGTTTACCAATAATGTATGATGATGAATATCTATACATTGATGATCGTGGAACACATTCTTTAATAATTGGTTCAACTGGAAGTGGTAAGACACAAGCTATTACTTTACCAATGTTAAGAATGGAGATGATGGCTGGTGAAAACATGATTGTCAACGATGTTAAAGGGGAACTTTATTCTAAAATGGCTGATAAATTAACTAAGGAAGGTTATGAAGTTATCGCTGTTGATTTTGAAAATCCTAATTTAGGAGATTCTTGGAATCCATTATTGTTTCCATATAAATTATACAAAGATGGTTATGTTGACCGTGCTTTAGAGATGGTTGAGGATATTGGTTATTATCTTTTATCCAATGATAAAATTGATGGTGATCCATTTTGGACTAATTCCGCTGTTGATTACTTTACAGGACTTGTCCTTTATCTATTTGAAAAGGGGCAAGAAGATGAAATCAATCTAAATAGTATTTATGCGATATCCGCTAATGGCACTGATTCTGTTGGTAAAGTTGACTATTTTGATCTACTCATGAATAGTCTTGATAAAGAATCTAATATATATTGTAATTTATCAGGTACTTTACTAGCACCTAAAGAGACAAGAGGTAGTATTATTGCTGTCTTTAGTCAAAAGATAAAGAAATATATCACGCGTGAAGCTCTATCTAATATGATGGCAACTAGTAGTTTTGAAATTAATGATATAAATAATAAAAAGATGGCTATTTTTATCATCAATGGTCGTAATACTTTTACTAATAGTTTAGTTCCACTTTTTGTATCACAAATATTTAATAGTGTTGATCTATATGGAAAAAATAGAACGATTAATATTTTATTAGATGAATTTGATACTCTAGTGCCTATCAAAGACTTTGGTCGTATTGTCAATTATTCACGTAGTCTAAACATTAGATTTACAATGTTTATCAATAGTTATATTGATTTAAATAATACTTATGGTATTGATAATGCGGATATCATTAAGATGTATTTTGGAAATATCATTTACTTATTAGCTAATGATCTTACAACCCTTGAAGAGATCAGTAAGACTTGTGGTAATCAAATGACCAAAGATGGTAAAGTAGAACCATTAATTACTGTTGAAGAATTGAAAGTATTTGAACCATTCGAAGCACTTGCTTTAACAGTAAGAAGAATGCCATTTAGAACTAAATTATTACCTGATTATCAAATTGATTATGGTTATGAGACAACTGAAGTAAGTATTCCAAAACGTTCTTCTAAACCTGTAAAAGTGTTTGATATTAAGCAAGTATTATAAAAATGCTATCAAAATCAATGTTTACTTGACAAAAAACATACTTTTTTCAAAAAAAGAGTGCAAAAGTAATTGCATTGCCTTATAAAATATGGTAATTTATATTTATAAGCATAGAGTGCTTACAAAAAAATGGAGGTAATAAAAATGAAAAAAGTAGAATTAGTAGAAGCAGTAGCTAAAAAGACTGGATTAACTAAAGCTGATGCAACTCGTGCATTAGATGCAACATTCGAGACAATCACTAAAGCATTAGTTAAGGGAGACAAAGTACCACTAGTTGGATTCGGAACTTTTGGAGTTTCTAAGAGAGCTGCAAGAGAAGGAAGAAACCCACAAACTGGTGCTACTGTTAAAATTCCTGCAAGAAAAGCAGTTACTTTTAAAGCTGGTTCAGCATTAAAAGAAGCAGTAAACAAATAGTTGAAACTGTAAACAAGACCCAAGGTCTTGTTTTTTTGTTCGTTATTTGTGGTATAATTTCTATTAGGAGGGATGTTATGTTAGATACCGCTTTAAGAATATTGAACGAAATAACTAATCAAGGTTTTGAAGCATACATAGTTGGTGGTTTTGTAAGAGACTATTTGCTTGGAATCACAACTAATGATGTTGATATCTGTACATCAGCAACCCCTAAAGACATTAAAGAGATATTTGAAAATATTACTTTACCAAGAGTTGATTATGGTGCTGTCCGTTTAAATTTTAAAAATTATCGTTTTGATATAATGACTTTTCGTAAGGAAAGTGAATATAGTAATAATCGTCAACCATTGGAGGTCAAGTACATTAAAGACTTATTAATTGACTTACAAAGACGTGATTTTAAGATGAATACGGTTTGTATGGATAAAAATGGTGATATTATTGATTTAATCGATGGTAAGAAAGACATTGAAAATAAAATTATTAATACTGTTGGTGATAGTATTAGTCGTTTTGTTGAAGATCCTTTGCGCATTTTACGTGCTATTCGTTTTTATACGACTTTGGAGTTTGAGTTGTCAGATGAAGTAAAGACCGCTATTCTTCGTACGAAAAATGAACTTAGACGTCTATCTTATCAAAGAAAAAAAGAGGAACTCGATAAAATATTTTGTCATAAAAACGCGAAAAGAGGAATTGATTTAATTATCAAATTGGGTTTAGATAAAGAATTAGAGTTAGATTTTAAGCATTGTGTCTACAATACAGATTTAATTGGTATTTGGTCAAGTATTGGTGTCAATGGTAAATATCCTTTTACGAAAAGTGAAAAAGACTTAATTAATAAGATTAAAGAAGCCCGTGATTTAGATAATTTAGACAATGCTGTTCTCTTTAAATATGGTTTATATGTCAATGTCATCGCAGGAACGATTAAAGGCCTAGATCGTAAAGAAATAGGGGAGAAATACAATGCTTTACCAATAAAGACTCGTGATGAAGTAAACATTACCTCTAATCAAATTATGGGTGTTTTAGATATGGAACCATCTAAAAAGATTAAGGAAATATATGAAGATTTGATTAATAATATATTATGTGGTAAAGTAGAAAATAATTATGAAGAAATAGTACATTACTTAATTGAAAAATATAAGTAGGTGATGGGTATGAAAAATAAGATTTTGGTTGATGTAGTTAAAAGTAAGAACCTGGTTATTCCACTATATTTATATCGTTTGCGAGAGAAACTTGATTTGACTTATGAAGAGTTCATCGTTGTTATGTATTTATATAATAGTAGTAATCCGCTTCTTTTTGATATAAATAAAATTAGTGATGATTTGGGTATGGATACAACAACTTTAATGAATCTAATTGATACTTTGAGTGGTAAAAATATCATTGATTTTAAAGTTATTCCTAATGAGAAAAAAGTTATGGAAGAGTATCTTTCACTTGATAATTTTTATGAACGCATAAGTCTTTTATTAATGGATGAAAATAAGCAAGAAGAAGATGATAAAAATATCTTTAGTATGATAGAACAAGAATTTGGTCGTACTTTAAGTCCTATGGAATATGAAATAGTTAAGGCTTGGTTAGAAGGAAATATTAAAGAAGAGATTATTGCTTGTGCTTTAAAAGAAGCAACGATGAATGGGGTTAGTAATCTTCGTTACATTGATAAAATTCTTTATGAGTGGGAAAAGAAAGGCCTAGATACTAAGGAAAAAGTAGAGAATTACCTTTCTAACTATAAGAAAAAACAAGAGAAAACGGAAAAGAAAGTTGATATTTATGACTGGGATGAGTGGTTAGACGAAAATGAAGATTGAAGAGTTTGAAAATTATTTAGATGAACTTTATGGGGATGCTAGGTGTGAATTAGTTTATCATAAAGATTATGAACTATTGATTGCTGTTGTATTATCAGCGCAAACAACGGATAAAAGAGTCAATCAAGTAACGAAAGAGTTGTTTTCTAAATATCCAACAATTGAAGAACTTAGTAGGGCTCCTGTTACGGATTTGATTGCAATCGTTCGACCTCTTGGAACAGCTAGTCGCAAGGGTGTTTTTGTATCAAAGATTGCCCAAATATTAGTTAATCAATATGACGGTAAAGTTCCTAATGATCGTGATATCTTAGAAAGTATGCCTGGCGTTGGTCATAAAACCGCTAATGTCGTATTATCAAATTTATTTGATGTTCCAGCAATCGCTGTTGATACTCATGTCTCACGCGTCAGTAAACGCTTAGGACTTGCCAAAGAAGATGATGACGTCTCAGATATTGAAAAGAAGTTAATGCGTAAATTTAAGCGTCAAAATTGGTCCAAAAGACATCATCAAATGGTTCTTTTTGGAAGATATAATTGTAAGAGTAAAGGACCTGATTGTTTAAATTGCCAAATGAAAAGCAATTGTAAATATTATAAGAATTTAAAGAGATAAGCATTTTCTTATCTCTTTTTTCATAGTATCTAGTATGAATAATTTTATGATTAGTTTTATAATTACTTTTATTGCTGGTATTTCTACACTTCTAGGTGGTTTTATTCCTTTTCTTAAGATTAATAATAAAGATAAAATAATTTTAACTTCATTAGGATTTGCTTCAGGTATAATGATATCAATCTCTATTTTAGATCTATTACCATCATCTTTTTCTTATCTTTTTACAAATTATAATCTCATTAAAGGTCTATTCTTAATTGTTTTATCTTTTTTCTTAGGGGTAATTACTTTTTCTCTACTGGATAAACTCTTATCCAAAGATGTTGATAATTTGTATCGTGTTGGTATCTTTTCAATGATTGCGATTATTCTTCATAATGTTCCTGAAGGAATCATAACTTTTATTTTATCGACAAGTGATGTGCGTTTAGGTCTTTTTTTAGGTATTAGTATTGCCCTTCATAACATTCCCGAAGGAATTAGTGTAATGGTACCAGTCTATTATGGTAGTAATAATTTTAAGAAAGCTTTTTTATATACTTTAATTGCGGGGATTGCTGAACCTATTGGGGGAGTAGTTTTTTACTTATTATTTAAAAATTATATAAATAATAGTATGCTTGGCTTTTTATTTTCTTTTATTGCTGGTGTCATGATCTATCTATCAGTAAAAGAATTACTTCCTAAGTCATTAGAATATAAAAATGGTCGTTTAACATTGTTTTCCTTTATGATTGGTATTATCTTCTTTTTAATAGTTCATCTTTTTATGCATTAGAAAAGAAAGCTTTTGGGCTTCCTTTTATTTATTCAGTACTATTAATAACAACGTCTATTTCTTTAGTAGTAGCACGTAACTTTCCATTATAAGTTACTTCAAATTTAACTTTATAAGTTCCAGACTTGGTAGTGTCTATTTCATTAACAGATTCACCATTACTATTTATAATGATTAATTTAACAGAATAACCTTCATTAATAGTTGTTCCATTATGGAATAGACTGACACAAGTTGAGTCAACTTGGTCTTTTATTAGACAAGAGTGAATTTGGTCATTAACATGGTAATTATTCGTATTGGCTTCAAAGTTTAGTTCTGCGCTATAAGTGCCAACATCATCACCACCAATTTTTGCTGTGGCGCCACTCGAATCAGCATCACCATAGTTTTCGTAAGTAGTAACAACTTTATAAGTTCCTGTTGGGTCACTCAGCTTACTAATTGTATAAGATGTATCTGTTGTATAACCGACATAGGTATTATTACGATATATCTTGTAACCAACGCTACCATAAGAAGAATCATAATCATTTCCACGAGATGCTTTTGACCATGAAAGAATAACATTTCCTGTTAATGGATCATAACTTGCTTTTAAATTTTTAACATTAGATAATTTACTATATTTAGTTGATACTTCCGTTGGTTCTGTTCCTTTACGGAAATATTCATAAGTAACACTACCACTTGGAGCTGCTGAACTAGCAATACGTCCTGGATTTGGACTTCCTATTTCAATAGGCAATTTAACAACGCTATCAGGTACTTTAAAGTCTTTCCCTTTACTTGAGAATAAGGCTTTACCTGCTGTTGTGTATAGTCGATTACGTTCGGTTTGGGCATTTACTCTAAATCCCGATGATGCCGACTTCAAATAACCATCACTAATTTTGTCATATCCATACCACATTGCAACAGCTGTATCTGGGTCATATCCAACAATCCAAGCATCAGGTATAGCATAACTTGGCAAGTTAAAGGCTTTAGCATCGGCTTCTGAATAGTTAGTTGTACCAGTTTTAGCAGCAATGTGTAGTCCTTTAATACCAGCACCACTAGACAATCCATTAGTTACAGCATATTCAAGACAATAAGTAATCATAAATGCTGTTGAATCAGACATTGCTCTAGTACATTTTGGTTCAAAAATCATTTCTTCACCTGTATCACGATAAACGATTTTGCTAATAGCATAAGGCTCACAATAATATCCACCATTAGCAAAAGCAGCATAAGCGGCAGCCATCTTTAAAGGTGTTGCTCCATTTTTTGTAGAAAAGGCACCAATTGAATGAGCTTCATGTAGGTAAGTAGAACCTTCTGTCGTTTCTGGTGTAATTCCTAAACTGGTTACGAAGTTATAAATATTTTCATTTTTAACACTTTGGAATGTTTTTAAAGCTGGGATATTTCTTGATTGTGCAAGAGCTGTTTTCAAGGTGATTGTTCCCATGTAACTACGGTCAGAATTACGCATTTCTTTACCACTACTATAGTAGTGTTTTGTATCATTAATTGTTGTATAAGTAGAGTAACCATTATATTCCATAGCTGGACCATAATCAAATAATGGCTTAGCGGTTGAACCTATTTGTTTTGTTAAAGTTGTAGCACGATTTTGTGGACGTTGAACTTTCTCTTTTCGATATCCAGCAATCGCCTCAATTTTACCAGTATCAACATCAATAGCTGCAATACCAGATTGAACTTTTTTATTTTCCCATTTGAATGTTTTGCCATCAAATATATCGTCTAGTCCTTTTTGTTTCTTTAGATTAACATTGGTGTAAACTTGAATTGATGAAGTAAAGGGATCAATACTATATTTTTTTTCTAGTTCATCTGTTACAAGATCAATATATCTTTGATATTGCTGAACTTCTCCAGTACTTTCAACTAATAAACTTTCAATTGGAATGGAATTCGCAATACTATATTCTTCTTTAGTAATATATCCATGAGTAAGCATTAAATTTAATACTTGTTCACGTCTTTCAGTTGCTTTTTCAGGATATAAGAATGGATTATAAGATGTTGGAGCTTGGAATAATCCAGCAATTGTTGCCGCTTCAGCAAGATTTAATTCTGAAGCATGTTTTCCAAAGTATGTTTCTGCAGCTTGTTCAACACCATAAGCGTTACTACCTAAGTTATGGTTATTAACATAGAATTCCATAATTTCTTTTTTAGAAAATTCTTTTTCTAGTTTGAAAACAGCAAGATAAATATCTGTAAATTTTCTTTTAATACCTTCTTCATTCATTCCAGAACTATCACGTAGAGGGTCAGTAAAGGTTGTAGTAATTAATTGCATTGATAAGGTTGATGCTCCACCAGCATTAGATAGATGTAATACTTGACCAACTGATGCACGTAAGAAACGTAAAGGGTCAAATCCATTGTGTTGATAGAATCTTGAATCCTCAACAGCAACAATAGCATCGATTAAGTTCTCACTACAATCTTCATAAGGTATTAATTCACGTTTTTCAGTACTCATTTCTGCTAGAACTTTTCCATCAGCTGTGTAATAAATGGATGTTTCTTTTTTATTTAACTTATTAGTGTCCCATTCTGGTGCTTCACGAACGATGATGGATGCAAAGTAGACAACACCACCAACAACAGCAATACATATTATTAAGAATAAAATTGTAAAGACATTAATTAGAACACGCATAATTTTATTACGTCTTAACTTCTTCAAAAGCCTTGAGAATAAAATGATAAAACCAATTCCAACGATGGTAAGAGCTGTTAATAATACACCCATTGTCTTTAACAATAAGATGATTAAAACAAGAGCAATTACGGAAAAGAAAATTAAAGTATTGGTATCAAGTTTCTTTTTTCTTCTTTTGGTTTCTACTTTAGGATTAGTTCTTGTGCTATGACTAGATGTATGGGCAACACTATGATTAGTTGTATGCTTATTGGAACTAGCACTTTTATTCACATATTCATGTTTTATTTGTTCTTTATTTTTATTAGAACTATTACTTGTTCTCGTATTAGTTTTAGAATTACTAGAATTATTTGCTTTATATTTATCACTTCTTCGGCTACTAATACTACTTTGATAATTATTTCCTTTTTTATTATTATTGGCCATGTTATACCTCCCAATATTCTATTTATTATCTAATATCATATCTATTATTTTTAAATAATCTAATCTTGGAATATATTTTTCTTCTATTTTATGACCATATTCCTTGAAATAAGAAATAGGTATTGACTTACGACTATTGCCTTTGATAAAATCGAGAAAGTCTTTTGCCATTAAAAGATATGTTTCATTTAAAAAGTTAAATCTAACGATTAAGAAACAAATACCATCAGCTTTATAAACATTTTCAATATGTTTAATTTGATGAGCATTTATATTATTTAATGGAAAAGATGTTTTATTATTTGTTTCTTTGGCTTCAAAGTCAATATAATTGCCACGATATATTCCATTATAATCGGTAGTTGATGGTTCTTTAAAATAAGCTTCTCTAATAACCGCAGCACTCCTAGATGGATAGTCAACTTTAGTTATTTGAATAGGTGTTGGCTTTTTATAGATAAAGGCCTTTTCCATATCGATATAGTAATTATTGGAATCATTTAAATCTTTTTCAAGATGCATTCCACGATTACCATATTGAATATGCAAATCACTCGTTTTTTGTTGTTTCACACCATTAGGGTATTTCATTAAACCACCTACACTAAATTATACTATAATATTGATAATTTACCAATATAAAAATATATTTTTATCATAAACATTATATGTGTATTTTAAGTGGAAAAACTATGAAAAATAAAATTATTGAAGAAAAGATGTTTGTGTTATATAATATATTTGATAATGAGAAGTAATATTTTATAAGGAATGGTGATAATATGTATCAAAATCGTATTAGTTTAACTCCTCAAGATATTTTAGATAAAGAGTTTAAAGTTGATGTTCGTGGATTCAATTTAAAAGAAGTTGATCAATTTTTAGATGTAATTATTGGTGACTATGAAGAATTCGCAAAGATAATTCGTGAAAAAGATGCTGAAAAAGAAGAATTATTAGAGGAAATAACAAAACTAAAACAAGAGATTCGTAATTTAGAGACGAATATTGAGATTGCTAAGAGTGGAAGTACAGAGAGAAAAGAAGTAACTAATGTTGATATAATGAAACGTCTTTCGCAATTAGAAAAGATTGTTTATGGAAAAGAAGAACAACAATAAAATATAAAGATACTTTGACAAACGCGCTATTTTTATAATGGTGAGGAAAGTCCTTGCTCACACAGTCTGTGATGATTGTAGTGTTCGTGCTAGAGGATTAGACTAACTCTAGGTAACTATTTAATAGTTAACGGCGATGAACGTACCTAAGTCTTTGATAGGGTATTATTAATTGTAAAGTGCCACAGTGACGAATTCTTTTAGAAATGAGAGAGTGAAACGCGGTAAACCCCACGAGTGAGAAATCCAAATTTGGTAGGAGAGCTTTAACGAAGGAATCGAACGGAGTTAGAGACTGGTAACAGTAGATAAATGTTTGTCGCCCGAAAGGGTACAGAATGAGGCTTATAAAGTATTTTTATTTGATATGAGGTGTTATTTTGAAAGAACTTGGAGAATACTTAAAAGAAAAACGCGAAGAGATGGGGGTTGGGCTTGAAGAAGCAGCCGAAGACTTAAATCTTAATAGCGATGATGTTGAAAATATTGAAGAAGGTAATACAAGAGCTTTTAAAGATATGTTAGAACTTAAAGGTATAATTAAAGAATATGCTAAATATTTAGGACTTGATCCAGAAAAAGTTGTTGATGAGTTTAATGATTTTTTGTTTGAACACACTTCAAGAATTTCATTGGAAGATATATTGAATGCTAAACAACAACGTGAAGAAGAGGAAAAGAAAGTATATTCTCCTTATACTAAGATAAAAAAGAAGACTATTAATTTTGATAGATTGATGAAATTAAAGCCCCTTTTGATTGAAATAATAATCTTTTTAGTTCTATTACTTGTGGCTTTTATTTATCTTAGAAATATTAATGAAGATAAACCTAATAATCGTAATAGTGAATTAATGGGATTGCGAGGTGAAGAAATTGAACTTGCCTAATAAATTGACAATTTCTAGATTAATTTTAAGTGTTGTAATCATATTTGTATTATTATTTCCTTTTTATTTAGTTAATATTCATTTAGAACCCATTTTCATTGGGGGAATAAGATGTGAAATAAAATATTTTATAGCTGGTGGACTTTTTGTCATCGCCAGTATTACAGATTTTCTTGATGGAATGATTGCTCGCAAATATAAGATGATTACAAATACGGGAAAGATGTTAGATGCCATAGCTGATAAAGTATTAGTTGACTCTGTTTTAATCATTCTTGCTAGTCAAGGAATGATTGATACAATTATTCCTGTTGTTGTAATACTACGTGATATTGTTGTCAATGCTATTAAAATGGAAGCAGCAAGTAAAGGTGTTGTCATTGCCGCTATCAAATCAGGAAAGTGGAAAACAGCGTCTTTGATGGTTGGTTTAGTATTAGTCTTTTGTTACAACTTACCATTTGAAATGTGGAATTTACAAGTTGCTGATTTCCTAATGTATTTCGCAACAATTATGTCACTAATATCAATGTTCCAATACTATTTTATGAATCGAAAACTAATTTTTAGTGAAGAAGAAAAAAAGTAAATTTATTAGAAAAAAGATGAGAAAATGACTTTTTTTAAAAGAGAAAAGTCTTTTTTTTATTGAATTTACAACAAAAAATATTATTTTAAACATTTGTTCGAAAAAATGCTTGCTTTTTAAAAAAATATATTGTATTATTAAGATGTAAGCAAAGAAAATTGGAGGTATTATTGATGGCAAAATCAGAAAAAGATAAAACTTTAGATCAAGTTTTAGCGGATATAGAAAAACAATTTGGTAAAGGATCTATAATGAAGCTTGGCGAAAGTAAACATATGGAAGTAGAAGTAGTTTCGAGTGGATCTTTAGCTCTTGACTTAGCACTTGGAGTTGGTGGTTATCCAAAGGGAAGAATAATTGAGATATATGGACCAGAGTCAAGTGGTAAAACAACGTTTGCTCTTCATGCGATTGCGGAAGCACAAAAGAATGGGGGACGTGCTGCTTTTATTGATGCCGAACATGCTCTTGACCCAGCATATGCTAAAGCACTTGGTGTTAATATCGATGAATTATTATTATCACAACCCGATACTGGTGAACAAGCTTTAGAAATATGTGATGCTCTTGTTAAGAGTGAAGCAGTTAGTATTATTGTAATAGACTCTGTTGCGGCTCTTGTTCCACAAGCAGAAATTGATGGTGAAATGGGTGACTCACACGTTGGACTACAAGCTCGTTTGATGAGCCAGGCCTTGCGTAAGTTGTCTGGTAATATAAGTAAGACGAAGACAACGGCCATTTTTATAAATCAATTGCGTGAAAAAGTTGGAGTCATGTTTGGAAATCCTGAAACGACTACCGGGGGACGTGCTTTGAAGTTCTATGCAACGATTCGTCTTGATGTACGTAGAACGGAAGCTTTAAAAGTTGGTGACAATGTTGTTGGAAATCGTACGACAGTTAAAGTTGTTAAAAATAAAGTTGCGCCACCATTTAAGACCGCTGTTGTTGATATAATGTATGGTGAAGGCGTTTCGCGTGAAGGTGAATTAGTTGACTTAGCCGTTGATGCTGGTATCATTGAAAAGAGTGGTGCTTGGTTTGCCTATAATGGTGAAAAGTTAGGTCAAGGTAAAGAAAACGTTAAATTATTACTAAAAGAAAACGTTTCTTTAAAAGAAGAGATTGAAAAGAAAACGCGTGAATATTACAATATTGCTTTAAAAAAATAATAATTGAGAACTATCAATAGGAAACATCCTTTGATGAGTTCTTTTTTGTTGACTAAGTTCCTTAAAAAAGTTACAATATAATTAGATGTTAGATTGTATTTTAACATAGATAAATTATAGAATGGAGGTGTCCTTATGGATAATATTTTAATCTCCATTTTACTAGTCGTACTTGGATTAATAGTAGGCGTTGTTGCTTGCTATATTGTTTTAAATATTAAGAAGAAAAATACTGCTAAGTCAGTTGAAAAAATTCTTGATAATGCAAAGAAAGAGGCTGAAAAAGTTAAAAGGGATTCCCTTTTTGAGACAAAAGAAGAAATACATAAATTAAAACTTGAATCTGAAAAAGAGATAAAAGATCGTAAAAATGAAATGAAAGAAGCTGAAGAACGTCTTATTCAAAGAGAGAATAATATGGATAAGCGTGATGAGTTATTTCAAAAGCGTGAATTGGCGTTAGATGAACGTGAAAATAGTTTATCTCTAAAACAAAATGAAATTCAAGACGAACAAGTTAAAGTGGAAGAAATCAAGAAAGAACAACTAGATTTGTTAAGTAAAATTTCTGGCTATAATAAACAACAAGCTAAAGATTTAATAATGAAGAGAGTCGAAGAAGAAACATCTAAAGAGATTGCGGTTTATATTAAAGAAAGAGAAAATGCTGCTAAACTTGAAGCTGATAAGAAAGCAACAGATATGATTGTGCTTGCGATGCAGAGATTTGCCTCTGACGTTGCTAACGAACAAACAGTAACAGTTGTTGACTTACCAAACGATGAGATGAAAGGGCGTATAATTGGTCGTGAGGGACGAAATATTCGTACGATTGAAGCTATTACTGGTGTCGATTTAATTATTGACGATACACCAGAAGCAGTCGTATTATCAAGTTTTGATCCTTTGCGTCGTGAAATTGCTCGTGTAACATTAGAGACTCTAATCAAAGATGGAAGAATCCATCCAACAAGAATTGAAGAGTTATATGACAAAGTATGCAAAGACATGCATTCTAAAATTGTGGAATATGGTAATAGCGCTTTATTTGAATTAGGACTTACTAAAATGGATCATGAATTGATCGAATTAGTTGGTAAATTACATTTTAGAACCAGTTATGGACAAAATGCTTTACAACATTCTATTGAAGTTGCTCATTTAGCGGGATTACTTGCTGGTGAATTGGGAGAGAATGTTGCTCTTGCTAAAAGAGCTGGTTTACTTCATGACATTGGAAAAGCTATTGACCATGAAATTGAAGGAAGTCACGTTGAAATTGGTGTTGATATTGCCAAGAAGTATAATGAGAATAAAGTTGTCATTGATGCTATTGCTTCTCACCATGGTGATAAAGAAGCAGAAAGTGTTATTGCTGTATTAGTTTCTATTGCTGATGCTTTATCAGCTAGTCGTCCAGGAGCTCGTAATGATTCATTAGAGAACTACTTAAAGAGACTAGAGCAATTAGAAAATGTTGCTAATGAAATGCCAGGAATTGACCATACTTTTGCTGTTCAAGCAGGACGTGAACTTCGTGTTATGGTAAAACCAGAAGAAGTTGATGATGCCGGAGCATACAAGATTGCTCGTGATGTCAAAGAGAAGATTGAAGAGACAATGCAATATCCTGGAACTATTAAAGTAACAGTTATTCGTGAAACAAGAGCGCAAGAAGAAGCAAAATAATGCTTCTTTTTTCTTATCTTTATTTATGATAAAATTGTTTTTAAGGAGGGAACATTATGTTAATAAAGAATTTAAATCTTTCTTTTGGAATCAACAGGATTTTTGATGATGTTAACATCAATGTTCCTGATGATAAAAAAATAGGGGTAGTTGGGGTTAATGGTAGTGGTAAAACAACTCTTTTTAAAGTGATATTGGGTCTTCAAGATGTTGATTCAGGGAACATAACTTTTTTTAATAAACCAAGAATATCTTATTTGCCACAAGTCATCACCGATGAAGTACCCAGTCTTGATATGTCTGTTTTTGACTACTTATTGGAGGGTCGACCAATTGCTAAACTCCAACAACAAATAAATGATTTATATATTAAAACGACTACTCTTAGTGATGAAAAAGAGATAAATCGTCTTTTAAAACAAATTGATAAACTACAAAGTGAACTTGATTACTGGGAACCATATGAAGCTGAAGAAGTCCTTTTAAAGTTAATTAGTAATATGAAAATTGAAGATGAGTTATTGGAACGCAGTTTAAAGACTTTGAGTGGTGGTCAAAAGTCGAAAATAGCTTTTGTGCGACTACTATATTCTAAACCTGATTTAATTCTTCTTGATGAACCAACTAATCATCTTGATAAAGACACGAAAGAGTTTGTCATGGACTACTTAAAGAACTATGCTGGTGGAGTCTATATCATTTCCCATGACATTGAGTTTTTGAACAGAATTGTTGATAAAATTTTATTCATCGATAAAAGACATCATAAGATGGAATTATTTGATGGTAATTATACCCAGTTTAAAAGATTACAAGAAGAGAGAGAAACTTTTCTTCAAAAAGAAGCCCTTCTTCAAGAAAAAGAACGTAAACGTCTTCAAGCGATTGTCGATAAATATCTTCACGGTAATGAGAAAAAAGCCCGTATTGCGAAAGATCGTCAAAAGAAGTTAGAACGTCTTGAAGAAAAAGCGATTGTTGTTGAGAAGAAGACGAAAACAGCTAGTATTTCTCTTCATCAAGGCCGTGAGAGTACCAAGCATCCTTTAGTTATTAAAGATGTCTCTTTTAGATACGATAAAGCATCCAAAAAAGATGTTTTACACAACATTAATATCGATATACCGCGTGGTGAAAAGTTCTTAATCGTTGGTGAAAATGGAGCTGGTAAAAGTACGCTTTTAAAGTTAATAGTTGGTGAATTAAATCCTGATAAAGGTTCTATTATTTTAGGACCTAAAACAGATATTGGTTATTATGCCCAAGAACATGAACATCTTGATTTGGATAAAAACTTATTAGAAAACTTAGACGACTTTGATCTAACAGAAAATGAAAAGCGTGGTTTCTTAGGAAGATTTCTTTTTTATAACGATGACTTGTTTAAAAAAGTAAAAGTCTTATCTCCTGGTGAAAGAGCGCGTCTTGCTTTATTGAAGTTGACCCTCATGAAAGCGAATCTTTTAATACTAGATGAGCCAACTAACCATTTAGATCCTGAAACGCAAAAAGTAATTGCTAATAACTTAAAAGACTTTCCGGGAACAATTATTCTCGTTTCTCATAATCCTAGTTTTGTTGATAATTTAGGTATTAATAGAACAATGATTTTACCAGAAGGACGTCTTTCTTATTATGAGAGTTCTATTGTTCAAAAATATCATTATTTAAATAATAGAAAAAAGGAGTAGGTATGAATCTATATTTATTATTTTTGATAATCATTTCTCTTTTAGAAATTAAAATCTTTTTAAAAGATTTCAATCCTAATTATTTGAGTAAGGAAACAACGAGTTCAATTAAAGGACTATTTGTTTTAATTGTCTTTTATTCTCATATTTCAGGATATGTAACTTTTAGTCAAAACTCTTTTCTCATGAATAAATTAAGTTTATTTCTAGGTCAATTAATGGTTACAATGTTTCTCTTTTATTCTGGTTATGGAGTATTTGTATCTCTAAAGAAGAAGGGTAAGGAATATCTTGATAATTTCCCTAAAAATAGAATATTAAAGACTTATCTTCAATTCTTTATCATTGTAGGTCTATTTTTAATAGTTAATTTATTTCTAAATAAGAAAGTAAAAATTTTTAATATCTTTTTATCTTTTCTAGGTTGGGATAGTCTTGGTAATAGTAATTGGTATATCTTTATCATTATCCTTTTATATCTATTTACTTATCTTTCTTTTAAGATTTTTTCTAAAAGTTATGAAAAGAGTGTCGTATCTGTTTGGTTATTTACTTTGTTATTCTTAATAATTATTAAAAACTTTCGTCCTACTTATTGGTATGATACTATTCTTTGTTATCCACTTGGACTATCTTTTGGTTATTATCAAAAGAGAATTGAACCTTTTTTAAAAAATAATAAACGTTATTTAATTAGTTCATTTTTTCTAGTTATTCTTTTTTGTTTTTTCCGTCTTCGTGCTCATCAAATATTGTTTTGTTATGAAATGATGGCTCTTGTATTTACGCTTTTAATAGTTCTAATTACAATGAAAGTTAATATTCGTAGTAAAGTTTTAAAATGGTTTGGTGATAGATTATTTACTTTTTACATTTTACAAAGACTTCCCATGATGATTCTTAAATCATCTTCTTTATCACCATCTCTATACTTTATATCATGCTTTGGCATAACAATTGTTTTAGTTATTATCTTTGATTATTTATTTAAAAGAATTTTGGCATAAAAAAGAAGTGTTTATAACACTTCTTATTTATATAATAAGCGCCATTCATCATTGACTTTGACAATAGTAATTTTAATATTATTAGTGAGATAATCTTCTTCATCATCAATTAATTTTTCAATTGTTACCTCATAGGCATCATCGAAATAAAGATTTTCATCATATTGAGTATTATAATTGCTTTGAATAGTATTTTTTTCATAATATGATAAATGTCTAAATTCATAAGATCCACAAGTGTTTTCATGTCCTTCATTATATAAAGAATTAATTTTCATTTGCCATTTAATAAAATCATTTTGATTAATAACATTGTACATTAAATAGGCATAGTGTCGTTTGTTAAATGCTTCACAAAAGCTGTTAATTGGTTTTTCTAATTCATCAGTTAATTCTTCATCGTTATAGTTATTTGTGTTGTAATTAGTATTATCATTTTCATTTATTGAAAATATTGCTCCCATAACTGCGAAAATAGTAGGTAAAATAAATTCTATTAATATGACAAAACCAATTATGTAGAAAACGATTTTAGATTGTTTTTTATTATCTTTCTTATTATAGTTTGTTTCATAATTATAATTATTTTGGGTATTTTGTTCATAGATATCATTAGTTTTAACACTATAACTTCGTTCATCAGGAATTTTAGGACTATCTTTAAAATCAAAACTATAATCATGTTGATGTTCATTAGGATTATTGAAGTCAAATTGATATGCATGATTGTGATCGATATCTTCTTTTTCTTTTTTTATTTCGTCTTCAACACTTTCTTTATCAAGACGATGTTCTTTTAAATAGTCTTGATAGCCTGTATATTCATATTTATAATCTTTGTAACTATTAGATATTTTCTTTTCTTTATCATTCATATTAAACTCCTATTATAATTATATTTTATATTTTTATATTTTAAATGTAAAGAGAAAGGAATAATTATTAATTTCCTTTGACAAATATATTTTTGTGATAAAATAAATATGTAAGTATAATTGGGTGTGATTAAATGAAAAAAATAAAAAAGTTATTCTTTTTCACTATTGGTATCATTTTGTTATTTACGATGAAAGTTTATGCTGATAGTGTTACATATATGAGTTGTGGTAATTATAAAGGTATTCCTTACGATTTACCAGGTTTCATAAGGGCAATTATTACAATAATTCAAATAG
This sequence comes from uncultured Bacilli bacterium, assembly GCA_947585665.1. Lineage (GTDB taxonomy): Bacteria > Bacillota_I > Bacilli_A > RF39 > UBA660 > RUG11788. The sequence goes on along the minus strand of CANPXE010000001.1, from coordinate 109,523 downwards.
CTGTTCCTATTATTTTAATTATTATTGGATCTATTGATTTTTTAAAAGTCGTTTTGGGAAGTAAGAATGATGATTTGACAAATGCAATTAAAAAGTTTGTTATAAGACTTATTGTGGCATCTTCTATCTTTTTCATCTTTTTAGTTGTAAAGCTTCTTATTTCTTTAGTTGGTTCTAATAATGATGGTCTTTTAGAATGTTTATCTTGTTTTACAAGTGATGGTAATGAATGTAGTACTTATGAAGTAGAAAAAACTAATTATTCAGATGAAAAAGCGGAAGCGGATGCTAAGAGAAAAGAGTTAGAAGATAAAAGAGAAGAACAAAGAAAAGAAAATGAAAAGAAAAAAGAAGAAGAATTAGAAAAAAATAGTGGTGAAAGCCATAAGAGTTCTATTACGGGAATTACCTATAAATTATATAATCAAATGGATCCAAGATGGTCTAATATTCAGACTGGTGGTGGGGATAACATTGGTCAAATAGGATGTATGGTAACGGCAGTAGCTGTTGTTTCTTCGTCAGTTAATACATCTATAACTCCAGCAACTGTTGTTGAACAAAAATTGGGAACGAGTCATCCTTATACTTCTATTCCAAAACTTACTAATGGAAAGTATAATTGTACGATGAAAAGGCCTAGTTCAACTTTTACTAATCAATCTATTATTGATGCTCTTTATGATGGTAAGGTTGTCATCGTTAAAGTATGGGGAAAGAATAGGGGTGGACGTAGTCCTTTCTCTCCAGCTCAACACTATATGGCTATTATTGATGTTAAAAATGAAAATAATACAACGCAATTCTTTATTGGTAACTCATATTCCCTTAATAAAGCGGCAAAGTATGCCCAAACAGGTTGGTTTAATGCTAGCGAAGTGTTGACTTCTTATCAAACCGCTGAAGTATGTACACTATCTTAATTAAAAAAACAAATGTAAAAAAAGAACTACTTATTGTAGTTCTTGTCTTTTTATATCGAGAATTACAGGTAAAATAATAGGTCTTCTTCCTGTAACTTCATAAATAAATGGGAATAAGTCAGATGTTAATTGACTTTTAATATCATTAAATGTTGCACTTTTATCTTTTAATTTCATATTGACAGATTCTGTTGCGACTTCTTCGATTCTTTTTATTAGTTCTTCATTTTCATTTATAAGAATGAAACCGCGCGTTGTAATATTAGGTTTAATTAAAAGTTCACGACTCTTCATATCAACATTTAAAATGACTACTAGAATACCATCACTAGCCATAATTTTACGATCTCGTAAAACGGCACCATTTATTTCACCCAATCTTGTTCCATCGACATAGATGTCATTAGCGATAACGGAATCGGATTTAGTTATTTCATGGTTGACAAGAGATAGGGTATTACCATTTTGTAAGACGAAAGTATTTTCTTTTGGAATACCACATTCAATACCAATATTAGCGTGATTTTGAAGCATGCGATAATCACCATGGAAAGGCATTAAATATTTTGGTTTAATTAGTCTAATCATTAACTTTAATTCTTCGATATTGGCGTGACCTGATGTATGAATATCAGATAGTGATGTATTAGTAAATACTTTTACGCCTTGAAGATATAGCTTGTTAATTGTTCGACCAATGGCTTGGGCGTTTCCAGGAATAGCCGAAGACGAGAAGACAACGATGTCGTCTGGTCGAAGTTTAATTTGTTTATGTGTTCCATTAGCGATACGCGAAAGAGCAGCCAAAGGTTCTCCTTGGGAACCAGTACATAAAATAGCTACTTCGCCTGGTTTTAAGTTATTAGCTTCTTCAGGACTAACGATAATCTCTTTGTGATCGATATAACCACCCTTAAGTGAAATCTCAAGATTGTTTTCCATACTACGTCCAAAGACACATATCTTACGATTCTTTTCATAACAAGATTCGACAATGTGTTTTAGACGATAGATATTGGATGCGAAAGTAGCAATAATAATACGACGATTAGGATATTTATCAAAAATATCATTTAAAGCATTATCAACTTTTCTTTCACTAATACTGACACCTTCATTTAGGGCATTAGTTGAATCACTAATTAATAAATCGACACCTTCTTCACCAATACGTGCCATTTTGTGCAAATCAGCCATTGGACCAATTGGTGTTAAGTCAAATTTAAAGTCACCCGTTGTAACAATTGTTCCATTTGGTGTTTTAACAACAATACCATGGGAATCAGGAATAGAGTGGGTTGTTCTAAAAAATTCAACTTCAATGTTTTTAAATTTTAAAATAGTTTGGTCATCATAAGTATATAAATTGTCATATCTAATATTACGGTCTTCTAATTTTAAGGCAATGAGTTCTTTTGCTTGGTTAGCAGCATAAATCGCAGGTATTTCAACATTCTGTAAAAGAAAGGGAATACCACCAATATGATCTTCATGACCATGAGTAATAATTAATGCCTTAATCTTTTCTTGATTTTGTTTTAAAAAAGTAAAATCTGGCAATATGTAATCAATTCCAAGAAGACCTCCTTCTGGAAAACAAATACCCGCATCAATAATAACAATTTCATCACCATGCATTACACAATACATGTTTTTTCCGACTTCTCCCAAACCACCTAAAATAATAATTTTAGTTTCAATTTGGTTTTTCATAAAAACTCCTTTCTCATTAAAAGAACTAACGTATGAATTATACTATAAAACAGAGTTTTTGTCCATAGTTCAATATATTTAATTGAAATAAAAAAATATGTATGATAGAATTTAATTAGATATAATATTAGGAGGGTTTTATGAAAATATTAATAGTATCATTTTTTGATGATAATTTTGGAGATAATTTAATACGTATTTCTTTTGAAAGTATTTTGAAGGTCGTTTTAAAAAATCTAAAAGTGGATAATTATGAAATAAATAAGATGCATTTAAAAAGCATTGATCATGAATTGGTTTGTAGTTCTGATGTCATCTTTTTTGCTGGTGGAGGATTATTTGGTTTAAGTTATTTAAACTTTTTTGATTATTTGAATGAGATTACAGAATTAGCTGATGAGCATAATATACCAGTTATATTTTCATCAATGGGAATAAATAATATGTCTGCGACAAAAGAGACCGAGCAATTACTTGTCAATGTTTTGAAACGTAAATGTATTAAAGCTGTGTCCGTTCGTGAAAACTTAAAATTGTTTAAAAAATATGCTGGAAAAAATAGTCATTTAATGATTGAAGAAGCATGTGATCCTGCGGTATGGAGTAAGTATATTTATAAAAATGTTAAATTTAATAATACAAAACATAAGAAACCAATAGTAGGTATTAATGTCGTTCGTGGAGGACTTTTTAAAGCCAATGGTAAAGATTGGGATGCAAAAGAAGAAATGACTTATTTAAATGATTTAAAAGAATTATTAGATAAGGAGAATATGGATTATCTTTTCTATACTAATGGTAGTTTCTTAGATAATACTACTTTGCGTCAATTTGTTAAAGAATATGATATTCCTAAAGAAAAAGTTGTTTTTCCGCATTCGACAAGAGAATTTATTGAAGCTCTTTCAAAATGTGAAGTTATTTCCGCTATAAGAATGCATTCAGCTATTGTTTCATATGCTTATGAAATACCATCTATCTGTTTAGTATGGAATGATAAAATACCTTTCTTTTATGGCAATATTGGTTATCCTAAAAGAGCTATTCCTATTGAAAAATGGAATAGTAACTATGTATTTGAACAAATAAAAATATTACAAAAAGATAAAAAATATCACCATAGTAAAAAATACTTGATGACTGTTTATAAGTACTTACATAAAACTATTTCTCAATTGTTTGGCTATGACGAAGAAATTTATAGTTTTGATAGAGTAGCTAAGGAAATAGAAAAAGTAGGAGTAGATGTAACAAGTGAAGATTTAATCGATTATCGTATGAAGTGTGAAAAAAGTGAAAAGAAATATGCCGCTTGTTTAGAAAAAAATGAGAAACTAAAAAAAGAATTAAAAGAAGCTAAGAAGAAGCTTGATCATATTAACAATAAATTTGTTGTTAGAGTATATCATAAAACAAAAAGAGTATTTAAAAGAAAAAAGAATTAGCTAATAACTAATTCCTTTTTTATGGTGTAATATTTTCAGGTTGGCCACTATCAGATGAAGTTCCACCGCCACCTTGTTCGCTACCACCAGAACCTTGTCCAGTATCACCAGGAGTTTCTTCTTTTGGTTCTTCTGGAGTTGTTGGTGTTGTAGGTGTCGTTGGCGTAGTAGATGGTTTTGAAGTAACATTAACTGTTAATGTTATTGTTTTAGGACTACATAAGTCAAGTCGTTTTCTCTCTGGATAACTTTGTTTAGTTATATTTCCTTTGAAACTTCCTGTTAGTTCAACACCTTTACTATCAACAAACTTAACTGTAAATCCATTTTGAACGCCCCAAGATCTTGCGCTAGCAATACTATAACTTGTAAAGTTAGGCATCAATGAATATGTTTTTGTAGCAGTCTTTGGATAACGACCAATTGTATTTTGTGTATATGGTTCTTTAATAGAATAAGAGAAAGATGTATCAGGAGTTATTTTTTGTAATCCTAAATTTTGTTTCATGGCTGTTGTTATCAAATTCTTGCTTTCTTGGTTAGGAATGTAGTTATATAGAACTAATCCTGTTCTTTCATCGTAAATTCTTTGATCAGCTCCAGCAAGATATAGTTTTTGAATAGTAACTAATTCACCATCTTTATTTCTTGAACTGAGCATAATATCTTTTGCTATATTATAGAAAGAAAGAATGGTTTCACGAGACATATTAGTATCTAAATTTTTAGCTAAAGCATCGAGAATATCATAAACTTTATCTAGACTATCAATCTTTTTAGCTTTATCAACGATTGCTCTTATGACAGCTTGTTGATTTTGACCTCTGACGAAGTCATTTCTCGTACCAGAATTACGAGTAGGGCAGTACTGTGCCATCTTTACTCCAACTTTACTACCATCTTTTGGTTTATGTCTATTTCTTGATAGGGCAAGAGCTTGTTCACCATTTAATTTTTGAAGTCCAGCATCAACATAGACAGTACTATTTCCCCATTTTCGCTTACTATTTTGTTCACAAAATGAGTAAGGAACATCAACTTCAATACCACCGACAGCATCAACTAAATCAACTAGACCAGCAAAGTTAATTTTTACATAGTAGTCAATAGTAACACCAAAATAGTTTTGAATAGTATTAATAGCACATTTTGTACCACGAGCAGCGGCATGGGTTATTTTATTTTCAGCTTTATTAGTAAAGCAAGCAATAGGTACATATGAATCTCTTGGAATGCTTAACATTGTAGCTGTTAGAGTTTCTGGATTAAATGTAACAAGAATCATTGCATCACCATTGAATGAATCAGCATTAGCAATACCATTAGCTTTTGAATCAACTCCTAATAAAAGGATTGTAAATGGTTTAGATACATCTTTAGCTGTTCCAAGAAGGCCTGCTTCTTCTTTTGTTTCCGTTTTCTTTTTAGTAGCAATAATCTTTGTTTCATCTTCAATATCTTCATATTCTTCCATTTCACTATAAATACTTACATAGTTAGTAGGTAAGAAGATATAATCAACTTTTTTAGCATATAAGTCTCTAATCATACTTTGATAATCACTATCTTCATATTCAATTATTTCATTATTATTAGTTGTATATAAATTGTTTTCATTAATTAATTCCCAAGGTAATATATATGAGACAGCATCTTCAGTATTATCACCAATTGCTATTTTAGAATCTTTAATATTTTTAATATCACTTACTTTATTAGATTTTAAAGTGACAAGGGAAGTTGAATTAGTAATATATTTTTTATTAGCACTTCCTAACTTACTTGATATTAAGTTAATGTTATATCCAATAAAGATAAAAGCAGCAATTAATATTAAAAGTAAAGCTCTTTTAATTGATTTCTTTATTCTCTTTTTTTTCTTTTTGGTTCTAAATAGGTTAATAATCATTACTAAGTTAAATAGACAAATTAAAGCGATAATAATATATCGCAATAATTTTTCAATTGGACCTAGAAGTAAAAGATTATAAATCAAATAAGCACTACTAAGTACCGATAATATTATGAAAAAAACATCCAAAAGGAATGATTTTCTTTTCTTTTTCTTTTCTCTTTCTAATATTTGTCTTTCTTTAGCTCTTGTATTCATATTCCCTCCTAGATGGTTTTTTCTTCATCATCTTTTTTCTTCTTTTTATCTTTTTGTTCTTTTTTCTTGTTTTTCTTTTCGGTTTTTTTCTTCTTTTTCTTTTCTTCTTCAGTTGGAGCAAATAACTCATTAATGGAATCAACCATTTCGTCACTTTCTGATTTTTCATTATTGATACGATTCATTTCTTCTTCAGTATCTTTTATGAATTTATTTTTTTCTTCTTCAGTCATCTTATGTTGTTCTTGTTCTTCTGTCTTTTCCACAACTTCATTTTCTTCTATTATTGGTTCTTCTTGTACTTGTTCCTCAGTTTTTTCTATTTCTTTTGGTTCTTCAGTTTCAGTTTCTTCTTTTTCTTCCATCTCTTCATTATTTACTTGCTCATTTTCTTCTACTACTTGTTCTTCTTCTTCAACTTCTTCATCAGGAACTATGACAACATTATTTGCTTTGGCTTTTTTATTCTTTCGATGACGACGAATTGAAGATATTAAAATGATGAGATAAGTTAAAACGATGAAACCAAATAATCCAAGGATTATGTACTGATATAATTTTAACTCTTTATCAGTATCTTTTTCAACCTTTATTTCATTTTCATTAGCTATACATCTTTGAACTGTTTTTTCATCTTCATCATAACGATATAGGTTTTCTTTACCACTTTCTAAGTTTTTAGCATAGAAGTAATAATATTTATCATTTTCTAAAGTATAAGCTTTTACTTTATTATCATTAATAGTTATTTCTTTACTACCATTATTATTTTCAAATTCTTTGTCTTCGATGTAGAGGACTAATTCTTTAAAAGATTGTTGAACGTATTTTTTATAGGTATTATTTTGTTCATCATAAACGTATAACGTTATATTTCCTTCTTCATCTTTTAAACCGATTAAAACAATATTAGCATTTTTATTTTCTAAAGCAGGAATTTCTTCATCATTTATTTTGGCAGTACTTTTTTCAAAAGATGAATCAGGACTAGATAATAATTTTTCTTTACGAACCGCAGTTAATTTTTCTTCCCCAATTGGTACTTCAATAGGATCTAGTTCTTCAACGATGGCTGTGATGGTATAAGTTTTACTAGAACCATTTTGGGCTGTTACAACGACTTTAATAGTGTTTTTACCATCTTCAACTTCAACATCACCTAAACCAGAAACGGTTGCACGAGAGTCAGCTTTTGTACCAGTTACTTTTATTTTCTCAGTATTGGCTGGTAAATTAACAGTATATGATGTTACACTTGCGGAGAAATTAGGGGAGAGGGTTGCACCTTCAACACCTAAACTAGATAAATTATTGTTTTTAGAATAACTTGCTTCTAATTGTTGTTGCGTTATGATAGAGACACTTATTGATTTAGCTGTGAAGTTAACAGTGCTATTACCATTCCAAGTTGAACCAACAGCACTAAATTTAAAAGTAGCTGTCCCTGACTTCTTAGCTTTAAATGTATAAGTATAAGTTTTAGATTTAACATTGTTTAAACCGACCGCATCCGCAGGACTACCACTAATCATTGAAAGCATTGATGAATCGTATGATGTATTGTATTGTAAAGCACTCATACCACCAGAATAATTGACATTTACTGTAAAGGTAACAGTATTACCAACTACTACTTGTGATTTGTTTCTTGATATTGATATTGTTCCACTAGCGGCTTCAGCTTTCATTGTTGAAAAGAGTAAAATAGTAATTATTGTGACAAAAGTCGCTAATATTTTTTTCTTCTTTCCCATTTTTATCCTCCTATGATTGTGATATATTACTAACTTTTAAGAGATGCTTTTGAATAACGCCTAAGTCAACGATACTAACACTTCCATTTTTGTCCGTATCAGATGCCTTTAAATAAGCACCACTTAATTTAGAACTATTAAGTAAATGTTTTTGAATCATTCCTAAATCGACAATAGAAATTTCACCATCACCATTTAAATCACCAAAGATGACAATGGTATAAGTTTTAGTTGTTCCATTAGATGAAATACTTACTTTATCACCAGTTACAATAGAACCACTTGTCTTAGCTTTATTACTACTATTAGTTATATTGATACTTGCATAAGCATTAGCTTTTTCTAATTTAGATATCATACCAGCAACAGTAGATCCAAGAGTGACATTTGTCATATAGGTTGAACTATTTATTTTATAACCAGCACTTGTAACTGTTTGATCACTTGTTATTTGAGTATTACCTTCATTACCATTATTCTTTTCTTCATCAGTTTGATCATCTTTACTAACAACAGGAGCTTGTTTTACTATTTTTACATTATATTTTTTAGTACTACCATTACCAGCGGTTACAACGATAGGAATACTTGTTGTACCTTCACCAATCTTAACACTACTACTTGTTGTCTTGGCAACTTTACTACCAGAATTGATTGCTATTTTAGACCCGGTATTAACAGTCGTTGCAGCAATCGTTACGCTCATTGTTGTTGATGGAACGTTAACGGTATAAGAAGTTGTTGCACCGTCGAAATTAGTAACTTTAGTACCATTTACTTTTAATTCTTTTAAGTAGTTATTGGGGTTTCCTGTTGGTGGAAGAGCTGATACTTTATCAGGAATTCCACTATAAATTGGAATTTGGAAAACGATTGGAAAATCAATTATGCGCATATTAGAATAAGACGATGTTGTTGAAGCAGCACTTGACTTGACAGCGGCAACATTAGCCATGTATTGATGTGACATATCTTTAGTTGCTTTACTTGATACATTAAACTTTTGGAAGTATGGAGTATTTTGTCCAGCATTGATATAACCACTTACAATCCAAGAAGCTCCATTAATAATTGCTTTTTTCTTAGTATCCCAATTTTGTTCTTTAGCATAACGCATTCCATCACATACACCCGTATTAGCACCGATATTGTAAAAATTATAATAACCATTTAGTCCACTACCACAGGTTGAAGCCGCTTTACCATTAGTAGCTGTACCACCATTTAGTCCAACTTCTTGACGTGAAAGAGCAGCTAAATAGATAGGGGAAACATTATATTTTTCAGCAGCATCGATATAATACTGAATCAAATCTTTATAAAAGTCAGTATATAAAACTGCTTTAACAGCATCACTTGTTTGATAAGAACTATAATAATTTAAATCTTCAAACATAAAGATACCAGATTCATTTAAGAAATTTCTTGGATCCATAAAGTAAGCAACTGTTTCTTTTTTAGCTTTATACCAACTACTTCCTTCTTTAGGTGTAAATTTGTCTGTATACCAATTGTAATAACCATCATCAGTTGAAAGATATCCTTGGGTAGAGGTACTAGTTGATTGATATAGATTTCTCTTAGCACCACCATATTGGAACGTTAAAATAGTTGACCAACTACTTCTTGTCTTAATTCCTACAAAAACCCAGTTAGGATGAGCTTTATGAAGAGTCTTTAATTTATCTTTATAAGTATCAGGGAAACCTTGTTTAGTCAAATAGGCATCAAACTCGGCATCTGTCATTTTCGCCATATCTGTCTCTGGTATTTCAATTGGTGTATCATCAAATGGATCTAAGAACTTACCACAAGCATATCCTTCTTTTCCATCAAAAGAAACACGACTCCAAGTACTATTATCACATCCTCCTTTACTAGGAATGTTTTTTTCTAAAATAGTAACTTTACTCCATTGGGGAATAGTTAATATTTTACTTTCGCTAGTACTAGGACCTTTACGAAGAATAACCCCACCATTAGCATTGACCGTTGCATATTCAGTAGCACTAACAACTACTAAACTCGTCAATATTCCAAAAACGATTGTAATAATTAGTATTAATTTGACGATTTTTCCTTTCATCTAATCATCCCCTTGCTAATATCCCATTTTTAATTATCTATATATATTATATATGATATAGTAGGTAAAAGTCCAATTATCGGGGCATCTTCTTTAAATCAAAACATGAACTAGACATTTTTTGACAATATATTTAATTTCATATATAATACTATCTACGTTTTTGTTTATAATTATTAGTTTGATAAATCATATCTTATGTAGTATAATGTTCTTGATGTTTGGATTAGAAAGAGGTAAAAAATGAAGAGATTTTTCGCAAATGTAAAAAAATATTGGAGTTATGCCATCTATGCTGCTAAAGCGGAATTAAAAGCGGAAGTTGCTAACTCTTATTTAAACTGGTTATGGTGGATTCTTGATCCGATTGCCTTTATGATTGTTTATACCATTATGGTTCAATTTGTCTTTGGTGGAAAAGAAGAATTCTTCCCTGTCTTTGTCTTTGTAGGACAAGCTTGTTGGAATTTCTTTAATGTCATGATCAGTAGTAGTGTTAAACTGGTTAGTAGTAATAAATCAACTTTAACCAAGGTCTATGTTCCTAAATATATATTGTTATTAGTTAAGAGTTTAAAGAACTTGTTTAAAATGATGATTTCTTGGTGTTTAGTTATTGTCTTGATGTTAATATTTAAAGTTCCATTCCAGCTTACAATGCTTTATTGGTTCTTAATAATGCCAGTATTATTTGTTGTTACTTTTGGTATTTCAACAATTATGTTACACTTTGGTGTCTTTGTTGAAGATTTACATAATATTACTAATATCGTTTTAAAATTAGTATTCTATTTATCTGGTGTTTTCTTCTCAATTGGTAAACGAATGAAAAAACATCCAACAGCCGTAAAACTTTTATTAAAATATAATCCGATTGCCTTTATAATGGATCAATGTCGTAATACCATTATTTATGGTCAAAGGCCAGACTTCTTATTGCTATTTATATGGTTTGTAATAGGTTGTGGATTAACTTGGATAGGAATAACTATTATTCATAAGTATGAAAATAGTTATGCAAAGGTGATTTAATATGAAAAAGAATGATAGTAAAAAAGTTGAAAATAAAGTAGTAGAGAAGAAAAAGAATGAAGATCATAAAGAAATAGCAATCTCAGTTAAAGATTTACATATAAAATATCGTAGTTTAAAAAAGTTTTCTGTCAAGAAATCATTATTAAAAATGCGTACTAGTCATATGGAGATATTTGAAGCTGTAAGAGGAGTATCATTTGAAGTAGAAAAGGGGAGAATCCTTGGTATTGTTGGTAAAAATGGTAGTGGTAAAAGTACATTACTTAGAAGTATAGCGGGTATTTTCTCAGCTGATTCTGGTAGTATTGATCTTCACGGAAATTCTATTTCTCTTTTGAGTATTGGAGTTGGATTTCAACCTTCTTTAACAGGATATGAAAATATTTTCTTATCTGGAATGTTATTAGGTTTTACCGAAGAACAAGTACGTGCTAAGTTAAATGATATTATTGAGTTCTCTGAGTTGGGTGAATTTATTTATAGCCCTGTTAAGACTTATTCAAGTGGTATGCATTCAAAACTTGCCTTTTCAATAACAGCCATTCTTGAAACTGATATTATGTTAATCGATGAAGTATTAAGTGTTGGTGATATTCAATTTAAGGCTAAGAGTTATGCTAAAATGAAGGAATTGATTAACGATACTAATCGTACAGTTGTCATCGTTTCTCATTCAACTGAAACTTTACGTGAATTGTGTGACACTATTCTTTGGTTACACGATGGTCAAATAAAGATGATGGGTGACTGTGATGAAGTTCTAGATAAATATCGTGAATTTATGAATCAAGCAATAATTGCTAAAGAAGAAAAGAAAAAGCAAGAAGCAGAGGCCGTTAAAAAAGCCCTTAAGAATGCTGGTTAAGAGTTTATTAAAACTCTTTTTCTTTTGTATCTTTTGCATTAATGATATAATTAAATAGGTGATATTATGAAAGAAAAAATTAGCAAGCTCTTTTACATATTTCTTTTAATGCAACCTTTAATTGATTTAGTTACTAGTATTATGACTAAATATGAAGTGGGATTTATTTCTTTAGGGGTTATATTAAGAGGGTTATTCATATTAGTAATGGTTATATATTTATTGTTCTTTTGTAATACAAAATATAAGAAAATGTCTATTTTCTATGTCTTTTTACTGGGAATATTTGGAATTTTATACTTTATTACTAAACCAGAATTGTTGATGAATAGAGCTTTTTTATTAGGAGAAGTTATATATTTATTCAAGTATATGTATTTTGTACTACTATTCATAACACTATTGAATTTCTATTTCCAATATCATTTAGACTATAAAAAAATAATTAATATCTTTTTAATTGATTTAGGAATGTATGTTTTTTTAATACTAATACCATATATTACACATACCAGTTTTGCTTCTTATGAAACTTATAAGGGTGAAGGAATTGTCGGTTGGTTCTATGCCGCTAATGACATAAGTAATATTTTTATCTTATTGTTTCCTTTTATTATTTATTCTCTTGATAAAAAAATTACCTGGTGGAAAGTTTTATTTATTTTATTAGTAATGTTTTCAACGCTTTTAATCGGTACAAAAGTAGCTTATTTTGGTTTTATTTTAACTATTTTAATGACTCTTTTCTATTATTTATTCTATATAAAAAAGAAATGGAAAGAAGCTCTTATCTTATTAAGTGTTCTAGTTATTACTATTGTTTCAGGAAATGGCTCATATGTAATGAAAAATATTAAAAATAGGGTTGATAAGTACAATGAGTATCAAGAAACTGGAACTAATAAAGAAAAAGATATAGTTGTTCAAGATGATGATACTTTTTCATCAATTGTTCTTTTAAGTTCACGTGATCGTCTTTTAAGACAAACTTATGACATTTATAAGACAAGAAGTTTAAAAGAAAAAGTATTTGGAATAGGTTTTTCTAATCGTGAAAGTATAAATGATGAAAAAATTGAAAAATTAGTTGAGATGGACTTTTTTGATGTTTTATTTCATTGCGGAATAGTAGCAGTAATTCTTTATTTGTTACCATTTGCTTTTGTCATTATTTATTTCATTCGTTATGTACTAAAAAATAAATTTAAGATATCTCTTTATGGTTGGATGTTAGGTTATTTAATCATTTTAGGATTTGGAGCTAGTAGTGTTAGTGGACACTTGTTCTCTTCACCATCAGTTTTAATTTATTATACTTTATTCATGATTCTATTCTTAGAATATTTTAGAATTGAAAGTAGTGTAAAAAAGAAGAAAATTTCATTTTTAATGTTACATTTAGGTCAAGGGGGAATTGAAAGGGCAACCGTTAATACCGCTAATGCTTTGGTAAAAAAATATGATGTTGAATTAGTTGTTGCCTATAAACTTTCTAATGATAATTTATATGATATTGATAAACATATTAAAGTTAATTATTTAATTGATAATGATGTTGCCTTAAGAGTTAATAAGTATAAGGAATTATTAAGGAAAAAAGCAATTAAGAGTTTCTTTTCTTCTCTTTATAATGACTATTTTAAGACAAAGAAAATATCTTCTTTCTTTAAAGATTTATCTGATAGTGTAAAAGTTGTATCATTAAAGAAAAACTTGATGATTAAATACTTAAATAATTGTGATAGCGATATTATTATTTCAACAAGAGTTGAGTATTCAACCTTATTGAGTGCTTATGGTAATAGTAATAGTATAAAGATTGCGGTGGAACATCGTCATCATAATAATGATAAGAAATATATAAGAAAAATTAGAAATGAATATGATAATATTAATTATTTAGTTGCTTTGACAGAAGGATTAAGAAAAGATTATATCAGTTTTTTAAAACGTGATTCTAAAACAGAAGTTGTTTGTATTCCTAATATGTTAATTATTGGAGATCATAAATTATCTAAACTAAAAGATAATAAAGTTATCAGTATTGGAAGACTTGTCCCGGGAAAGAGAATTTCAGAAATGATTGAGATAGCGAAACATTTTCCTGATTGGGAGTTTGAAGTAATAGGTGATGGTGAAGAAAAAGAACATTTAGAGGAAAAGATTTCTTCATATCAATTAACTAACTTCCATCTTTTAGGAGCATTAAAAAATGAAGATGCTTTGAAAAAGGTAGGGGAAGCAAGTATCTTCCTCATGACTAGCGAAACGGAAGGACTACCAATGGTCTTATTAGAAGCTTGTAGTTATGGACTACCTATTGTTGCTTATGAAACGGATAGTGGCATAAATGATATTGTTGATGATGGTATTAATGGTTATGTCATAAAGAAACGTAATCAAGAAGAAATGATAGAAAAGTTAAAAGAATTAATGAATGATTATCATAAAAGAAAAGACCTTGGTAAAAAGGCCTATCAAAAATCATTATTATTTAGTGAAAAAGAAATCGTTAAGAAGTGGTTAGAAATCTTATGATTTCTTTTTTAATCATATTCATCATAAATATTTCCAACAATTTCTTCAATAGCGTCTTCCATTGTTATGACACCGATGAATTCGTTGTTTTCTTTAACGATACCAAAACTCTCGTGACTTTCTTGCATTTTGCGAAAAACATCATCTATTTTTTCAAGTGATTTAAATGTTTTAACAGGATGAATAATATTTTTAATATTTAATTCTTTATCTTTTTGATAAGTTAGAATTAGATCTTTAACGTTGATGAGACCAATGATATCATTCTTACTTTGAATAGGGAAACGAGTATATTTTGTCTTTCTAATTTTATTAATAATGTCTTTTGTATCTTCATTTATATCAATAATGATACATTTATCTTTGGGTGTCATTATTTCCTTAACAGTCTTATCATTAAACTCAAAGATGTTTAAGATATAGTCTCTTTCTTTTTCTTCAATTATTTTTTTATTAGTGCTCGTCAAAATAATTCTCTTGATGTCTTCTTCGGAAAGAGTATCATCTTTTTCTTTGATGTGTAAGATTTTCGATATGATATTGGTTGAAAAAGTTAATAGGGCAATTAAAGGATAAAAGACAATGGATATGAAACGAATTATATCAATCGTTAAATAAGCTACTTGATAAGAGTAGTTTCTTCCTATCTTTTTGGGAACTAATTCACCAAAGACTAACGTAAAATATGAAAGAATGATTGTTATTAATATGACTAAGATACCTCTTGTAACACTAGGATCAATTATTGTTAGACCTCTATTGATTAGGTAATCAGCAAAGGTATCACTCGCAAAAGCACTCGCAAGGAATCCGGCTAGGGTAATACCTACTTGAATTGTTGATAAAAAACTACTTTCATTTTCTAATGTTTTGTTTATTCTTTTAGCTCTTTTATCATTCTTTTTTATTCTATTTTTTAACTCAAATTTATCAAGTGATAAAAAGGCTATTTCACTAGCGGATAAGATACCGTTTATGAGAATTAAAACAACTAAAAGTATTATATTATATATCATATTTATCACCTTAATCTATTATATCATAAAGTTCCTTGTCCTTTTCAATAATCCTATGTTATAATTTCTTTGTAGAGTGGGTGATGAAATGAAAAAGAAGGTATTGTTCATATCGTCAACAGGTGGACACTTATCAGAATTGTTACAATTAAGTCCAATGTTTAAAAAGTATGATTATCGTTTAGTTACTGAAAAGACTAAAACTAACTTAGATTTATTGAATAAATATCCTGGAAAAGTTGATTTTTTAGTATATGGTACAAAGTCTCACTTTTTAGTATACCCATTCAAATTATTTTATAACTCTGTTAAAAGTCTCGTTATATTTTTGAAGTTTCGACCTAAGGCTGTCATAACAACCGGAGCCCATACAGGAGGACCAATGTGTTGTATCGCTAAACTTTTTGGAGCAAAGGTAATATACATTGAAACGCTCGCAAACCTTTATACTAAGACAATAACAGGACGTCTTGTTTATCATATCGCAGACTTGTTTATAGTTCAGTGGGAAAGTATGTTAAAACTATATCCTAAAGCTAAGTATGGAGGTTGGATCTATTAATGATATTTGTTACCTTGGGAACACAGGATAAAAATTTTGATCGTTTAGTTTCTGCCATTGATAAAGAAATAAAAAATGGTCATATCAAAGAAAAAGTTATTGTTCAATCTGGTTCTACAAACTTTAAGTCCGGTGATATGGAAATCGTTGATTATTTAAGTCAAGAAGAATTTGAAGAATATATGAAAAAGTGTGATTTGTTAATTACCCATGGTGGGGTTGGAAGCATTTTAACAGGACTATCTTATGGTAAAAAAGTTATTGCGGCAGCTCGCCTTTCTAAATACAAAGAGCATATCAATGATCATCAAGTACAAATTATTAAAGAGTTTGCGAAAAAGGGTTATATTTTAGAATTAGAAGACTTTTCCAAATTAAATGAAGTGATTAAGAAGAGTAAAAAATTTAAGCCTAATAAATATAAAAGCAATACAAACAATATGATTAAAATGATTGAAGATTATATAGATAATATTTAAGTGATTTAAGTATTATCTTTTTTTGTAAAGTTTATCGTGTAAATATTTGTAAAATTCTTTGTAAAATGTTGTATTAGTTTGTAAACTCGCTTATGATGATAATAGGGAGTGTGATAAATAGTGATTTATCCGTCAATAGATAAATTGTTAAATGTCGTTGATTCTAAATATCAACTAGTGCACATTGCGGCAAGACGTAGTCGTGAAATGTCAAGTAAAGGTTTTTATCAAATGCCTCTTAACAAGTACAAATCTAAGAAAAATATTGGTAAGGCACTTGAAGAGGTTGCGGAAGGACTCATTACTATTAAGAAAGAAGATAATGTTAACTAGACATCTTCTTTTTTATTATTTTTGTTGCCAAACATTTGTTTTATGATATAATGAATTTGACAAGAGGTGATAATGTGCGTGTTGAAAAGTTTACAAAATTAAAAAATGGAATGTATAAGCTACATCTTGAAGATGGTAGTAATGTTATGGCTTATGAAGACTTGATTTTAAAAAGAGATATTCTTTTGAAAAGAGAGATTAGCGATGAAGACTTATCCAATATCGATAAACTTAATAATAACTATAATGCTTATGATATTGCGATTAAATATATATCTACAAAATATCGTAGTATTTACGAAACGAGAACATATCTTTCTAAAAAAGAAATTGATAAAGATGTAATAAATGATGTCATTTCAAGATTAAAAGAACAAAAGTATCTTGATGATAAAGTTTTTGCGAAAGCTTTTATAAATGATCGTCTTAAATTCAGTAATTATGGTCCTTATAAAATAAAAAGAGAGTTAGAAGAAGTAAAAGTAGCTCCTAACATAGTTGATGAAGTTTTAAGTATTTTTGATGTTGAAGTAGAACGTGAACGCTTATCTAAATTAGTTCCTAAATACGTTAAAACAATTCATAATAAGAGTTATGTAATGATGAAGAACAAGGTCATAAATTATTTTTCCAGTTTGGGTTATAATAGATCTATAATTGAAGAATTCTTAGGTGATATTCAATATGATGATAGTGCAAGTCGTGAAAAGGAATATCAAAAATTACATAAGAAGTTATCTAAAAAGTATTCGGGTAGTGAACTAGAACTTAAAATAAAAGAAGCGATGTATCGCAATGGTTATAGATAAATAAAAAAGGAACTTTAGTGTTCCTTTATTTGTTATTACTTACAAATGTCTTATATTGTTTCTTTAATTCTTTATCTTGAATTTCAATACCATATTCTTCTCTTAAAGCAATAAGTGCTTTGTTAGCTAAAGCATTATCAGTATCTTGTTCTTTTTTCTCATCAGCAAGTTTTTCAATGATATCGTCTTTAACATCTTCTAGTTTTGGTTTTTCTTTTTGACCAGTTTTTAGAATGATGTGATATCCATATTCAGATTCTACTGGTTCTTTGGTATAAGCATCAACATCAAGTTTTTTAGTAGCACTTGAGAAAGCTTCTACCATATCATCATAATCAAACCATCCAAGGTCTCCACCTTTACTAGCAGAACCATCATCAGAATTCTTTTTAGCTAAATCAGCAAATACTTTCTTGACATCTTTTTTATCAGTTTTATTTAATTGTTCAATTAATTCTTCAGCTTTCTTTTTAGCTTTATCTTTAGCTTTTTGAATTTCTTCATCAGTAGCATCGTCATCATAATCAGCTTTGATTAGAATATGACTTGCTTGCATTTGACCAATAGTATTCTTATCATAATAATCTTGAATATCTTTGTCTTTTATAATTTCTTTTTTGATGTAATCAGTAGTTGCTTTTGATCTTTTATAATCAAGAGCTAAGATATCTTTTACTTCGTCTTTATCATCTGTTCCATATGCTTGATAAAGTAAGTCTTCAAAACTACTAAATTGAACGTAGTAATATGAATCATATGAATATTGTAATTGTTCAAGTTGATTATCAACATATTGCTTTTCTTCATTATCTTCTGGATAAATCTTAGTTAATAGTTGTTCATCAACCATATCTAGTAGAACTGATAAAGAATATTTGTTTTTCATTTCAGTATATAAATCATCTACTGAAATACTTTCTCCTTTCTTTAATGTTACGACTGCTTCTTGACCATTTTCTAATTTTGGTACTTTTCCACAACTAGTTACCAAAAGTAGTACGGCAATTAGACATAATAGTAATTTCTTTTCTTTTTTCATTTATTTCCTCTCCTTCAATACATAATTATCATAACAAATAAATTTTTAAAATACAATTATTTTACTAAAATTTTCCTAATAGTCCGAACACTTTTAATGCTTTTTCCATAAAATAAGGTGAGTAATAAAAAAAGGAGGATTGAATTATGAATAATTACATGTCATCATCTGCAATTGTTTTAGTATTATTTATTTTATTAGTTATTATATTAGGAGCTTGGGTATAAAGGAGGTGTATTATGAATTCAAATCAATGCTGTGAAAATACTAATAGTAGAGGAAACGGATTTGTATTTATAATTGTATTGTATATTTTACTTGCAATTATATTAGGATCTTGGGTTTCTTGCTAAAATAATATAAGTAAAGAAAGAAGTTTCTTTCTATGGACTATTTTTTAATAGTCCTTTTTTGCAAATAAAAAAGCGTAAGATACGCTATTTTAATTTTTCATAAATTTCTTTTGGATCAAGTATTTCAAAGTTTGTTTTAATAATCATTCCATCATTTTCTTGTCTTGGTATCATGTGTAAATGATAATGTTTAATAGCTTGACCATAGCCATTATTTTGAACTAACATCATGCCATCACAATGAAGTTTTTCTTGGTATTTAGGAATTAAATCTTTAACAACTTTTTGAATGTGGGTTAGTACTTCTGGCTCAACATCATTGACATCTAAACAGTGTTTTTTAGGAACAACTAATGAATGACCATTAGAACTAGGGTTAACATCTAAAAATACTTTGACAACATCATCTTCATAAACCGTATAACTAGGTACTTCACCATTAATTATTTTACAAAAAAGACAATCCATATTTTCACCTCAATTAAATTATATAGACAATGTCAAAATAAAACAAGAAAAAAGATACATTTAAGTATCTTTGTGATGAATACAGCAAATATTCACAATTACATAGTGATACTTTCTTGTTTTTTTATACAATTTTAATTTATTTTTTCGTATTTTCGACTTATTTTATTGCTTTTATGTTATAATATCAAGTAGTTGAAATGGGAGATGATAATATGCTTAAAATTGAAGATTTATCTGTCAAAATAGAAGATCGTGAAATCTTAAAGCATTTTGATATAGAAATAAAAGATGGTGAAGTTCACGCTATTATGGGGCCTAATGGAACAGGAAAGAGTACTTTATCAAAAGTTATTATGGGAAGTAAAGACTATGAAATAGTTAAAGGTAAGATAATTTTTAATGGTGAAGACATTTCTAAGCTAGAAGTTGATGAACGTAGTCGTAAAGGTATCTTTTTATCAATGCAATCTCCTATTAGTATTGAAGGAGTAAGCAATAGTGAATTTTTAAGAACAGCTCTCAATGCTCGTAGTTCCGAACCAATTGGTTTATTTGATTTCATTAAGACGATGGAAGAAAATATGAAAGAATTGGATATTAAAAATAATATTGTTCATCAAGCCATTAATGAAGGTAGTAGTGGTGGTGAACGTAAAAAGAATGAAGTTCTTCAAATAAAAGTTTTGAAACCTAGTTTTATCATTCTTGATGAAGTTGATAGTGGACTAGATGTTGACAGTTTAAAAATTGTATCTGAAAACATTAACAAATATTGTGAAGAAAATCCTAAAACATCACTTCTTATCATTACGCATTATCCAAGAATTTTAGAGTATATTAAACCTGATTATGTTCATATGATGGTTGATGGTAAAATTGTTAAAACTGGTGATTATAACTTAGCTTTTGAAATTGAAAAGACGGGTTATAATGGTTTAGTGAGTGAGTAGTTATGTTAAGACTCAGTTTGACAGAAAGAGATATTGCGGATGATATCATCATTACCGAAGATACTATTTTAGAGATTAGATTGTCTAATTGTCGTCAAAGTATAAATGTTGATGTCATGGATAATATGTGCTTAGAAGTTTTGGAGATAGATAGTGATACGACTAATACAATAAACTATACTTTAAGAGATAATGCTCAAGTAGTTGTCAATAAAATAGCGAAGAATTGTAGTGATGTTACAACAATTAATTTAATAGGTGATAAAGCAACAATTAAGTACTATTCTAATATTATGAATTTTTATGATAATACATATAAGTTTGATGTCTATCATAAAGGTAATTATTCTAATAGTGATATATATAATTATTGTGTTAATTTTACTGATTCAGAATTTAAATTTTTAGTAAATGGAAGTATTGATAAAAAAGCAATTGAATGTTCTTGTAATCAAGATAATAAAATTATTGATATAGGTAATGGTAAGAACTACATAAGTCCTAATTTATTAGTCGATAATAATTTAGTGAATGCTAATCATGCGGCTTATATTGGTAAATTTAAAAAAGATGTGCTTTTTTACATGAAGAGTCGTGGGCTTCCTGAAAAAGAATGTGAAGAATTATTAATAAAAGGGTTCTTACTTGGTAAGATGAATTTGGATGATAAAACAAAAGAAGAATTTACTAATTTAATAATGTCTTGTTTTTAAGTGGGTGAAGATATGAATAGAGATGATTTTCCAATATTGAATAGTGGCGTTATTTATTTCGATAATGGAGCAACTACTTTTAAACCTAAATGTGTAGTGGAGGCAGTTAAAGCTTATTATGAAGATTATACAGCCAATGCCCATCGTGGTGATTATGATAATAGTTTAAGAGTAGATAAGATGTATGAAGAAGTACGAAATAAAGTTAGAAATTTAATTAATGCGGAAAAGGATGAAGAAATTGTCTATACTAAAGGTACAACCGAAAGTATTAATATGGTTGTTTTTGGTTATTTAGCTAAAAAGTTAAAAAAGGGTGATGAAGTCCTTTTGAGTAAAAGTGAACATGCTTCTAATGTTCTTCCTTGGATTATTTTACAAGAAAAAATAGGTATTGTTATTAAATATATTCCTTTGCGAGAAGACTTTTCTTTAAATGATGATTTAATTGAGGATATGATCAATGAGAAGACTAAAGTTATTTCTCTTGCGCATGTTACAAACGTCATTGGTGATGTTCGAAATCTTCAAAAGATAGGGGATATTTGTAAGAAACATAATTTGTTATTTATTGTTGATGCAGCGCAAAGTATTGGTCACTTAAAGGTTGATGTTCAGGAATGTAATGTTTCTTTTTTAGCTTTTTCTGCTCATAAGATGTTAGGTCCAACGGGAATTGGTGTTTTATATGGAAAGTATGATTTATTAAAAGAGATGGATCCTTTAACTTATGGTGGAGGAATGAATGCTTTTTTTGAAGCTGATTGTAGTTATGAATTAAAAGATGTTCCTTGGAAGTTTGAAGCTGGTACCCAAAATATTGCAGGTGTCATTGGTATGGGACGCGCTATTGATTATATTTTGGAGATTGGTTTTGATAAGATTCATCAACATGAAATGAAGTTAAAAAACTTAGCCATCCAAGAATTAAAGAAGATACCTAATATCAAAATATATAATGAAAAGACTGAAAGCGGTATTGTTACTTTTAATATTGATAAAGTCTTTAGTCAAGATACAGCTGTTTTCTTAAATCGTTTTAAGATTGCTGTTCGTAGTGGTAACCATTGTGCTAAAATATTAAAGGATGAAATAGGAATTACTAATACTTGTCGAGCTAGTTTCTATTTATATAATACGGAAGAAGAAGTTATGGCACTTGTTGCGGCTTTAAAACGCCAAGATGAAGTCTATGACCATATAATTTAGAAGAGTAAAGAGGTGTAGTTATGGATATGGATGAAAAGATGAAACGTGATATTATTTTGGAGCATTACCAAAGTCCTTTTCACAAGGGAATTGATGTTGAAGAAAACTATATTAAAGTAAATAGTCGAAATGCTTCTTGTGTTGATAATATCAATGTAGCGGCTTTAATCGAAGATGGTATCATTATTGATGCGAGGTTCGAAGGGGATGCTTGTGCAATATGTACTTCCGCAACTTCTGTGATGATTAAAACATTAATTGGCAAAACTCTTCCAGAAGCTGAGGAAATTATTACCAATTTTGAAAATATGATTAATGAAAAAGATTATGATTCTAGTAAATTAGGAGAATTAAATGTTTATGATACTGTTTATCGTCAACCAAATCGTAAGACTTGTGCTCTCTTGCCATTTCGTGCGATGCGTGATATAATCAGTAGAAAAAACGATTAGGGAGGTTTTTATGGGGTTATATTTTAGAAAAGAAGTAGATATGGTTGAAGTAAGACGCTATTGTGGCGTTGAAGATGGTCGTAATGCTTGGGAATTCTTAGGTTATGATTTTATCTTAAAAGAAAAAAATGGTAAAAAGGGAACGAGTATTTTAGCTTTAGAACCTACTAAGTATCAATATTTACCAATAATTTCTGATCCAAATAGACGTGGTTTTGGTTTATATGATCATAGTGGTGTTGAAGTTGGTGATATTAGAGTTGTAAGTTCTAGTATTGGACTCCATTTGTTTGAACATCCAATTGTATCAAGTGAAGGATTGAGAAAATGGGCCGATAATAGTACCTATAGCTTCGTTCATCAAAAAGAAAAACAAAAAGTAAAAACACTTAGTTCAAGATAAATAGGAGGCAAAAATGGAAATTGTAGGAATTAATGAAGAACATATCAAAGAAATTTCACAATTTAAAGAAGAAGATGATTGGGTCTTAGACTATCGTTTGAAGAGTTTTAAAAATTTCTGCAATTTAGAAATGCCAGATTTTGGACCAAAATATGATTTAGACTTTGATAAAGTAATTTATTATAAGAGTAGTGAAGATAAGGATATTAAAAATAATTGGGATGATGTTAAGAATGATATCAAGTGTGAACTATCTTGTCTTGGTGTCTTAGAGAGCGAAAAGCATTTGGATGGTATGGGGGTTCAATACGAGAGTGAAGTAATATACCATAATATGCTTGAAGAATTAAAAGAGAAGAATGTAATTTTTACATCAATTGAAGAGGGAATGAAAAAGTATCCCGATATTGTTAAAAAATATTTTGGAAAGATTGTCAGTAATGCGGAAAATAAGTTTGCTGCTTTAAATGGTAGTGTTTTTAGTGGTGGTAGTTTTATTTATATTCCACCGCATACTAAATTAGATCGTCCTCTTCAAAGTTATTTTCGTATCAATTCGCGTGGCATGGGACAATTTGAACGCACTTTAATCATTGTTGATGATTATAGCGATTTACATTATGTGGAAGGGTGTACAGCTCCAACATATAGCGATTCTTCGCTTCATGCGGCGGTTGTCGAAATATATGTTGGAAAACATAGTAAATGTCGTTATTCAACGATTCAAAACTGGGCTCATAACGTTTTAAATTTAGTAACTAAAAGAGCTTTAGTTGAAGAAAGTGGAACAATGGAATGGATCGATGGTAACATCGGTAGTCGTGCGACAATGAAATATCCTTGTTGTGTTTTAAAAGGTGATAATAGTTCTGGTACTTGTATTACAATAAGTGTCGCAACTAATAATCAACAACAGGATAGTGGAGCACGCATGATTCACATTGGTAAGAATACTAAAAGTAATATCATTTCTAAAAGTATTGCTCGTAATGGTGGTAATGCTAGCTATCGTGGTAAAGTTGACATCAAAGAAAGTGCCATAAACAGTGAAGCGATGGTCAAATGTGACACCTTAATTTTAGATGAAGATTCTAAAAGTGATACTTATCCAACCAATATTTGTCGTAATAATTCTAGTAGTTTGGAACATGAAGCAACGGTGGCCAAGGTCAGTGAAGAAAAACTTTTCTATTTGATGAGTCGTGGTATCTCGCGTGAAAAGGCTATTGAATTGATCGTTTTAGGTTTCATTGAACGCTTTCGTGAAGAATTACCAATGGAATATGCTGTTGAATTAAATCAGTTATTAAAAAATAATTTATAAAAAATAAAAAAAGTTAATATTTTATATTTTTATAAATAAATCTTTTTTAATATTAGTTTTTCTTTAAAAGAAAAATAACTTTTAATAAAAATATAGTCTTAAATATGTAAAAAGTGTCATTTGTGATGCTTTTTTTATTGTGTTATATTCCTAATTGAAAGGAGGAAAAATATGTTAAATCAGGTGGTTTTGGTTGGAAGATTAGTAAGAGATCCAGAACTTAGGACAACCGAAAGCAACAAGAGTGTTACAACTGTGACTTTGGCCATTCCTAGAAGTTTTAAGAATATGAATGGGGAATATGATACTGATTTCATCGATTGTGTTCTTTGGGAAAATACCGCTAAATCAACAACAGAATATTGTCATCGTGGCGATATCGTTGGTATAAAAGGAAGAATTCAAAGTCGAGTTGTCGAAAAGAATGATGAAAAGAAATACTTGACGGAAATAATTGCTGAAAAAGTAACTTTCTTATCAAGTACATCTAAAAATGATAAAAGTGAAGAAGAATAAAAAATAAACAAAAAAACAAATCTAATAATAAATAAAAAATATTACCATTATTTAATAAAACCCTAGTAAATATCTAAAAAACACAAGTGATTGTGTTTTTTATTTTAATATATTATAATCATATATATAATATGGAGGTCAAAATGAAAAAAATAATATCTATATTGTTGTGTTTGGTTTTATTATTAGGAATAACTGGTTGTGGTAATGAGGAAGTTGATTTAGAAGATAATCAAGATAGTAGTCAAGAAAACAATGCGGAAAGTGAAGAAATGATTGAAAGTAACAAAAAGGAGCTTGTTAGCGTCATCAATAATTATATTACTGAAGTTTCTACAAATATAAATAATGCGGAATATGGAGCAATATCTAATCCTAATAGTGTATACTATGTTCGCGTTAGTAATAAAGAAAGTGATAGTTGTGCATCCATTGGTGAAAAAGGAATAGATCCATTTGGTGAATGGGGAGAGGCATACGTTGTTGTTCAGTATGACAGTAGTAATTATTTATATAACTATTACTTCACTTTCTATGATGAAGCAGGATACAGTATGCCAATAACTAATTCATCGCAAATATTAAGTAGTTCTATTTCTAAATCATCTCAAATAAATAAAACTAATATCACTAAACAAACAGTATTGAGTGGAACACCTATTGTTATTGATAAGACTAATGATTGTAAAGTTAACTAATAATTAAATTATTACTATAAAGATATGTTTAGGCATATCTTTATTTTTATTGTTATTTGTGCTATATTTTAATTAGTATAATGGAGGTTAAAATATGAACTTTTTTGATGAAACAATTGATTCAGTTTATAAAAAATTAGATACTAATCTTGATGGTTTAGATAAAAAAGAACGTTTAAAACGTTTAGAAAAATATGGTTTAAATAAAATAGAAAGTGAAAAAAAAGAAAGTAAAATAATTAAGTTTTTAAAGCAATTTAAAGATTTAATGATTATCATTTTACTTTTAGCTGCCGTTTTTTCTTTTGTTCAAGCAATTATTAATGATGAACCTATAACAGATAGTATTATCATTGTTGTTGTCGTTGTTATGAACGCCATTATGGGATTTATGCAAGAAGAAAAAGCTGAGTCAGCTATTGAAGAATTGAAGAAGATGACAACCGTTAATACTAAAGTTAAAATTAATGGTTGTGTTGAAGTAGTTGATAGTGAATCATTAGTTCCTGGTGATATCATCATTCTTGATGCTGGTGATAAAATTCCCGCTGATTGTCGTATTATAAAAGCTTTTTCTGCTAAGAGTGATGAATCTATTTTAACGGGTGAAAGTGTTCCTGTTGATAAAGGTGAAGAAAAAGTTGCAAGTAATAGTTCTTTAAGTGAGAGGAGCGATATGCTTTATTCTGGTTGTAGTCTTGTCAATGGTCGTGTAACAGCTGTTGTTTGTTATACTAATTACAAAACAGAAATTGGTAAGATTGCAACATCTCTTGAAACAAAGACGGATGCTGAAACACCTCTTCAAAAAAAGATTAATGAGTTAAGTAAAGTTTTATCTTTAATAATTGGTTTAATAATTGTTGGAATGGTTATTTATGGCATTTGTCAAAATAATGATATTTTGACGATTGTCATGCTAGCTATTTCCCTTGCAGTTGCGGCTATTCCTGAAGGCTTACCAGCTGTTATTACGATAACTCTTTCTATTGGTATGAATCAAATGGCTAAGAAAAACGCTATTGTAAGAGCTATGAAAGCTATTGAGACGCTTGGGTCAACTGATGTTATATGTTCTGATAAGACAGGAACAATTACGCAAAATAAGATGACTATTCAAGAGATTTCTATCAATGGTATTTGTTATTCAGACACCTCTAAAGAAATAAAGGGTAGTGATTTATTAGAAAAGATTTTTATTCTTTGTAATGACGTCGAAGTTGATGAAGCTGGAGAATTTGTTGGTGATCCAACAGAAATTGCCTTTTTTGAATATATGAAAAATTTAAAAAAGAACCCTGTTGATTTAAAATATAGTAATCCTATTCTTTTAGAAGTACCATTTGACTCCAATCGTAAACGTATGTCAACTGTTCATGATTTTTCAGGAAAGAAAATGGTTTTAGTAAAAGGTGGCTTGGATAGTATTCTAAGTGTATCTACTAAATATTTGGAAAATGGCAAAGTTATTGATATTAAAGATGAAGTAAATAATCTTAAAAATATTGAAAAAGAAATGTGTGATAAATCTTATCGTGTTCTTGCTTGTGCTTATAAAGAAATAGATGAAATACCTGAAAAAGATCTTGAAAAGAAGTTAGAAAAAGACTTAATTTTTGTTGGATTAGTTGGAATGATTGATCCACCACGCGATACTGTTAGAGATTCTATTAGAGAGTGTAAGAGTGCGGGAATTCGTCCAATTATGATTACAGGAGATGCTTTGACGACAGCTGTTGCGATTGCTAAAAGTGTTGGTATTATTAAAAATGCTGATGAAGGAATTGAAGGAAAAGAATTAGATCGCTATACGGATGAAGAATTAAAGGAAGTTGTTAAAAAATATAGTGTTTATGCCAGAGTTTCACCTGAACACAAAGTTCGTATTGTCAATGCTTGGCAAAAAAATGGTAAAGTAGTAGCCATGACGGGAGATGGCGTTAATGATGCTCCCGCTATTAAAACAGCTCATGTCGGTGTTGGAATGGGAATTACGGGAACAGAAGTTACTAAAGGCGTTGCGGATGTCATTTTAGTTGATGACTGTTTCAGTACCATTGTTACAGCGGTTAAAGAGGGAAGAAGAATTTTTGATAATATTAAGAATTCGGTTCTTTACTTATTATCTAGTAATTTTGCCGAAATAATAATTGTCTTATTCGCAATGTTCAATGGTTTCAGTATCTTATTACCAATTCACTTATTATATATTAATTTAGTGACAGATTCGATTCCTTCTATTTGTCTGGCCTTTGAAAGAGCATCCGATGACATAATGAAACGCAAACCTAATGGCCTTAATGGACGTTTCTTTACACCATTCTTCATTGCTAGTTTGTCACTTGCTTCCATTGTCGCAGCCGTATCCGTTGTTATTGCTTTCGTAATAGGAAATCAAATAAATCCAAGTGTTGCGATGACAATGGCCTTCTTATGTTTAATTATGCAAGAGATAATGTATTCTATTTGTTGTCGTAATCCCCATACTTCTTTATTTAAGCAAGGTATTTTCTCTAATAAAATAATGAACTATGGTATTTTAGGAGTAACTTTAGTAAACGTTTTAGTCTTCTTTACACCAATAAAACACTTATTTAAAATTGCCGATTTAACACTAGGACAATTTGGTATTATTACTTTGATTACTTTAATCTCTTTTGTCATCATTGAGATATCAAAGTGTATATTTACTAAGATATTTACAGATAAATAAAAAAAGTTTTTAAATTCATTTTAAAAACTTTTTGTTTTGGTTATAATAAAATTATAAGAGAATAGAAGGGTGATATTTTATGAATGCGATTGAAGTCATTGATAAAAAAAGAAGAAAAGAAGAACTTACTAAAGAAGAGATAAAATATATTTTTGAAGGGTTTTTAAATGGTACAGTTGAAAATTATCAAATGTCAGCACTTTTAATGGCCATTGTTTTAAACGGTATGACTGATGAAGAAGTTTATGCTTTAACAGATGTTTTTATTAATAGTGGTGATGTTTTAGATTTATCTAATATTTCAGGTATTAAGGTTGATAAACATTCAACGGGTGGAATAGGAGATAAGACAACTTTAGTAGTCGCACCAATTGTTGCTAGTCTCGGTATAAAGGTATGTAAAATGAGTGGTCGTGGTCTAGGATACACGGGTGGAACGATTGATAAACTAGAAAGTATTCCTGGATTTAGAGTATCTTTAAGTGAAGATGAAATAATTAAACAGGTCAATGAAATTGGTCTTGCGATAACTAGTCAAACTAAGAATTTAGTTCCTCTTGATAAAGTTGTATATGCTTTACGTGATGTCACGGGAACAGTCGAATCCATTCCTTTGATTGCTTCTAGTATCATGAGCAAAAAGATTGCGAGTGGTGCTGACAAAATAGTAATAGATATTAAAGTTGGTAGTGGAGCTTTAATCAAAACTTTAGAAGATGCTCGTCACTTAAGTGCTTTGATGATTAACATTGGTAAAAAATATAATCGTGAGGTGCGAACTTTAATAACGGATATGAATACACCTCTTGGTAAAGCTATTGGTAACAGTTTGGAAGTAATCGAAGCTGTAAGTATCTTAAAAGGTCGTGGCAAGGACACTTATCTTTACAATGTTTGTGTTGAACTAGCTAGTAATTTAGTTAGTATGGCTTTAAATGAATCCCTTGAAGATGCTCGTAAAATGGTTGTTGAAAATATTAATAATGGTCAAGCTTATGATAAATTTATGGAATTTGTTAAATATCAAGGTGGCGAAGTTAGTAAACTTAAAGTAAGTGATAAAACAATGATTGTAAGAAGTGAAAAAAATGGTAAAATTACTGACATTGATGCTTTAAAAGTAGGAATGCTTTCGGCTTCGCTTGGTAGTCAATGTGAAAGAGAAGGCGATTTAATCGACTATAATGTTGGTGTTGTTCTTCATAAAAACATTGGTGATTTAGTCAATGAAGGAGATGCTCTTTGTACTGTTTATTTAGGAACAAAGGAACCAGCTTTTAATCCACTAGAGTGTTTTAAAATAGAAACATTTTAAAAGAACATTTTGACATGTTCTTTTTATTTGGTATTATTCATTATATCCACAATCATAAACAATTTAAAAAGTTGTTCATAAACGTTACTTATATTTTCAAATCTTTCTTCATCGTTGGAAGTTACCTTTATATTATCTAATATTTTTTCTATTGTCATATCTTCGATAAAAATCGAATAACGACCATCTGGTTTAAAAATAATATATTTAGGATTATCAATAATATTATTTAATTCATTAATTTTTTCAATCATTGGTACCGTTAAAATCATTCTAACTTTTAATTCATCATTGCTGTAAACATCATATGTATCATTTAGAACAATACTTTCAAAATCAATTTTATTTCCACATAAACGATAATATTTTTTATTTTTATTCAATTTATCAGGAACTATTTGAATAATGATATCATTTTTTCTTTTAGATTCAGAACCAAGATAACAACCTTTAAAAATATCTTTTTTTTGTTTCATTTTAGTTGTTCGAAGATACTTCTTACCCTTAATAGTGACATATTCTTTTTTTTCTTTATCAACATATGTAAATATTTCCATATCAGCAATAGTTAAAACTTTATTTTCAAAAGAAGTTTGAATGAAATTACTACCACTATAATTAACTTTTTCTAAATTAAATAATTCACTTTTATCAAAAGAATCTTTACTGATTTGTTTATTAGGAAAGATACTAATATTTTCGTATTGTGATAATAGAGTAATAAAATCATCTAATATTTTATATTTAATCTCTTTATAAATATTAAGTCTATTTTCTTTTTGTATCATTTTTAAAAATAAAATTAAAGAAATATTATATATTAATGTTAAAACAATGAAGAATAATAGATATTCTTTACTAAAAAAGATCATCCAAAATAAAATAGTAGGAATAATATCTAAAAAAATAATAGTTAATGTTTTTTTCCTTTTACTATTTTCAAGTTCATCATTAATTGAGGTATAATACTCATTTAAGATATCTTTATATAATTCATCATAAAACTTTTTAAATAAATCTTTATTATCCATAATTATTTTTCCTTTATTCTTTTATATTATAACACAATATTTATTGAAAAAAATAGAGGTGTGTATTATAATTTTTTTAGGTGGTAAAAATGGATAAAGACTTAAAAATGAATATTTTGAAAGCCATTTTAGGATGTTTATTAATTGCTGGTGTATTAGGTGGTTATTTTTTCTTTAACCATAATAAAGAGTTAGATAAAGATAAAAAAGATGAGAAAACGGATGCTGTTTTATTTAAAGAAGAATACGAAGAATATAATGGTGTAAAAAATTCTAGTAATAATAAAGAGTATCCTAAAGTTGATATATCTGAAAATAATCCTATTAAGTATAGTAATGCTTCTGAAATAATAAAAGTTTTAGAAGAGGGTACAGGGGTAATCTATTTTGGTTATCCAAAATGTCCTTGGTGTCGTAATGCCGTACCAGTTCTTTTAAATGCTGCTGAAAATGCGGGAATTGATACTATTTATTATATGAACTTATATGATGAAAGAGATAGTTATGTTCTTGATGATGATAATAAACCAGTTCTTGATAAGGAAGGAACAGAAGACTATCAAAAATTGTTAAAAGCCTTAGATAAAGAATTAGATGATTACGTTTTAGAAACGGATAAGGGAAAAGAAGTAAAAGTTGGTGAAAAAAGAATTTATGTACCAGCTGTCTTCTTTGTTCGTGAGGGAGAAATTGTTGGAACTCATATGGATACTGTTAAATCGCAAACGAATCCTTATAAAGTACTAGATGAAGAACAAACAGAGGAATTATATGGCATTTATACTAAATATATGCATGCCGTATTAGATGATTTATGTGATGAAAGATGTTAAATCATCTTTTTTATTTGACATAATTTTAGAGAATTGGTATATTTATTTAGTAATTGTTTGGGGATGATGATGTGAAAGACTTAGATAAAAATAATATGCCATTACATATAATTATCTTGTCATTAATTTTTATTTTTCCATTAGGAATATATTTTATCGTTTTAAAAGTAAAAAATAATTTAATAGATATTAAGAAATATGCTAAGATTTTAATTTGGTGTGGAATTCTTTCTCTTACTATAACTTTAGTTTATTTTCTTTGTCGCTATGGATATTACATTCGAATATTTGATAGTCCAATGTCACTTGATATGTATAATTATAGTTTTATTTGGCTTTATATTTATGCTTTGATGGTCATTATAAGCTGTTTTATTGGTGGTATTAGTCTTAATAATCTATGTGCGAAATTAGTTGTTTATACAGAGTTTATCAATGTTCGTCATATTAAAGATATAGATCTCATTTGTGAAGAAACTAATGAAGGATATGATGAAGTATTAGCCAATATCGAAAAATTGATAAAGAAAGGTTTCTTATTAAACGTAAAGTTAGTTGAAGATCATATTGTTTCAACTAAAACTGTTAAAGCTGATAAAGAGAAAAAGTTAGTTAAATGTAAGACTTGTGGTAATATAAAAGTTCTAAATGATAAATATACGCATTGTGATTTTTGTTATCGTAAACTTACTAAGAGAGATAAAGTATAGAGTGTGAAGAACGCTCTTTTTTTTATGGCATACATTATAGTAGTACTTATAAGGAGTGACATATGAATAATTTATCTTTAAAAGATATTTTAATAGATGAAGATGCTTATGTTTGTAAAATAATTACAAATGACGCTATTAAGAGAAGACTTTTGGATATTGGACTTAGTTTTAATACTAGAGTTAGACCTCTTTACAATAGTGTTAGTGGTGGAATAAGAGCATATGAGATTAGGAATTCCCTTATTGCAATAAGAGATGAGGATGCTGAAAATATTCTGGTGAGAAAAGCATGAAGAAAACAGTAAGAATTGGCTTATCAGGAAATCCTAATGTTGGTAAGAGTACTATTTTTAATTATCTTACTTATTCTAAACAACATACTGGTAATTGGGCTGGAAAAACAGTTGAGAATAAAGTAGGGATAATGAAAACTAAAAAGAAAAGTTATGAAATATATGATCTTCCAGGTACTTATTCGTTATTGCCACATTCAGAAGAAGAGACGCTTGCTCGTGACTTTTTAATTTTTGAAGAATATGACTATAATGTTGTTGTCTGTGATGCCTCGTCTTTACTTCGTAATTTAAACTTGGTTTTACAATTAAAAGAAATAGGGCGTGACCTTGTTTTATGTTTAAATTTAATTGATGAAGCAAAGAAAAAGAATATCTTTATTGATACTAAAAAACTAGAACAAAAGCTAGGTGTTAAAGTTATTACTTGTTGTGCTCATAGTCGTAAATCATTAATTAATTTAAAGAATGAACTCATTAATTATAAGGGGAAAAAAGGTCTTTCTAATGAAATCTTTATAAAGTATCCAGAAGATTTTGAAAAGGCTATTGAAAAAGTTAGTACTTATCTTTCTAAATATGACTTAAACATTAATAAGCGTTGGTTAGCAATCAATCTTCTTCGCGAAGATAAAACAATTATCAATAAAGTTAACACTATATTAGATAGAGATATAATGGATTTTGAATTAAGAGAAATAATTAGTAATGGACAAAAGAATTTATCTTTTAGTCTTGATGAAATAGATGATGTTATCGTTAGGACTTTAAATGATTTAGCTAGTTCCATTTATGATGATGTCGTAAGGGAAGAGAGAGTTAGTTTTAAAGAGCGTTATCTCGATAAAATCTTTATTAGTAAGATTTGGGGTATTCCTATTATGTTATTGTTTTTAGGAATAATCTTTCTCATTACCATTAAAATTAGTAATTATCCATCTGAATGGTTATTTGCTTGTTTTGCTTCACTAGAAAAAGTTCTATTCAATTGGTTAGTCAATATTAACTTGCCACCAGCTTTAATTGATTTATTGATAAATGGTGTCTATAAAGTTACAACATGGGTAATTAGTGTCATGTTACCACCAATGATGATCTTTTTTCCTTTGTTTACACTTTTAGAGGACTTTGGCTATCTTCCGCGCATTGCTTTTAATTTAGATGGTATTTTTAAAAAGTGTGCTTCTTGTGGTAAACAGTCTCTTACGATGGCAATGGGCTTTGGTTGTAATTGTGTGGGAATAACGGGTGCTAGAATAATTGATTCTAAACGTGAGAGAATAATTGCTATACTTACTAATAGTTTTATTCCTTGTAATGGTAAGTTTCCAACGATAATTGCTATTATAACGATGTTCTTTGTCGGTTTAAGTAATAATTTTTCTTCATTGATTTTTTCCACAGGAATTTTGTTATTATTAGTTTTACTTGGTGTATTTATGACTTTTTTAGTTTCAAAGCTTCTTTCTAATACTCTTTTTTCAGGATATCCTTCTTCCTTTATCTTAGAACTTACACCATATCGTCGACCTCGAATTGTTAAAACCATTATTACATCTATTTTTGATCGAACGCTATTTGTTTTATTTCGTGCTATTACAGTTGCTATCCCCGCGGGATTCTTAATTTGGATTTTAGCTAATATAAATATTGGGGAAATGAGTATTTTTCAACATTTAATTAATTTTGTTGATCCTTTTGGAAGATTATTTGGTTTAGATGGGGTTATCGTCATTGCTTTTCTTCTAGGTTTTCCAGCTAATGAAATAATTATGCCAATTATGCTCATGGGATACTTAAATACAGGAACATTAGTTGATTATAGTAGTCTTTTAGAACTAAAAACTTTATTAATTGATAATGGTTGGACCATTCTAACAGCAATCTCCGTAATAATTATGTTCATCATGCATTATCCTTGTTCTACAGCTTGTCTTACAATAAAAAAAGAAACTAATTCTTGGTGGTGTGTCTTACTATCTTGTATTATTCCAACTTTCTTTGGTCTATTAATATGTCTAATTATTAATATCCTTTTTAAAGGATTGGTCTAAGTCACTTTAATAGTGACTTTTTTCTTGTTTTATAGTAGAATTATATACAGTCTTGAGGTGATGAAATGATACAAGTTAATAACGTAACTTTAAAGTTTGGTAAAAGAACGCTTTTTGAAGATGTTAATATTAAATTTACACCTGGAAATTGTTATGGTTTGATTGGAGCGAACGGTAGTGGAAAAAGTACTTTTTTGAAAGTTTTAGCTGGCGAAATTGAAACGACTCATGGTGAAGTAATCATCGATAAACAAGAACGAATTGCCGTACTAAAACAAAATCACTATGAATATGATGAAGAACGTGTCATTGATACGGTCATTATGGGAAATAGTCATTTGTATTCAATTATGAAAGAAAAAGAAGAATTATATTCCCATACTGAATTTACTGATGAAGATGGAATGCGCCTTGGAGAACTAGAAGCAGAATTTATGGAACTAAATGGTTGGGAAGCTGAAAGTGAAGCAAGTGAACTATTAAATAATTTGGGAATAGATGTTGATTTACACTATTTACAAATGAAAGAATTACCTAATAATAAAAAAGTAAAAGTTTTACTTGCTCAAGCTCTTTTTGGTAATCCAGATATTTTACTCCTTGATGAACCTACTAATAATTTAGATATTGAAGCTATTTCTTGGTTAGAAGAGTTCCTAATCAATTTTAATAATACTGTTATTGTCGTATCACATGATCGTCACTTTTTAAATAAAGTTTGTACACATATTGCGGATATCGATTATGGTAAGATCAAACTATATATTGGTAATTATGACTTTTGGTATGAATCAAGTCAACTGGCCTTAAAACAAATGAAGGAACAAAATAAGAAAAAAGAGGAAAAGATAAAAGAACTTCAATCTTTTATCGCCCGTTTTGCGGCTAATGCATCAAAGAGTCGTCAAGCAACTAGTAGGAAAAAGATGCTTGAAAAGATTGAACTTGAACAAATCGTTCCCTCATCAAGAAAGTATCCTTATATTGATTTTAAACCAGAACATGAAAGTGGTAAGGAAATATTGACAGTTAAAAATATTTCTAAAACCATTGATGGTAAAAAAGTTCTTAACAATGTCAGTTTCATCATGCAGAAGGGTGATAAAATTGCCTTTGTTGGGACTAATAACATTGCGAAAACTACGCTCTTTAAAATATTAATGGGAGAAGAGGTGCCTGATAGTGGTGTAGTCGAGTGGGGGAAAACCATCACAAAGTCTTATATGCCACAAGATAATACAGAATATTTTCAAGGCGAAGAGTCAATTATGGAATGGATGGGAAAGTTTCATAAAGTTGATGATGAACAAGTACTTCGTAGTTTTTTAGGAAGAATGCTCTTTTCCGGTGAAGAAGTTTTTAAAAAGGTCAATGTCCTAAGTGGTGGTGAAAAGAACCGTTGCATGTTATCTAAAATTATGTTAGAAGGAAGTAACCTGATTATTTTAGATGAACCAACGAACCATTTGGATCTTGAAAGTATTACCTCTTTGAATAATGGTTTAATGCGCTTTAATGGTGAGTTATTGTTTTCTTCTCATGACCATCAATTTGTCCAAACAACCGCTAATCGTATCATTGAATTAACTGATGATGGACTAATTGATCGAATGACTGATTATGATACATATTTAGAAGAAAAGATTAATAAATAGACTAATAAAATTTATCAACATCCATACTTTTCATAATATAATCTAGGAGGTGTTTATGAAGAGTATAGATGTTTTATCTTTATCTAAATTGGATAATCCTAAAATAATTGATATTAGAGATAACTATAAATATAATTTAGGAAATATTCCTAATTCCGTTAATATTCCTTATCTATTTTTAATTACTAATCCCCGCGAATATTTAAATAAAAATGAAACATATTATATTGTTTGTGAAAGTGGTAATATTAGTCTTAGATGTGTTCTAGAATTACTAGATTTAGGATATGACGTTGTCAATGTTGATGGTGGTTACAATAGTTATTTAAAGAATAAAAATAAAAGATAAAAAGAAAAAGACAGAAATGTCTTTTTTTGTAAATTTTTAATAAAAAGATCTTCTAAATATTGTTTTTCTCATTAGATTAATTTATCTTTTAATTATAGTGGTGAATGTTATGAATATGAAAAAGTTTATATTTTTATTGAGTATCATTTTGTTCCTTTCCTTTGCTTTTGTTCCTGCCAAAGCCGATAGTGGATTTGATACGGATTATGGTTCTAGTTCTAGTTCATCTAGTAGTTCTTCAAGTAGTTCATATTCTTCTAGTAGCAATGATTCAAGTTCTTCATCTAGTGGTGGTGGGGCAGGATTTATTTTTTCATTTTTACTTGAATTGTCGCTTGGAATAGTCTTCTGTTGTCTTTTAGGTGTTCTTATAGTATTTTATAAGCGAGTTAAAAATGGACTATATTCTCCACCATATAATGAAATATATTTTGATATCTCTCCTGAAATTGCTGCAAGCTATGGAATTGGAGATCTTGCTGTTTTAAAGTTGGAGTTATATCAAAAGTTTGTTGATATTCAAAATGCTTGGATGAATTTTGATTATCCAACCCTTCAAAAATTATGTACTAATGAATTATATAATATGTATAAAGAACAATTGGAAGTACTAAAATTAAAACATCGCCAAAATGTTATGAGTGATTTTAGGTCTGAAAATGTTGTAATAACCAATATTAAAGAGGAAAATGATAACATAATAGTTGAAGTTTATATGCGTGTTGCTTTCATTGATTATATAATCAATACTGATACAAATGAAGTTGTAAAAGGTGATAATGCGTTTAAGATCAGAAATGAATATATTATGGAATTTGTTAAGAGTAGTTTATATCAAGGTGAAACAGTTCATTGTCCTAATTGTAATAATGAAGTTCATATTAATGCATCAGGAAGATGTGAATATTGTGGTAGTATAATTGTAAAAGATTCAAAAGAATTTGTTTTGAGTAAAAAGCAAATTGATGGAGGTTATAATGACGATTGAAGAATTGGAAATGGAAGATGAAAATTTTAATAGTAGTTTGTTTTTAAGTAAAGCCAATAATATATTTGTTAAATTGCTGTCAAGTGTTATGTTTGACAAATTAGATGAAATCGATCATTTTATATCTGATGAGGTCTATAATCAATATAAAGAAAAAATAAATAGATTAAAAGAAGAAAATAAAAGACAAATGTATGATGAATTAAATGTTAAAGATTCAAAAATACATTTGATAGCCAAAGAATATGGTCAATATATAATAGTAGTCCGTTTAGAAGCAAGATATTTAGATTATATAATTGATTTAAAAACGGGAAAGACAATAAGCGGTAATGAAGAAGAAAGGGTAAAAGTGAAATACTCTTTGGAATTTGTAAGAAATATTTTTGTTGATGAACAAGGTACTGTTCGTAGATGTCCACATTGTGGTTCACCACTTGATGTCAACAATTCTGGTAAATGTAAGTATTGTGGTGGTATTTATAACCAAGAAGATTATGATTATATTTTAAACAAAATAGAGCAACTTTAAAAGTCGCTCTATTTTATATATCCATTATGAACTAATTTTGTTTCTGTGACAACGATGAAGGCATCTTTATCAAGTTTTTTAATGATAGCTTTGACGTCATCTATATTTTTATTATTTACTTCAATTACTAACATATATTTTTTAGAATCATTATAACCTTTAGCTTCAACTACTGTTACGCCATAACCACTACCACTAATAACATCAATTATTTTACGATTTTTAGTAATTACTTGTAGTGTTGAGTTACCACTGATGAGTTTCTCTGATAAGGTTCCACCAAGATAAGTTCCTGTTGCAAACCCTAGAGAATAGAAAACAGCTACCCAAATACTATCAATATCGGAATTAAGTGCTTCTCGTACGACTAAAAACCATACTAAGACTTCAAAAAAGCCAATGAGACTAGCTTGTAATTTCTTTGATTTAACTGTTAAAATCGTTCTAAATGTTCCTAGTGTTACATCTAAAATCCTTACAAAAAATACTTTTGCACATAACATTACTACTTCCATTATTATCACCTACTTGAGTATATGAAATTAAGTAAAGTTTGTCAATTTATGAAATTATTATTTTATTATACTTAACATTTATATTATAATTAAAAATGTAAATAATATAAATATTATTTTTCAAGAAGGTGTTAATTTGTTAGACTTGTTTAATAATATTACAAATAATGCTGTCCAATATATGCAAATGTATGGATTATGGTTTGGTTTTTCAATCATTGTTTTAGAATCAATTTTACCATGGTTGCCACTTTTTGTTTTTATTGCTTTAAATTTGGCTGCTTATGGTAATGTTCTTGGTTTTATTATATCTTGGGTAGCGACAATTTGTGGATGTATCATTTCTTATTCTTTTTTTCGGTATCTCATAGGAAATCGTTTAGAAAAGATTATTAATAAAAATAAGTATGCAAAAGTAAAAAAAGTCGTACGAGCTATTGAAAAGATTGATTTTTCTAATTTGGTATTGATTGTTGCTCTTCCTTTTTCGCCAGCTTTTATGATTAATATTGCTTGTGGTATAGCTAAGGTTAGTTTTAAGAAGTTTTTATTAGCTCTATTAATTGGGAAAACAGTCATTGTTTATTTCTGGGGTTTTATTGGAACTAGTTTAATAGAGAGTATTACTGATGCAACAACGGTTATTACGGTATGTCTTCTTTTATCGATTGCTTTTGTCGTATCGAAAATAATTGTTAAAAAGTATAATATAGAGTAGGTGTTTTTATGGAGTTAGCGATTTTAGTTTTATTAGTAGTTGTTGTCTTAATAAATGTAGTGTTAATTGTTTTAATATTAAAAAATAAACAAGATGAGACGAGTATTGTTGAAAGACTTGGACGCTTTGAATTTACTATAAGTAAAGAAGTAAATGATTTTAAGAGTGATTTAAATAAAGATGTTGATGGTAATTTTGATAAAATGAATGAAAAGATAGAGAGAAAATTAAATATCATAAACGATCGTGTTAATGAACGACTTGATCAAAATTTTGAAAAGACAAATAAGACTTTTTCTAATATTTTGGAACGTTTATCAAAAATTGATGAAGCACAAAAGAAAATTGAAACACTATCTAGTGATATTGTTTCGCTTCAAAGTGTTTTAACTGATAAGAAGAGTCGTGGTATTTTTGGTGAAATTAATTTAAAACATATTTTGAGTAATGTTTTTGGTGAGAAAAATGATAGAATTTACCGCTTACAATATACGTTATCAAACGGTACAATTGCCGATTCTATTTTGTTTGCACCAGAACCTTTAGGAACAATAGCGATTGATTCTAAGTTTCCCCTTGAACACTATCAGATGATGGTTGATAAAAAGAATTCCCAAGAAGCACGTGAAAAATATGAAAAATTATTTAAAAGTGATATGAAAAAACATATTGATGCCATTAGTAGTAAGTATATAATTCCTGATGAAACAAGTGATCAAGCTATTATGTTCTTACCAGCTGAAGCTATTTTTGCCGAAGTAAATGCATATCATCAAGATATTATTGATTATGCTTATAAGAAACATGTTTGGATAACTTCACCAACGACTTTAATCTCAACTCTAACTGTTGTACAAATGATTATTAAAAATATGGAACGTGATAAGTACACATCAATTATTCATCAAGAATTAAATAAATTAGGACAAGAGTTTTCACGTTATAAAGAACGTTGGGATCACCTTGCTAAAAGTATTCAAACCGTTAACAAAGATGTTGAAAATGTCCACATAACAACCGAAAAAATAACTAAACGTTTTGGTGAAATAAGTGGTGTTGAAATGGATAAATTACAAATTGAAGAGGAAGAGTAAAATCTTTCTTTTTTTGTAATAATAGTTGGAGAGCGAGGCAAAGTAGAAAAAATCGATATAATAAATCATTTTGTTCTGAATATAAAAAACAAATCCTAACATAATATAAAATAGGTGGTATTGTGAGTAGAGTTTTTCTCTTTTTAGTCGGTTTTGGTTTTACCATTATTGGAATGACTTTTATAATAACATACTTAAATTTGACAACAATGGGTTACAGCATGACCGACTATTTTAGTTTCATTATTAGAAGAGTTGAATGTGTATTAGCTTTTATTGGCATCATTCTTGTCAATATTGCTTTATATAAAAAAGGAGATAAGAAAGAATGATATACATCTATGATTTGGTTTTGAATTGGAATGATAAAAGAAGATATGAATTTTTTGAGTGGGAAGATCAAGATGAAATTGAATATGTCAAAAAAATTCCTATCTTTAATATAAATAATTTTGATGATGTTTTAGAAAATAACATTATAGTCGAAGAAGAATTTTTAATGAGTTTATATAATAAGACAGAAATATATGGAAATCGTAAAACGACTAGAGTCGAATATGCCTGTATTTTTTGTAATAAGAACTTAAATAAAGCGATAGCTATTGAATTCAATGAAAGAGGAGAAAGTACTTATAAGAGTAATATTTATATTTTGGATTTAGAAGATGTTTTTGATTTAGCAAGTAAAATTAATACTTTTACTCTAAAATGTACTATTTTGAAAAATGAATTTGATGTCGATCATTATTTAACTCGTAGAGAAATTACTAAGAAAAAATTCTTGATAAGTGAAATTAATAGTTCTTATAAAGAAAAAGATATTGATAAATTGCGTTACATATATTATGAAATTTTTGCTCGTGAAGGAAGTGATTCTAAAATAATGTATGATGAATTAATATCTAGTTTAAATAATAATTTTAATTATAAACATGATAACCTTTATCAACAAATGATATCTTCTAGTGTATAATGTTTCTTTTATAAGTGTAAATATTGTTAGTTTTAAATAAATTTAATTTTAGTTTATAGACTTTTTTCCTATGTTATGTTAGAATTTATTTATACTAAATAATAGGAGGAAAATATGGAAGAAAAAATAGAAAAAAACCAAACAGAAAAAACACAAAAGAAAAATAATAAGACATTACTAATAGTTATTGGTTTAATTGTATTAGTAATAATCGCTGTTGTTGTATTATTATTAGTAAATAATAATGATAAAGAACCAGAAGAAAAGGATAAAGAACCAAATACTGAAGAGAAAAAATCTGAAGAACAAGAACAAAATCAAGAACCAATTTCAATATTAGGTGGAACATTACCTGCTTGTTCAGGAGAACATCTTACAGATGGTGATTATACTGATGAAAATACTAATATTGTATTTAGTGATGAAAACTATACAACTACAAATGGTGATCGTACTAACAACAGTTCTAAAATTAAAGAGAAAAAAGAGCTTGAAGGATTGGTTATTACTGATACAACTATAACTTCAAAACGTTGCCGTGAAAAGTTTGCTACTGTTTCAGCAACTGTTACGAATAATGGTTCAGAAGATTTATTTGAAAGAGTTCTTGCCTTCAACTTTGTTGATAAAGATGGAAAGAAAAC
This sequence comes from uncultured Bacilli bacterium, assembly GCA_947585665.1. Taxonomy (GTDB): domain Bacteria; phylum Bacillota_I; class Bacilli_A; order RF39; family UBA660; genus RUG11788. Next base: position 67,307 of record CANPXE010000001.1, on the reverse strand, counting down.
TAATACAGTCGAATATATCTTAACATTAAAGAAAGGTGAAACAAAAAAGATTGACACTGGTGAAATCCTTTCTCGTATAATTGATGCATACGATTATACTCCTTCATATGTTTATTATTAATAAATTAGGAGATTAAGAATGGCAAAACGTTGTCATTCTTTTTTTCCTTGTGATAAAATTGATATGTTGGAGGATGAATAATGAATGAAGTTATAATTAATGGAATAAGTAATAGTTTAAATATTAGACCTAAACAAGTAGAAGTTGTTTTAAAATTATTAGAGGAAGGTAATACTATTCCTTTTATTGCTAGATATCGAAAAGAAGCAACGGGAGCTTTAGATGAAGAAATAATTCGTAGTATTAATGAAGTATATGAATATGAAGTTAATTTATTAAAGAGAAAAGAAGATGTAATTCGTCTCATTGATGAAAAGAAAATGTTGACTGATGAATTAAAGAAAGAGATTCTTGCTTGTACTAAATTGGTTGAAGTTGAAGACTTATATCGTCCATATAAAGAGAAGAAAAAGACTAAAGCAACGGAAGCTATTGCGAAAGGATTAGAACCTCTTGCGAAAAGTATTTTGGAATTTAAAAATATTGATGTTAAAAATGAAGCTAAGAAATATTTAAATGATAAAGTAAAAACGATTGATGAAGCATTAGAAGGAGCAAAATATATCATTGCTGAAATAATTAGTGATAATGCCGAATTTCGTAAATATATTCGTGAAAATATTACTAAATTTGGAAATGTTTATTCAAAGTTAAAGAAAAATGGTAAAGAAAAAGATCCTAATCGTGTTTATGAGATGTATTACGATTATAGTGAAGCTATTTCTAAAATTAAACCACATCGTATTTTAGCTTTAAATCGTGGCGAAAAAGAAGATGTTTTAACAGTAGGAATTGATGTTAATACAGAGTACATTTTAAATTATTTATATCGAAAAAATATTAAGAAGAACGGAACAAGTGAAGAGGTATTAGTTAAAGAAGCTATTGATGATAGCTTTAAGAGATTAATTTTTCCTAGTGTAGAAAGAGAAATTAGAAGTGACTTGAAATTAGTAGGAGAGGATGCTGCCATCGCGAACTTTTCTAAAAATGTTGAAAACCTTCTTCTTACACCACCAATTAAAGAAAAGGTTGTTTTAGGATATGACCCAGCTTTTCGAACAGGTTGTAAACTAGCTGTTTTAGATCCTACGGGAAAACCTTTAGAAATAGCGGTTATTTATCCAACGGAACCACATTGTAAGATTGAAGAGAGTAAAAAGATAATGCTCGATTTAATAAATAAGCATAACGTTGATATTATTGCGATAGGTAATGGAACGGCATCACGTGAAAGTGAAGCATTTGTCATTGATGTCATAAAAGATTGTCCAAGAAAAGTTGAATATATCATCGTCAATGAAGCTGGGGCATCAGTTTATTCTGCATCCAAACTAGCGATATCAGAGTTTCCTGATTTAACAGTTGAAAAGCGTAGTGCCATTTCTATTGGAAGACGTTTGCAGGATGCTTTGAGTGAACTCGTTAAAATTGATCCTAAAAGTATTGGTGTCGGATTATATCAACACGATGTTACACCGAAAAAGTTGGACGATTCCCTTGATTTCGTCGTAACTAAAGTTGTCAATCAAGTTGGTGTTAATATCAATACAGCATCGCCTTCTTTATTGAATTATGTCTCTGGTATGAATAAAAAAGTCATTGAATCAATCATTGATACCCGTGAAAAACAAGGAAAGTTTAATTCCAGAATGGAATTAAAAAAAGTTAAGGGTGTAACGGATAAAGTATTTGAACAAGCAATTGGTTTCATGCGTATTTTAGATGGTGTTAATCCGCTTGATAAGACATCAATTCATCCTGAAAGTTATGAAAAAGCTGAAGAATTATTAAAGAGTCTCAATTGTGATAAAAAGATGATTGGAACTCAAGAATTACAAGATAAGTTAAAGAACTTTGATGTCATTAAGGCAAGTAATGAATTAGGAATTGATAAATATACTTTACAGGACATTGTGGCTGATTTATGTAAACCTAATCGTGATCCCCGTGACAGTATGCCTAAACCTTTGTTGAAGAGTGATGTTTTACATATTGAACAATTACATGTTGGTGATAAGTTACAAGGAACTGTACGCAATGTCGTTGACTTTGGAGTCTTCATTGATATTGGTGTTCATAATGATGGCCTTGCTCATATATCTAAATTGACTAAACGTTATATCAAACATCCAAGTGAAATTGTTAGTGTCGGTGATATTGTCGATTGCTATGTTTTAGATGTTGACTTAGAAAAACAAAAAGTCGCTCTAAGTTTATTACCAATTGAAGAAGTGGGGGATGTCAAGTGAAAAAAATGATTGATAATTATATTGCCCAATGTGAAAATAAAAAAGTAGATTTAGATGACTTGTTAAATCATATTCGTTTTTTTCAACACGAACGCCTAGTTCATCTTCTCGTTACTATTCTTGTCGCTTTAATTACCTTGACACTTTTAATCACGACTTTCTTTATTGATAGTATTCTTTTAGTAGTATTACTAATAATTTTTATCTTACTATTGTTTCCATATCTCATTCATTACTATTTTTTAGAGAATCGTGTTCAAGAGTTATATCGTATTTATGACAAACAAAAAGATAAAGTTAAATAACTTTACCTTTTTATTTTCCTTCAAAATAATCAATATTGATAGCTTTTCTTACTTTTTTCATCGTTTCTTCAGCTGTCTTTTTAGCACGATTAGTACATTCAATTAATATTTTATCCACAAGTTCCGGATTGTCTTCATAATATTTGATTCGTTCACTGACAGGTTTCAAAAATTCTTGCATTTTTTCAATCAATTCTTTTTTGCATTGAACACAACCTCTAGAACCTTTTTTACATTCTTTACATATTGTATCAACATTATCATTTTCAATTAACTTATGATAGTAATAAACCATACAAATATCAGGGGTAGCTGGATCATCTTTTTTTATTTTATTAGGATCCGTTACAGCACCCATAATTTTTTTTCTAATCGTTTCTTCATCATCACATAGGTAAATAGCATTTCCTAAACTCTTACCCATCTTATCATTACCATCAAGTCCTTTAATACGCTTGTTTTCTGAAAGATAGGCATCAGGCTCTTTTAGTGTTTCACCATATATATTATTAAACTTACGAACGATTTCACGGCATTGTTCAATTAGTGGTAATTGATCTTCACCAACAGGAACTAATTCACCATCAAAAGCCGTTATATCAGCAGCTTGACTGACAGGATATCCTAAAAATCCATAAGTTATTCCTTCACCCTTATCACCAAAAACTTCCTTCTTTTGTTGAAGTTCGGCCTTTACAGTTGGATTTCTTTCAAGACGAGCTATTGTTACAAGATTTGAATAAAAAACAGTTAATTCTGCGATTTCTGGAATCATTGACTGTATAAATAAATTAGCCTTTTCAGGATCAATTCCGACAGCTAATAAATCGATTGCTAAATCTCTAACACTTTTTCTTACCTTTTCAGGATTGTCAAAATTATCTGTCAATGCTTGAACATCAGCTATTTCAATGTAAGTATTATATTTATCTTGAAGCTCTACCCAATTTTTTGTTGCTCCAAAATAATGACCTAAATGTAATCTACCGGTTGGTCTTATTCCGGTTAAAATGTTTTTCTTTTCCATTGGTATCACTCCTTCAAAATATTTATATGACTATTTTAACACATTCTTCTCAAAATTGACAATTTTTTGTTTTTTTGATATAATAGCACAACTGAAAAGGGGAATATGGTATGAAAAATATTAGAGTATATGATTGTTTCCTAGATAATATTAATAAAAATTTTAAAATTAGATATTTTATGGTTTCACTTGTTAGAACTTTTATCTATAATTTTGGAAGAAAAAATAAAGCCATTTATTATCGTAAAAGATCTAATCGTAAATTATCTTTGATTGGTAAAAATAGATCTTTTCACGCTAAAGCCATTAATTTACAAAATTTAGATTTTGAAAAGATGAAAATTAGAAATATCGAAAACCTAGTTTCTGAATACATAACTATTAATAATAGTTCGAATACAAATGTTGATTTTCTTTTTGATATTGCTAAAAGAGATATTGAACAACCAGTAATTATCGACTCTATTTTAAATAGTGATGGTATTGTTTCAATGCGTTTTGAAACTAAATCTAAAAAACAAAATAATAAATATCAAAATGTTTATTGGATTAATCAAAATAGTCATTATGATTATTTTAATTATCTAAGTCAACAGATAAATGTGTAAAGCAAAGAATAAAATTTAAAAAAATAATTAAATTTTATTTTTTTTGTGGTATTTTATTATTGAGTGATAGTTATGAAGAAAAAAGAAAAGAATAAAAATGGTGTTAAAGATAAAAATAAGAGAGTAGATGCAGCTATATTGATTATTTGTGCTGTTATTTTAATCATTTCAGGTATTATTTTAACAGTAAATGGTGCATTTAAAGAAAAAGAATATAATGTTGATTACTTTTCATTTAAAGTTAAAAAATATGATAAAGTAGATGATAATACTTTTGAAAATAAAGATAAAACTTGTCGTATTAAGGTCTTTTCTCAACCAATGACCGATATAAATATAAATGATTTTGGACAAGTTCAAAAAATAAATGGTAATGATTGGGCTTATCAAAAAAATGAAAAGGGAGCAATTTGGATAGCATATTATAAAAATATTTTATATAATGTATCAATGGAAGCAACTGGTGATAAAGATTGTAATGAAGAATTTACAAATATAAAAAATACTTTTTCTTTTTTAAAAAATGAATAAAAAAAATAATAGTGATAATAATACTAATTGAGGAGGAAAAATATGAAAAAACGATTAGTATTTATTATCGCTATTTTATTTCTATTAGTAGGATGTAATAATGGTATGGAGACACCAACTAAAAAAGTTGAGGCTTTTCTAAATAAGTATCAGACTAATGATAAAGAAGTAACGGATCAATTTGATGTCAGTTTAATTGAAGAAAATAGTTTGACGGAAGAACAAAAAGAACGATATAAGAAAATTATGTTAGACCAATATAAGAATATAAAATATAAGATTAAAGAAGAAAAAATTGATGGTAATAGAGCAACCGTTGATGCTGAAATTGAAGTTTATGACTTTAATACATCTCTAAATAATTCTTATATATATGCTGAAGAACATAAAGATGAGTTCTATGTTGATGATGTTTTAGATACTGTTGCTTTTATTAATTACAAATTAGATCAATTGATGAACTTTAAAGATAGAATAACATATACCATTACTTTTAATTTAAGTCGTGATGATAGTAAATCAGAATGGAAACTAGAAGAGTTATCAGAAAGTGATTTACAAAAGATTCATGGTATTTATAAAAATTAGGCTGATTATTTTCAGCCTTTTTTATTTGTTTTTATATACCAATTTTACTAATATTATGTTATACTAATAAATGTAAAATAGGATAAGTGGGTGTGCTATGAATATATATTTGTTTTTAAAGGATAAATTAGTTTGTTTTTCACTACCACAAGAAGTAACTGGTAGTTTTAGTTTTGATGATAATCCTGAAGAAGAAATTAAATTGATTAATATTGAAGCAAAAGAAGGAAAATGGGTATTATACTCTACATCTGATGTCGATGTTATAAATGGAGATAGTTTTAGTGATGAACTTCCACTTATTGATGATAACTTTTATATTTTAAATAGGAATGCTGTTAATTACCTAATATATGTATCTAATTATGATAGTAGTGAAGTAAGTCCTTATTCATATGATACTAATATTAATTTAATGATTGGTTGTACGACTGAATCTAATTTGTTTTATCCTTGCCCTTTATTAAAAGATATTCAAATAAAAGTTCATAATAGCGGTGGACAATTAGTGTTGGAAAGTAATAAAGCTGTTTGTTATGTAAATAATAAAAATGCTGGTTTAAATGCAACTTTAAAAGAAGGAGATCAAGTAAATATTTATGGTTTGAAATTAATCTTTTTAAATAATGTTTTACTAATGAATAATCCTGGAAAAAAGATAAAGATTAAGCCGGAATCAGGATTACAAGTTTATACTACTCCTAATGATGAGGAACCAAAAGAAATCAATATTAAAGATATAGATTTGTATTCAAAAAATGATTATTTTTCAAAGTCACCAATGTTACGTCGTAGTTTTACAACTAAAAAATTTGATTTGACAAAACCACCTAGTATGGGTAAGAAAGAAGACACGCCAATTATTTTAACAGTTGGACCAATGTTGACAATGGGTGCTACTTCTATTATTACTTTAGTAAATACTTTTGATAAAATAAATAATGGATCAACCAGTATTCGTGATTCTTGGTCAACGATTGCAACAGGTTTAATAATGTTACTATCAATGTTACTTTGGCCAATTCTTTTAAAAGTTTTTAATGAGAAACAACGTAAACAAAGAGAAGAAGAAGTACATACTAAATATTCTGCTTATATAGATCAAAAAGCAGGTGAATTGGCTCTTGAAGTTAAAAATCAAAAAGAGATTTTGGAAGAAAATTTAATAACAGTTCCAGAATGTTTAAATATTATTAAAACTAAGAATATGAGTTTCTGGAATAAAAGACTTGATCAAAATGACCTGTTAGTAGCACGTCTAGGATTAGGTGATGTTAAATTAGATGTTGAGATTAATTATTCTCATGAAGAGTTCCAAGTTGATGTTGATGATTTAAGGGAAAAAGTTGACAATGTTATTGCTCAATATAAATATATACATGATGCGCCTGTTGGATATTCGTTTCATGAAGGAAAATTAACAGCTATAATGGGTGATAATAAAAATAAGAATATTGATTTTTTAAATGGTATTTTAATTCAATTTTTGACTTTTTATAGTTATGAAGATTTAAAAATTGTTGTTTTTACTAATGAAAGTAATAGTTCTAACTGGGAATATTTAAAGTATACTAATCATTGCTTTGACAATGAAAGAAAGTTTCGTTTCTTTTCTTCAACTAAAGAAAGTGCTAATAAAGTTGCTAATTTTTTAGGAGAAGAGTTTAAGAAAAGATCTAAAGAACAAGATAATAATAAAACTAAAGTATATCGTCCACAATATTTAATTATTGTTGATGATTATGATCGTGTTAAAGAATATGAATTCGTCAATAATATTGCTGAAAATGATAATAATTTAGGTTTCAGTATGATAATTGTTGCTCAAAGTTTGAGTAAGTTACCAAGTAAGTGTAACAATTATATTGATGTTTCTGAATCTTCAAAATCCGGTTTATTGAAGAGTAATTTTGATAGCCAAGAGTATATTCAATTTACTGATGAAGTTTGTTCAAATATTAATTATATGGATATTAGTAGAATTGTTTCTAATTTACCAATTGAGTTTGAAGAAAAGGTAGGGTCTCTTCCTAATTCTATAAGTTTCTTAGAAATGGAAAAAGTTGGTAAAGTTGAACAATTGAATATTTTAAATCGTTGGAATAATAATGATGCGACAACTTCTTTAAAAGCAGAAATTGGTGTTAATGCTAAACAAGAGTTAATGTATTTGGATTTACATGAAAAATATCATGGACCACATGGACTTATTGCTGGTACTACTGGTTCTGGTAAATCTGAATTTATCATTACCTATATTTTATCAATGTGTATTAATTATAGTCCTAATGATGTTGCTTTCATTTTGATTGACTATAAAGGTGGAGGACTTGCACTTGCTTTTGAAAATAAGTTGACAGGAGTAACTCTTCCACATTTGGCAGGTACTATAACAAACCTCGATAAAGCTGAGATGGATAGAACTTTAGTAAGTATTGATAGCGAAGTTAAACGTCGTCAAAAAGTGTTTAATGAAGCTCGTGATGCCTTAGGTGAAAGTACCATGGACATCTATAAATATCAAAGGCATTTTAAAGATGGTAGATTGAAAGAACCAATTCCTCATTTGTTCATCATTTGTGATGAGTTTGCTGAATTAAAAGCGCAACAACCAGATTTCATGGACAACTTGATTAGTATTGCGCGTATTGGACGTAGTTTAGGAGTTCACTTAATTTTGGCAACCCAAAAACCAAGTGGTGTTGTCAATGATCAAATTTGGTCAAATACAAAGTTCCGTGTTTGTTTAAAAGTTGCTAGTGAACCAGATAGTAATGAAATGTTAAAACATCCTGATGCTGCTCACATTTCCCAAGCTGGACGCTATTTCTTACAAGTTGGATATGATGAAATATATGCTCTAGGTCAATCTGGTTGGTGTGGAGCTAAATATTATCCTTCTGATAGGATTGTTAAACAAGTTGATAAAAGTGTTGATTACATCAATGATTGTGCTGATATAATTAGAAGTGTTGAAGAAACTAATGACGTTAAAGTTGAAGCTCAAGGTGAGCAATTAGCTGCGGTTATGAAAAACATAATAGAAGTTTCAAATATTAATAATGTTAAAGCTAAGAGATTATGGCTTGATAATATTCCCCAAGATATTGTCATTGATGAAATAATCAATAAATATAATGTTAGACCTGTGCCATATCAAGTTGAAGCAATTATTGGTGAATATGATGCTCCTGAGTTACAACAACAAGGAATTGTTAAGTACAATTTCTTTGAAGATGGTAGTGCTATTACATATAGTAATGATAATGGTGACTCAGAAATGTTCTTTAATGCTTTAATATATTCAACATCTCGTCTTCATACTGCTGAAGAGGTTAACTTTTATATAATTGATTATGGTTCTGAGTCGCTTCGCAAATTCTCAAAACTACCACAAGTTGGTGGAATGGTTTTTGCCGAAGAAACAGAAAAATATAATAGTTTAGTAAAAATGATTCGTGATGAAATTGTTAAACGTAAAAAATTATTCACAGATTATGGTGGATCTTATATGAACTACATAAAGAGTAGTGGTAAGAAACTACCTTTAAAAGTAATAATTATTAATAACTATGATGCTTATGCTGAAGCCAATCAAGATTCTTATGAAACAATGCCTGAAATAACAAGAGATTCAGCCCGTTATGGAATTGTCTTTGTTGTATCTGGACTTGCTACTAATTCTGTTCGACAAAAGGTTTCACAAAACTTTACACAAATTTATACGTATAAATTGAAAGATCAATTTGAATATGGCTATGTATTAGGTTCAAAGAAACAAATTGTTCCAAGAGATAATCCTGGTCGCGGTATCTTAAACAATGGTGAACTACATGAATTTCAAACAGGATCGATAACAAAAACACCAGAAGAGTTCAATGCTTTTGTTGATAAGTTTATTCAATTAGTTAAGCAACAAAATCCTACTTCAGCACCTAAAATACCAACTCTTCCTGCGCACGTCCGTTTAGAACATGTAAAGCCATTTATTCAAAAATTAAGTGCTGTACCAGTAGGACTTTCAAAAGCAAATATTTCACCTATATTATTTGATTTCTTAGAAAGTCGTTCTACTTTAATTGCTGGTAAAAAGATAAAAGATATTAATATATTTATTCAAAGTCTTTTAAAAACTATTAAATTAATTCCAAATTGTAATATCTTTATCTTTGATGTAAATAAAAAATTAGGAATTGAAAAAACGGAATACCCTAATTATTATACTAGCAATCTTAATGATATGATTCCTAAATTAACAACTTATATTGACAAAAAAATTGCCGAAGGTTCAAAAGAATATGGTGTTCTATTAATGTATGATTTGAATTCTTTAAAAGGCGAAGTAGATGATAAAGTTCTTACACTCTTTGTTGAAAAAATAAAAGCATATGAAAAGATTGCTATTATTGGAGTTGGTGACAAGGTTGATGAAGTATTATATGATGGTTGGTATAAGAAATCATTTGGCTCAAGTACATACGGAATATGGATAGGTAAAGGATTTGGTGAACAAAATATAATAAAAACAGATGCCTATAGTAATGAATATAATAGGCCAATAAAAAATGATATGGGATATGCTGTAATTGATGGCGAACCAACTTTGATGAAAATACTTGACTTTTTATCACAGGATGAGGTGAACGATAATGAAGAATAAAGTTTTAATAAAATTATTAATTCCTAAGATGAATTTTAGTGCTGATTTCTTTATACCAGTTAACGAAACAGTATACAAAATAAAAAAATTATTGTTAAAAACTGTTCCTGAAATGAGTCATTTGTCACAAGAAGAATTATCAAAATATGTTTTAATTAATAAAAATACTGGTCGCATATATTTAAATAATGAAATTGTTATAACAACAGATATAAGAAATGCTTCAGAATTAATTCTATTTGAAAAACAAATGTAAATTTATGTAAAATTTAAGCAAAAGCGTAGATAAACAAAAAAAATTAGTTTATATTATATTTGTAGGATAGAAAGCCCTAAATAAATAAAATAAAAGAATGGAGTGATAAAAATGGGTCTACAAAATTCAGGATTAGTACCTAAAAATTTTACAACAGCAATGCAAACTGTTTCTGAGAACTATGTAGGATTAGATGTTACTACTGGTACAAGTGATTTGGAAACAGCATTTACAAATTTGCGTGCACATTGGCATTCACCTTTGGGATATGCAAAAACTAATGAGTTAGCAGGAAAGGTTTCTTCTCTTCTTAATGGAGCAAGAAAAACAATTAATAGACAATATTTAACTATGTTATCTAGTGCTAACCAATATATGATGTCACAAGGAGGACAACCATTCCAATTAGATAGATTAAGTGAAAAGGAAATTGTTACTGAAGTAATTAACTTTGATGATCCAGATGGACCACATATTGATGATGCTGATTTGGAAGAAGTAAAGAATCAATTAAAAGCTGGTTTTGATAAATTGAGACTTTACTTAAATAATATTGTTCCTTATGTAGAAAGTGATGAACAATTTGGTTATCGTGCTGATGGAGATGTTAATCCAAGAGTAGTTATTCAAACGACTATAAAAAATGTAGAAGAAAAACTTGATGAAACTCTTCAAACATTTATGAGCACATTTAATAGTGATGTTGATCAAGATAGAGAAAATGTTTCTAGATCTTTAAACAATTCAACAGTTACTGGATAACAATAATAGAGAGTGCATTTATTGCACTTTTTTTGTGTCAAAAGTGTAAACTTTTTTTAAATAATTATTATTTATTAACAAAATTAAAGAAAATATGATAGAATTAGGATAGAAGAATAGTGAGTATTTTATGTTCTCTAATAAAATAATGATTTCTAAAAATAAAAACCAGCGATATTAGTAAATGGAGGAATTGCGATTGTGAAAAGGAAAGTTACAAAAAATGAATTTAAAACTATTAAAAACGAATTAGAAAATATAAAAGGTTATATTGAAGACATATCTACTATAAATGGTACGTTGACTGAATACATAGGAGATTTGGGTAATGAGTGGCATACAGAATTAGGTTATGATAAAATTAATGAAATTATAGGTAAAATTGATAATGTTTTGGGTTCTGATACTTTAGGGAATATTGCAAGTTGTTGTAGTAATATAGTGTCCACAGTAAATCAAATAGTTCCAGTAGATGATCAAACTTTACAAGATGAATGGGATGCTTTGTGTTCTGCATGGAATACATATTACCAACAGTGCAACTATGCAAATGAACATCTTGGAGTGAGGATGCCTCAACAACCACCAGAACTAACACCTAAGACACAAGGAGAACTTGATGCATTAAAAATTGCTGAACAGTTAGATGAATTTCCTAGTGTTAGTTTTGAAACAGGTAAAGTAGTTGCTTTAGCAGATAAAGATTTTCTTATTCGAGATACTACAGAATCAACTCTTTTAAATATAAAAGGTGAATGTAGTAAAATTTCTTCTAATCTTTTAAATATAAAAGATTCTGCAGATAGAATGACATGTGGTGAAATTACTCAATATTCTACAGCAATATCTAATACGGCTAATACAGCAAGTGAGAATTTAAGCTCTTATATATTAACATTTGATGATATTATTAATCTAGTTCTTAAGACTGATAGTGATATTTATACTTTAACAGGTGGTTCATATGATTTAGATGATATTGACGATGATAAGAAATTTGATTATTATTATTATTTTTTAGATGAAAAAGAAGTAGAAGAATTTAAAAATGATGTAATGTCGTTTTATAATAAATATATAAAAGATGACGATAGTGATAGGTGGAGCACACTCACTGAGTATGATGATTTAATAAAAAAATACCCTGGCTTAAATAGCGCTATAATTCTTTCTATGATAGAAGAAAACAAAAAAGATGAGACAAATGAAGAAGAATCTTCTGATTCTGAAAAAAATGATACAAGTGCTGGAGGTACATCTAATAATATAGGATATATACCGCCATCAAATCCTTCTGGTGGTGGTACTAATCCATCGCCAACTCAACAACCAGATCCACTACCTGCTGTAAAGCCTGAAGAAACTCAACCAGAAACACCACCTACCGAAAATCCTGAAGAGAAACCTTCAGAAACGCCTGAAGAAAAACCACCAGAAGAAACACCACCTACAGATGATCCAGGTACAACTGAACCTGAGCCAGAAATAGGAGGAGAAAGTGATTGGGAAGCTGTGCCAGATGACGAAGGAGAAGTTCCAGAACCTGAAATAGATACTGGTGAAGATACATTTACACCACCTGAGGAAACTGGTGATTCAAATGTTACTGAACCAAATGCTGATGGTACGGAACCAATTCCTGATGCAAATGGTGATGTTCAACAACCAGAAGTAGGTGATACTGGAACTGTTGAAGGTGATACAACAAATCCAGCACCAGAAGAGGGAAATCCGCTTCCTGATGCAAATGGTGATGTTCAACCACCAGAAACAACTGATCCTGGAACTATTGAAGGTGATACAATAAATCCTGCACCAGAAGAAGGAAATCCACTTCCTGATGCAAATGGTGATGTTCAACCACCAGAAACAACTGATCCTGGAACTATTGAAGGTGATACAATAAATCCTGCACCAGAAGAAGAACCTCTTACTGATGATAATAATCATGTAGAGATTCCTGACATTGGTGAAGGAGAAAATGTAAGTACAGCACCAACTACTGAAACTGGTGATGTAACTTCTGATGTTACATCAGCTGTAACTGATACTGTAACAGAGTCTACTACAGACACAGGTGTTGCCGAACTAAATTCTAATGTTTTAGAGAATGATCCTTCTATGGAAAATATGATGACATCTGGTGATACAAGTTCTTTATACGATTTAAGTTTAGATAATGTTGATCCATTAGATGTTAATCCTGTTATTGACGACTTTGACTTTGATGATATGATGGAAGGTATCGATGATAAAATTGGTTTCTCTAAAGTAGAAATACCTAAACCTGATGGTAGTATACCTGTTCCAACTGATCCAACTATTACTGACATGTAATTTATAAATATTAGAGGAAAGAGTTTTCTTTCCTTTTTTTATTCTATTTTAATTGTTTTTACATTTATTAAAATAGGTGATACTTTTGAAATATTTATTATTATTTATTCTTTTTTTATTTCCTAGTTCTTGTTTTGCTTTATGTGAAAATGCTCATAGTTGTATTCTTATGGATATTGATAGTGGTCGCGTTTTATATTCAAAAAACTCCAATGAAAAAAGATTGATTGCTTCAACTACGAAAATGATGACTTTTTTAATTGCTTATGAAAATGGTAATTTGAATGATGTTTATGAAGTAGGTGAAGAAGTTCTTGATATGTATGGTACCAGTATTTATTTAAGTGTTGGTGAAAAGATAAGTTTACGTGATTTATTATATGGTTTAATTTTAAGAAGTGGTAATGATGCGAGTGTTGTCATTGCTTCTAACATTGGTAAAAATTATGATGATTTTATTTATTTAATGAATAAAAAAGCTCAAGATTTAGGTATGAAAAATACTATCTTTTCTAATCCTCATGGACTTGATGAAAAGACTGAAAATTATTCAACAAGTTATGATATGGCTCTTCTTTCACAGGAGTTATCAAAGATTCCTTTTTATTTAGAGGTATCTTCTACTAAACACTATACGACAACAAGTGATATGAAAGCATATGATTGGTATAATCGTAACAAGTTATTAACCCAATATAAGTACGCTACAGGTGGGAAGAATGGTTATACGCCAAGAGCTGGCAAGACCTTAGTTAGTACTGCTTTTAATAATAATTTATCCTTAACAGCGGTTTCTTTATCGGATAGTGATACTTATGGTACTCATATTTCTTTATATGAATATGCTTTTTCAAAATATGAAAATTATCTTATTTTAAATAAAAATTCTTTCTCTTATAAGGATAAAAACTATGGAAAGCTATATATAAAAAATTCTTTTTCTTATCCTGTTTTAGAAAAAGAAAAAGAACTTGTTACAATGACAATTCAAATTATGAATGATGTTGATTTAAATGAATCAAATAAAGTTGGAACAGTTATTGTATATCTTGATAAAGAAGAAATTCATCGTGAAGATTTATATATTAAGAAGAGTAAAGAAAAACTTTCTTTTTTTGACAAGATTTTATTGTTTTTCCAAAAACTCTTCTAGTCATTCTTGAAAAAGATAAGTTATTATGCCATAATATGCCTAGGTGATTTTATGGAACGTTTACAAAAAGTTATTGCGGAAAGTGGAGTGGCATCGCGTCGTAAAGCAGAAGAATTAATTTTAAATAAAAGAGTTAAAGTAAATGGTGAAATAATTACAGAGTTAGGTGTTAAAGTAAGTGAAAAAGATGAGATCAAAGTTGATGATACCATTATAAGTCGTGAAGAAAAAGTCTATTATTTATTAAATAAACCAAGAGGTGTTATTACATCAACTAATGATGAGCATGGCCGTAAAACAGTTGTGTCATTAATTGGAGAAACCAAAAGAATTTATCCGGTTGGACGTCTTGACTATGATACGACAGGGGCTTTAATATTAACAAATGATGGTGAATTCGCTAATATGATGATGCATCCTAAAAATAATATTGATAAAGTGTATGTTGCCAAAGTTAAAGGAATTCTTTCGCCAAGTGAAATTATGCAACTTAAAGATGGAGTTATTATTGATGGGGTAATGACTTCTAAATCGAGAGTTAAAGTTAAAAAAATTGATAAGAGTACTAATACTTCAATCGTTGAATTAATTATTCATGAAGGTAAGAATCATCAAGTAAAGAAAATGTTTGAAAGTATTGGTAAAGAAGTTTTAAAATTAAAACGTGAAAAAATAGCTTTTCTTGATTTAAAGGGATTAAATTCTGGAGAATATCGTAAATTAAATCATAAAGAGATTTCAAAATTGTATGTTTTAGCTAAAGAAAAATGATTCATTATTATAATGATTCATTTTTTTACTTTACACTTGTATATGTATAATTTGTTGACACAATTGAATTGGGGGGGGTATACTTGTATTAGATATAATTAAGATAGAGGAGGTGAAAATATGGAAAGAGATAGAGGAACAAAAGTTATAGCTGTTATTGCTTTGGTAGTTGCAATTGTCGGTTTGTCAGTTGGATTTGCTGCTTTCACTAGTCAACTAACTATAAATGCATCTAGTAGTACAGTAAACCCAAGTGATAGTGCATTTGCTGTTAAATTTTCGACAACTGCAAGTAAAGTCGAAAAAGGAGAAGTTACTCCAGAGGTAACGCCAGGTGAAGTTGACGGCTTTTCAGGAAATCAAGCAACTATTAGTGATGATAAGACTATCACTAATATCGGTGGGACGTTTACTGCTCCAGGACAATCTATTAAATATGAGTTTTTTGTAAGAAATGATGGTGAATATGATGCTTATTTGAAATCAATCATTTACTCTAATGTAGATGAAACAAGTAACATAAAATGTGAAGCATTATCTACAACAACACCTGCATTGGTAGAAAAAGCTTGTAAAGGATTTGAGTTAAAAGTAGAAGTTGGAAGCCATAATACTGCAACATCAACAGTAGCTAGTATAACTGAACAAAAACTAGCTAAGAAGACAGATGAAAAAGTTGTTGTAACTTTAACATATAAACCAGATGCAGAAAGAGCTGATGGTGACTTCACTGTTAATTTTGGTGCGATTACATTAAATTACAGCTCTAGTGACGCTGGCTAATAAGATGAAAATATTGAGATATTATTTCTTAATATTTTTGCACAAGACTATTTAGGAGGAATAGAATGAAAAAGGGTTATAAAAGGTTATTAATTTTTCAAATCTTTTTTTCAATACTTTTAATTTTAAGTAGTTTTGTATCAAGTATATTAGGTAAATATCGTTTTGTAATAATCTTATTAGTATTTACTTTGCTTTTTAAAATTTTATTTGGTTATGAAAAAGATAAATATCGTTATAAAAAAGATATTATATTAGATACTTTAATATTTTTACTCATATTTTTCTTTTTGTGGTATTTATCAGGAATTATCTTTACTTTTTCTAAAATAAATAGTTATTTTACTATTTCGGGTATATTTAATTTTTTATTGCCAATTATTATAATTGTCACATTAAAAGAATTATTGCGTTATATGATGATTAGAAAAGCTGAAGGAAGTAAAACATTAATTATAACAACAATTATTGTTTTTATATTATTTGATGTTTTTACCAGTGAATATTTAGTTCCTTTTTCTAGTAATTATGATGTCTTTTTATTTTTAGCATTGGGATTATTGCCAGCAATAAGTACTAATATTGCTTTATCATATGTAACGTATAAGGTTGGATATAAACCTGTATTGTTGTATTCTTTTGTGACACAAATATATTCATATATAATACCAATTGTACCTAATCCTAATGAATATATAATTTCGGTAGTACAATTGATTTTACCAACCATTTATGCTTATCGAGTAGGAAATTTCTTAAAAAAAGACCGACGTTCTATTCCAACACAGGATGTAGCTAAAAGAAGATTAGGATCCCTTATTTTCCCTGGGTTAATTATTGCTTTTTTAGTTTATATAACATCTGGTTATTTTCACTATTATGCTGTTGCGATTGCTAGTGGATCAATGACTCCAGAGATTAAAAAAGGTGATGTTGTCATAATTGAAAAAATTGATAATACTAAAAATTTACAACTCGGACAAATAATTGCATACGAATATGACGATATTTTAATTGTGCATCGGCTTGTCAATAAGCTAGAAGTAAATGGTGAAGATTATTTCTATACTAAGGGAGATGCCAATGAAATAGAAGATGGATATCCTATTACTGAGGATATGATTGTGGGAGTAGTTAATGTTAAAGTTCCATATATTGGTTTACCAACAGTAATTTTAAATGAATTATAGAAGGAGGTGCAACTTTATGAAGGACTCTGGAAAAAATAAACAAAATCATAAAAGTAAAAATGATAAAAAGGAAAATGTAAAAAAGGAAAATGTAAAAAAGGAAACCGTAAAAGAAACGATAAAGAATATTGAAGTAGAAGAAAAGCCTAAAAGATATATCAGTTATAATGTAAGACTTATTATTAACTCTTGCTTTCTTCTTTTATGTCTTTTATTAGTTGCATTACTTTTTAATTATTCTATTCGTTATCAAAAAGAGAAAACAGTCTCTTATACCGAAAATGGGGTAGCTGACTATCGTGTTTGGCTAAAAGCAAATTCCTCTTTTCCAGGACTTAAATATTTAGGAAAACAAGATTTAGATAATCATAATTATGCTTATGTTACTAGTTTAATTGATAAAATTGAAATTGATTATAATTATAATTTTGATATTGAAAAAAAGAGTAATATTGATTTTGATTATAATATAGTCGGTGAATTATTAATATTTGATAGTGATGGTAAAAATGTCTTTTATAGTGAAAACTATAATTTATTAGATAAAAAGACTAAAAAAATGGAAAATGCCAACGATATCAATATTAAAGAAACTATTTCTTTAGATTACGATAAATACAATAGTATTGCTAATAATTTTAAAAATCTTAATGGTTTGGATACTGTAAGTTATCTTAAAGTTTCTTTAATTGTACATAAACAAAACAGTAATAATGAAAAAGAAATAAAACTTGGTGAAAATAAAGAAATATCCGTTACTATTCCATTATCAAAAAGATCAATTACTATAGATATTGCTGATGTTGAAATTACACCAACTACTCAAACATTGGTTAATAAGGGATGGAAAATATTGACAGATGAATCTTTAATACTATTAATAGTTGTTTCTTTAATAGCTATTTACTTCTTAGTTAAAATTATTAAATTATTGCAATTGTTACATGTTAAAAGTAGTACATATGACAAATATGTTAAGAAATTATTGACAGAATATGACCGTTTAATTGTTGAAAGTAAAACATTAGTTGATTTTTCTAATAGCAATATAATAAAAATTGCTAAGTTTGAAGAATTATTAGATGTTCATGATAATTTACAAGTACCAATAATGTATTATGAAATTACCAAGCATCAAAAATGCTACTTATATGTAAAAAACAATAATGATGTTTATCTACTTCAGTTAAAAGCTGTTGATATGGAGAATGATAAAAATGAAAAAGTATAAAACTGATAGTGGCAAAAAGTATATTTATGGACTAACGACAACTTTGTTAGTCTTTTCTGTGTTTATGCTTTCGCTTGGTTATTCTTTTTTTAAACAGACATTGGAAATTGGTAATGTTGCTGCAACAGTTAGAATAGAAGCTGATATAAGAGTTACAGGTGTTAGTGTCGATGGAACTTCTAATGAAGGTGCTTCTGGTTGGGAAGATTATAATGTTAAAAGTATTAGTTCAGGGATAGTTTTGCCTGAAAAAAATTCAACTGTTACATATCGCGTACAAATTACTAATTTAGGTAATGTTGAAATGGGAATTTTAAAAATAACTGGTTTACCAGAAGAGTTGGATTACGAATTGGGTGAAGGATATTCTTTAAAGGATAAAATATGTGATGAGTCTTCTTGTAAATCAGGAATTCAAAAAGATATTTATATTACGATTAAATATAAGGATAATAAATATAATGCTAATAACTCACAGTACAACATAACTCTTGATTTTGATTTTAGACAATTTCATACAGTAACGTATACAAACTTTTTAATTAATACGAATACAAAAGAATACCCTAAAGAAATTTTAGAAGGCGATGTTTTAAAAGTTCAATTTCCAGGTGACCTTTTACAAAAAGATATTAAAGTCTTTGTTGATGGAAGTAATACAACGTTTACATTTGACAATAATCTTTTACAAGTTGAAAATGTTTCAGGTGATGTCGTTGTTCAATATAGAACTTTAGCGGATAAGGTTATGGAACTTGCTGATAATAAAAAAACATGTAATTATAATGGTAATGACTCTTTGTTATTAACAACTGATTCACCTTGTAATGGTAGTGGTGGAGTTAATGATCCACCACCTTATCATACATATTTTGAGGGGACTAATGCTTGTTTGAATTTTAATTATGTTTGGTATTCGGGTTATATGTGGAGAATAACAGAAATATTAAATGATGGATCAGTAAAAATGATTTCGGAAAATATTTTATCTGCTATAAACTTTGGTGAAAATGGATTCTTTGATGACTCATATATAAAACAATGGTTAAATGAAGATTTTTTAGATACTTTATATAATCATAAAAACATATTAGTGGAAGATGCTACTTGGGATATATCAAATAGGTATGATTGGTGCTATGTTGCTCCGCTTCAACAACCAAAAGCCCCCGTTGGTTTAATGAATCCTTACGAATTTAGCAAGACTGCCAGTTATAGTAAAGATAGTTTTTTAAATCTTGGGCATGCTTGGTGGTTATCATCATATTCTGATCCACAGAATGATCCTCCTAAAACTGTTTCTGGAATTCACTATGATGGAACAATAACAGGATGGGCTGTGCCAAATAACGCTTTTGGAGTTCGACCTATGGTAGTTTTAAAAGCCGATGTTAAATTTAGTGGTACAGGAACACAATATGATCCATTTGTTTTATTAGATGATATAAAAGCGGCTCAACCTGGGGAGCAAATAAATACAAGAACTCCAGGAGAACTTGTTATGGTTAACGATATGTTATATCGTATAGTAAACACTCATAAAGAAGAAGGAAAACTTGTAACTAAATTAAAAAGTGCTAATTATGTAAAAGATTCTGATGGTAATGTTATTACAAAGAAATTTGGTGAGATGAGTATGCATAGTTATGCAGATGTTGTTAATTCAGAAAATGAAGCTTATTGGGGAGCATATTTAAATGGCACATGGCTTGAACAACAAGGTATAAAAAAATATTTAGTTGAAGATACTTATTATGTAGATAATGTTCAAAAAGTCCCTACTGATAGTACTATTGGTAGTTATAAAAATACTATATGTAAAGAGAAAAATACTACTGAAACAACAAAAGATTGTGTAAAAACAGATAAAACATGGAAAGGGTATGTTGGACTTCCAATTGTTGGTGAATTATTTGCATATCCATTAGGAGGAAATGATGTACATGATTATAAGACGGCTACCATGACTCCATATGGCAATGGTAGCTGGCCAATGATTGGAGCATTTGAGTCAGAAACTCAAGGTATATTTCAAGAACCATATGACCATGATTTTGCTGTAAAGCCAACTATTACATTAAATGCAGATGTTATAATCAAAAGTGGAGATGGAAAAACACCAAAAACGGCATATGAAATAGAATTGCCTTAGTTATAATTTAAGTAATAAAAAAATAGTGTTAGCCATTAACACTATCAATAATAGATAAAAGCCGAGCAATTGGCTTTTTTATTATTCTTCTGTAATTGCTCCAGTTGGACAACTTTCAATTGCATCTTTACAATCTTCTTCATCAGTCTCTGGTACTTCATTAACGATTGTTTTTGAAAGACCATCATCACCAATTTCAAAAACGTTAGGAGCAATAGCTTGACAAGCACCACAACCGATGCAACTATCTTTGTTAACTTTTGCTTTCATAAAATCTCCTCCAAGAATCATTATAATATAAATATTTTAGATGTACAATTTATTTTTTCTTTACATTTGACTATTTCCAAATATATTTAGGTGTGTTAGAATAAAATTAGAGTAGGAGGTATTGATATGCAAAGAAGAACTACAAGATACGTTCAAGAAGATATATCAACTGAACCTAGATCAAGCCGCAGTAATAAAAATAAGTATTTATATGATGAAATAAATAGTCAAATTGGCTATGGTAAAATGGAAAGTCTTACTGGTGAGAATAAACAAGAGGAAACAATGCCTGTAAAAAAACGTTCTGATCAAACTAGAAATATTGAACAAGAAGATACTTCTTCTTCAGAACCAAAGGTTTATGATATTAATTCTGTCTTAGAGGAAGCAAAGAAAAATCGTAATATTCCTGAAGAAGTTGAAAAAAAGCGTAATCTTCAAAATGCTGAATATAGTATTTTAGATGACTTGAACAAGAAATATATTTCTAAAAAAGAAAAATTAGATGAAGAATTAGAAGAGCAAGGAATTAGAGAATTAATTGATACCATTACTTCGAGAAATCTTCCTAGGGATTTGCTTGAAAAAGCTAAAGAAGAGGATGATAAAGATTTAATGAGTGATTTGATGGCTACAAGTACATTAAGTGTTGGCGAAGACATCAATTTAGAAGAAGAAATTGCTAAGGAAATTCTTGCTAAAAAGGAAGAAAAAGAAGATACTGTCGATGAAATAAAAACAGAAGATGGTCGTTTAGTCAATTCATTTTATACACGTAGTATGGATTTGACAGAACATGATTTTGACATTGGCGAAGATGAATATGAGGAACATAAAAATAAAACAAAAATGATCGTTTTGATTATTTTAATTGTTATTGTAATTCTTGCAACTATTAGTTTGTTTGTTTTGAAAAAAATGGGAATTATATAGTTATATAAAGGTGCTTTAAGTCACCTTTTTTTCATATTATTTAATATGTTTAAGAAAAAAATAATATTTGTATATTTGGCACTGATTATCTTTACTATTTTATCAGTTTCAATGTTTGGAAAAATGATTGATGATAAGATGTCAAATTATGTTACAGAAGAGGTTAATAAGGTATCAAAAATATTGATTAGGAAAATATTAGAAGATAATTTTTGGAACGATATTACATTAGACGATTTGTTTGTCGTGAATAAAAATGAAAGTGGTGAAATTGACTTAATTGATTTAAAGACAAAAAAAGTGAATGAAGTTCTTGGAAAGAGTAACAGTATTATTTTGTACTATTTTAATGAATTTGATAAGGGAAATGTTGAATTGATTAATAAGTATTCAGATGTTTTTAATCGATATATGGTCGGTAAGAAAAGTGGCTTGTATATAAATGTGCCATTAGGTATTGCTTTTTCTAATCCTATACTTTTTAGTATTGGTCCAAGTATACCAGTAAAAATTCTTTTAAGTGGACAAATAGAAACAAAAATCTTGACAAATGTTAGACAATATGGTATAAATAGTATCTTATTCGAAATTAGTATTGAAATTAACGTTTACGAGAAAATCATATTTCCTTTTTCTAATCGTTATGTCAAAGTTGAATTAGAAGTACCTTTAATTGTTGAACTGATTTCTGGCAAAGTACCAGAAAATTATCTAAATAGTCAAAAATCTGATATAATAGAATAAGAAGTTTAGGATGTGGTAATGTGAAAAAAGTTGAAATTAATGGATTTACTTATAATTTGGAAAAAAATTATAAAGAAGCCTTTGATGAGGATGTTTTTAAAGAATTATGTACCGAATATTTTAATGATTTTGATTATATTTTTGGTGATTATTCTTATGATAAGTTGCGTCTTAAAGGTTTTTATGAAGAAAATAGCAAAAATGTTAAAAAAATTAACAATATAAAAACACTAGATGATTATATAAAAAACTATTGCTCCTTTGAGTGCCGTTACTTTTTATTACATAAGGAAAAAAGTAGAAGTAAATGATGAGTAAAATTGTTAAAAAATAACATAATAGTTATTGAAATATGCACTTACAGTATGTTACAATGTATAGTAGTAAAAGAATTTGAAGGAGGCAATTAAGATGAATGAAGATAAAAAGGTAATGTCTATCGTTTTAGAGGATGGTTCAATTGATGAAGTAGAAGTCCTTTTGACATTTGAATTTACTGATACAAAGAAAGAATATGTTATTTATACAAAGAATGAGACAGATGATAACGGAAATGTTACTATTTATGTAGCTTCTTTAATGAGAGAAGTAGACTCTGAACCTGTTTTAGGTAGTGTTGATTCTGAAGAAGAGTGGACAAGAATTAAGAGTGTATTAAAAGAGTTATCTAAGCCTGTCGCTGAAGAAGAAAAACCACAACAATAATAAAGGAGGTTATTGGTTATGAACGAAGAAGAATACCAATCTGGGTTTGTGAAACCACAAGGAGAAAGTGAACCTGATCTTGTAAGAAGAACAGAGGATCCTACGCGTGCTAAACATTTGAAAAAACCAAGTAGATTAAAAATGACTGGTGATACTTTAGCAAGCTTTTTGGATAATCGAAAAAGTGGTAATTTGGAAAAAGCTTTTGAAAAGTATAATCATGATTATAATGAGTTGCGTAGAATTGCTCTTGAGGTTAATGAATCTAAGTCAGAAGCTGATAGTAAAGGCGAATTTACTGATGTTAAAGACAAATTAGAAGAGTATAATGCACAAGTAAAACGTTTAGCAGAAAGCGCTGTTAAAATTTTGCTTTTTGATGAAGATATCCAAAAAATCAAGTTCAAAATTGATAAAGATATTGAGAAGTCAGCAGCTCGTGCTCTTAAAGTACCACCTTTCTTAATTGGCCCTTTAAAATATTTGAGCTCAGCAGGTAGATCATATATGAAAAAAGTTAAAGAGGATAAAGAGCACGCTCAAGAAAAATTAGAAAAAGAAATAGCTGAAGTTGTTGCCAAAAATGCTCGTGAAGTAGTGGGATTAAATCCTAGTGGTGATAATATAGAAGAAGCTGCTCAAAAGACAATGGGAAAAGAAGAAGCTGCTATGCTTGCATCTTTATCTGATATTGGTGATGTAAGAGATTCTGTTGTTTCTGAATTAACTGCTCCTACTCCTGATATTACACCAGTTGATACTACAAGTACACCAGTAGAGCCTGCTAAAGAGTCAGATGAAACAGTTGAAAAGAATTCTCAAGTTGATGCTGGACTTTCTAGAAAGAAAGCTAAAAAGCAAGAACAAAGGGATATTTCAATTCAAGAACAAGCAATGGCTATGCTAGCTTATTGTATGAAAAATAATAGTATCTTTGGCGTTGACTTATTACAAAATAGTGATAAAAGTAAACAAAAATTGGTTTTATATGCAAAAGCTAATAATGGAAAGAAATATCTTAATCCAGATATGTTAGCAGAAATAATGAAAAATACAGATTTATCCAGTGAAGAAAAAGTTAGTGCTTATAATGATATGGTAGACTATATTTCTTTTGCTCAACTTTGGCAGGAGAAAGCATCTTTTAGAGAAGAAAATAATGATGTTTTTGCATTTATTTATGATGCAGTAAGAAATGGATATGGTGAAGATACTCTACTTGTAAAAGCAAGTCGTGAGTTGAGTCCTGAAAAACAACAAGTTTTGAAAAATGTTATTGATAATAATTTTGCTTTAGTAAGAAGAACAATTGATACGTTTGGTAAGATTTTTGAAAAAGTAAAAGTAGATGCAGAAGAAAAGGATGATGTAGAAGTGAAAAATGCACAAGTTGATGCTGGAATTCAAAATAGAAGAGCTAAGGGTAAGACACCAAAAGAAGCAACTCAAGATGGAAAAGATGATAGTTCTTCACATGAACAAGAAGATGCACCGTCCGATGAGAAACCAGTGGAAGAACAAGTAACATCAGCTGTTGAAAGTCCAAAAGTTGAAGAACCAGAAGAAACTGATAAAGAAAAAGAAACTGATAATAAAATGACATTTGGAAAATTAAATGATAGAATTAGAGAACTTGCTGAATTAAAAGAAAGTTTACAAAAATCTGGTTTATCAGATGATAAAAGTAAGGAAGCAATTGAAAAAATAGACAATGAATTAGCAACTTTAGTTCAAAGAGTAAGTGACTTGTTGGATTATGATAAAGATGATGAAAAAGTAGTTCAAGGTCCTACTGCTAATAGTGAAGAATCTGAACCAAAGAAAGAAACTGCTACTCCTGTTGATACACCTGTAGTAACACCAGAAAACGTAGATGCTCCAAAAACTGAAGAACCAGTTGTAAAACCAACTCCAAAAGTAGTTGATGATAGTGATGAATATTCAAAGTTTTGGGGAGAATTATATGGTAAAATCTTAGATGATCCTGACTCTGAGAAAGAATTATCATCTCTTAGAAGTAAGGGCGTTGATTTTGATGAAGTAGAAGAGAAATATGCTGTTGGTAGACACCGTATTGATGTAAGAGATTCTGAAGAAAGACATGATAAATTAGCTAGTGAAACTAGAGAAGCTACTAGTAAAAAAGCTGATGCTCAAGTAACGAAAGCTAGAAAATATGTAATTAATGAATTGTTATCAACACTTGGTGTTGTTCCAAGGGAAATGATTGATGAATGGGATCAATATGAAGAAGAAAAAGTAGATTTGGGACAAGTTTTAAAGAATGTTAGCGAAACTAAAAAAGAAGAATATGAATTAGCTGTCGAAGGTCTTGCTAGTACTTTATCTGAATCAGGTGTTAGAGATGTTAATGATAATGAAATCGACTTCAAAAAAGCTATTACTGATTTATTAGATGATAGTAAGCCACAAGAACATCGTAAGAGTGCTGTTAGTATTCTTAAAGCTTCAACAGTTGGCGAAAGTAAAAAAACTATTTAATAATTTAAAAAAACCTAGTTTATATGCTAGGTTTTTTTCATATAATTTAGTATGGTGAATAAATATGATAACTAATTTGATCTCTTTTTTATATAATATAAAAGTTGAAATAATTAGAAGACATAATGATGATTATATTTTTTATTATAATAAACACTTTTACATTTTTATGAAGTGTTATGAAAAAGAGGAGAAAATTAGATATATTTATAATTATATAAATAATAATAATTTATATCATACAATTGTAAAAAATAGGCATAATAAATATGTTAGTAATTATAATGGTGAAAATTATATTTTAATGATGATAAAATTTAATATAAATAGGAGATTATTGCTTGAAGATATTAATAATTCAACTAATAATTATATAAGTTATATAAAAAAAATAAATTTCAATTGGGGCAGTCTTTGGAAACAAAAAATAGATCAAGTTGAATTTTTTGTAAAAGCTGGAAGCGTTGATTTTGATATATTGACATTATCAATTATTAACTATTACTTAATGCTTGGTGAAATAGCAATAATTTTTTATGATTATATTGACATTGAAGACTATCTTCCATTGTCGTTATGTCATAATAGAATTAAGAAAGAGGCTGATTTATATGATTACTTTAGTATAACTAATTTGCTTTTGGATCATAAAACAAGAGATATGGGGGAATATATAAAAAATTATGTATATTCAAATAAAAATATTGATATTAGTGATTTTCTAATCATTAATCAGCTTTCATTTAATGAAAAATATATGTTGGTTTCAAGAATTATTTTTCCAAGTTATTTTTTTGATGTTTTTGATGATTTTATTATTAATAATAAGAATTTTAACAATTTTTATAAAAATTTTATTGATATTGAAACTTATAATGATAATTTAAAAACAATAATAAATTTCATTATAAAATAAAAAAGTCTATTCGACTCTTGTTACTCCTAACACTTCAGGTATTTCATCCATTAGCATTGCTTCTATTCCTTCTTTTAGTGTTATATCAATCATTCCACAGCCAGCACATGCACCTAGAAGTTTTAAATAGACAATTCCTTTTTCAAATTTAACATATTCTAAGCTTCCTCCGTCATTTTCAAGGTATGGTTTTATTCTTTCTAGTACTTCTAGTATTTTTTTTTCAATTGTATCATCGCTTTTTTTCATAAATATCACCAATAAAAGTATACACTTATTAATTTGTTTAGTAAAGAGTTTGCGAAATGATTGTTTGAATGATATAATAAGCAAGAGGGTGGAAGTATGTCTAAATATGAGAAAGGTAAAATTGTTACTGGATGTGTGACAGGAATTGAAAACTATGGTATTTTTGTTAGTTTAGATGATTATTATAGTGGTTTGATTCATATTTCTGAAATATCAACAAAATTTGTTAAAGATGTTAATGACTATGTTAATATTGGGGAAACAATTAGAGTAAAAATTGTTGATAAAGATGATGAAAGCTGTCATTTAAAACTTAGTATTAAAGATATTGATTATCGCGTTAATAATAAAAGACGTAATAAAATAATTGAAACAGAAAAAGGATTTGAAACTCTATCTGTAAAGCTAGAGGATTGGATAGAAGAAAAGTACAATGAGATTCAAAAAGGCGAAAATATTTGATAAAAAGCAATATTTGAGTTGACAAAAAAAATATAAAATGGTATATTGTTAGATGTCAACGACAATTTGTTTTAGTTGGGCGATTAGCTCAGTTGGTTAGAGCACCTGCCTTACAAGCAGGGGGTCATAGGTTCGAGTCCTATATCGCCCACCATTAGTGCCGAAATAGCTCAATTGGTAGAGCAATTGATTTGTAATCAATAGGTTACGGGTTCAAGTCCTGTTTTCGGCACCATTTATTTGGAGAGGTAGCGAAGTGGCTAAACGCGGCAGACTGTAAATCTGTTCCTTCGGGTTCGATGGTTCGAATCCATCTCTCTCCACCATATAGATTGCCTCGTAGCCAAGCGGTAAGGCATCAGACTTTGACTCTGACATGCGCTAGTTCGAGTCTAGCCGAGGCAGCCACTTGTTCCGTTAGCTCAGTCGGTAGAGCATTTGACTTTTAATCAAAGGGTCTGGAGTTCGAATCTCCAACGGGACACCATTTTTGAAGTATTAGCCCTGATTATCAGGGCTTTTATAAAAAATTGTTCTTAAAATATAATAAAAATCAAAAAATGCTTGATTAATAAAGGATTTTAAGATACAATTAAGTAGACACGTGGAAGTGACGTGTATCATGCCTGAGTGGCGGAATTGGTAGACGCACAGGACTTAAAATCCTGCGAGATTCAACCCTCGTGCCGGTTCAAGTCCGGCCTTAGGCACCATATTTGGAGGAATACCCAAGTCTGGTTGAAGGGACCGGTCTTGAAAACCGGGAGGTCGTGAAAGCGGCGCAGGGGTTCGAATCCCTTTTCCTCCGCCATTAATAATTTATCGCGGGATAGAGCAGTCCGGTAGCTCGTCAGGCTCATAACCTGAAGGTCATAGGTTCAAATCCTATTCCCGCAACCAATGGTCTCGTAGTGCAGGGGTTAACACGTCTGCCTGTCACGCAGAAGATCGCGGGTTCAATTCCCGTCGAGACCGCCATATGGCTCTGTAGCTCAGTCGGTAGAGCAGAGGACTGAAAATCCTTGTGTCGATGGTTCGATTCCATTCGGAGCCACCATTTATTTTTTCGATTATTATTAAAACTAAATCGTAATCATGCGCTCGTAGCTCAGCTGGATAGAGTGTTTGGCTACGAACCAAAAGGTCAGGGGTTCGAATCCCTTCGAGCGCACCACTTCGGGAAGTGGCTCAACTTGGTAGAGCACCTGGTTTGGGACCAGGGGGTTGCAGGTTCAAATCCTGTCTTCCCGACCATTTTATTAACAAGAGACTTTATTCAAAGTCTTTTTTGTTTGTTGTGAGCAACCCCCTTTCACCAAACCAGTTATATCATTTTATATATAGAGAAATTGCAAAATTTTACATTATTAAATTGTACAATTTTTTAATATCAAATTCTTGTATTTCGAAAGATGTACCATGATCATGTATTTTTCCTTTTTTTACGCCATCTTTATCTATTCCAATACAAAAGGATATTTTGACTATTCCATCTTCTAATAAATTGATGAATGTATTGAAATCTTTTAAATGATAGAAATCTATTTTGCAATAATGAAAGTACTCTTTTTTATTAATTATTCTTTTATATGCATTTATTATTGCTAAATATTGGAGTTTTCTGTTTAATCTACTTTTTAGTAAGTCAAAAGACCATGATATTTCTTTGTCAATTATTTGATATTCTTTGTTTGCAACTAAAAGTCTTATTTTTTCTTCTTTTCTATTGACATCAAGTTTGAATAAAAATTGCGTTCCTATCTGTGTATAATTTTTAGCATTAATAGTGCCATTGAAAGCGTGTCTATTTGAGTATTTTTTGTCTGGATAACCATATTTTTCAACAAGCCTTTTATTTTCAAATAAATAGTCGCCATCTGGTGCTGCACAAAACAAGTGAATTTTTCCTCTACTATAGATGTATTTAGTTTTTATTTCAATTCCTTTATAATCTGGTATATCAAAACTTTCTTCTTGTTTATTTAAAAGACATTCAAATGTATATCCAATTCCAGTTGCTCCTTTTCGTTTACTTTCAATTAATCCCATACTTTTTATTCTTTGAAACTCTTTGTCTAAATCTATAATATTCTGTCTCAAAATTACCACCTAATACTATTATTAGTCTTTTGTAGGATAGATTCCTTTAATTATTTTGTAAAAATTTATAATATGTGTGTAAAT
The DNA here is from genome assembly GCA_947585665.1 of uncultured Bacilli bacterium. Lineage (GTDB taxonomy): Bacteria > Bacillota_I > Bacilli_A > RF39 > UBA660 > RUG11788. The sequence goes on along the minus strand of CANPXE010000001.1, from coordinate 37,615 downwards.
ATGAGAAAATAATAGATATTATTAAGAGTTCCTTATTCGATAAAAAAAATACATTTTAGATTTTTCTTCTAAAATGCACTCTTTGTACTATGTTTATAATTTTAAATATTATTTTTTATTATTATAGTTATAACTAAAAAAATTATTTGTTGTTTTCTTGATCCTTAGGAATTGGTTTAAAAAATTCATTAATGTCAGTATTAGTTACTACACATATTTTGCGTAATGTTTCTAATGATGGATATCTCTCAATTAATGTCATACTTTGCATATCAGCAAGTGATTGAAATTGTAAATTTATTTTTTCGGACAGTTCACTTACAGACATATTACTTCCTTTTATGATTCTTCTTAAATTATATTTTATTGTTCTTATAAATTCGTTTCTCTCATATAAATTATTCATACTTCGTATCACCAATATTATTATGTTCAAAAAATTTATATATTAATATCGTAATAAATACGTAAACGTATAAACTTAACAAAATAGTATATGTGATTTTTCTTTTGTAAAGTTCTAAATAATAGAATTTATTTTTGTTTGTAGTAATGATATAATTAATTTGTCTATTTATTAACGGAAGTGATAATATGAAAAGAAATAAATGTTTAAGTGCAATTGTTTTGCTATTAATGATACTATTTCGATTTGATATTACATATGCTGAAACAGTCAAATATACTTCTTGTGGAACTACAAAAGATATTCCATATTATTTACCATCTTTAATTCGTACTTTCATTATTATTATTCAATTTGTTATTCCAATAATAATTATAATAATCGGTTCTACTGATTTCCTTAAAGTTATTTTTGGAAACAATAAAGATGATTTGTCGAAGGCAATAAAAAAGTTTGCTTTAAGACTAATAGCTGGAGCTGGTGTTTTTTTGTTGGTTACATTAGTAAAAGAATTGATTACAATTACTAATGATGAGAACAATAGTAATAGCTTATCTGAATGTTTTTCGTGCTTTGTTGTTGATGATAGTTATTGTACATCTTATGATGTAGAGGTTGACAAAGATTCTGATAAAAATGAAAATCTTTCTAATATTGAGAAACAAAAACAATTTTTAGAAAAAAGAGAACAGCAACGAAAAGAAAATGAAGAAAAGGCTAATAGTGCTAAAAAGAGAAATACAACAGGAAGTAAAAATAGTGGAAATGCAGTTACTAATCCTGGTACTAAAAATATTTTTATTGGTGATTCACGAACTGTTCAGATGTGTGCTCATCTAACTGGAAATTGGACAAAATGTCAATATGATTTAATTAAAGATGCATATTATAATAATAATGATATTTATATAGCTCAAGGAAATATGGGATATATTTGGCTTGTCGACGAAGCTATACCTGAAGTTAACAAAATTTTAGATTCTCATCCAAATGAGAGATATAATATTATTTCAAATTTGGGGGTTAATGGTTTAACGTACATTAATAGTTATATATCAAAATATAAAGAACTCGCAAATGGCAGATGGAAAAATCATAATCTTATAATCGTTTCCGTAAATCCTGTTAAAGGAAGTTATTCTCATATGACAAATGATATTATATCATTTAATAACAATTTAAAAAGCGGTTTATCTGATGTAGCAAATATTAGTTATTGTGACACTTATAGTAAAATAGTTAACAATTTTTCTTCTGGTGATGGTTTACATTATTTACCAAATACATCAAAGGACATTTATAATGCAATATTATCTTGTATAGGAAATTAAAAAGATCTAAAATGAAATGTACTTTTAATACACTTCAAATAGATCTTTTTACATGAATTCTTTTATTTCATCAATACTTTTTTCTTGAAATTTTAAGACGTCTTTTGCTAGTTTAATAATGTCTTTGTCAACTTCATCTTTATAATCTTTAATTTTCTTCTCCATTTCAATTATTCCCATTGTTAATCCTTGAATAATCATTTCTGCCATTTTGGGATCACTATTGTCTTTCATAACATTCATATTGATTCCCATTTTACTCATCATTTCTGACATAGGACCTTTGGTTTTAGGCTTTATTTTATTCTTTTTTAAAAGTTTTTCACTTTCGGCATAATACTTTTCATATTCTTTCATTTGTTTTTCAATAACAGCCTTAATTTTGTTATCTTTTCCTTCTAAAGCATTTAATAAATCTTCTAAACTCTTCTTACCCATATCAGTTGTTTGATAAATGTATTCTAATAATTCATTTTTATCTTTCATAAATTTCTTCCTTTCACATATATAGTTAACATTTTTTTAAATTTTATGTATAGATAATTTATTAGAATTTTTTAATATATTTTTTCATTTAATGTAGTATGAATAAGAGAATATATATATTTATAATTATTGTTTTTTCATTATTTTTTATATTTTCCGTAAAGACTTTTATATATCATCAAAAAAGTGAAGATGCCTTTTTAACAATAGATGATTTTAAAGTAAATGGTGAAACTATTATTAAATATTTAGGAAAAGGAGGTAATATTTCAATTCCTAGAGAAATCAATGGTGTTACGATTACAAAAATTGGTGACTATGCTTTTAATGATTTAAAAATAGAAAGTGTTGTCATTCCTAATACTATTGTTGAAATTGGTAATTATTCTTTTGCTAATAATCAAATTAAGAGTTTAGTTGTTCCATCTAGTATAAAAAAAATAGGGGATGGAAGTTTTATGCACAATGATATAAGTACGATTAAAATGAATGAAAAGACAATTATTGGTAATGGATGTTTTAATGATAATGAACTAGATGACAGCAGTGCTTTTTTTTATAGAGTAAATAGTGATGGTATAATTGATTATAGTGAAATAATTAGTTATGGTGGAAAAAATAGGAGTAGTGTTATAATACCAGAAATTAAAAATGGGAAGAAAATATTAACTCTTGGTAATAAAAGTTTTTTTGCCAATAATATTGTTGCTATTAGTATTCCTAAAACTGTTATGAAAATTGATAATGCAGCTTTTAAAGATAACTATTTAGTTGAGGTCTATTTATCAAACAATATAAAAGAAGTAGGTATTGATGCTTTTGCAAATAATTCATATTTAGAAGAAATTGTTATTGATAATTATGATAGTCAACTCTTAAATTATCCATGGGGTGCTGATAAAAGTAATTTACATTGGTTGAAATAACAAAAATTTGTAAATTATAATGTCAATGTTTACAATATTTTGCAAATAATAATTATTTTTTGAAAAAATTATGGTATTTTTATATTGTAGTAGGTGATAATTATGTATCATTGTGAAAAATGTGGTGCCACAATAAATGATGTCAATAAGCCTTGTCCTAGTTGTGGAATGTATTTAAACCAAAATGATAGTGGTAATAATAAAAAGAAAAGTACAGCAAACATAATTATTTTTATAGGTGTTATTTTAGCACTAATTTCAGCATCAGTAATTGCCAATTTTAATTTTAGTAATAAAATTATAAGATATGAGACTAATAATTATGTAGTTACTTATGCCAATAAAAAATGGGGTAGATATAAGGATGAAAGTGATGATAGTTTTATATTGCGTTATCATGGTGGGCAAGATGCTTATTTGATATTTGCTGAAGAATTAGTTGATTTACAAGTCAATATGGATGACATTGATGAAAGAAATGATTTATATTTACAATATCTAGATGCATTTACGAATGATGAAGAAATAACATATACCAATATAATGTCAGAAATAAAAAAGATGAATAATACTGATTATTACTATTTGACGACTGATTTTAAGAGTGACATTGATAGTAGTTATTATGGAAAAAGTTATTTTATTTATAAAAATAGTGGCGAGTGTTTAAGAATTTTGTTGGTTTTATCAAATAATAATTCTAAAGTAATTGAAGATGATGTCTTAAATGTGATTCAAGAAATAGAAATGTAATAAAAAAGAGAGCTTTGTGTGAAGTTTGAAGTGATAAAGTGAAAGTAGACACATAAAAAGAATGTGATCTACTTTTATTTTGTTATAATTAAATAAGAAAGGAATGATAGAAAATGGGAAGAACAAAAGGTGGAAAAAATAGATATTGGTCTAAAGAAGAAAAATTAAAAATAGTTAAAGAAGTTATCGAAGAACATAAAAGTACTTTAGAAGTGTCAAATAGAGAGAATATTTCAAATGGAATGCTTAGTATATGGATTAAAAGATATTTAGAAAAAGGAGAAGAAGGTTTAATAAATAAGAAAAAGCCAGGGAATCCATTATCCAAATATTCTAATAAAAAACATCTTACAGATATGGAAAAATTACAATATGAAAATATGAAATTAAGAATTGAGAATGAACGTTTAAAAAAAGGATATCTAGTGGAAGGAGATGGTCAAGTTGTAGTATTCAATGGTTCAAAGAACAAGAATTTGAAATAATACAAGTATTAAGTAAAGAATTTAATGTTAAAGCTTTATGTAATGAAATGAAAGTATCAAGGTCAGGATATTATAAATGGTTTAAAAACAAAAATGTTCTAAATAGTTATGAAATAAATAGAGAATATATGTTTAAATTAATTCAAGAGTATCATCAAAAACATCCATCATGGGGTTATAGACATATAAATAGACAAATAAGAGTGGATATTGGATGGTATGTATCAGATAATTATGTTCATAAATGTTGTAAATTTTTAAATATAAAATCAGTAGTTAGAAAATATAAATATAGAAAACCAGGAGAAGAATCAATTAAATATCCAAATTTAGTAAAAAACAATTGGAAAGTTTCAAAACCGTTAGAATTAATTGTAACTGATATGACTTGTATTAAATATAGAAAAGAACTATATGATATCGTTTTATATATGGATGCGTTTAATATAGAAATAATTGGATATTCATATACTAATAAACATAATTCAATAGCACCATATTATGATGGACTTAATCAAGTTTTAAACAAAATAAAAGGAATATCATACTCCACAACTTTGCATAGTGATCAAGGAGTAGTATATTCCTCAATGGCATTTACAAATGCACATAAAGATTATAACATTATTCGTTCAATGAGTCGAGCAGGAACACCAACGGATAATCCAAAAATGGAGTCAATTAATGGATGGATTAAAGATGAAATAATAAATGACTGGAATATTGATGAATATGATTCTTTTGATGATTTTATTAATGCATATATTTATTATTATAATAACGAAAGATTAGCTTACTCATTAAACTATAAAACCCCAATTTAGTATAGAACTGAATTAGGGTTCATATAATTTTCTTTTTGTGTCTACTTTTTATTGACTGGTTCACTTTGTGTGAAGTTCTCTTTTCTTTTATACTTTATCAAAGTAGGTTATTTTTCTTTCTGTGACATCTTTTTCGATGGCATCTCTTAATAATTTTCGTACTTTTTGTCCATTCCTAATATTTTTAAGTCTAATAATACGTTCTGGAGCATTAGGTTGTGTATGGGTATCTACTTTTACAGAAATAGTGCTGATGTTTAAAAGCCTTTGGTATAAATTGTCCGTTAAATCAGGATCTTTTAGTAAATATAGTTCACAGGAATTTAGACGTCTTTTAAAGAAACCAGTAATGATTATTAGTTCATCTTTAGTTATTTGGTAAGTAGTAAAGTTAAGATGTATTTGCGTTAAAAATCTTTGCCATAGACCACTAGGTTTATCTTCCCAAATTACATTTAAGTCAATATCATCTAAATCAGCTTTTGTTATTTTCCCATTTTCTTTTTCATCTTTCTTTTCTTCCATAATATCCTCCGTCTTCTTACCATATTATAGCACATAAAACATCGTGCAGTAAATTTAATTTGGTAATTTGAAGATTAAAACAAATAATGTAAAATTAGTGATAATTTTGTGTAAAGTTATACATAATAAATATGTAAAGTTTTTAAGTTCATAGTAAATAAAAAGTAAATGTGGTATTATTATATAGAATAGACTTAGGAGGTAATTTCATATGAGAGAAGAATGGAAAGGTTTTAATGATGGTGAGTGGACAAAAGAGATAAATGTCCGTAACTTTATACAAAATAATTATAAAGCATATACAGGTGATGAACACTTTTTAGCTGGTCCTACCGAAAAGACACAAAGAGTATTAAATCGTTATGAAGAACTAATTTTAGAAGAGGGAAAAAAGCACGTATTAGATATTGATACTGTGCATATGTCAGGAATCAATAGTTTTGAGGCTGGATATATTTCTGAAGATGATGATGTTATCGTTGGTTTACAAACTGATGCTCCACTTAAAAGAATGGTAAATCCTTATGGTGGTATTAGGATGGTTTATGATGAGTTAAAAGCTTATAATTATGAACTAGACCCAACTGTTGATAAATATTTTAATGAGTTCCGTAAAACACATAACCAAGGTGTATTTGATGCTTATACTAAAGAAATAAGAAAAGCTCGTCATGTTGGGTTGTTGACAGGACTACCTGATGCTTATGGTCGTGGACGAATTATTGGTGACTATCGTCGTATTGCTTTATATGGTATTGACTATTTAATGGAACAAAAGAAAAATGAATGGGAAAATGGTTATCAATCAGATGGTTACATGTCTGAAGATTTAATTCGTATACGTGAAGAAATTTCAATGCAATATCGTGCCTTAGATGAAATTAAGAAAATGGCAATGAAATATGGTTTTGATATATCTAATCCTGCCAAAAATGCTAAAGAAGCAATACAATGGACTTATTTTGGTTATTTAGCAAGTGTCAAAGAAAATAATGGTGCTGCAATGAGCTTAGGTAGAGTTGATGATTTCTTTGATATTTATATTGAAAGAGACTTAGAAAAAGGTCTTGTTACTGAAGAAGAAGTTCAAGAAATGATTGACCAATTTGTCATTAAGTTGCGTTTGGTAAGACATTTACGTACTCCTGATTATGATGAATTATTTACAGGAGATCCAACCTGGGTAACTTGTTCAATAGCTGGTGTCAACAATAGTGGACATAGTATGGTAACAAAGACGAGTTATCGTATTGTTAACACTTTACGAAATTTGCATCCTTCACCAGAACCTAATATGACAATTTTATGGAGTGAAAAACTACCAGATAATTTTAAAAATTTCTGTGCTAGTATTTCTATTGAGACGGATGCTATTCAATATGAGAATGATGATTTAATGCGTCCAATTTATGGTGATGACTATGCCATTGCTTGTTGTGTTTCCGCAATGCGTGTTGGAAAAGATATGCAATTTTTTGGAGCACGTTGTAATCTTGCTAAAGCATTGTTATATTCCATCAATGGTGGAGTCGATGAAATGAAAAATGAGTTAGTCATTCCAGGATTTGAAAAGATGACTGATGAAGTTTTAGATTATGAAAAAGTAAAAGAATCTTATTTTAGAATGCTTGAAAAGATTGCGAAAATATATTCCGACAGTATGAATATTATCCATTATATGCATGACAAATATGCTTATGAAGCTGGACAAATGGCTTTACATGATACTGATGTTCATCGCTATATGGCCTATGGTGTTGCTGGATTATCAGTAGTAGCCGATAGTTTATCAGCAATCAAGTATGCAAAAGTAAAACCAATTCGTAATGAAGATGGTATTGCTATCGACTTTGAAATTGAAGGAGATTTTCCAAAGTATGGAAATGACGATGATAGAGTTGATAATCTTGCTAAAGAAGTTCTTGAAAAAATGCATAGTGAATTAGAAAAGCATAAGACTTATCGTGATGCTGAAGTGACGATGAGTGTTCTTACAATTACATCTAATGTTGTTTATGGTGGAAAGACAGGATCAACACCAGATGGAAGAAAAGCTGGCGTTCCTTTTGCTCCAGGAGCTAACCCAATGCATGGAAGAGATAGTAGTGGTGCTATCGCAAGTCTAAATTCAGTTGCTAAATTAGAGTATGCTAATTGTTGTAAAGATGGAATATCTAATACTTTCTCAATTGTTCCAACTTCCCTTGGAAAGACTAAGGAGGAACAAGTTGATAATTTAGTTTCTTTATTAGATGGTTACTTCATTCAATCTGCACATCATTTAAATGTAAATGTTTTACATCGTGAAACTTTGATAGATGCAATGGAACATCCTGAAAAGTATCCACTTTTAACAATTCGTGTTTCTGGTTATGCGGTTCGCTTTAATCGTTTAACTAGAAAACAACAAGAGGAGGTAATTTCTCGTACATTCCACGAGAAGATGTAGTAATGAAAGGTAGTGTAAGTTCTGTTGAATCATTTGGTCTAGTTGATGGACCAGGAATACGTGCTGTCGTTTTCTTAAACGGTTGTAGATTGCGTTGTAAGTATTGTCATAATCCTGAAACATGGGTAAAAAAAGAAGATAATATTGATACGGAAACGCTTCTCAAAAAACTTCTTCGTTTTAAGCCATATTTCCGTAGAAATAATGGGGGAGTAACTTTTTCAGGAGGAGAGCCTTTGTTACAACCTGAATTTCTTTTGGAAATGTGCAAGTTATTAAAAAAAGAAAATGTTCATATTGCTTTAGATACTGCTGGTGTTGGTAATGGTAATTATCATGAAATTTTAGAAAATGTTGATTTGATAATTTTTGATGTTAAACAAGTTACAGCTGATGGTTATAAAGATTTAACAGGTGGTAATATTAATGAAATTTTTAATTTTTTACAAACTGCTAATATAATGAATAAAAAATTTTGGGTTAGACAAGTAATTGTACCTGGAATTATGGATAACGATGAATACTTACAACGTCTTAGTAGTTTTATAAAAATTCATATTAAGCAAGAAAATATTGAAAAAATTGAATTTTTGCCATATCACACAATGGCTAAAAAGAAATATGAAGAAATGGGAATACCTTATCCGTTGGGTGACTTGGAAGCAATGGATAAAGAAAAATGTGATAAATTATATCAAAGATTTATGGAAAAATATTATAATCATCATTAAGAGGTCTAGTTTACTAGATCTTTTAATTTTGTTATAATTATTTCGGTGGTTATTATGGAACTAGCAAATTCATGGAAAGATTATGAATTAATTGATTGTTCTAATGGTGAAAAATTGGAACGATGGGGTAATTTTATTTTACTTCGACCAGATCCGCAAATTATTTGGGATAATGGCGTTTTGCGTGATAAATATGAAGTGAATAGTCATTATCATCGTAGTAATAAAGGTGGCGGATATTGGGAAAATATTAAAAAGACACCTTCTAGTTGGCAAATCTCATATCGTAATTTGACCTTTAATATTAAGCAAATGGGTTTTAAGCACACTGGTCTTTTCCCTGAACAAGCTGTTAATTGGGATTTTATGATTAATAAAATAAAAAGAAGTAAGCGTGAAGTAAAAGTTTTAAATCTTTTTGCATATACAGGTGGTGCTAGTGTTGCTTGTTTGAGTGCTGGTGCTAGTGTTGTGCATGTTGATTCTTCGCGAGGTATGGTTGATTGGGCAAAAGAAAATGTTAAATCGAGTGGACTTGAAGAAAAACCAATTCGCTATATTGTGGATGATGTTGTCAAATTTGTCAAAAGGGAAATCCGTCGTGGTAATAAGTATGACGCCATTGTAATGGATCCACCATCATATGGTCGTGGTGCTAATGGCGAAGTTTGGGATATTGAAAAAAATCTTTATGAGTTAGTTTCATTATGTAATGAGTTGCTTGTTGAAGATCCGCTCTTCTTCATTATTAATTCTTATTCAACGGGACTTTCTAAAGATATTTTTACGAACATTTTAAAGTTGACAATTGGTTTAAATCATTCAGGTAAAATATATGGTGATGAGATTGGTCTACCAATTAAAAATACAGATTTAGTTTTACCTTGTGGGATGTATGTGAGGTACGAAAACGATGAATAAGCTAGAAGTTTTATATGAAGATAATCATATCATTGTTGTTGTTAAACCAAATAATATTTTAAGTCAAAGTGATAATACTAAAGATTTAGATATGCTGACCATTATTAAAGATTATTTGAAAGAAAAATATAATAAACCGGGAAATGTTTATTTAGGATTAGTTCATCGTCTAGATCGTCCTGTTGGTGGTGTAATGGTTTTTGCTAAAACATCAAAAGCGGCTTCGCGTTTATCTGAACAAGTGCGAAACAGTGATTTTAAAAAGAAATATATGGCGATTGTCTATGATGATGGCTCTTTAAAAGATGATGATACTTTTGTTGATTATATTGCTAAAACAAATGATAATAGTAGTAAAATAGTTAGTGCTGATATTGGAAAATATTCGGAATTAAATTACCATATTATTGAAAAAAATAAAAATAAAAAATTAACACTTGTTGAGATTGAACTTAAAACAGGGCGTCATCATCAAATAAGGGTACAATTTGCATCAAGAAATCATCCTTTATTTGGCGATCAACGCTATGGCAAAGAAGATAAAAAACAGATAGCTTTATGGTCTTATTATTTAGAATTTTATCATCCTGTTACCAAAGAAAAATTAATATTTGTAAACAAACCTGCAAAAAAAGGCGAATGGTGTAATTTTAATTATTAATATTTATAAATTAACTTGCATTTGCTTTTTTTTTTTGATATATTGTTATTAGAATATAAACATATGAGAATATGAGGGAGATGAATTTTTATGCAATATATGAGTTTTGACGTAAGTTGGTTTACAACTGTACCAGGAATATTAATTACAGTTGGTCTTGTTTTATTAGTTGTTGGTCTAATAATATTTATTTTAGGTGGTAAGAAAAAGAAAGGAGAAGTAGCACCAACTACTGAGGCTAGTAGTGAAACGCTAGTTTCTACAGAACCAGTAGCTGAGACTCCTGCAGCAACTCCAGCACCTGAAGTACCAGTTGCTACTGAAGAAGTAAAAACTGAAACTCCAACTGAGAGCTTAGCTGCTGTTGAAGTTCCTGCTACAGATGTAACTACTCAAGTAGAGACACCAGTTTCTACAGAGCCAGTAGTTGAAACACCTGCTGAGACTCCTACAGAAACTCCAGCACCTGAAGTACCAGCTGTTACTGAAGAAGTAGCACCTACTACTCCAACAGAAGTAGAACCAACTACTGAAACACCTACTACTGAAGGAGAAGGTAGTCCAATTTATGGAGGAGCAAATCCACAAGTTAGTGTTGATACTCCACAAGAAGAGACTAAAGCAATTTATGGTGGTGCCGATCCACTAGAAAATACAGGAGCATTACCAAGAGTTGAAGTTCCTGCTACTGAACCAGTAGAAGAAAAGAAAGAAGAAACTGTTGAAACACCTGCTGAACCTGCAACACCTGAAGCACCAGCTGCTCCAGAAACAACAGTTCCAGAAGAAAAACCTGCTGAAGAAAAGAAAGAAGAGAATTCTTCACCAGCAACTCCTAATACAGAAGTTGAAACATTAGAGTTTTAGAAAAATGAAAATGAGATTTCATAATAAAATGAAATCTTTTTTTGTGATATAAAAAAAAATCTAAACATATATTTATTTTGAAAGGAATGAAATATATGGAAATATTAAAAGTATCATCTAAATCAAATCCCAATTCTGTTGCAGGAGCGCTTGCTAATACCTTTAGAGATCATGATAGTGTCGAAATGCAAACAATTGGTGCTGGGGCTGTCAATCAAGCTATTAAGGCCATTGCTATAGCTCGTGGTTTTATTGCTCCTAGTGGTAAGAATATTGTTTGTATACCAGCTTTTACGGATATAATTATCGATGGTGAAGAGAAAACGGCTATTAAATTGATTGTTGAGACCAAATAGGTCTTTTTTTATTGTTAAAATGTGTCAAATAAGAATAAATAATATTTTTAATATTGAAAAATGAAAATTAGTATAGTATACATAAATTAGTTTTAAGGAGTGAATAGTATGTATGATATTAATTTGAAGAATGTTAGAAAGGGAAGATCTTTCTTTTATAGTTTTTTCTTTGCCGGTATGTTTTTTTTAGTTATCATAATTTATGCTACTTTTTTTTCAAATTCAAATGATTCTACTTCTCCTGATATTTTATCTCTTTCTTTGTTTGTAATAATACCTATCATTTGCATTTACATTTCCACTTATAATATTTTAAAGATTAATAAACGAATAAAATTAATTAAAGAACTAAATCAAAAGGGCAAATTAATAAAAGGATTAAAATATCATCTTGAAGATACGGGAATGTCTGTCAATGATGTTCATATAAAAAAAACTGTTGTTTACTATACCTTACCTAATGGTGTTACATTGACGTTGTATGGTGATCCAAGACATGATAGAAAAGAAATGGATAGTGATGGCTTGGTTGACTTAGTCATTGATGAAAATAATCCTGAAAATTACTTTATTGATTTTGAAATAAATCGTTTATCTGGAAATTTACCTCAAGATTATTACGATAATTATCAACAACCATATTCTCCTAATGAAGATTTTGAAAATATGTCGCCATCACAAAAGTCTCAAACTATTAAATAATAGAAATTTATAAAAATAAAAAGAGTTCTAATTTTTTAATGAAGTGGTTTTAAGAACTCTTTTTTATCTATTTTTTCTTAGTTAATATTTTTGGTTTACTACTATTTAAGTTGTTTTTCATAAATTTTTGAGCAAGCATTGAGATATCAGCGCCTTTTTTATTTTCTTTTTTTTCTCTTTCATCTAATATAAATGCTTTATCACTAGGAACGGCATAAATACTAAATCTTTGTTTTTCTTTTTTCATAACTATTTTCCTTTTTCAATTTTATCTTCTTTCTGCTTTTGATCACTTTCTAAATTTAGATTAGCGGTATGTTTTGGCTTCCTTTTAGAAATAGGTAAGGTTTCTACCCATTTTTCACCATCCCATTTCTTTAAGCAATTAGGTCCATACCATTCTTTTAGAATTTTTTCGATGTTGTTGTATGAATAGAACTTTCTTCCTTCAAATTCATATAGTTTAAAAGGAAAAACATCTTCTTTTTTAAAGACAGGTTCTTTTAAGAATTTTTCCCAAGGAACAGAAATAGGTTGGGATACTAAAGAACTATTTTCATTCTTTTTAGAATTACGATAGGAAAACCATCTAATAAATCTTGATAACCAATCATGAGGTAAATGTAAGTTGTCCAAAAGAACATATAAAGGCATTAAAATTTTAGTCACAGTTAAAGCCATTTCAAATTTGAATTTATTTTCAGAAACATTGTCATAAATAATGACATCGACAAAAATACCATCGCCACCTTGACAACGATTTTTTAGGAGAAAATTAACTTCTTCCATCCAAGTTCCTTTTTTTCTTACCTTCATTGTTGGTCCCATGATGACATTAAACTTTTTATCAGTCTCATAACATTGAAAATAAAACTTATCACTTAAGTCTTTTTTCATTGCTTCAATAAAACGATTCCAATCACTTCTTGGTACAATGACATCCATATCGTCATCCCAAGGAATGAAACCTTTATAATTGACTATTCCTAATGCACTTCCAGCCATCAAAGCATACTTGATATTATTTTTAACGCAAACGCGATGAATTTCATCCATTATTTCTAGTACTTGTAATTGTAAATCGCGAACCGTAACTTTTCTGCCGTTATACGTTTTTAAAACATATTCTTCTTTTTCACGAATACAACCATTTTTATATTCATCATTAATTTCTTTTTTACTATTCTTTTTCATATTTTATCTCCTAAACTTATCTTACTATAAAATTCTCTAAATTTAAATAGTTAGTTTTGTAAGATATGTGTCAAATAAAAAAGATTTTTAAAGAATGCCATATAATAGTGATATAATAAGACTGGTGAGAAAAAGTGAAGTATAAGTTGGTATTTATATTAAAATGTTTATTAATGTTAGTGTTTGTTCTAGTAAGTTCTTATGTTATATATCATCTTCCCATTAGAGAAAATGCTGATTTACATAAAACAAACTTAGAAAAGTATAAAAAAGTAATGATTGTTGCTCATCCTGATGATGATATTTTATGGGGTGGAGGGCATCTAATTGAAGATGATTATTTAGTAGTATGCATAACTTGTGGTAGTAATCCGCGTCGTTTAAATGAATTTAAAAGAGTAGCCGAAGCAACTAATAACAGCTATGTTGCTTTAGGATATCCTGATTTATTGATTGGTCATAAAAGAAGCGAATGGAAATATTGTTATGATGACATTTATGATGATGTTGAAAGAATTCTTTTGAGTAATGATTGGGAGACGATAGTTACTTATGATTTAGCTGGTGTTTATGGACATCTTCAACATAAGATGACGGCAAGAATTGTTACTGATATATATGAAAATAATAATATGACAACTGATTTTTATTATTTTGGTAAATATTATACTAAAAAGAAAATTGGTAAAGTCATTGATAAATTAGTCCCTTTACCAGATGATTTGTATAAAGAAAAAATGCGCGTACTTGATTTATATGAATCACAAAGATGGGTAAAAAAACAATTTGGTCATATGTTACATTATGAAATGTGGGATAAATATGAAGGAGAAAAAAATGAAGAAAGAAACGAAACATAATATCATAAACATAATAATTTTAATAATTTCTTTTTTTATCGTCTATTTTGCGATAACGAGATTTACTTATTTTTTTGGATCAACTAAGGATTGGAGTCAGCAACATTCTATTGTTCCTGAATATTTTCGAATGCTTTTTTATGAAAACCATAATTTATTTCCTAATTTTGCTTTTAATTTAGGAAGTGGTCAAAATATTTATAATTTTGCTTATTATGGCTTTTTAAGTCCAATTATTTTAATTTCTTATTTGTTACCATTTATACCAATGCGTGAATTTATTTCTCTATCAACAATTATTTGTATTCTTGTAAGTACGATAATGATGTATTTTTTCATGAAGAAGAAAACGGATAGTAAATGTGCTTTAATTAGTAGTTTTATCTTTTTAATGGCAACACCAATTATCTTTCAGGGACATCGTCACATCATGTTTATCAATTATTTTCCATTTCTTTTATTGGGATATTTCGGTGTTGAAAAGTATTTTGAAAAGAAGAGTTATGTCTTATTGACAATAGCGGTCTTTTTAATGATAATGACAAGTTATTTTTATAGTGTTGGAGGTCTTCTATCAATCGTTATTTATGGCATATATTGTTATATAAAGAAGAATGATAAGATTACGATTAAGTCTTTTATCTTAGATGGTATCAAGTTCTTAATACCTATTTTTATAGGCGTTTTATTATCTTGTATCTTAATTGTTCCAACTTTCTTTTCACTTTTAATTGGGCGTGAGACTACTGGTAGTGAAACAATTAATATCATTGCTTTATTCCGTCCTTACTTTTCAATTAAGACGATTCTTTATAGTTCTTATAGTTTAGGGCTATCTTCGATTGCCATATTTAGTCTTATTTACAGTATCTTTAGTAAGAAAAAAGAAAATGTCTTTTTAGGAATAATTCTTTTCTTAATTGTTACTTTTCCCATCTTTACTTTTTGTCTAAATGGGGGACTATATGTTGAATATAAGGCTTTGATTCCACTATTACCATTATTTATAATTTTGATTGGTAATACTCTAAAAGATGTATCTACTAAAAAAGTAAAGGTAACAATTATTTCAATGTTAACTATTTTCTTATGTTCTTTGTCACTATACTTTATAAGAACATCTTTAGTTGAAGATTTAATTATTGAGTTACCAATAGTTTTGCTTTGTCTTTACTTTTTAAATAAAAGGAATAGTTTTACATTATTTTATGTTTTATTATTGCCAGTTCTATTAGTTTTTAGTATTGCTTTTAATTGTGGTGACAATTTAGTTAGAAGAGATTTAAACGATAGATTTGAAGAACCAATTGTTGATCTTTTAAAAGAAGATTCTTCATCATATCGTATTAATCTTTATGATAAAGATTTAAATGGTTCTAACCGTGTTTATGATGAAGATTATTATGGAACAACTATTTATTCTTCTAATCAATCACGTCCTTATGAAGACTTTTATTATCAAAAAATTGGTAACAATATTTTATGTCGAAGTTATCGTCAAATGACAAATACTAATAATTTGTTTTATAATATCTATTTAGGTAATAAATATATTGTAACGGATGATTTAGATTCATATTTTTATAAAAAAGATAAAGATAAAGTCTATAAAAATGAAAATGTTTTACCAATAGGATATGTTAAAAATAAAGTTATGAGTTTAAAAGAGTATGAAAATCTTCCTTATCCAGAACAATTATATGCTTATTTAAATTATGTAATTATTGATGATGATAATATTGAAAGCGATTATGAAAAGGTCTTTAAAAAGATTGATTTAGATTATGAAGTCCTAGAAAATAATATTTCATATGAAGAAAAAGAAAATAATATTATTATTAATTCTGATAAAAATAATAATCTTGTCAAATTAAAAATAAATAATAATTTAGAAAATAAAATATTAGTGATTAGATTTAAGATGAATTATCAAGAGCGTTGTGGCGTAGGAGATACTTATATAACTATTAATGATCAAACTAATAAATTGAGTTGTAGGGGATGGAAATATAACAATAATAATTATGATTTTGAATATGTTTTAGATAATGTCAATTTAGATGAGTTAGATATTTCTTTTTCGAAAGGAAATTTTGATCTTTCAGACTTTGAACTTTATACATTAGAATATGAAAAAATAGAAGAGATAACTAAAAATATTAGTCCTTTTGTGTTAGATCGTGAAAAGACTAAGGGTGATAAAATATATGGTAGTATTGATGTTAAAGAAAAGGGATACTTTAACTTATCAGTTCCTTATGATGAAGGATTTACTATTTATGTCGATGATCAAAAAGTAAATTATATAAATACAGATGTTGATTTTATTGGTTTTGAAATCGATAGAGGTCATCATGAAGTATTAATTAAGTATGAATCTCCTTATAAAAAAGTAGGTATCATCTTATCTTTAATAGGTTTACTATTCTTTATAATTGAGGTGTTTATGGGAACAATAAAAAAAGTGATTGCTGAAATTAAAAATCCGCAAACTAAATTTTTTAAATTTGTAATGGGAATATACAATAAGTATAAAGAAATCTTTAATTATTTAGTCGTAGGGGTCTTGACGACAATTGTCAGTTTGGGTTCTAAATGGTTATTGTTGTTTACAGTATTAGATGCTGAAAATGCTTTTGAACTACAAGTTGCGATTATCATATCTTGGATTTGTGCTGTTTTATTTGCTTATGTTGCTAATCGCTTGTTTGTCTTTTATAGTAAGAATAAACACATTTTAAAAGAAATGGTACAATTCTTTGGAGCAAGAATTCTTACTTTAGTAATGGAAATGGTCATAATGTGGTTCTTTGTAACACTCTTAAGACTAAATACTGATTCTTGGGTTCTAATTTGGACCATTGTAACACAAGTGTTAATAATGATTTTTAATTATATATTTAGTAAATTATTTGTCTTTAAAAAGAAATAAAAGTAAATTTGTCAAGTTTTTTTAAAAAAATTTGACATTTTTTAACATATGTGTTATAATAACAGCACATTGAGAGAGTTAAGATACTCGGTGTATAAAAAGGGGTTAAAACTTTTAATCAGGGGGTAAAGGGGTTGAATTCTATGAAACAAACTTATATCTTTGAATATTTAAATGAAAATGATTTTCGTAAAAAAGAAAGAACTGTAAGAAAATATAATATGCTTGCTTATAAGAAGTTGACATTTGAATATTATCCAGAAATTAGAAATGGTAACTTTTTAGGTGAATTAGTTGCGGTTAATAAGAAAGCTAAGACAAGTGATTATGTTTTAAAATTACCAACTGATGAACTATTTGTTAAAGTTCATGGTGAAATTAAATTACATTATACAGTTTATGAAGATAAGAAAATCATTCTTTTAACAAATATTACACCTGAAGGTATTTTGGATGAAGGACATCGTGCTGAATTAGGTACATATAAAGGTGTTATGATTTCTAAATCAAATCCAGAAAAAGATATGTTTAAAGTAAATTTATTAAATCTATTACAAAAATAGTAAAATAAGAGTAAAGATAAAGTCCTTTACTCTTTTTATTTGTTGATAAATATAGATAAAAAAGTTATACTATATATTAGGATAGGTGATTATATGAGGAATAATAAAGGTTTTACATTGATAGAGTTATTAGCTGTCGTTGTTATTTTGGGAATAATTATGACAATCGCTATTCCTAATACGGTTGGTTTAATTGAAAAGAATAGGAAAACGACTTATATTGAGAATGCGAAGACATTTATATCGTTAGCGCAAAGTAAGTCACAAACCGATAAAAAATTACAATTACCAGTAAGTGCTAATCAGGTTTTAGTAATTACTTTGGAATACTTAAACACAACGGATATTGAAGAAGATCCTTATGGTTCAGCATATGATAAAAAAGGATCATTTGTAGCAATTACGATGAGTGGAAGTAAATATGTATACTATGTTCATTTAGTAAGTTGTACGGAAGGATCTAGTTGTGATACTGGTGATTATAGTCATTGGCGTGGAATTGATTTTTCTGAATTAAATGATTTAAATACTGATAATCGTTATGACTTAGTTAAATCAAGTGGTGCAATGGGAAATTTATTTGATTTGTTAGGTGATAATAGTATAAGTGTTCTTTCTCCATTAAATGGTAAGGCCATTTTTATCAACGATCAATAAACTTTACATATTTAAAATAATTTATGTAAACAATATTGACTTTAAAAAATAATTAATATATTATTATATTATAAGTAAAATAGAAAGGAAGGATTTTTAAATGAAAAAAATTAATAAGAAAGGTTTTACATTAATTGAGTTATTGGCAGTTATCGTAATTTTAGGTTTATTAATGGCTATAGCTATTCCAAGTGTAACTAGATATATTACACAATCAAGAAAGAAAACATTAGCAAGTACAATTGATCAATTCATTACTGAGGTTGCTACTAATGTTAATGATAATAGTTGGGGAGCTCTATCCGATGCTAGTAAGTTATACTTCATACCAGTTAGTAATGAAGATTGGTCTTGTATTAAACTAGAAAAAGGTGGATCTAATCCATTCGGAAACTGGGTAGATGGTCAAACTTTTGTAGCAGTTCATTATAATTCCCAAGATTATTCATATGAATATTATTTCACATTTATTGATAGTGCAGGATATGGTATGCCATTAACTCTTCAAAAAGATATTAATGCTTCAAAGATTGTTAACCCAATAAAAGATATAACAAAGGATACTATAAAAACAGTTCAAAAATTAACACTTGATAGTGGTGTTGAAGAAGTAGAAGTAAAACCAGTTATATATGAATATGCTGATAGCACTTGTAAAGAAAAAGTTGCATAATATGATGATTAAAGACTTTCTAAGTCTTTTTTCTTTTGCCATTTACTTTATTTTATTTACTTTGTATAATTTTATTGAGGTGGTATTATGTTAATAATTGGTAATCATGTTGGTTTTAATAAAGATACGCAATTACTTGGTAGTTTGAATGAAGCTTTGAGTTATGGCGCTAATACTTTTATGTTTTATACCGGAGCACCTCAAAATACTGTTCGTGGTAAAATCGTTGATGGTCTTACTCTTCAAGCAATGGAGAAGATGAAGGAAGAGAACATTGATTATAGTAATGTTGTCGTTCATGCCCCTTACATCATCAATTTGGCTAATGGTGATCCGGATAAATTTAAATTTTCAGTTCGCTTTTTAAAGGAAGAAGTTGAGCGTTGTGCGATGCTTGGCATTAAATGGATGGTTCTTCATCCTGGAAGTCATGTTGGTTTAGGTGTCGATATGGGAATTGATAACATAATCCATGGTTTAAATGAAGTTTTAGTCGATAGTCCGGTGACTATTCTTTTAGAGACAATGGCTGGTAAGGGTAGTGAAGTTGGACGTAATTTTGAAGAGATAAAAAGAATTATTGATGGCGTTGAAAATAAAGATCGAATTGGTGTTTGTCTTGATACGTGTCACTTAAATGACGCAGGATACGATGTGACCGATTTTGATAAGTTACTTGATGAATTTGATAAAGTAGTTGGGCTTTCATACGTTAAATGCATTCACATCAATGATAGTAAAAATGTTTGTGGTTCTCATAAAGACCGTCATGAAAACATTGGCTTTGGTACCATTGGCTTTGATAATTTAATTAAAATTATTTATAACAAGCGTTTAGAAGATATCCCTAAGATATTAGAGACACCATATGTAGGTGAAAAGCCACCATACAAAGAAGAAATCGCTATGATTAGAGCACAAAAGTTTGATGAAAAGTTAAAAGAAAAACTAGAAGAAGATTAAAAATTATTTAATCTTCTTTTTATATTTATTATATAATTCTAGAATCTTTTGATATGTTTCTTTACGTAGTTGTTCTTCTAGTTCCTTAAATAATTCATTAGCATCGCCCTTATAAAATTGATACCAGTAGTTTTTGATGTATAAATAAATAATTTTTTTCTCATCATCACTTAGATTTATACCATTACTTTGAGCAAATTTTTCAATTGTATATTCATCAATATTTTTAACGTATTCTCTTAACATTTCTTCCATTGTTATCACCAATAAATTATATGGTCTCTTTCATAAATAATTACATTTTTTTAATCCAAAATAATACTGGGTGATTTTATGGAAAAGAGAATAAATTTTATAGGTGTCATCATCTTATTATCTTTTTCAATAATCTTGTCACGTCTTTTTTACTTAATTATTATTAAAGGTGACTATTATAGTGAAAAACTTGATAAAATGACTTATAATGTCGTTTTAGGACCATCGACACCAAGAGGAAGAATTTATGATTGTAACATGAATCTATTAGTTGATAATAAGAGTATTCCCATAATTTACTTTAATAATGTCTTAAATTTAAACGATCAAGAGAAAATTGACTACGCCTATAACATAATTAAACATATTAAAGTTGATCATAGTAAGTTGACTGATGATGAAATAAAAGACTTTTTAATCGCAAGAGATGACAATAAATTAGATGAATTAATTGAAGAGAGTGAATGGAAACTATATGATAGTCGAAAACTTACTAATAGTGATATTTATGATTTAAAGAAAAAAAGAATTAGTTCGGAAACGATAAAGGAACTTAAAGAAGATGATTTAGTTGTTGCCTATCTTTTTTATTTGATGAATAAAGGTTATTACTATGAAGACAAAGCTATTAAGGATGATAATATTACTGATAAAGAGATTGCTTACATCGTTGAAAATTATGAAAATTTAGGAGGATTTAACATTAAATATAGTTGGGAGAGAGTCTATCCTTATGGTGATACTTTTCGTGATTTGTTAGGAAATATTGGAAGTATTAGTAGTGAAGAAAAAGATGAATATTTAAAGAAGGGCTACAGTTTAAACGATGTTGTTGGAACGAGTTTTATTGAAAAACAGTATGAAGATATTTTAAAGGGGACAAAAGCCAAATATGAAATTGTTAATAAAAAGTTAAAACTGATTGAAGAAGGTAAAAGGGGTAATGATATTGTTTTATCAATTGATATAAATTTACAAAAAGAAGTAGAAAAAACCATTAAAGAGGAATTGATTGACGCTAAAAACTATGGTAAGACCGAATATTATGATCATGCTTTTGTCGTCATTCAAGAACCGAATACTGGAGAAGTTCTAGCTATCAGTGGAAAGCAAATCGTAAAAGATAAAAAAGGTTATAAAGTATATGATTACACCCATAATATTGCGACAGATACTTTTACTGTTGGTAGTGTTGTTAAAGGTGCTTCGATGTCCGTTGGCTATAAAGAAGGTGCGATTAAAATTGGTGAATACATGTATGACGATTGCATAAAAATTTATTCTAAACCTAAAAAGTGTTCTTGGAGTAAACTAGGGCGTATTAATGATTTAGATGCTTTAGCGTATTCTTCAAATATTTATCAATTTAAAACAGCATTTAAAGTAGCTGGTTTCAATTATAGTTACAATAAAAAGTTTAATGTTAAAAAAGATGTCTTTAAGACGTATCGCTCTATGTTTAATGAATATGGTCTAGGTGTTAAAACGGGAATTGATCTACCTTTTGAAAGTGCGGGAACGGTTGGAGAAGACTATTCCAGTGATCTTTTATTGAATTATACCATTGGTCAATATGATACTTATACCATTCTTCAATTATCACAGTATGTAACGACCATTGCTTCTAACGGTAAAAGACTAGAACCGCATCTTTTAAAATCTTATTACAATAACGACGAGTTAATAAAAGTAGAACCCAAAGTCTTAAATGAGTTATCTCTTCCTTCTAAATATTTAAAAAGAATTCAAAAAGGTTTTAGAGGAGTTATGAGTTATGGTCTAGGTAAAAATTATATGGGTTCTATAAAGGAGCCAGCCGGTAAAACAGGAACCAGTCAATCATTTATGGATACTAACAAAGATGGCGTAATTGATACCGCAACACTTACTAATACTTTTGTCGGTTATGCACCATTTGACAAGCCGAAAATGACGATTGCGGTTGTCTCTCCTAACATTGTTTATGTCGATAGTCCATCGTCTTCGAGAAGTTACGCTAATAAGCGAATAGCACGTCGAATTAGTGAAAAATTCTTTAAAATCTCTTAAATTAAAAAAAACCTTTGGCAAATGCCCATTTATTTGATATAATACCAATAGAAAAAGCGAGGAGGGATATTATGGCAAAAGTTGGTAATAGACAATATAAAACTTTAGTTTGTACTGAATGTAATGAAGAAAACTATCGTGTAGAAAAAAATGTAAAAAATACGACAGATCGTTTAGAATTAAAAAAATATTGCCCTAGATGTCAAAAACATACGGTTCATAAAGAGAAAAAATAATAAATATTAATAAAGACAAGACCGAGAAAGGAGCATTTTATGATAAATGTTAATGATTTCAAAAATGGTTTAACAATTAAGATTGATAATAATATTTATACTGTTATTGATTTCCAACACGTTAAACCAGGAAAAGGTTCTGCTTTTGTTCGTGCTAAATTAAAAAATATTAAGAATGGAACAACAATCGAAACAACTTTTAATGCTGGAGTTAAAGTAGAGGCTGCACGAATTGAGAGAAGAGAAATGCAATACTTATATTCACAAGGTGATACATATTACTTTATGAATATGCAAACTTATGAACAAATTGAATTAAATAAAGATTCTATTGGTGATGATGTTAAATTCTTAAAGGAAAATATTTCCGTATTCATTACAATGTACGAAGGTGATGTCATAGGATTAGTTCTTCCTGATAAGATTGAATATGTTGTAACACATACAGAGCCAGCAGTAAAAGGTAATACGACTAGTAGTGCTATGAAAGATGCAACTCTTGAAAATGGGTTAGTTGTTAAAGTTCCTTTGTTCATTAACGAAGGTGAAACTATTTTAGTAACTAGTGCTGATGGTAAGTATTCTTCAAGAGCGTAAAGCTCTTTTTTGTTGAGGTTTAATATGGAAAAAGAAGTTGTTTTAGTGACTGGTAGTAGTCGTGGTATTGGAAAAAGTTGTGTTATAGAATTTTGTAAAAAAGGGTATAATGTCATCATTAATTATAATAATTCTAAAGAAGAAGCAGAAAAATTAAAAAGCGAACTAGAAACTAAATATGATTGTTCAGTTAAAGTAGTAAAAGCTGACGTCTCTAATAGTGATGAAGTTAAAAAAATGGTTGATGAAGTTATTGAACATTTTGGTCATATCGATGTTTTAGTTAATAATGCCGCTATTGAAGTTAGTAGTGATTTTTTTGCTAAGAGTAAAGATAGTTTTACAAAAGTTTTAGAGACTAATTTAATTGGTACTTTTTTAGTTAGTCAAATGGTTGGAAAACATATGATGGAAAGAAAAAAAGGAAGAATTATCAATATTTCATCCAATAATAGTATTAATAAATATAGTCCTGAAACATTAGAGTATGATACGAGTAAAGCAGGTATTAATATTTTAACTAAGAGTATGGCTCAAGTCTTTGCGCCTTTTGTGAACGTTAATGCTGTTGCTCCTGGCTGGGTTTTAACGGAAAAAAATAAAGAGTTAGATGAAGAATTACAAGGTCAATTTGTCAAAAGTGAAAGTGAAAAAATTTGTTTAAAGAGATTTGCTGAACCAGAAGAAATAGCGAAAGTTGTTCTTTTCCTTGCTGGGCATGATGCTAGTTACATAAATGGTGAAATAATTGTTGTTGATGGGGGAAATGAAAATGTTTGAAGAATTTGGAATTAAAAAAGATATATATGAATTAGTCAATACTTGTGAAGAAGAAGTAAAAGAAATCTTTAAAAAGATTGATGATATAAGTCTTCAAAACAGTTTAAAAGTAATTAAAGCTTTTCAAGATTATGAATTATCAGAAGTACATTTTGCGACGACTACAGGTTATGGTTATAACGATATTGGTCGTGATGTTTGTGAAAAGATTTTTGCGTCTGTCTTAGGAAGTGAAGACGCGTTAGTGCGCAATCAATTCATATCTGGCTCACACGCTTTAAATGTCACTTTATTTGCTCTTTTAAGACCAGGAGATACTTTAGTTAGTATTAGTGGACAACCATATGATACACTTTCCGAAGTTATTGGTATTAAAGAAAACCCTAGTTCTTTGAAATCTTTTGGTATTAATTATGAACAAATTGATTTAGTTCAAGATGATTTTGATTATTCAAAAATTGAAAAGTGTTTGAAGAGTAAAAAGATTAAAGTCATTGAAATTCAAAGATCAAAAGGATATTCAACTCGTAAAAGTATTAGTATTGATAAAGTCTCTAAAGTTATTTCTTTCATCAAAAAGATTGATAAAGATGTCATTGTCATGGTCGATAATTGTTACTGTGAAATGGTAACTTTAAAAGAACCAACTGAAGTTGGAGCTGATATCATGGTCGGTTCACTAATCAAAAATCTTGGTGGTGGAATTGCTCCTAATGGGGCTTATGTAGCGGGTCGTAAAGATTTAATTGAGTTGGTTGCGGAGAGACTAACACTTCCAGGTGAAGGAAGGGAAGTTGGACCATCTCTTGGCGCCAATAAAAGTTTTTTACAAGGATTATATTTTGCACCAAGCGTTGTCGCTAGTAGTTTAAAAACGGCTGTTTTAACGAGTGCGGTTTTAGAAAAATTAGGATATAGTGTTGAACCAAAATGGAACGATGAGCGCGTTGATATCGTGCAAAATATTATTTTTAATGACCGCGATATGTTAATAAAATATTGTCAGGGAATTCAAGCATCATCGCCTGTTGATAGTAATGCGAAACCAATACCAGATGATATGCCAGGATATAGTGATCAAGTAATTATGGCTGCGGGAGCCTTCACCCAAGGTTCATCTATTGAACTTTCTTGTGATGGACCACTTCGTCCACCGTACATCGCTTACCAACAAGGAAGTCTCTTATATCCTTATGGAAAACTTGCCATCATGAAGACAGTATCAATGTTAGATAAATAATATTAAACTTTTTAGCATATATTTTTCTATCTCTAATATTATTTATTGAGGTGGAAATATGAATAAGCAGAATTTATGGTTTATCACATTGTTCAGTTTAATACTTGTTTTAAGTGTTTATTATGTAACAATGCCCAATGATTTGTTGTTGAGTGTTAATGGTAATTATGAAGATGCAGAAAAAGATGAAGTTGTCTCTGTTGTCGTTAAGGATTCCGAAATAATCCAAGCTCTAAGAATTACCAAAGAAGAAGATCGTCTTGCTTTAGAAAAAGATTATCAACAAGTTTTAACAAATGCTGAAAGTACTAGTGAGCAAAAAAATGAAGCACTTGAAAAAATAAAATCTCTAAAAGAAAATGCAACTTTAGAAGATTCTTTAGAAGAAAAAATCAAGAAAAATTATAAGTTAGATTGTTGTGTTCAAATAAACAATGATACCATAACATCTACTTGTTCAAAAACAGAGCACAATAATAGTTTAGCTAATAATATCATGCGTTCTATTCAAGAAGAATTTGATACTAATAAATACATAACAATAAAATTTGAAAGTTAGGTAATTACCCTCAACATATATGTAATTAATCATAAAATACTATGAGATTTTATATATATGAAAGAGGGTAATTTTTATAAAAAAGATATTAACACTTCGTGAACGAGAAGTATTTGAATTATTAATATTAAATAAAAGTACTAAAGAAATTGCTGATGCTTTAAACATAAGTGAAAAAACAGTTCGTAATCATATTTCTAATACTATGCAAAAGTTAGGTGTCAAAGGTCGTGCTGGAGCTGTTGTTGAACTTTTAAAGTTGAATGAACTTTCTTTATAGAATAAAAATCAGTTTTGTGCATAGTATTTTATAGGTGAATATTATGCTTACTAAAAAAATCTTTAAAAAAATGTTTATAACTTCTTCAATAATTGTAATTATATTATTAATCTATTTAATGCCAGGAGTTATTGAAATGAATAATAACAAAATAAAAACATCTGTTAAGTATGTCGATTTAACTAGTAGCGTTATCTATCTTTTAGATGATAATGGTCTTTTAGTTGAATCGACTATTTCGGTTATTGATGATGGTAATTTGATGGATCAAGTCAAATCTTTGATTAAGAATTTGAGTGATGCTAGTGAAGAAATTATTCCTAATGGCTTAAATAGTGTCATGCCAAGTGAAGTACAATTATTAGATGTTAAAATAGATGAGCATTTAGTTGACTTAAACTTTTCTAAAGAAATGTTAAAACTTGATGATAAAAGTTTGATGCGTCTTATTGAAGCTATTAGTTTTACATTATTAAATGTTAAAGAAATTAATGGCGTAGGGATTTATGTCGATGGAACTAATATAAGTGAATTAGTTGATTTTGATGTTCCTTATATCATTACTAAAGATTTTGGAATTAATAAGCATTATGATATAAATAATACGGGTAATATTGTTAAATATGTCATTTATTATTCAGAGAATATTGATGATAATACATACTATGTACCAATTACTAAATATATAAATTCTAGTGAAGATAAAATAAATATTATCATTGAAGATTTATCAAGTAGTTATATCTATCAACCTAATTTGATAAGTATTGCTAGTGAAAAGTTGGAACTAATCAATTATGACATTTCAACTGATGAGATGACTCTTAATTTTAACAATAGTATTTTCTTAAATAGTGATGGTATTAAAGAAGAAGTAGCATACCCAGTCATCAATACTATTTTTAGTAATTTTGAAGTAAATCGTGTCGTATTACAAATAAATGGTAAAGAAATTTTGAAAAAAGATTTGAAAAATGTTGAATAATTAACGTTTCTATTGTATAATTCTAGATGTATCTGAGTTATATGTCCCATTAGCTCAGCTGGATAGAGCAACGCCCTTCTAAGGCGTGTGTCGGGGGTTCGAATCTCTCATGGGACACCATTTATTGTTAGAAAGTCTTTATTGATAAAGGCTTTTTTTTTTTAATTATTATAATTTATTAAAAATATTGTATATAAGTAGTGCAATTTATATTATTTTCCAATATAATAAGAGTGAAAAAGTGTAAAGAAGTGCTGATTTATTAGAAGCACTATTGTATAATGAAAGTATGGAGTTGAGTAGTATGAAAAAGACAATTAAGTATTTAGTAATATTATTTTTATTAATGGTTTTACCAATGCGTGTAAATGCTTTGGAAAATTTAACCTTAAATGTTGATAAAACCGAGTTAAAAAAAGGGGAAACTCTAACTATAACTATTGATTTAAAACATGATGATTCACTATATGCTTTTACGACTGGCATTAGTTTTGATGAGAATGTTTTTGAAATACCAGAAATTCAAAACTTTAAGGAACAGGGTGAATGGTCAGATATTGTTTACAATAAAGATAACAATAAGTTTGCCTTAATAAATAAATCAGGAGTAGTAAATGATCATTTATTGGTAATAAAATTATTTGTCAAAGAAAATCCGGTTGTGGGAAAGACTAAAATATCTTTACATAATGCGGTTGCTTCTGATGGTGAAAAAGATATTTCTTTTGATGATGTCAGTAAAGATTTAACGATTAAAGGAACGACAACTAATGCTTCTACTTATGCTCCTAAAGAAGATGTTGTCGAAAATGAAAAAAGTGTTCAAACATTTAAACCATTTATTATTGTTGGTTTAGTTGTTATGAGTCTTTTACTTGTTGGTATCATTTTCATTAATACTCGTCTTAGTGAAAAAATGAAGTTTAGTAAAAAGATGAAAAAGAATAAGATAAGTAAGTATTTAAGTATGGCATTATTAATATCTTTATTAGTTACTATTGTTTTAATGTTCCTTCAAGGTAGTAAGGGTGATGTTAATGACGATGGTAAGAAAGATTATGAAGATGCTAAAAAGATAAATGAATATTTAATTGATATTCAAAATGAGAAAGATAATAAAACAAGTAAAGATAAAACCGACAAAACAGAAGTAGATAAAAAGAAATATGATGTTAATGGTGATGGTAAAATCACTATAACAGATACAGCACAAAGAGTAGAAAAGACTACGAAAACTAAATATACTGTTAAACTAACGCAAGATAAGTTTAAAAAATATCCAAAGAAAAAAGAGAGTATCGAATTACAATTCACAGCTAAGATAAGTCCTGATAACAATCTTCAAATAAAAGAAGTTTATCTCGATGGTAAAAAAGTTAAAGTAAGTCTTGAAGATAATATTTATTCACTTACTGTTAAAACTCCTAATACATCAGGAATTAAAGAATATAAAATTACGAAAGTTGTTTTAACTAATGGAAGAGAAATAGATAATAAAGATTTAACTTTTACAGTTGATGTTTTAAAAGATGTTCCTAAAGTTGGAAGTTTAACTTATGAAGATGGAAAAATAAATTATGTCATTAAAGATCAAGATAATGCTTTAAAAGAAACACATATAAAAATAGTAAAAGGATATGCTTCATCTAGTGATTTTGAAGAAAAAGATCCGGAAATTGAAATCCCCGATGATGTTGATCCTGATGATATTGATTCTGATATTAAGTTACCTGATGATTTTGAAACAATGGAAGTAGTATATGAAGAAGAAATAAAAGAAAGTACTAAAAATGTTTCACTTGATGTTGAATTAGAATTAGGTCAAGAATATACAATATTAATTACTGGTAATTATGATTTGGATACTAATAAATTAGATTCTAATAGTAATTATTATGAAAATAAAAATCTTTATTTGCAGTCATTTACAAATGGTGGTGTGCAAATAACTGCTAAACAAGAATCAATAAAATCATATTATCAAAAAAATGAAGCATTTACATTTGATTTTGAAGCTAGTGTTAAACCAGAACACATGACACAAATGATATCAAGTGTTGTAATTGATGGTGAAGAAAGAGAAGTTAGATATGTTGATGATCACTATGCCATTGATATGCCTGGATCTGATAATAGTGGTGAAAAACGCCATATCATTAGTTCGGTTACATTAGATGATGGTCATATAGTATTATGTAATTATGAATTGATATATGAAGTTCTCAAAGATACACCTAGTTTCGCAAACTTTTTATATCATGAAAAAGAAAAACGTATTACTTTTGCTTTAAATGATGAAGATAATGCTTTGATTGAGGCAAAATTAATTATTACTAAACAAGATGATAAAACTGTTGTATATTCCCAAAAATTAGATTTAGATGATATTGATGATGAATTTTCTTATGATGATGTTGAATTAAATAAAGGTTCAAAATATGATGTTAATATAGATGCTACTTATGATTTGGATGAGGAAATAGATAATGATGATAATAATTATGATGCAACGTTATTTACTCATGAATTAACGGTTTATAAACTTACTTTATCTAATGTAAAAGGTGACACTTACTATGTAAATAAAAAGGCTGATGTTAAACTAGAATTTAAGGCTAATATTTTACCAGAAGATAATGGTGCTAGTATTAATAAAATTAATATTGGTGAAGATACTTACCGACCAGAACGTAATGAAGACGGAACTTATAGTGTAAAAATAACAGCGCCTGATACAGCAAAAATTTATAATTATACAATGACTAATATTACATTGGGTGATGATGAAACTGACCAAGAATTAAAGTTTAATCTTGATGTTCTAAAAGATAAGCCAACTATCGAAGAATTATATGTTGATGAAACTGAAGAAAATCCTGTTATTAAATTTAATATTATTGATAAGGACAATGCTTTACTAAATGATAATAAAGGTCAAGTAATTGTTAAAAATAAAGAACAAGAAGAAGCTCAAAGTTCTAGTGTTGTTGTAGGAGAAAATAGTCTAGTATTAGATAGTTTAACTCCTGGTGAAAATTATTATTTTGATATCTATGTAAACTATGATTTGGATTCTGATGTAAATAATGACGAATATAGAGAAGTAGAAAGTACATTAGTTGAAAAGCATCCTATTGTTGTTTATGATGCTAAACTTTCTTTAGAAGATAATAACTTGTCATTTAAAAAGAAACAAACAAAACCTATTTATGTAAGTGGTACAATAGAACCAAATCCTTCATCTACAGTTAAAATAAAATCATTTATAATGGATGATGGAACTGTTGTTGACGCTACGTTAAATGATGGAAAATATTATTTTAATTTGAAAGCTCCTGATGAAGCAAAAATAAATCAATATAGTATTACTAAAGTTATTTTAAATAATGATGTTATCGTTAATGTTGATGATTTGAAGATTGAAATAGATGTTTTAAAAGATGCTCCTTATATCAATAATCTTAATATAAGTGAAGATAATAAATCATTAACTTATGAACTAGTTGATAATGATGGAGCATATACTAA
Organism: uncultured Bacilli bacterium; assembly: GCA_947585665.1. Taxonomy (GTDB): domain Bacteria; phylum Bacillota_I; class Bacilli_A; order RF39; family UBA660; genus RUG11788. Next base: position 6,841 of record CANPXE010000001.1, on the reverse strand, counting down.
TGGTTATTATGAAATTTATCAAGAAAAGAAAATAAAAGAAGACAATGTAGATAGAACTAGTGAAATAACTAAAGGAAATGTTGAGTATGATTTTCAAGATGCGGAAGTATATAAAGTAGTATTCATTGGTACCTATGATTTAAGACATGAAAAAAATATTGATATAACACAGAATGAATTTCAAAATGCTGAATTATATAATCATACCTTTATAATAGGCGGTGACTATAACTTTACTTTAACCGATGTATCAATAACTGATGCTATTCAAAAAGATGAAAGACCAGTTATAACTTTTGTTAGTACCAATACAAGAGGAGCAAAAGTTGAAAGTATTGATATAGATGACAAAACTTATCCTGTTACTAATGTTAGTGGTAATAACTATAAAGTAGTATTAAATGAAGCTGATATGGCTCCTACGAAACATACATTAAATATTGATAGTATTAAATTAGATACAACTAAAGTATTTACAAATGGGGAAGATTTTAATGCTCAAGAATTAGTTTATACAGTCTTAAAAGATGCTCCTAAGATAAATAATATTAATCTTACTAATAATAGTTCTAATAAGACTATTACAGCTACTTATGAATTTAGTGGTGATGATGATGCTTTCAATAAATTAGTTGCTATTCTAGTTGATTCAAATGGTAATATTCTAGATAGTGAAGAACTTGATAGTTCATCAGTATTAATTGATAAAAGAGTAACACTTTCTTATGATAAAAACTTTGATGGTAAATATACTGTTAAATTCTTATGTGATTATGATTTGGGGGATAAATATAAATACACTTCTAAAAATATTGGTGAAGCAACTATATTTACTAAGAATGATGAAATTTATATTAAAGCAATTACAACTAAAAATAATAATAAGTATTTAACTAAAGGACAAAGAAATTTTGAAGTAAGTTTTGATGTTAGTGTTGGTTCTAATATCAAGACAAGCAATAATAAGAGCTATAGTAGAACATCAGCTATTACTGTAAATGGTGTTAACTATGTTGCTAATCAAGAAAGTGGTTATAAGTCAAAAATTGGTATTACTGCCCCAACAGAATCAGGAGTTATAACATTGACTGCCAATAGGGTACAATTAGAATTAAATAGTTATTATGACAAGCAAACTAATTATTATTCTGTACCAGAACAAAGCATTAGATTAGAAGTCTTAAGAGATGCTCCTGTAATTGAAAATTTACAAGTAGAAGAGAATGCCCAAGAACAAACAGTTACATTTACTTTCAATGTTAAAGTTGATGACAATGCTAAAGAGAAAGATGAAAGTTTCATAGATGGTAGTGTCAAATTAGGAGATCAAACTGAAAAAATGGTTCGTGGTAAAAACACAGTAACATTTAAAAATGTTCCACTTAATAAAAACCTTGATCTCATATTTGTAGCAAGCTATGATTTGGATACTGATGCTCTTAATGAAGATGATAAAGATCTTAATCAATTTAAAGATACTACTATTTATCAAACAAAATATGGATTGTTCAGCGAAGATAAATATAATGCTATAAAAGTTACTGATGGTAAAGCTATTAGTGCTGATGAAGATAGTTACTTTGAAAAAGAAGAAAAAGTTAAATTAAACTTTAATGTTGAAGGAATTGCTGAAGAACTACAAGTGACACCTAAAGAAGTTATTATTAATGATAAACACTATTCATTAAATAAATTAGAAAATGGTTATGAAATTATTATTGATGGATACAATACTTTTGGTGTAAAGAATGCTAATATTACTGATGTCATTTTAAGTAATGGTAAAGATGTCAAATTGAGTAGTCTATATACAATTCATCCTGAAGTTTTAAAAGATAAGCCAAAGATTACGGATTATGAATATAAAATTTCTGACTCTAAAGAAGTTACTATTACTTCTAAGTTAAAAGATACAGATGGCGCAGTAGTAGGAAAGGCTCATATTAAAGTAGTAGATGAAGATGGAAATAGTTTATATGATAACGATTATAGTGAAAGTATCAAATTTGATATGAAGGAAGCCGAAAGAGTTTATGTTTCAGTAGTAGCTAACTATGATCGTGATACTGATGTATCAGAAGATAGTAAAAATTATAATAAAGATGTTACTTTCTTAGATGAAATTATTTCTATTGATACTAATAAAATTGAACTAAAAGATATTGTTGATATAAATCTATACAAGTTTGAAAATGATGCAGTAAGTATAAAAGAATCTGTTAATATTTCAGATATTCAAAAAAATAAAGATAATTACTTTGTTGAAATAGTTATGGAAAATATGCCGACTATTTATGCCGAGATTGACAGTGTTGAAACTGCTAATCAACAATTAGTTTTAATCTTAAAATATAAGTATGTAACTAAGGAAGGATCAACGGAAAAGATAAAAGTTGATTATGGAAGCATTAAAGATGGAACGGCTACTAATGAAACACATCCACAATTAGCTTTCAAAATATTGCTTGCTAAACTTCAAAATAATGATAGTGTTAAATTAACTCAAGACTATGATGCTAGTGGTGTTGAAACTGATGGTATTACTTATGTTGATTCTTATAGTGGTACTCTTAATGGTAATGGATACACTATCAAGAACTTATCAAAACCATTATTTAATAATATGTCAAAAGCAACTATTGAAAATATAACGTTCAAAGATGTTACTATGCCTGGAACATCTGGTAATGGTACGATTGCGATTAAAGACGATGGTTCTAAATTGACTAAAGTATTAGTTACTAATTACTACAAGGCTAATGCTGAAGGAGTAGTTGGAACCCTAATTGGAAATGCTCAAAATACTACTATTGAACAATGTCACGCAGTTAATTTTAATATTAATTCTGGATATGCAAATCGCCAACAACTTGGAGGATTAATCGGTTGTGGAACAAATGTAACTATTAGAAATAGTTATGCTCAAGGTTCTATAAATGGTGGATGGAACTATCGTGGTGGTTTATCAGGTCGTGCTTTAGGAACTGGTACTTATGAAAATAATTATGTTAATGTTAATATTGATTACTCTATGGGAAATGGTTTAGTTTGTGGATTTACTTGTGATGGTGGAACTAGTACTTTTAAAAATAATATCAGTTTAAGCTATGGAAGTATTGGTGTTAAGATGTTTGGTGGCGCTAAAGCAAGCGAAGGTAACTATTACATTGGTACAAGTGATGAAGCTGCTGCTACCCAAACGGGTGTTACTAAAATTACAAGTAATAAAATAGATAACGAATTCTTTAGAGATACTCTTGATTTCAATGAAACTATTTGGAATTTGAAAAATGCTTCATATGATAATCTTCCTACTTTGAAATTTGAAAAAGTTTCAAGTGTTAATAAAAATGAAAATATCGAAAAATATAAAGAAGAAAATGAAACATTATATACTAATTTAACCAAGTTAATGCCTTTCTATAATAGTGAAAAAATAATTAATATTGCTGAAAAAATTTCTAGTGATTCTAGTTTAAGAACTAAAGAAATAGTTCATATTTTACCTGTTGATTCTAAAGGTAATATTGTAACTTATTTGACAACTGATAATGTTAAGAGAATTAGTAAGATTAAAATCGTTTATAAAGAGGAAAATGAACATAAAACATATAAAGTTACTTATGATAATACTTATGATATGGTTGCAAGTTATCGCATTCCTGATTTAAAGATTGATTATAATTTTGATCATTATATAATTGACGCTAATTCACAAGTTGTAACGAATTTAACTAATTACTTAAAAGGATTAGATTATACAGAAAATTTAGATGTGTTAACAAAAACAGCTGACAGTAGAATATATCGTGATTTCTATAAAGAAACTACTAGTAAAGAATTAAAAGAATTTGTTCTTAAATATTTATCTAATAGCAATTACACTAATACAACAGGAAATGAAGCAATTAATTCTTACATTGAAAAAAGTGTTAAAAAAGATAAACAAATAGAAAAAGTCCTTTATATGTATAACTATTTACATCGTTTCTATGATTTAGAGATAGAAGGAATGAAATTATATGACTTTATGTTATTTAATATGGAAGGATTTAATCAAAATCTAACACCTTCTAAAGTAACAAGTTTGTATTTTGCTAGTGATGATAACTTTAAGACGGATGCAACTGGTACGAGATATGCATCAGTTCTTGGAAGTTATACAAATCAAAACACTATAGCTAAATTCTTAGAATATATGGTAACTGTCTTTGGCGATGGTGACCTAGATGAATGGACTAGACAACAATTTAAAGGATATTTGAAAGAAATTCCTATTGTTGGTCATGAAAAAGATGTTCAGTATACATTATGGGATCATTTCAGTAATGAGGATGCTAACTACAAACCACATCGTGCTTATGATATGATGTTACCAATCTTGACACTTCCTAAAAATGCTGCGTACATTATATCTACACCTGTTCAATATGTAATTGGTGCTCAAAGAAGTTATATAGAAGATCCAGAGGATTCACAACAACACGACATATTGGTAAGAAGAATTAGTAGTTATGCTAATCGAATGGCAACTTATTATGCAACAGCTTATAAAATTCTAGGAGATGCTAAATTATTTAATGATATTCACACTTTCCATCTTGATAAGAGATATGCTTATGATGAAAATGGTGCTTTAGTATATCAACAAGTTGGAACGGAAGAACCATTCCATAAAAACTTCAATGAAGTAACTAATCGTTGGGCTACTAGTGATGGTAATGCTGCTGTTGCTTGGGGAGATCGAATCGATTGGAGTGCTGAAGGATTGATGGATGGTTATATCGATAAAGATTTGGCTACTGAATTACATAAAGAACTTCAAGAATACACATATCATACATTTACTCATGAAACAGCGCATAATATTGATGCTAGATTATTCTTAAAGAACTATGGTCGAAGATTTGATGCTGGTGGTGAAGACTATGCTGATAGTAACTTAATGCAATCATTTGGTAAAAATGATATCGTTATGAATTTATCAGTACATTATGACAAGGGTTCTGAAATTGGTTCTAACTGGGATCCATCAAGAATAGATTCGCCAGCTGAAGTTGAAGATTATTATAAGAAAGTATTTGAGACAATTTATGTTATAGATTACATTGAAGCCCAAGCTTTCTTACAATTAAATTCAGAACAAAAAGCAGAAATTGGTATTCAAGTATCTTATCCAAATGAAGGAAAGTATACAAATCAATATAATAAGTTCCGTGCTCGTCAAACATCAGCCTTCAGTCAACTTAGTCCTGAAGATTGGGATAAGATTCATTTAGAGACAATAGATGACTTAATCAATAATAGGATAATGAAATATTCAGGAGTTTATCAATATGCATCTCGTGGTTCTAACTCATATGGTGGTGAAGGTATCAACACTGCTCATTGGTATCAACCTAATAATCCTGATGGACGACCTGACTCTTATGCGTTAAAGTGGATTGCTTATGAAATGTTGGGATATAAAGGATATCAAAATGGTTATGTTGAATATAATAGTAATATTCATTCAGTAAAAAAGACTATCTATAAGAACGTTGATAATCCATCAGAAGGATATAGTCAAGTTGATTACAAGAGTGATAATATGGCTATTTCAAGAATAACTGGTGGAAAGTATACTAATATTGACGATTATAAAAAAGCAAGATTTAAAGAAACTGGCGAAAAGTTAAAATATCTTAAATACATTGATATTGAAAAGTATACGCAAGAATTGTATGATGCAATGGTAAAAGATAGTATTCATTCCAAAGAAAGTTTAGAAAGATTGCTTAAAAGTTGGAATACTGATGATAAAGGGTGTCTAGCTGCTTATTGGTGCCGCCACGATATTGCTAATAATGTTAGGGCTTATCCAAATAGTACTAAAGTAAGACAAGAAATTTATTATAAACTTAAAAATGAAACTGATGATTTTACAGGTGATATCTTTTCAGATGAAGTTCAAAATGAAAATATTAATTTCCAAGTAAAAAAAGATGGTCAAGAAACTGAGGATATTAACTTATTAGATGTTCCAGTAGTAATTGATGATTTATTAAAAGATTCTAATACAATCGAAGAAGGGGAAGAAAGTAATTTTCAAGAAGACGAATATACTTCAGATGGTGATACTCCAAAAGAACAAGAAGAAGAGTATGTCAACAAAATCGAAGATACTGAAAATAAGCCAAAAGAAGATGAATATATTGGTTCTGATGGTGACCCTAAAACAGAATCTAGTTCTCCTGAAGAAGTAAAAGATGATGACTCTTTAGAAGAGCAAGAAGATTCAAAAGAAGAAATAGTTGAGGATTCTATTGATTCCGTAGACGAAGAAAAAAAAGAAGTACCTGAAGAAGAAACATCTAGTGAAGTTAATAGTGAAGATACTAATGACTTAGAAACAGATTCTTTAGTTGAAGAAGACTTAACTCAATAAAAAAGAACTATCGAAAATAATTAATTTTCGGTAGTCTTTTTTTATTTAAAATTAGACTTGTTAAAAGTAAAGTTTTGTATTATGATAATGACATATGCAAGGATGGTGGAATGGTAGACACGCTACTTTGAGGTGGTAGTGACGAGAGTCGTGGGAGTTCGAGTCTCCTTCCTTGCACCAGATAGATATCAAACTCGGAAAATTCGAGTAAAAATAGATAACGTACTTGATAAAAGTGCATTTTTATGTTAATATGTATTTGTCAAGGAAACTTGCATAAAATAAAAAAAGAGGAACATTTGAGTCGCAAGTGAATGTCGCCTCTAAGAATTTAGACTTGACACTCTATCAATGCTGATTGAGTGTCATATTTTTATTGCTATTACCAATAAGGTAAGGAGTAATAAAATGATA